>SVOC01000010.1 GCA_015066625.1 Oscillospiraceae bacterium
TAAGGCTGGGACCTTTGCCGAGAGCTGCTTCATCTCCGCCCGAGAAAGCAAACACTGCAGGGATAATCATAAGACCTGCAAGGAATGCAATGCCCGTATCAAAAAGTTCAATCTGTCTTACGGATTTTTCAAGGTTAACATCCTTTTTCATATATGAACCGTAGGTAATCATAATACCCATGGCAAGGCTCATTGAATAGAAAAGCTGACCCATTGCCGCAAGAACGGTTGTTGCCGAGAATTTACTGAAATCGGGTGTGAGGTAATACTTTACACCTTCCAATGCACCGGGCATAAACATTGCATAGATTGCAATAAAAAGGGTCAGTACAACAAGCACAGGCATCATAACCTTGCTTACCTTTTCAACACCCTTTTCAACGCCGAGAAGAACAATAAGTGCGGTAAGCGCAATAAATATCAGGAACCAACCGACAGGCTCAACAGGCTTTGAAATAAAGCCTGTGAAATAATCGTCAGCTGCCGCGGCAGATGCGCCGCCGCTTGCAAACACGGCAAGATATTTTGTTACCCAACCGCCGATAACCGAATAATAAGGAAGAATGAGTGCGGGAATAAGCGCCGCAAGCACACCAACGAAAGAAAATCTCTTGTCAAGTGATTTGAATGCAGTAATGGCACTCTGACCGGTTTTTCTGCCAAGTGCAATTTCAGCCACCATAAGGGCAAAGCCGAAGGTTACCGCAAGAATGAGATAGACAAGCAGGAATATTCCGCCGCCGTATTTAGCTGCAAGATAAGGGAATCGCCAGATGTTACCAAGCCCTACCGCCGAGCCTGCCGCCGCAAGCACGAAGCCTATTTTACCGGTAAAGCTGCTTCTTTTTTCAGACATAGAATCCTCCTGAATTTAAACCTTTTCGCGGTATTTTTTGCGTGCGTATCTGAAAACGATATATGCCAAACAGATAAGTACGAAAATACCGATATACAGTGCATACTTTCTCGCTTCGGGAGTCATAACCTCACCGTCATCCGCAACAGCCTGAGTTGCACCGCCGAAGAAAAATGCGCGGTTGCTTGAAGCGGGAGAAGGCACGTGATTTTTGACATCATCCCAAAGAGTGCTCATAAGTGCCAGCGTTTCAGGGTTGAGGTTGAGGAAAAGCTGGGTTTTGAACTTTCCGTCTTCTGGGTAAAGTATTTCATCCTCATAGAATGAATATTCGGGATTTGAATAAACTTCGGTATGAGGGCTTGCATAGCAGATGTATTCCGCATTGGCAAGCGCCACATCGGGCTCAAGCAGAAAGTTTATGTAAAGCTCAGCCGCAAGCTTATTCTGTGCATCCTTGAGTATGCAGGCCGCATCAACAAAGAAGTTAACGCCTTCCCTGGGATAAACAAAATCAAGGTCGGGATTATTCTCCTGCATAGTAAGAAAATCGCCTGCGTAGTAGGGAGCAAGCGCCGCTTCGCCCGACTCCATTTTAAGGAATATTTCATCATTTACATAAGCGGGGGAAATACTTTTCTGTTCCTTGAGAAGCTCTGCCGCAACACGCCACGAAACTTCCGACTCATTGTTGAAATCCATACCGAGAATGCTCTGCGCAATGGCAAAAGCATCACGGGGATTGTTAATCATAAGAACGCTGTTTGCGTAGTTTTCATCCCACAGTGCGGTCCAGCTGTCGGGGGCTTCATCTACCATTTCAGTATTGTAGATAAGACCTACCATACCTACGGTATAGGGTACGGAATATTCGTTTCGGGGGTCGTGTGCAAGATTCTTATATTTTTCAGGAATGTACTTATAGTTGGGAATGTTGGAAAAATCAATTTTATCCAGCATACCCTCTGCAATCATTCTCTGAATCATATAATCCGAGGGAATTACGATATCGTATGAAACACCGCCGCTTTTGAGCTTTGAATACATAACCTCGTTATTGTCGAAGGTATCATAGACAACTTCTATGCCGTATTTTTCTTCAAAAGCTTTGTTTACATCAAGAGTACCGTCTGCACCGTCGGAAATATATTCGCCCCAGTTATAGACATAAAGCTTTGTACCTCTGAGGGCACTTATATCGCTCTGCTCTGCCGCAAATGCGGTGCCCGGGGGCAGAAGTGCAAACATCAGCGCAAAAAGCACGGATGTAATTCTTTTTTTCAACAAAACCACTCCTTATTTCTTCTTTGATTTTTCTTCGCTCTTTGCCTGTGCCACATTGTAGAGAATAAGCAGCAAGAGAATGCTTACAAAAATCAAAGCAGAAAGTGCATACATATCGGGCTTTACCCTTTTCTTTGTCATTGAGAAAATAGCAATGGGAAGGGTCTGGAAGCCCGGTCCGCTGGTGAAATAGCTGATTATGAAATCATCCAGCGAAAGTGTGAACGCCGTAATCATACCCGTAATCATACCCGGCATAATGGAAGGCAGAACAACCTTGAAAAATGCGAAAACGGGTTTGCAGCCCAAATCCTGAGCAGCTTCTGCAAGGTTTCTGTCCGTCTGACGAAGCTTGGGCAGAACATTGAGAATAATGTAAGGCAGGTTAAAAGTAACATGAGCAATAAGCAGTGTTCCGAAGCCCAGAACAGAATCAATGCCTACCAGTTTGCCCACAAAAACGAAAAGAAGCATCATTGAGATACCTGTTACGATTTCGGGGTTCATCATAGGGATATTGGTTACAGCCATAATACCCGAACGGGCAGGACCTTTTCTGAACTTATCAATACCCACCGCAGCCGCAGTGCCCAGCACCGTTGCAATAAGCGATGAACACACTGCAAGCACAACGGTATTGGACAGTGCCTTAAGCGTTGTTTCGTCTTCAAGCAGTGCCTTGTACCACTGAAGCGAAAAGCCGGAAAGCACACTGGTGCTGCTTGTACCGTTAAATGAAAAAACTATCATAACGATAATGGGTGCATAGAGAAAAAGGAAAACGAGCGTTGTATAAATCTTTGAAGCAACTTTCATATAACCATGCCCTCCTCATCACCCGAAAAGCGGTTCATAACCGCCATACAGATAAGAATAAGCACCATAAGAACAAGTGAAAGGGATGCACCCAGATTGTAGTTATATGACTGCTGGAACTGCCTTTCGATAACATCACCGATAAGGTCAAATGATCCGCCGCCGAGCTTCTGTGAAATATAGAATGTACTTACGGAAGGCACAAAAACCATTGTGATTCCCGAAACTATACCGGGCATACTCATGGGAATAATGCATCTGCGGATAACCGTAAGTCTGTTGCCGCCGAGATCCTGACAGGCTTCAACCATACTGTGGTCAAGCTTTGCCATAACGGAGTATATGGGCAGTATCATATAGGGCAGAAAGTTATAAACCATACCTAAAATAACTGCACCCTCGGTGTTAATCATATGTATGGGATCAATGCCGATTTTACCAAGCAGGGAGTTGATGATACCCGTATCCTGCAGAAGTGCCATCCACGAATAGGTTCTGATAAGAAAGCTCATCCACATAGGAAGCATAACAAGCATAACCATTGTGCGCTGAACCTTTTCGGTGCTTTGCGAAATAAAATACGCAAGAGGAAATGCAATCACAAGGCAGATAAGCGTTGCCACAATTCCGAACCATATAGAGCGAAGAAATGTGGGAGCATATTTGCTCAGTGCAGTGATATTCTCTGATGTGAAAGCACCTGAGGCATCGGTAAACGAGTAATATACAACAAAAATCAGCGGAGCAACTATGAACAGCACCGACCACACAATATAAGGCGAAGCAACAAGCTTTGAGCCGAGAGTTGATCGATTGTTCATTCCTCTGCCTCCTCTGCGTTTGAAAGCTCGTCAAATTCTTCACTGAATGAGCTGTAATCGCCGTAAATGCCCGAATATTCAGATTTTTTCATAATGTGAATTGCATCGGGCTCGATAAACAGACCGATTTTTGCACCCTCGGGCTGATAATCGGTTGTCTGAATCATCCATTTGAAGCCGCCGATATCAACGATAATCTCAAAATGCACGCCTTTGAAGGTAACGGAGGTTACCACACCGCAAAGCATTCCCTTTTCAGGCTCAACAACATCAACATCTTCGGGACGCACAACAACGTCAACTGCTTCGTTTTTGCCGAAGCCTTTATCAAGACACTCAAAACGGTGACCTGAAAAATCAACAAGGCAGTCATCAATCATAACACCGTCAAGAATATTACTTTCACCGATGAAATCCGCAACAAAAGCGTTCTTGGGCTCGTTGTAAATATCAAGAGGCGAACCGATTTGCTGAATAACACCGCCGTCCATAACAACTACTGTATCAGACATTGAAAGTGCTTCTTCCTGGTCGTGGGTAACATAAATAAATGTTATACCCAGCCTTTGCTGAATGTTTTTAAGCTCAACCTGCATATCCTTACGGAGTTTGAGGTCAAGAGCACCCAGAGGCTCGTCAAGCAAAAGCACGCGGGGCTTTACAGCAAGAGCTCTTGCTATGGCAACTCTCTGCTGCTGACCGCCTGAAAGCGAATTGATATTACGCTTGTTGAAACCCGTAAGGTTAACAAGTGCAAGCATTTCTTCAACGGTTTCTTTTATCTGCTTTTCGGGCACTTTTTTAATTCTCAGACCGAAAGCAACGTTTTCATAAACATTAAGGTGAGGAAAAAGGGCATAACGCTGAAAAATAGTGTTAACCTGCCTTTTGTGGGGAGGAACACTATTGATTACTTTATCTTCAAAAATAACCTCACCCTCATCAGGCTGAATAAAGCCTGCAATAATACGGAGTGTTGTTGTTTTTCCGCAGCCCGAGGGACCCAGAAAAGTTATAAACTCCTTATCACGGATGTAAAGGTTAAGGTTTTTAAGTACCTGATTATTCCCGAATGTAACGGAAATGTTTTTCAAATCGATAATGGCATTTTTTTTCAATTATGCAGCCCCTCTCTGCCCTTACCGCAAATGCGGCACCACGGCTTATTATAATATAATAAAATATAGAGCAAAAACTTGCAAATGTCAACAATTTTTTTAACAAATCCGTGAAAATTCCGTTACAATTCGGATTTGCCAAATATTTTTCTTCAATTTGCTTATTAATACTCGTTTTTTCTCTGTTTTGCTCAATTTTTGTTTTTTAAAATTTTTCCTGCTATTTTATCTTTTTCGGTTCATCGATGATGCCTGCAATATAGTCAAGCGATACATTGTAGTATTTCGCAAGAGTAATATACTTGTCTATCCCCATCTGTGCAGCACCTCGTTCATAACGGCTGTACTGGGTCTGCTGAATATTGAGCACCTTTGCAACTTCCTCCTGGGTCAGGTCGTTATCCTCCCTGATATCTCTGAGTCTCTGATAATAATTCATATGCATTTACCACCTTTTCGACTCGAATATATCATAGAACTGAAAGATACTATTGACATTAGAACTTATCAGTTCTATAATTATGTTGTGCACAGGTGGAACTTTTGCGTATTGACAAATTGTTCCATTTATCCTAAAATTAAAGTACAAGGAATACAAAGGAGGAAAATTTGTGTTTAACTTTTTGTATGCAATTTTAGCGTTTTTCTTTTCGATTTCATCATTTTTTACCGTGCTTTTCGGAAACAACCTCTGCACGCTGATGGTAACCTGCAACGAAGAGAGAGGCTATGTGTGGGAATGCGATATTGAAGACGACAGCATCGCAGTTGTAAAAAGCGAAAAAACAGGCAGCACAATTCAGACCTTCGTGCTGGAAGGCATAAGCGAAGGTCAGACAGAAGTAACTCTTACAAACAAAAGAGGCGAAACCACCCAATGTATAATTTATTCAGCCGCTGAAATCAACCCTTATAACGGTAAAACGGAGTTTTATCAGATTTATGTGCTTTACGATTTCGGTACATACATAGGATATGACGAAGGTATAACACTCACCGCGGAAACTCCCGTTGAAGGCGGTTATTGGAGTATGGGCTTATCCGATTGGGAGCCTGCACTTGCATCCGACCCTCAAACAATAAACGGTGTCTGCACCTTTGACGTTATCAACACATCAATGACCGACGAAAAATATGCAACACTTTTCACATATTACGACAAAGACGGCACCCCCCTCGAAACTCAGTTCAAGGCTTACACTCTCAAAAAAGACGGAACAATTTCTTACACAGACGAAAGCAGACTTGCAAAGGTTGAGCTTCCCGCCGATTTTTCAAAGCTTGAAATGTGGAGAGTTGCCGAAGATAACAGCGAAAGCAATGCTGCGGAAATAATAAACATCTATCTGACATCCGACACTTACGGAAGTGTGTATCTTCCCGAGAATATATTCTCGTCAGATTTGACAGCCATTTTTGAAGAATTGCTGGGCAAGGTTCCCGTTGACGGAACAAGCACGGTTGTTATTGAGGCTCTCAAGGAAGGTACGGCTGAATTTAAGCTTGAAAAACTTGATATGTATCCCATCATCGCAGACAAAGACGGTTTCTACATTGACATGAATCGCTGTGAAGTTATTGAAACGGTAACAGTTAGCGTAACGGTTGATGCTGATTTGAACATTACATACGAAATCAAGTAAATAGAATAATAACCCCGGTACAAACGGGCAATACTTTTATTGCCATTAACTGTATCGGGGTGATTTTTTGCAATTCAGCAAGGTTGAAATCTGCGGAGTCAACACCGCCAAACTGAAAGTGTTGAAGGAAAGTGAAAAAATGGACCTGCTCAAGAAAGCAAGAGCAGGCGACAAAAAGGCACGGGACGAGCTTGTGACGGGCAACCTGCGGCTTGTGCTCAGCGTTATTCAGAGATTTTCAAACAGAGGCGAAAATCCCGACGACCTTTTCCAGGTGGGCTGTATAGGTCTGATAAAAGCCATTGATAATTTTGACATGAACCTGGATGTGCGTTTCAGCACCTACGCCTGCCCTATGATAATCGGCGAAGTAAGGCGTCATCTGAGAGATAACAATCCTGTCAGGGTCAGCCGCTCCGTAAGAGATACAGCTTACCACGCTATGCAGGTGAGAGAAAGGCTTATCAACGAGCTTGAGCGGGACCCCACTCCGGAAGAAATCGCAAAAGAGCTGGGAATTTCAAAAGAAAGCGTTATTATCGCTCTGGACGCAATAGTCGAACCCGTTTCACTGAGCGAGCCGGTTTATTCCGACGGAGGCGACACCATTTATGTTATGGACCAGATAGGCGACACGGAAACCGACGAAAGCTGGCTTGACGAAATACTGCTGAAACAGGCAATAAAAAATCTTAACAGCCGTGAAAAAAAGATACTTTCACTCAGGTTTATGCAAGGTAAAACCCAGATGGAGGTCGCAAGTGAAATCGGCATATCCCAGGCTCAGGTTTCACGTCTTGAAAAAGGTGCAATCAAAAAAATAAAAGATAACAACAGGGCATAAAGAAAGAGGCTGTTCACACAGCCTCTTTTCCGTTATCTTTCAACTACATATGTTGCATATGAAAGGAACTGACCTTTAAGGAATTCGCAAGCGGTAAATACGATTCTGTCTTCATAAACCTCAACAAGAGTACCCTCGGAGGAACGCATATAGTGCTCTGAGGAATCATCAATATTCGGCGTTGTTCTTCTGGGCGATGATACACTTGAAATGTGGACCATTGTTGCATACTCGCCGCCGTAATTTGTTATATTGAGCTGAGGATTAAGCTCCTGCATGTCGTATGCCCAGTGTGAATGTCCGTTGAAGAAAACAACATTTTCATATTTATCCATCATATCTTCAAAACGTATTTCGTCGGGACAGCCTTCCGTAAAAGCAAGATTGTAATGACGTCCGACGTTGTTTTCAAGGTTTCCTTCGCCCATATGGGGATTTTCACCTTCGATGGGATTGTTAAGGAAAGTGTGGAAGAAAAGATAAACGCTTCTGTCTTTATATGTTTCAAGCTGACCTTCAAGCCAATCAAGCTGTGCATCTGTCAGAATACGGCTGTGCGCTTCGCCGTAATCCCACTGATACTGCGAAAGGAAAATAAAAGCATCTCCGCCAAGACTTTCAGGTGCATAAACAAAATCCAGACCGTTTGAAGCAACATCCTTAACACCGTCTGCTTTGTTTTCACCATAAACACCGGTGTTGATAAGTTCCTGCCAGTTAGCAAGTGTATAGTCACTGCTTACGTCGTGGTTACCTGTGCAGGTATACACCGGGAAATCGTACGCCGAAGCAATTGTGTTGAATTTTTCAAAAGCATTTCTCTCGCCGTCTGCAGAAATATCTCCTGAAATGCCGACAGCCTCAACACCAAGTTTGTCAAGAAAATTAAGTGCATTAGGGAAAGTAAGGCAGGCATCGTCACCGGTAAGCGAACCGTTGTATCTGTTGAAATGCACGTCGCTGAGCGCTCCGAAGGAATAAAGCATTTCGCCGTTATCCGCAACCTTGCCGTCGGGGATTTCGATTTCACCTGCAAGAAAACCGCATCTGTACGCAAGCACGGTTTCAGCACCTTCGGGAATTGCGGTGAAATCATAAATATCCGCACTGCCTTCACCGCCGTCAACATCAACTTCGGCAAACTCACTGTAATAAACCGTGTAGCCGCCTACGTCTTCGCTGAGCTTTTCGCCGTCAGCATCACCCCAATAAAGGTCATAGTTACCGTCAAGCTTTGCAGCAACGGTAACGGTACCTGCGGCTGAGCCGGGATTTTCGTTATCGTAGCTGTAAACGATTCGGGCACTGTCGCTGATAAACGGAACTTCAAAAGAAAGTCCGCCGAAAGACGATACAAGCGGCATAAAGAGCACCATAATTGTGATTAAAAATTTACTGAGCATCGTTGTTTTCTCCTTTGAATTTTTATTTTAGCAACGCTACTGACATTGCAAGCAAAATCTGCGCCGCATAATAGGTCGAAAGTTCCGCTGTAACAAAAACATTTTTCTTTTTGACCGGCGTAAAATAAAGTAAACCAAGGCAAGTATCACTCAATATAAATAAAACCGCACCTGCAAACGCAGACCAATATGCCGTCTGACCGCCCGAAAGAGCAAGATTCAATGCGGATGCCGCCTTGAAAGCAAGCGCCGCATAATAAACCGACATAATAACACGCATTTTGCCGTCTGCCTTCATCTTCAGCACCTTTATTGTGATAAAAGCACCGACACCGAAAACAAGCCCCACAACCAAAGCTGTTAAGCTGAAACTGCTTGCCCTTATGAATGCGCACAGATAGAATATATGACCCGCAAGAAAATAAAGCAGTCCGAGAGGCACCAGCTTACCTCTGAAGGTAGGCGCAATTTCTTTTATGCCCAAAAGGATATCACCGCAGAATCCGAACATCAACGCAAAACATACAAGGCAGAAATAATATGTATCCACGGGATTCATTGAATATCCTACAACCGCTACGGAAATAAAGCCGAAGCTTGCCATAAACTTGCACAGCATACCTTCGAACGCCTTGTTTTTACGCCGCAGTGCAATACAGCCTGACGCAAAAGCAACCGTCAGCACCGCAAGAACAATACAGAACGGCGACATATGATTCCCTCCTCAGTTTATTGCGTGTATTGCCCACTTGCCGCAAATTTCGAACCCGATTTTCGAATAGAAATCCGCCAGCGAATCGTTACGGCAGAAAAGAAATACTTCCTTATCCTTTTTCATTTCGGCAAGAGTACCAACCAGCTTTGATGCATGCCCTCTGCCTCTTGCGGCAGGGCTTGTACCCACCGCACCGAGAAGAACGCTTTTTCTGCCCTCAAAAAGTGCAAATGCACAGGCACACAGTCTGCCGTCACATTCCGCTGCTGCAAGCGATGCCGTGGATTTATTCAGCCTTGAGCAAACATCCGCAAGAAAGGCACCGTAATCACCGAGTTCAAAACCGCATTCACACAGAAGAGAATATATTTCTTTCTTGTCATAGTCAGAAAGGATATCTTCGCACACCGATGCACCGCCCGTATATTTCACGGTGAAAGAGTTTTTTTGCGGTATGATACCCAGCTTTCCGGAAAATTTCATATCGTATGTCAGGGTTGAATAACCCGATGCTTTCAGAAAATCCGAAATCTCCTCAAAATCCGCATCTTCGCAACAGCAAAGAGTTGCATTACCGTCAATCCTGCTTATTGCCGCAACAGACTTACCGTCAATCTTCTGCACCCAGAAAAGCGCAAAATCATAGGCTGTGCCGTAGGTATCTGCAAGGGCTGAAATTCTTGCACCGTATGGATCGGCAGGCAGAAAATCAAGCTCACATATATCGCTTACAAGAGTTATCATTTTGCAAAATCCTCAGCAAGTGCTTTCACAAGTTTCAGGCTTTCTTCTGCATCACTGTATTTTATGACACCGCCGGGAGAATGAAGATATCTGCAAGGCACGGAAACCGTCAGCACCTTGACGCCTCCCCTGCTTTTATGAATTGCTCCTGCATCGTTGCCGCCCGCCACCATAGTTTTGGGCTGAATTGCAATGTCTTTGTCCTTTGCGATTTCAAAAGCTCTGTCAAAAAGTTCTTTGCTGTAAAGTGTGCTTCTGTCCATAAAGGAAACCGTACCTCCCTTACCGCAGATACACACTCTTTTTTCGTCTTTTACGCCTGAAATATCGGCAGCAGTTGTAGTTTCAACAACCACTGCGTAATCTGGCGCAATACTGAATGCGGCGGTCTGTGCGCCTCTTGTACCGATTTCTTCCTGAACGCTGAAAGAGAACCAGGCATCGTATTCAAGCTCACTTCTTATCATCTCAATGAGAATTGCACAGCCCACTCTGTCGTCAAGTGCTTTTGATTTTACAAAGCCTTCGCCGAATTCAACAAAACCACCTGCAAACCAGGCGGAATCGCCGAGGCTTACGTACTCAGCCGCTTCTTCACGGCTTGAAGCACCGATGTCAATATATAACTCATCTGCACCCGGAATGTCCGCCAAAGCATTTTCCGCCACAAGATGACCGGGTTTTATGCCGATAACTCCGTTAACTGCCTTCTCGCCCACTTTGACGGTTCTGCCCAGAATAACACGGGTATCGATACCGCCTACCTTGGTGAAATGAAGGTAGCCCTCGGAGGTGATTGCGGTTATTATCAAGCCTACCTCATCCATATGGGCATCCAGCATAACCTTTTTGTTTGCAGGCTTTCTGCCTTTTTTGAACACAAGAAGATTACCCAGAGGGTCAATACTGTATTCGGCATAGCCTTCGATTTTTTTAATTATATAGTCACGCACCGCATTTTCTCTGCCCGATATACCTGGAAGGGCGCAGAGTTCTTTAATCATTTCAAGCATTTGCAGCACCCCTTTCGGCAATGTATGCGGCAATGAGCCTTGCCGTGCTTTCAACATCCGCAAGGTCGCACACCTCTGCGGCCGTATGCATATTCCTCAGAGGTACGGAAACAAGTGCGGTTTTAACACCTTTGCCTGCAATCTGAATATTGTCGCAGTTTGTGCCCGTCCTGCCGCCCATAACCTCGGGCTGATTTGCAATTCCGTTTTTCTCTGCAATTTCAGCAAGCTTTTTGCTCATTGCAAAGTCAAGTGACGGGCCGTAACCTATCATTGCACCGCCGCCGAGAGTTGCGTATTTATCACCGCTGAGCGACGGTGCTTTTGCAAAGCTCACATCAACAGCTATTGCTTCATCCGCCTGCGCGGCAAACGCGCCTGCCGATGCACCGCTTCCGCCCGTTTCCTCCTGCACGGAGAAAAGAACACTGATTTTACAACCGTGCTGTTTGTCTTTAAGGATTTGCAGACATCTGAGAATCGCTGCAACACCTGCTCTGTCGTCAACAGAGGGAGAGCATATTCTGTTTCCCAGCAGATGCTTGTATTCACCGTTAAAGGTTATTCTGTCACCGAGAGAAACATATTTCACAGCCTCGTCACGGCTCATACCTATATCAACAGCAATATCATCAAAGCCCTTTGCCTTGTTTGTATCCTCGGACTTGGAAAGATGGGGCGGTGTTGAGGTTATAACACCGAAAAGTTTTTCTTTTCCGTGCACCGTAACCTCTGCTGCGGCAAGCACACGGATATCCGCACCGCCGCACTTTGTAACCTTCAGAAAGCCGTCACCGTCGATTGCCGTTACCACAAGACCTATCTGGTCAAGATGTGCATCAAGCAGAATGTGAGGACCCTCACCCTCTGTTGTACCCGTAACACTGCCGAGAGCATCAACTTTCACGGGCATATATTCATTCAGAAGCTCTGCCGCAACCGACGCCGCTTCATTCTCCGCACCCGAAACTCCGCTTACACCGCAAAGTTTTTCAAGCAAAGCGGAAACTTCACTGTAGTTATTCATAAAAAAATACCTTCCAACAACTCAGGGGTGCACCCGTATGAACACCGCATACAGGCTCACCCCCACAAAAATTCATCAAATAACCTTAATTCCGCCTTCGGGACGGATGTTAAGTACATAGCAGGATTTCTCGCCGAAAACAGCGCAGATTTTCGACTTGAATTCATCGAGAACTTCCATGGGGACAAATGCCTGGATTGTGCCTGCAAAACCGCCGCCGTGAACACGCCATGCACCCTTACCCTTGAGAATATCCTGGCAGATTGCAAGTGCAAGGCTTACGGGCTGGTCGGAAGGTGCCTTACAGGTGTAAACATTCTGGTTATACATATAGGATGATGCGCCGCTTTCGATTACGAGTGCCTTGAAGGCTTCAAAATCGCCTGCACCGAGAGCTTCCGCCTGCTTTGCAACCCTTATGTTTTCGTTATAAAAATGCATAGCTCTGAGCACTGCTCTGTCACCTGCAGAATCACGGACAACGGAAATGTTCTTTTCAAACTCAGCTTTATCAACATCTCTGAGCACAGCCTTGCCGAACTTTGAAGCAACGGTTTCCATCTCGCCTCTTACTGCCGCATATTCGTCGGTAAGGTCTGCGTGGTTTCCGCCTGTGTCAACAATACAGAGAGCGTGACCACAGGAACCGAAATCAAAGCTGAGCTTGTTGATGACAGGCTGAGAGGGATCCTTGAAATCAATCATAACAAAGCCGCCGACGGAACAAGCCATCTGATCCATAAGACCGCAGGGCTTTCCGAAATATTCATTCTCTGCAAACTGGGCAATCTGTGCAATTTCAACGGGGCTGATTTTGCCGTCGTTGTAAAGATAGTTAAGCATTGTGCCGAGAAGAACCTCAAATGCCGCAGATGACGAAAGACCTGAACCTGACAAGACATCCGAAGCCGTTGCAGCATCAAAACCGCCGATGTTGTAGCCTCTGTTCTTAAAGCCTGCACAAACACCTCTTACAAGCGATGCGGATTTACCTCTTTCGGCAGGCATAACGCCTAAGTCTGAAAGATCGCAGACATCCATTTTGTAGCCTTCGGACTTGACTCGCACTATGTTTTCGTCGTTTTTGCCTGCAACCGCAACAGCGTCAAGGTTAACGCTTGCCGCAAGCACGATGCCGTGGTTGTGGTCGGTATGATTACCGCAGACCTCTGTTCTGCCGGGTGCACTGAACACCTGAACATCTCTGTCTGCACCGTAAAGCTCTTCAAAGCTTTCGGCAATACGGATATATCTTGCTTTCTGAAGCTCAATATCCTCTTTTTTATAATTCACGGCAAGTGCGGCATCAAATTCACTGCCTGCAAGCCTTGATTTAAGATCAGCTGTTTTCATTGTTTTTGGTCTTCCTTTCTTTTGAAGTGTTTTTATGATTGTTAACTGTTTCCATAATTTTCTCTACGGTAGTCCATACTCCGTTGACAGAAAGAAGGCAGATACCCGTAAGCACCAGAAGTATCATAATCGGAAGCAGGAAGCCTGCCGACAGAGGGTCGTAAACATTCCGACCCACAAGAGTAAATGAAATAAGCTTCGGCAAAAAACCGATTACCGAAAGCAGAACAAATTTCCCGTAACCGAAGTTGAATGAACCATATATTCCCGAAATACTGTTGACCGGCATACCCGGAATAAGTCTGAGTGCAATAAGCAGTGCCGGATTACCTCTGCCGTCCTGACGGATAAGATTTTTCAGCTTCTCGGTTTTGCATATAACCTTCCACGCACCGCCTGCGCCGAAGCGTCTGCCGCAAAAATACCGCACGGTGATAAGTACCGTAAAGCCGAGAATATTAACGGGAATTGCAATATAAACGGGAAGCACGATGCCCGAAAGAAAGCAGACCGTCGAGGTAGGGTATATGGGAAAAAAGCTTTTGATTGCAAAAAGCACCATCACCGCGCCGAAAAACTGCCACACCTTATCAAGATGCGCAATATATTCTTCAAGCTCCAACAGTTTTTGCTGTGTCTGCGCATACCATCGCCACAGATCATCGTATTGAAGCGAAAAAAGAAGTGCACCTACGGCAATACCCAGTGCAATAAATATAAGACCGCCGAAAAGCAGGTACTTTTTTTCTTTTTTTGTTTTTTTCAAAAGTTCACCGCTTTCTGACCTTCTTATCTTATTATTTTATAATATAATCGCCGTGGGGTCAATAAGAAAACAAAATATTTTGGTATTTTATTTTCCGCAAATTATGCTATAATATGAGTGGATTTATTTTTTACGGAGGAGCTTTTCTATGAAAATCACCGTTCTTGACGGCTACACCGAAAATCCGGGTGACCTTTCCTGGGATTGGCTTAAAAAACTGGGAGACTGCACTGTCTATGACCGTACACCGCCCGAACTTATCGCCGAAAGATGCCATGGCTGTCAAATTATAATAACCAACAAAACGCCTTTGCGTAAGAGTTTGCTTGAAACTCTCCCCGACCTTGAATACATCGGTCTGCTCAGCACAGGCTACAACATTGTGGATTGGGAATACTGCAAAGAAAGAAACATCCCCGTTTGCAACATACCTTCATACAGTACAAACGCCGTTGCTCAGCTTGTTTTTGCACTTATTCTCGAGCACACAAATTCCGTTGCACTCCACAGCAATTCCGTTCACGGCGGTGAATGGAGTGCCTGTAAGGATTTCTGTTATTGGAAAGCTCCCCTTTCAGAGCTTTGCGACAAAACACTGGGAATCATCGGTTTCGGCAAAATAGGCAAAGCTGTTGCTAACATAGCTATTGCGTTCGGAATGAATGTTATTGCATCAACAAATCACCCTGCACCCTTTGAAAATGTTGAATTCTGCAGCAGAGATGAGCTTCTTAAAAAAAGCGATTTCGTCACGCTCCACTGCCCTCTCACACCGTTGACAGAGGGTATGGTTAACGCAGATTTCCTTTCAAAAATGAAAAAATCAGCCGTTTTAATCAACACTTCAAGAGGTCAGGTCGTTGACGAAAAGGCTCTTGCATACGCGCTTGAAAACGACATAATTGCAGGTGCAGGTCTTGACGTGCTTGAAGTTGAGCCGCCCAGAAAAGACTGCCCTTTAATCGGTGCAAAAAACTGCTTCATTACACCTCATATTGCCTGGGCAGGCTTTGAAACCCGCAAAAGACTTATGGGTATCTGCCGCAGCAATGTTGAAGCTTTTCTCAGCGGAAACCCTGTTAATCTCGTATGGTGAGGAATAAAAAATGGTAATATCACAAACCCCTATGCGAATGTCCTTTTTCGGCGGAGGAACAGATTTCCCCGAATTTTTCAGAGAACATTCGGGTGCGGTTATTTCAACAACTTTCGATAAATACTGCCATGTAAATGTCAGAGAAATGCCCGATTTGTTTGAATACAAAACATACCTTTCCTATGCAAAAATCGAAAAAGTCTGCTCTGCCGATGAAATTCAGCATCCCGCCATCCGCAACGCAATGAAATGGCTGGGACTTGAAAAAATCTGCCTCAATTACGATGCCGATGTGCCTGCAAAAACAGGTCTGGGCACAAGCAGTGCATTCTCGGTAGGTATGCTCAACGCGTTTTATACAATGATGGGTGAAGAAAAAACAAAGCGTCAGCTTGCAGACGGCGCAATTTATCTTGAACGCACGCTCTGTAACGAAGACGGCGGTATTCAGGATCAGATTGCATCTGCATTCGGCGGATTCAATCGCATTGATTTCACCGAAGAAGGCTACACCGTAACTCCCGTTGATTTCTGTGACGGAAGAAAAGAACAGCTTGAAGAAAATCTGATGCTGTTTTTTACCGGACTTTCCCGCTATTCTTTTCAGGTTCAGAAAACCACAAAAAAGATGCTGCCCCATAACACCGTCAGACTTCTGAAAATGCTGAAAATGGTTGATGAAGCAGAAGATATACTTACAAACCCCCAGAGAAATCTCAACGACTTCGGCTATCTTCTCAACGAAACATGGCTTGAGAAAAGAGAGATAAGCTCCGAAATATCAACGGATTACATAGATGTTGCTTACAAAAAAGCCATTGAAGCAGGTGCATTGGGCGGTAAGCTTCTGGGCGCGGGAGGCGGCGGATGCCTGCTGTTTTACGCAGAAAAGGATAAGCAGGAATATGTAAGAAAAGCCCTCTCTGATATGCACGAATTCCCGTTCAGATTCGAAAATGAGGGCACAAAAATTATATGTAAATATTAAGTCAAGGAGTCGGTTCCTCACGGGAATCGACTCCTTGTTCTCTTGACTTTTATAATGTTATATGCTATTTTATAATGTGAATTTTATGCTTACAGTCGAGGTCTGAATAATGATAGAAATAATAAAACCCGATTTCATTTTTGAGGATGACAGAGGCTCACTTGTTCAGCTTATTCACGAGGGATACAGCCAGATAAATGTTGTAACCTCAAAGGCAGGCGTTGAAAGAGGCAACCATTTTCACAGTCTGAACAGAGAAGGCTTTTATGTTGTTGAGGGTGCGTTTCTGCTCGAAGTCAGCCTTGACGGAAAAAGCGAAAGCTATGAATTCAAAAAGGGCGATATGTTCATTATCAAGCCCTTTGTTGTGCACAGATTCGTTTACCGTAAAGACACTACCCTTGTCGCTTTTTACGACAAAGGAGTTGAACTTCCCGACGGTACAAAAGATATAATTGCGGAGGCGGATTGATTTGGAAGCGATTGTTCTTGCAGGCGGTTTCGGCACACGGCTGAAAGGCTGCATCGATAATATTCCCAAGCCTCTTGCACCCATAGACGGCAAGCCTTTCCTTTGCCTGCTGCTTGATTACCTTTATGCAAACGGCGTTCACCGCGCGGTTATTTCAACGGGATATCTTGCCGAAAAGGTTGAAGAAGCCATCGGCAACAGATACCGCGGCATGACAATCGAATATAGCGTTGAGGATACTCCTCTCGGCACGGGCGGCGGCATAAAAAAAGCTTTGAAAATGTGTACGGATGATGATGTGATTGTCTGCAACGGCGATTCATATTTTGACGTAAATCTTTTTGAAATGAAGAAGTTTCACGAAGAATCCGGCTGTGAAATCACACTCGCCGCAAAGTTTATTGAGAACGCTTACCGTTCAGGGCTGCTTGAATTTTCACACGGCAGACTCCGCGGCTTTACCGAAAACGGAATTGCTCCCTCGGGTTACATAAACGGCGGTGTTTATTTTATGAAACGGACACTGCTTGAAAGCGTAACGGAAAATAAATTTTCGTTTGAAAAAGAAATTCTTGCAAATAAAAAATACAGTATCGGTATATATGAAAGTGACGGGTATTTTATTGATATAGGCATACCCGAATCATATAAGCTTGCTCAGAAAGAAAAAGATAAACTCATATCATCACGCGTAAGATATGCAATTTTTCTTGACCGTGACGGAACAATAAACAAAGATACCGTTCACCTTTTCCGCACAGAAGATTTTGAATTCCTTCCTTATGCGGATAAAGCGATTGCAGCCCTCAAAGAAAAAGGATATCTTGTTATAGTTATCACAAATCAGGCGGGTGTTGCAAAGGGTCTTTACAGAGAAGAAGATGTACACATTCTTCACAGCCACATCGATAATCTTCTTATCCGGAATCATTCCGTCATTCCCGACGGTTATTATTACTGCCCTCACCACACCGAAGCGGTTGTTGAGAAATACCGCATTGAATGTCCTTGCAGAAAGCCAAACCCGGGGCTTATACTCAAAGCCGTTGAGGATTTCGAAAAAACAGGTATACACATCAGTTTAAAAAACAGTTTTACAATCGGCAACAGACTCTCCGATATTCTTGCAGGCAAAAATGCAGGAGTTGAGTATAACATTCTTATCGGCAACGACGAAAAAGACGAAAGCGGAGTTGCCTCTCAGGTATTCGGCAGTCTTTATGATGCGGTTAACAATATAAAGCAGGTGTTTTGAATTTGAAAAACGTATATTTCATTCAGGTAGGATTTGCATTTGACAAATCGGTTTACCTTCCCTATGCAACAGGCACAATCGTTGCATACTGCAAGGCACAGCCTGACATAGCGGAAGAATACACATTCCCGGAAATCATTTTCCGCAGGGGTGATGTTGAAGCTATAGCCGAAGGTATGGATAACCCCTATCTTGTTGCATTTTCCACCTATGTATGGAACGTTGAATTCAACAAAGCACTTGCAAAGGCTGTCAAAGCAAAACACCCTGAATGCACTATCGTCTTCGGCGGCCACAGTGTTTCGTACCGTATGGAGTTTCTCGCAAAGGATTATATTGATGTCCTTACACTCGGTGAGGGAGAAGAAGTAACTGCAAATCTTCTCCGTGCACTTCGCGACGGCACCGACCTTTCGGAGTGTACAGGCATTGCATTCAGAGATACAGACGGCTGTAATATACTGACTCCTCCTTACTGCCCCGAAAGCCTTGATAATTATCCTTCTCCCTACCTTACGGGGGTTTTCGATTCGATTATTGAAAAAAATCCCGACATAATGTTTGATACGATAATCGAAACCAACCGCGGCTGTCCTTACACCTGTGCATACTGCGATTGGAGTAATCACAAAAAGCTCCGTCTTTTTCCTATGGAAAAGGTTAAAGGCGAGCTCAAATGGCTTTCAGACCATAACATAGAGTATTGTTTCTGTGCCGATGCAAACTTCGGCATATTTGACCGCGACGAAGAAATTGCGGAATATATAGTTGAACTCAACAAGCAAACGGGCTTCCCGAAGGTATTCCGTCCCTGCTACGAAAAGAACAGTGCCGAAAGGGTTTTCAGAATTTCAAAGGCACTGAATTCCAGGGGTCTTGACAAAGGTGCAACCATGGCTTATCAGACCCTCTGCGACGATGCGCTCAAAAATATCAACCGCAAAAACCTGACAATGGAGCATTTTTCGGGTCTTATGGCAGACTATAACAAAGCCAATATTCCCACATACTCTGAACTTATTCTGGGCTTACCCGGTGAAACATCCGAAAGTTTCTGTCAGGGTCTTTGCAAGCTTCTCAGGGCGGGTCAGCATAACTCAATCAGCGTTTACTACTGCGAGCTTCTCCCCAATGCCCCTATGTGCGACCCCGATTTTATGAAAGCACATAAAATCGAGCCCATGAAGGTTCAGTTCAATCACATACATTCAGCAAGCGGCAAAAAAGACGGCATTCCCGAATACTCATATCTTGTCCGTTCAACAAGCACTCTCCCCCGTGACGGCTGGGTTTATGCAAATCTTTTTTCAATCTGCCTGCAATGTTTCCACAGTCTGGGCTTACTTCGTTATTTTGCCATTTATGCCTATTACGCGCTGAACATTGACTATTATGATTTTTATTCGGGGCTTCTTGAATTCTGCCTTAAAAGCGAGAGCAGAATCGGTAAGCTTTTCAGAGAAATAAAGCGTAAGCTTGACGGCTCGCTGGAAGGCGACTGGAATCACAGCAACCCCGTTTTCGGCAATGTAACCTGGTTCTTTGAAGAAGGTCTTTTCCTTGAACTTCTTTACGATTCGGGCGAATACGAAAGAATTATTGAAGGATATGTAAGAAATCTCGGAATTGAGGACACCATTTTCACGGAGCTTTGCAAATTCCAGATAAATGCCGTAAAAAAGCCCTTTGAAAGCGGCAAATCCTTTGAATGTGACTATGACTTTGCCGCATATTTCTCGGATGTATCCGAGGAAAAACGCATCCCCGAAAAGAAAAAGACCGCCTATACTTTTGAGGCGGCTAAAACTTATGATAACTGGCCTGCATTTGCCAAGGAAATCGTATGGTACGGCAGGCGTAAAGGTGCAACACTTTACACCAACAACATCTCCGCCGTTAAATCGTCACACACTTCGAAAGACTCGTGATGGGTTGAAACGGAATTTCTGTTTTTTCGGTTAAGCGGTAACGGGGTTTACGGTATAGATTCTGCGGATTCAAAATTCGGAATGAAGCTAAAAAAACGGTCTTAACAAAAAAAGAGAGCCACGGCTCTCTTTTTTGTTTATTTCTTAAATTTTGAACATATAAACTTCAGTGTTTTTTCGCCAAGTTCTTCAAGGGGCAACCCGTTCTGACAAACAACCGTCAGCATCATAATCATCGATGCGCCCGCAGCGAAAGAGCAAGTACTGTACATAAATAGGGGCACAACCGAAAATGCCGCTGAAATAATATAGCCTGCAGTTTCGGCAAGCGGTCTTTTCTTCTTGACTGAAACAACCGCAAGAACAACAAGAACGGCTATCGCAAACACTAAGGCAAGTGAATCCCATATTTCTGTAACAAGAGAATGAACGCTGAGGGAATAACGTCTGTACCAGAAGGCATATGCTGCCGCTCCGATTATCACTGCCTCCGAAACCAAAACAAGAATCTTCTTCCACACCGCGGAGTTTTTAAGCTCCTCAGAAAGATATATAAGCGAAACGCCCGCCGCCGGAAGGCACATCACCGCCGTTCCGCTGTATTTCGCCGCAACAATAATGCTAAGCACTGCAGAAACGGGAACAAGCACCGCTTTTTGCGAGCATAAAAGTATCAGCGGCATAAAAACCATCATTCTGATTACATCACTGCTCAGATTTATATTTGAAATCAGCACACCAAGCGTCATAAACACAGATACGGTCATAAGTATTCCCTGTGCAGAAAACAGCTTATTGCCTTTTTCGTTCAATGTTAATGCAACAAAAGCCGAAAAAGCAAGCGATGCCGCAAACTGAATAATAACATCCTTCGCAGAATCCCATTCTTTGCCTATTGCGCAATAAAAGATTCCGGCAAAGACGGTAAAGAATAAAATAAGAACGGTTTTAATTTTTGTTTTCATATCCCATTGAGCATTTTTTATCATTGTCATCGGGCTCCCTGTTTATAAATTCAATGAACATAAAACTATTTACATTTGACTTAATTATAAAAGTGTGATAAAGTATCTATACTTTGGACTATATGGAAGTGACTAAATATGCTTGATATTCTTGTTACCGGCGGTGCAGGTTACATAGGCTCAGTGCTTGTCCCCCTGCTTCTATCAAAAGGCTGTCGCGTAACCGTACTTGATAACCTTTTTTACAATCAGAATCCCTTACTGGAATGCTGCGCAAATCCTGATTTCACTATGATCAATGCAGATGCTCGCAATGAAAAAGCAGTTAAAGAAGCTATGAAGGACAAGGACTACATCATCCCCCTTGCAGCTCTTGCGGGCTTTCCCATCTGCGATAAAGAAGCCTGCTCTGCATACTCCATAAACTACGACGCAATCAAAATGATTCTTCGTCTGAGAGAAAAGGGTCAGCGTATTATTTTTCCTTGCACAAACAGCGGATACGGTCTGGGCGAAGGTGAAAAATTCTGTACCGAAAGCTCACCCATAAAACCTATTTCCATATACGGCAAAAGCAAGGTTGAAGCAGAAGCCGCCGTGCTCAGCGAAAGCGGCACAACCGCATTCCGTTTTGCAACGCTCTTCGGTGCTTCACCCAGAATGAGAACCGACCTGCTTGTAAACGACTTCGTTTACCGTGCCGTTTTTGACCGCACGCTGGTTGTTTTTGAAGGCAATTTCAAGAGAAATTATCTTCATGTCAGGGATGCTGCAAACGCATTCTGGTTTGCCATTGAAAACTTTGAAAGAATGGAAGGCGGTACTCATAACTGCGGTCTATCCGACTCAAATCTTTCAAAGATAGAGCTTTGCGAGAAAATCAAGGCGATTATTCCCAAATTCACTTATATTGAAGCTCCCGTCGGCGAAGACCCCGACAAACGGAATTACATTGTTTCCAACGAAAAACTTGAAGGTCTGGGCTGGACTCCGATATATTCCCTTGATGACGGAATTATTGAGCTTACAAAAGCCTATCAGATAATCAAAAACAACCGCTTTTCAAACATATAAATCCTGCTGAGGATGTGCTTTACGCGCATCCTCTTTTTTATGCCGTAAGTCCGTAAGGCTGAGCCGTAGCATATACAATAAAAATTATTGCAAGCAAAACGGTTTTATCTTTAAAATAGAAACCAATCTGCTGCATAGTCTTTTTGAATGGTTCATCCTTCGTTACAAGCATAAACATAGCAAGTGCAAACTGAGTTATTATTGCTGACTGATACCAACGAATAAAGTCCTGTGCAATAATCATTCCCAAAGGAATGGTGAGCACTGAAAGCATAAAGCACAGATAAACAAATTTTCTGCCCTTGCTTTCCGTATTCTTCATACACTTCACCCACACTGCCCAACAAGCGGCTATAACCGCTGTGCCGAAAATAACAAGGGACACGGTATAAGTCAATGAAATATCTGCCAGATTAACTTTTACCATCATAATCAGACGTTCAACAGCATTTGCACCCGCAACCATTTCGGCAGTAATTCCCGTATTCTCCGGCGGAATATCCAGAAAGTAGAAAGCAATATTTTCGATTCCGAAATCCGTGTAGGTAAATCCGCCTTTATTTTTGAGGGTTTCAAAAAACTGCTCATAAGTTATTGTTGCTGTGCCTGCACCCTTAACCAAAACCCAGAGCGTAGCTGCAACAGTAACCGCACACGATGCAATAAACACCACAGAATCGGCAAACTTCTTTTCTTTGCTAAAAACAAGATATAATACCGCAAGTCCGAAAAGCGGGAAATAGGTTGCTGCAAAACCGCTGTGTATAAACACTCCAACGGCACAAAGTACGGGAACAAGCCATCTGAGATACTTATTATCAATGCAAAGCATTGCAATAATGGCAATAATGAACATCCAGATATCCAGAAATCCCAGATACAGTGAAAAGTTTGAAAAGGTAAACATTCCCGTAATCGCAAATGCAGTCAACACAAGTGCCTGTGCTTTTATTTCACTGTCAGCGCACTTTATAACCTTTCCTATTATAATCGCCGAGAAAAGAAGTACAACCGCAAGCACAATCATACAGAAGCCTGCAATCCATCGGGGACTCGGGTCGGGGTTGAGAAGCTTCACAAGCGAGCCGATGAGAAGTCTTGATGTTTTACCCATTGAGTAATCCACGAGATAATAGAGCCTTGTATATTCGCCGACGCTGAAATCGGGATATAAATTTGAAACCGCCTGAACAGCAAGCACCATAAATATACACAGCTCGTATTTTATTGAAGAAAATATTCTGGCAGCCTTTGTTTTCATCAGCCAAACCACCTTAAACTAAAAATTACATAAGAACCTTTGAAAGAAATTCTTTGAGACGGGCATTCTTAGGATTAGTGAAGAATTCTTCGGGGTTGTTTTCTTCCATAATAACACCCTCATCCATGAATACAACTCTTGAACCCACTTCCTTTGCAAAGCCCATTTCGTGAGTAACAACAACCATGGTCATTCCCGACTGGGCAAGCTCCTTCATAAGCTCAAGCACCTCGCCTACCATTTCGGGGTCAAGGGCAGAGGTAGGTTCGTCAAAAAGAATGACATCGGGATTCATTGCAAGAGAACGGATAATGGCAACTCTCTGCTTCTGACCGCCCGAAAGGGTTGAAGGGTAAGCATTTGCCTTATCTTCAAGACCGATTCTTGCAAGAAGCTTGCGTGCGTTTTCTTCAGCATCCTTTTTAATCTGCGCAACACTCTGAACAGGTTGCTTATTTTTTGAGAAGAGATTTTTTATAACAGCCTTTCTCCTGTCTGATTTTGCACAGAGAACGGGAGAAAGCATAATATTCTGAATAACGGTTTTATTGTTGAAAAGATTAAAGTGCTGGAACACCATACCGATGCGGCGGCGGTGAATATTGATATCAACCTTGGGGTCTGCAATATCAACACCGTTGAAAATAATGTTTCCGCCCGTAGGGTCTTCCATACAGTTAAGGCAACGCAGAAAAGTTGATTTGCCCGAGCCTGAAGGACCGATAACCACAACAACATCGCCTTTGTTGATGGTGATATCAATACCTTTGAGAACTTCATTCTTGCCGAAGCTCTTTTTGAGTTTAATTACGTCTATCACTCTTCTTCAAGCTCCTTTCCATAAATTTGATAAGCACCGTAATAAGGCATACGATAACAATATAGATTACCGCCATTGCAAGATACGGAACCATAAATTCATAGCTGTTTGAACCGATATAGTTGAATGCAACATAAAGGTCTGCAGCACCGATAAATGAAACAATGGAGGTTTCTTTTATAAGAACAATAAATTCGTTGCCCAGAGTGGGAAGGATGTTCTTGACAGCCTGAGGAATAACAATCTTCATCATTGTTGTTGAAAAGCTCAGACCTACCGACCTGCCGCCTTCGGTCTGACCGTAGTCAACGGACTGTATGCCGCTTCGCATAATTTCGGATATGTATGCGCCGCTGTTAAGACCGAAAACCGCAATAGCAACGCTTACGGAAGGCAGATTTATACCCATAAGAGGCAAAGCAACATAATAGAAAAGCAGAAGCTGAACAACCATGGGTGTTCCTCTGAAAAAGCCTACATAAAATGTGCAGATTGAATTGAGTACTTTGGGAAGAGTTTTATACTTGGGAATAACTCTTACCGTTGCAATAAGAGTGCCTATAACAATACCGATAACGAGACCGAGAATTGCAATTTTAAGCGTATTTTCAAGACCCTCAATAACCTTGACATAGCCTTTATAGTCAATGAGAATCTCGATAAATTTATTTATCTTGGCTTCAAAATTCATAGCATTTATCCCTTTTGACAGAGTAACCTCACCGCATTGGTGAGGTTACATCTTCATTTTAATTTAGACCGTTTTACTGCTGAAATTACTGAACAGCGTTGATAGCTTCGGTAATGCAGGTTGCAGGTGCGGAGTCGATGATAACATAGTTAAGACCGCCGTTGATAAGATCCTGAACTGCAAGCGAGCCGTTCTTGTAGCCTACGCAAGTTGCTTCGTAGCCTGCAAAGCCCCATTCCTCGTCACCTTCAACATAGAACTGACCTGTTGTGCCGTTCTGAACACCGATTTTAACCGATGCATCGTATGTATTGAGGATTGCTTCAACTGATGCTGCGTCTGTGCAGGCATCGAATGTTGTGTCGTCACCCTTTACGATAAGCTTCTGTGATGCCTCGTAGTATGAGTCTGAGAAATTAACATATTCTTCTCTGTCGGGCTTGATTGTAAGACCTGCCATTGCGATATCGCACTTCTGCTGACCAACGGAAAGACATACTGAATCAAAGTCCATGTTGCTGATTACAAGTTCCATACCCAGTTCCTGAGCAAGGAGAGCTGCAATTTCCATATCGATACCGTAGTAATCTTCGCCTACAGTATACTCAAAGGGTTCGAATGCAGCGTTTGTTGCAACAACAAGCTGATCCTTTGAGGGATCAAGAGCTGCTGACTTAACTGCTGTGGGTGTGCCGTCGCCGAAATACTTGTTGCAGATTTCGTCAAATGTGCCGTCACCCTTAATCTTTGCGATGAAAGCATTAACCTGTGTAAGAAGTTCGGGCTGGGTCTTATCAACACCAAATGCATACTCTTCCTGAGTAAGCTCAATATCAATAACCTTGACAGCCTCTGCTGCGGGGTCTTTTGTTGTGTTGTCGCCGCAGGCAAAAAGTGCGGTTGCAAGCAGAGCAACAACCATCATAACAGAAATAGCTTTAATGAATTTTTTCATATGAGTTGCCTCCATATATTTTGATAGGTACATTATAACAGCATTTATATTAAAAGTAAAGTAAAAATGTATTTTTATTCATTTATTTCGCATTTTCCCAATGCATTTTCAAAATCCTCCGGGAACGAGGCTTCGAATTTCATACTTTCTCCCGTAACGGGATGAACAAGAGTACAGCTCCGGCAGTGGAGAAGCTGATGCCCGATTTCAGGCATAAAATCGCCGTACATATTATCCCCTGCAAGCGGATTTCCGCAAAAAGCCATGTGTACTCTTATCTGATGTGTTCTGCCGGTTTCAAGGCGGAGGCTAAGCAGAGTTGCATTGTCAAATTCTCTTTCCGCCCTCCAATTCGTAACGGCAGGTTCAATCCCCATCTCGTATGAACAGGCACGGAGAGTTTTCATAGGGTCGGGTCTGTAAATGGGCACATCCACTCTGCCCTCACCGCTGAGATTACCTTTGACAAGAGCGTAATATTCTTTCTTCACTCCCCCTGCAAGCTTACTTGCCGCAAGAGGATTAAGCGCACATACAACAACCCCTGAGGTGCCTTTATCAAGCCTGCCCACAGACCTGAAAGCGGCACTTCTGCCCTTCTTTGAAAGGTAGGCTGAAACCGCATTTGCAAGGGTATCGCCCTGATGGTTGTGAGTGGGATGCATTGCCATAAACGGTGATTTATTCACAACCAGAATATCGTCATCCTCATAAATTATATCGAGGTCGGCTTCAAGTGCTTCGGGAAGAATATCATCGTCAGGAATGATCACATTGATTATATCGCCGCACTTTATGCGGTCTATCGTTCTTGTCTGCACGCCGTTGAGTTTAAGCGAGTATTTAACCTTGCGCATAACCCGCGCGGAAAAGCCGCAGTACCCTCTTAAAAAATGCACTACCTTTCTGCCTTCGTACTCAGAAGGCACCGTATAATCTATACTTCTGGACATTCTATCCCTCCTTTCGCCTGAATGCCACACGATTATATCACACAACAACTGTTTTGTATATAAAAAATTACAAAACCGTTACAGAAGATTACAACAATTTACAGTTTGATGTCAATTCCGTAATAAATATTTACAGGCAATATTTTCCGTGATAACATTAAGTCAGACATAAATCAGGAGGGCAAAACCATGAAAAAAGCAATGAAGATGTTACTTGCGTTAATGCTTGCGGCTGCAACGGCTTTGGGCTGTATCTCAGCCTATGCCGCAGAAGAAAACGCTGAACTTAGGTGGGATTATTACGGCTCGGAATATACCTACGATATTGCAGGCGAAATTACAACGGGCACCAATATTCTCACTGCACCCGAGGATTCCTATTTTTTCTGCTATGAACTCAATATTGAAGAAAGCGGATACTACACCATAGGATTTTCCGATTATTTCTTTGACGGATGGATAGGAGTACCCCAAGAAACCGACGGTTTTACTGCAAAAGATGAAGCGGATTACCTTTATTACGCAAACGAAAACCGCCGTTCACAATTTACCTATAATCTTAACAAAGGTAAGACCTATATCTGTTTTGACGCATACACGCTGTTTGAAAATGAAAGCTTTGAAGTAACTTATCAAGGCAAATCAATAGAAACAATAGAATATGAAAACAGCCTTCTTCTCAACCGCGATATTTATTTTTACGAAGAAACTTGTGAAATTCACGCTGATGCTGTTGTAACGTTTTCATCGGGCAATACGACAACTTTCTCATATCTTTACGCAGAAGCACCCCACGGATATAAGGAAGGTGCAAGCACCGTTAATTTCACTTTGTTCGGCGAAAACATTGATACTGAAATTGATGTAATGCTTATCACGGATATAATCAAGGATGTTGAAATCGCAAATGTTGAGGATTATCTGAATACAAAAGTGTATTACGACGGATACGAGGGATACCTGCCCATAAACGAAGCCGTAACCTTCACATTCAGCGACGGAAGCAAAGCCGAATCGATATTTGAAAGCTACGGCGACGATTATATAACCCTTCCCGACGGAAGTGAAATTTATTACCACATTTACACAGGCAGTGACAATAACGGTAACATCACTCTCTATGTTGAATCCGCAGGCATTGATATCAAAGCCTATGACTGCGAAGAAACAAAGGCAACATTTGACGAAAATCTTATAAACCTTGTTACCAACGAAAAATATAACCTTGACAGGATTTCAAGATATCTCAGACAGTCACTTATTGCACTGCTGGATTGTGACAGTTTTGAAGAACTGAAAGACTATGGTTTTTATGAATGGGGCTACAATATACAGCACGCTGTTGAATATTTTCTCAGTCTTTTCGGCGAAATAACTTCTCTGATATATTTTTATGTGGGATAAGCCTATTGAAAAATCCACATTTTTGTGTTAGAGTGAACGGTAGAAATACCGTTCACTTTGTTTTTTGGAGAATGTATATGAAAAAAATTTTTGCTTTGATTCTTGCAGTATCTCTGATTTTTCTCTGTGCCTGCACGGGAAACGATACAAGCGGAACAACCGTAACAACAACTGCCGTTCAGACAACATCAGAGAGTGAAAAAGTTATTATCTCAGAGTGGAATTCAGACCTTCTTCCTGCCGATTTTCCCGCACCTCCCGAGGGTACGTTTGATTTGGAAATCGCAAAAGGAAACCATCTGACAGATGAAAGCGACTATGCCTCCGATTGGGTGAGAATGCGATTCACCTGCCCTCAGAACAACTTTTTTAACTTCACAAACGAACTTCTCACAACCGGTTACATTGGCAGAACACGCACTGTAAATGAGATCGACAATATCTATTACAGAAACGGCGTGCACGGATATTGGCGCAACGATGCAAATATTGTAAAAATCAACAGTTCACATATCCAAAACGGAAACCTGACTGTAATAATCGACATCGTCCCCTGCACAAAAGGTCTGCCCGAAAAGCTTCTTGAATTCTTTCCCGATTTTGACGGCTGCTGCGTGGGTAACGGATTCTATTGCGGTCACGATGCAAGCCTTGAATTTATTACAAGTGAGCCCGGTGATACCCTTAACCCCAACTGGCACTGGGAATTTCTCTGCACAGGTAATGCGGGAAACGCATTTATCGGTGTAACGGAAGATGAGTTTGATGATTATTGTGATCTGTTGGGCAAGGCCAAATTCAGCGGTCCCATAACCGAAGGAAATGTTGACGGCTTTAAGGTTACAATGGTTGATGCAATCAAAGATATCGACGGTACCACCTACGGTGCATATATGATTTATAATCCTGACCTTATGATTCTTGAATTCGGTTTCACCAACAATCCCGTACTCATTACAAAAGACTACTAAAAAGCAGGCTGACTCATTTTATTGAGCCAGCCTGTTCTTATTTCGACGAAATTATTGTTGTTATGCTTTTTGCGGGAAGAATTATTTCTTTCTGTATATTATCAACAGATGTTTTTTCAAAGCTTCGATTTGCATCCGTAACATAGATTTCAGACGGTGAAATATTCCCGTAAAGCTTTATATTCTGCGGATTTTCGTCATTATTCACAAGCACCGTAACGGTTTTTTCACCGTCGGTAAATGCAGTTGAAGCAACCTTGCTGTTATCTTCAAAGCTGTCCATCACACCAACTCTTACCATACCCTGCTTTATGAAATTCGCAAAATGCTTATACGCATAATATCTGCTGTAAACAACAAGTTTGCCGTCTTTGATTTCCATAAGACCGTCACCGTTTACGGCGGTCCAGCTCTGCCAGGAAACCGCATTCATAAGGTTTAAATCCTGGATAATGATGTTTGCCATATAGAGTCCGCTGTCAACGGTTGTTGAATCAATCGTCAGCGGCAATTCACACCATTCACTCATTTCAAACTTTTTATCGGGATACTGTTTCGCAAATTTTTTGCCCACCTCGGATTTTGTCCAAAGATTATTGTCAATCCAATAGCTGTGTCCACTGTAATATTCACAGAATTCACTGAGAATTTCACTTTCAAAAAACTTGTCTATGTAGTCGTAATATCCCGGTGAAAGCTCGCCGCTTTCAGGACCGTTAAGCTTGTAGGGCGAGTTGCGTTTCTGCATTTCAAGGGCAAAAAGCTCAAGCACTTCAACGGTTTCTTCAGCCGTATAGTGACAGCCCTCCTGACCGACCCAATCGCCGCCCCATTTCCACTGAGGTTCGTTTATGGGCGAAATTGCGGTTACGGGATAGCCCTGTGCAGCAAACCAATCTGCTATTGTCAGAACATAGTCAACAAAAGCGCCGTAATTCTCTTTGGGAAGATTGGATGCATGTTCGGTAAGACCGCCCGAAGCGTGACCGCTTGCCGTCATGGAAAAATGAGGACTGTTGCAAAAAAGTATAACCTCTGTTGCGCCGTATTCGACTGCCATATCGAGCATTCTTCGTGCGTTGACATCACGGGTGAAATCATATTCATAAGCACCCGTTTCTTCATTGAAAACATAGAAGCTTTCGGTGCGTCTGTTTGCGTCGCCTATGCGGCAATTCGGATTTTCTTTTTCTCCGCCGCCGATATTATAGCGATAAATATCAAGGCCAAGACCTGTTTCATCGTCGTAAAGGAGCCTTGCAATTTCTCTTGCGGTTTCTTCATCGTCGATTGTCTGAGACCACCAGGCAGAGCTGGTGCCGAAGCCTTCAAAAGTCTGATGTTTCACGAATTTATTCACCCCGATTGTCTGCTTTTTTTCTGATGTAAAAACCGAAAAAGTTAATGCCTGAAGCCAGGCAAGCACAATGCAGATGTATTTTATCATCCCACTCCCCCTTTTGTTTCAGTTTATCATCAAAGATTTTCTGTGTCAATTAAAATATTGACTTTTGAAACCAAAGATGTATAATTGGATTATCAAATCAGAGGAGTTGTTTTTATGATTTTCGATTCTGCAAAAAACCTTGCATTTTACAATGAGTTCAACCCTGCTTTCGGGAAAATAGCAGAATTTATTGAAAAAAATGACCTTAAAGCCCTTGAATGCGGCAGCTATGATGTTGCGGAAGGAATTAAGGTCAGCATTTCCGAATATGAGCCTGCAACCGGCGGAGATCTCGAGGCACACAGAGATTTTCACGATTTGCAACTTGCCATCACCGGTGAAGAAGCAATTGATGTTCTCCCCATTGAATTTGCAAGAAACTCAACGGGTTACAATCCCGATGTTGAATTTTTTACAGAGCAGACAGCCGCCGCAACACGGGTTGCACTGACGGAAGGCACATTTGCATTCCTTACCCCTGCGGATACTCACAAGCCCTGCATTAAAATGGGAACCGATAAAATCAAAAAAGCTGTTTTTAAGATTAAAATCTGATTTAACCGTCACCTGCGAAGAAAAAAGCAGGTGACGCTTTGTTTATAATAGGGTACAACATAAAACGCAGGCAAAACAAGCAGACAAAGCAAAAACCATGGCAGAAATCCGAGTTTAAAAAGGAATATATCTGTCACATTCCCCTTGGTTTTTCTTACACTTTCTCTTAATGCGTCTCCCGGTGTGAAGTCCTTGTAGCAGGCGAGAAAAAACATTGCTTTTGAGTAACGCTGAATGAAAATCAGCCAGAAAATAAAGCCGGCAATCCCGAGCAGAGAAAGACCTGCCGTTACGGTAAAAGCCGCATTTACGCTGACATCGGTAATCCTTATCTGAAAAAGCAGCACAAACCACAGACACACGGGGATTGCCTCAAAAAACAAAAACCAGAATGCTTTTACCGCAAAAAGTCTCACGGATAAATCGCAGGCTTTAAGCCCGCCGTCAAAGCCGATCTGCGGTTTTACACCGTACCTTGTGCCTCTTGCAAGAAACAGATGTTTCACCTGAAGCGCGAGCCTGACGGGACTTATCACCGCTACGAATACGGGCAGTGTAACTGCCGCAACAGCCGCAAGAACCAGGCCATCGCCTGCAAAAAATCTGTTCAGCACTCCGTTACACAGAGAAAAAATCGTAAAAACCGCAAACCCCGCACAAAAAAGCGGCAATATTTTTCCGTATGCACCGCAAAGGGCAGACCTTGCGGAAAGCTTTATTCTTGAATTCATTCAATCACCACAAAAAGAAAATCGGGAAGCATCAACGCTTCCCGATTATTTTTTTGCTTTTTCGATTATTTATGCAATTCAAAGTCCGATTACTTCTCTGCACTTGTCAAGAAAAGCGAAAATTCTGTCGGTTACAGGCATAACATACTTTTCAAATTTGTTATAGAAGGAATCCCCTTCTTCGTATTCGGGTGCAACGGCACCTTCCGCAAAGTTGCCCATGGGGAACATTCTGAGGTTGGGTTTATCGTTCTGAAGGAACTGAGTGTATGCAGGGTTTGACCATACATCGTAATATTCATCCGCATACATAAACCAGTAATACATTTCCATTATGCCGTCGTGAGCATTTGAGTGGAGCATATCCTTGATGAACCAGGTATGTTCGGGAAGTATGCAGGTTGAAGCGTCAATCACGCCGTCGGGTGAAAGGTGATTGTGACCGCAATCACTGCAAGCCTGCTTATAATCCTCGCCGAGAGTACCGTTGAGAGGTGCAACGGTTGCACCGGCGGATGCGTATTTTGTATCAACGGTTGCGTCGCTGTTATTGTTGAGTGACTCAACAAGAGGTGTTCTCTGAATGTTGTAGCCCGCAACAATCATGATTCTGACACCGTTATCGATTGCTTCGTTGAGAATTTTATCGGCTTTACCCTGAATCTCATAGTGGTAGTAATCAGCCTTGGCAATAAGACCTGCCTGGGTTTCGGGGTCAAGGTTGATTGCCTTTGCGGATTCGTATGAACAATCGGGTACAAATGCCCAGAGGCCGAGAAGTGTGCCGAAAACAGGAGTAAGAAGCTCATCAAAAACTCTGTCCTGCAGATTTTCAAGAATATCATCGGCAAGGCCGTAAACAAGGTCTACAAGACCGCTGTAATAAAGTATATTGAAGAGCGCCCAGAGTGCGGTATCACCTGCCGTAAAGGGAGGATAGCCGTCGGTTGCATATTCGAGAAGTGCCCTTGCATCAAGAGCAAGCTTTCTGTTAAGCAAGTCGCCTGCAACATCGGTGCCGAGCAGAGGACAGCTCTGAAAAATGCAGGCATCAACATCTTCGTGTCCGTACTCGTTGAAGTAAGAAAGAGTAACAACGCCGCCCATTGAAGACGCACGGAAGTTAACCTTGTCGTGACCGGTAAGAGTCTTTACGTGCTGAACAAAATCGTCAAGCTGACCTGCAACCTCAACGGGATCAAGGCGCCAGTCGTAGTGGAAATAATACTGATAGTCCCTGCCGTGCTCGGTTTCGGTGGGAAGCTCAATTTTAACATCAACATTGGGCAGAGAATTGCCGTCGCCGTCAAGCGCCATGGCACCCATTGCATCGTTTACGGCTTCAATAAGGCTGTCGCCCAGACCGTCGTAATCCTTGAAAAGAAGCAGACCGAAAAGAGAGGGCACAAGCTTCAGCACAAGACTGATGATTGTATCCGTTGCAGGTCTGAAAAGAGTCTTTTCATTCTCCGCACCGGGGTTTTCGTAAATATCGGTGTTACCCAGAGGTCCTACATAAATCGTGGGAAGCACTCCGCAGTCGCATTTGCCGTCTGCCGCAACAGCTGCAGGCGAAAGGACGGTTAAAATCATTACAACCGAAAGAATCACTGCAATAAGCTTTTTCATTTCATTCATTCCTTTTTGTGGCGGTACGCCTTTTTTATTCAGTTTACCATAAACTTTGTGAATAAACAACCTGTAAATTCCCATTATTTTTATATTTTTTAATTATATTATTGCAAATATACACAGTTCTGTGTTACAATACCCGAAACGAGAGGATGATTTATTTGACTGAAACAGAAAACAAACAGGCGGGTCTGAAAATAAACAAAAAGACCGTAATACTCATCTGCGTTCTGCTTGCGGCAATTATGGCTTTTGCGGGAGTGCTTACCCAGGTGCTTCCCAGAGGCATTTATGAAACCGATGCGGAAGGTGCAATCATCAACGGCACATACACTCAGATTGAAGATAAGCTCCCCCTATGGAAAATTTTTCTTGCCCCCATTCTTGTTTTCGGCTCCGAAACGGCACTGACCGGTGTGGGAATAATTTTGATTATCACTTTGATAGGCGGAACCTTTCTCATTCTGGATAAATGCAGTGTACTCAAATACATAATGGCGGCAATTATCGAAAAATTCGGCAAACGTAAATACCTTTTGCTCAACCTTATGATTCTTGCCTGCATGGTGCTCAGCTCAACGGCAGGTATACTTGAAGAATCCGTTACCCTTGTGCCTATTGCTGTGGCAATCTCCCTTGCACTGGGCTGGGACTCATTTGTGGGATTGGGTATGAGTCTTATTGCGGTTGCCTTCGGCTTCACTGCCGCAACCTTCAACCCCTTCAATGTTGTAACCGTTCAGAAAATGGCGGCTATCCCCGTTTTTTCAGGTACGGCTTTCAGAATTATCGTATTTATTGTTGTTTACCTCATTCTCGCAGGATTTATGACAATCTACGCAAAAAGAATAGAAAAAAATCCTCAGAAATCAATGTGCTACGAAACAGACATTGCTCTTCGCGAAAAATATAATCTTGACGACAGCATTGCCGTGCTTAACAATCCTCAGATTAAAAAGGCATCAAAAGCATTTATCTGCTGCCTTTGCGGCGTGCTTGTGTGCATAATCGCAGACTTTGTTCTCGGTGCGGAAGGCGGCATTTCCCTGCCCGGTATGGCAATCCTCTTCTTTACAGGCGGTATGCTTGCAGGCAAGTTTTCGGGAATGAACGGAAAACAGCTTTTCAAAAGTTTCGGCGAAGGAATCAAAACCGTTGCTCCTATCGTTCCCGTTATTCTCATAATCCTCTCAATCACATACATTCTTGATGAAGGCAATATTATCCCCACTATTCTCAATTATGTTTACAACCTTATCAGCGGTCTTTCACCCTATTGGGCAATACTTATGCTGTTTGCTTTCATAGTCATCCTTGAATTCTTTGTAGGCAGCGGCACCGCAAAGGCATTCCTTGTTATGCCTATCGTTCTTCCCCTTGCGGATATGGTAAACGTAACCCGTCAGAGCGTTACTCTTGCATTCTGCCTGGGTGACGGCTTCACAAACCTGCTTTACCCCACAAGCGGCATTATGATAATAGCAATCGGCCTTGTAAATATTTCATACGGCAAATGGCTTAAATTCTCCTGGAAGCTTTTTGCTCTTGAAGGCATAGCTTCCGTTGCACTTATGCTTACCGCCGTAGCAATCAATTACGCATAAAAAGGTGAACTCTATGAAATTCAGATTCAATTCCGACGGTAAGTTCAAGATTCTTCTTTTCGGAGATATTCACGAGCATACCGATTACAAAACGAACCCCAGATTCAAGGATATGCAGAAGCTTATGACTGCCGCAGTCGAAGAATTCAAGCCTGATTTATGTGTTCTTCTCGGCGATAACTGCAACACGAATATCTATGAGGAAGACCCTGAAAAATTCAGAGAAATGCTCAAAGACGTGGTTGCACCCATTACAAGCAGAAATATTCCCGTTGCGGCGGTTCTCGGCAATCACGAGCACGACCACGGTCACGAAGACGAAATCGTTGCAGAATACGGCAGGCTGGGCATAATAATGAGAAACGATGCTCCCGCTGAGGTTACGGGCAATGCAAACTTCAAGGAGATTATTTACTCATCCGACGGAGAAAATCCAGTTTTCTGCCTTTGGTTCATTGATTCAAACAACTGCCACGAAAACAGAGAAATTTCTCATTACGATTATGTTCACACAGACCAGATTGAGTGGTTTGAGGCTGAAAGCGAAAAGCTTAAGGAAATGAACGGCGGAAAGCCTATGCCTTCATTTATCTTCCAGCACACTCCCGTACCCGAAGAATACGAGCTTCTCAGAAAGGCTCATTTCTGGGAACTGCCCGTTGCGGTAAGAGGTTATAACACCAAAAGAAAAACCTTCTATGTCGGCAAAAAGGGTACAATGGATTATGTTGGTGAAGGCCCCTGCTCACCCGACGTGAACAACGGACAGTTTGCAAGCTGGAAAAAGGTCGGCGGCGTTCTCGGTGCATTTTTCGGTCACGACCACCTCAACGATTTTTCGGGCTTTGTTGACGGAGTATTTATGGCTCAGCACAAAACAGCAGGCTTCCGTGCATACACCGACGGATGCAGAAGCTGTGTAAGACTTGTTACCATAGACGAAAAAAATCCCCATAAATTTGAACAGCAGCTCAAGCGCTTCAAGCAGTTCGGTCTGAAAAGCGAAAGCCTGGGCCCTGTTATGAGAACATTCACGGACAGACAGGTTATTACAATGCACGCGCTCGGATATCTTGCACTTGCTGCGGCAGGTGTGACAGGCATTGCATCCCTTATCAAATATCTTATAGAACATTTCGGAGGTTAACATTATGGAAAAAGCCAAAAAACTCAGCCCCTCGCTTATTCTGAACATACTTCTTTTCGGCTTTATGGGTCAGGTTGCCTGGGCAGTTGAAAACAATTTCTTCAACCTTTTCCTTTTCAACGAAGTCGGCGGTACACCTCAGGATATTTCCAACATGGTTATGGCAAGCTCTGTTGTTGCAGTGCTTACAACCCTCTTTATGGGAAGCCTCAGCGACAAAATCAACAAGCGCAAAATCTTTATCTGCGCTGGCTACATTGTATGGGGCTTCACGGTTATGGCATTTGCACTTATCTCCCCCGAAAATGTTGCAAAGGTTATGGGTACAACTCCGGCCGCCGCAGTTTCAACAACAATAATCCTTGTTATCGTTATGGACTGCATTATGACCTTTATGGGTTCAACCAGTAACGATGCCGCTTTCAATGCCTGGATTACGGACATCACATCATCCTCAAACAGAGCAAAGACAGAATCAATTCTTGCTCTGCTCCCCGTTATCGCAATGGTTGCGGTTACAGCCGCTTTCGGTTCACTTTCAGGCAAATTCGGCTACCCCGCCTGCTTTATCGGTCTTGGCGCAATCGTTACAATATGCGGCATCATCGGTATATTCTCAATCAAAGAGTCAAGAACAGGTGTTGTTACAACAGTTAACTTCACTCAGGCTCTTACCTACGGCTTCAGACCTTCGGTTATAAAGAACAACAAGAGTCTTTATATCTCTCTTGTGTGTATGGGTATTTTTTCAGTTGCAAGCCAGGTATTCTTCCCCTACCTTTTCATTTACGTTGCTCACTACATCGATATGAATACACTTAATCTCACCTTACCCGTTATCATCCTTGCGGTTGTTGTGGTTATCGGTGCAATTGCAGCCCTTGTTTCAATCGTTATTCTCAGCGACAAAAAAGGCAAGGCTCCTTTCCTCTTCCCCTCAGCGGCTTTCTTCGTAGCAGGTCTCGTTCTCGTCTACTTTGCAGACAAAAACATTATATGGTTTGCACTTGCGGCAATCATAGCATTGGTAGGCTACGGTCTGCTTATGATTATGCTCAACGCCGCTGTCCGTGACTTCACACCCGAAGATAAGGCAGGTCAGCTTCAGGGTATCAGAATGATATTCTCCGTTCTTCTGCCTATGACAATCGGACCTGAAATCGCCGTTAAGGTTACGGATATGTATGCCACCGCACAGTATGCAAACGATTACGGTGAGATGGTTAACATCCCTGCACCTCACATTTACCTTGCCGCAGCGGCAGTGGGTGCTCTTATTGTAATCCCCCTCTTCTTCCTTGCAAAGGAATTCAAGAAACAGAAGGCACAGTAATAAACCAACCAGTCAAAGAAGGTATATCTGAAATGAACATTATAATCGTCGGTTTGGGCAAGCTTGGTCTTACAATGACAAAACAGCTTGTTAAGGAAGGTCACAGCATTACTGTTGTTGACACAAATAACGATAAACTGACCACTGCGGTTGACACCTATGATGTCATGGGTGTATGCGGAAACGGTGCAACCTGCGAAGCCCTTGAAACCGCAGGTGCGGCAAAGGCAAAGCTGATTATTGCCGCCACCGCATCTGATGAAATGAACATTCTTTGCTGCCTTATCGCAAACAGAATGGGTACGGAAAACACAATTGCCCGTGTCCGCAACCCGGACTATGCGGCACAGATGCAGTTCTTGCGCAACGAACTGGGCATAAGCATGATTGTTAACCCCGAGTTTGAAACCGCAAACGAAATTTCAAGAATAATCCGTTTCCCTTCTGCAGCAAATCTGGATTCTTTTGCGAGAGGAAAAATAGAAATCGCCAGCATAAGAATTCACTCCGACAACGCACTTTGCGACACACCGCTTTATGACCTTCGCAAAAGAAGCAAGGCAAAGGTGCTTGTTTGCGCCGTGCAGAGAAACGACGAGGTTTTCATCCCCTCAGGTGACTTTGTTATCAGGTGTGACGATACCATAAGCATAACAGGCACAAGGGCAGAGCTTTCGCTCTTTATGAAGCAGACGGGTGTTTATAAGCAAAGAATTAAGAATGTTATGATTATCGGCGGCGGAAGAATAGGTTATTACCTGTCAAAGCTGCTTTCCGACACAGGCAGAAATATAAAGCTTATTGAAAACAATGATGCCAGATGCTACAGCCTTGCAGATATGCTTGACGATGTTACGGTTGTACACGGCGACGGCACAGACCAGGATTTGCTTGACGAGCAGGGTCTTGACAGGCAGGATGCTCTTGTTTCGCTGACGGGTATTGATGAAGAAAACATCATTGTTTCAATGTATGCCGAATCAAAGGGCATCAACAAGGTTATAACCAAGGTTAACCGCCACTCATATTCAATTCTCACCGATATTGGTCTTGAGACCGTTGTATCACCCCAGATTGTTGCAGGTAATCTTGTTACACGCTATGTCCGTGCTCTTCATAATTCTGCAGGCAATTCTCAGATGCAGACACTTCACAAACTTGTTAACGGCAAGGTTGAAGCCGTTGAATTTATCGTCCCCGAAGGTGCAGGCTACGAAAATATTCCGTTCAAGGACCTTAACCTGCTGCCCAATATTCTTATCGGCTGCATCATTCGCAACGGAAAAACCATTTTCCCCGGCGGTAATGATGTTATGAAAGCCAACGACAGCGTAATAGTTGTTACCGCAGACAGAATAATTGAAGACCTTCACGATATTTTCGTATGATTCATCCGGAGGAACAGTATGAATTACAGAATGATATCATATTATATCGGCAGGATTCTGCTTATTGAAGCGTTTCTTCTGATTTTTCCCGCAGTAGGTTCGCTGATTTACGGCGACGGCACGCTGCTTTCCTTTGCGGTTACAATAGGAGCTCTGACTCTTACAGGTTTGCTTGCCGTAAGAAAAAAGCCCGAAAAAACTTCGATTTACGCAAAGGAAGGCTATGTCATCGTTGCACTGACGTGGATACTCATGTCACTTTTCGGTGCTCTCCCTTTCTATATCAGCGGATATATTCCGAGCTTTACCGATGCATTCTTTGAAACGGTTTCAGGCTTTACAACAACAGGCGCAACTATTATAAGAAGCGTTGAGGCACTGCCCAAAAGTCTGCTTTTCTGGCGCAGCTTTACTCATTGGATAGGCGGTATGGGCATTCTTGTTTTTGTTATTGCGATTATGCCTAAAACAGAAAACTCTTCAATGCACGTTATGAGGGCAGAAGTTCCCGGTCCCACAGTCGGCAAGCTTGTTTCAAAGCTGAGGGCATCCGCAAGAATCCTTTACGGAATTTACTGTGTTATGACGGCAGCTGAAATAATTATGCTTCTTGCAGGCGGAATGCCTCTTTTTGACAGCATTGTAAACGCCTTCGCCACCGCAGGTACAGGCGGCTTCGGTGTACTGAATAACAGCATTGAAGGGTATAACAGCGTTTACGCAGAGATGGTAATTGCAGTATTCATGCTTCTTTTCGGTGTGAACTTTAACCTCTACTATATGTTCCTTGTAAAGCAAGGAAAGCAAGCAATAAAAAGCGAAGAGCTTCGCTGGTATATCGGAATTATTACAGGCGCAACTCTGCTCATTGCGGTAAGTCTGTTTACTTCCACAAGCAACGACATTGCGGATTCATTCCGCCTTGCATTTTTTCAGGTTTCTTCAATTATCACCACTACCGGATTTTCCACCGCAAACTTCAACACCTGGCCCGTTATATCAAAATTTATTCTTGTATTTCTTATGTTTATCGGTGCCTGTGCAGGTTCAACCGGCGGCGGCATCAAGGTTTCAAGACTTGTTATTCTTGTTAAAAGCGGTCTTCGTGACATCAAAAAAGCAATTAATCCCAGAAGCATTGAAACCGTAAAAATTGATAAAAGAACCGTTGAAGAACCCGTTGTGAAAAGCGTTTCCGTTTTCTTCGCAACCTATATGCTGGTCATGGCAATATCCATGCTTGCGGTTTCTCTTGACGGATTCAATCTTGAAACAACTTCAACAGCGGTCATTGCCTGCATAGGTAACATCGGACCGGGCATGGGGGCGGTAGGTCCCTATGGAAATTACGCTGACTTTTCGATACTCAGCAAGCTTGTACTCAGCTTTGATATGCTTGCAGGCAGGCTTGAACTTATTCCCATGCTTATGCTTTTCTCACCGTATGCATGGTCTAAAAAGTATTCATAACAAAAGCCTTGGATTTCGTTATTGAAATCCAAGGCTTTTTTATTTTATCTTTGTTATTTTGCTACCCTTTACAAGATATGCGTTTTGAGCAAGGTCGATTATGGGTTGGTCATTGAGAGAATCTGTGTAGAAGTTCTCTATCTCGGCATCCGGATAATACTTTTTAAACATCTTCACCTTGTTTTCACGGAAACAGAAACTTTTAATCGCAAAATTTTTGCGGTCTGTTTCGGTGGAGACAATATTCTTTATCCCCAGCCGTCTGCCCATTTCTTCAAGCACAATGTCAAAGCCTGCCGACAGAATAACATCATCTTCTTTTCTGATATCCGCATAAAAAGGTTTGATTTTATCAATATTTTTATCCCAGAATTTCTTTATATCTCCCTCAAGGCTGTCAACACTGCGGCAATAATTCTCAACAAGAGTGCCGTATTCATTCAAAGCTTCATCAATGGTGATTTTCCGCGCCTTATATTTCATCAGAGCAACTATAACCTTCGGCACATACAAAAGCAGCTTGGGATCGCGTTTCATATAATAAAGGAAAAAATCTATTGCCGATTCGCCTTTGTAGATTGTATTATCAAAATCATAAACATTCATTTTATCACCGCCCCGAATATTATAATACTTTTTAAAACAGTAATCAATAAGTTGAAATTATAAAAAACAGGTGATATAATAAATTCAAATTGATAACGGAGAAAGCAAAAAATGAAAAACAAAATTAAAGACAGTGCATTTTACAAAGCATTTTTTGTAATGACACTTACGATGGCTGTGCAAAATCTGATTGTATTCGGCGTTAACCTTGCGGATTCGGTTATGATGGGTGCATACAGCGAAACCGCACTCAGCGGCGTGGGAATCTGCAACAACATTCAGTTCTTTCTGAACATGGCGGCTTCAGGCATTGCTTCGGGTATGACGGTTATCGCCTCTCAGTATTGGGGTCAGAATGAAAAAAAGCCCATTTACAGAGTATCTGCGGTTGCCATGTGGATAAGCATTATATTTTCTATGCTTATTTTTGCCTTTGCCGCTCTTGCACCTGAAACACTTATAAGGCTTTTTACGGATAAAGAAGCGGTCATTGAGCAGGCAGTGCTCTATCTGGATATTATAAAGTATACCTATTTATTGTTTGCACTTACAACGATAATGCTTGCAATCCTGCGAAGTGTTGAAACCGTTAAAATAGGTTTTTATGTTTCGCTTTCATCCTTTGCAGTCAATATTCTTCTCAACTATATGCTTATTTACGGCAAATTCGGTGCTCCCGAAATGGGAATAAGGGGTGCAGCACTTGCAACACTTGTTTCAAGAGCGATCGAACTTGCGGTTGTTGTGATATACATATTGTTTGTTGACAAAAAGCTGAAAATGAAACTCCGTGACCTTTTTGCAACGGATATGCAGATGTTCCGAGATTATTTCAAAACAGGTCTTCCTCTTATGATGAGCAGTGTTTCCTGGGGTATTGCAATGAGCATTCAGGGTGCAATCATCGGCAGACTTATTGAAAGCGCCATTGCAGCAAACAGTATCGCAACAACAATTTTTCAGGTTGCAACGGTTATCTGCTATGCATCCGGCAATGTTGCCTGTGTGCTTATCGGCAAAACCATAGGCGAAAACAAGCCTCTTGATGTAATCAAGCGCCGCAGCAAAATGCTTCAGCTTATCTTCCTTGGCATAGGAATTGCATCAAGCGCAATTCTTCTGCTGACCAAAAATCTTATCATTGATTTTTATAACGCAACACCTCAGACCGTTGATATCACCAATCAGTTTATCTGGGTGCTTTGTGTTACGATTATCGGCACGTCTTATGAAGCACCCAGCCTTTGCGGAATTGTTTCGGGAGGCGGCGACACTTCATTCGTGCTGAAAAACGACATAATTTTTATGTGGCTTATCGTCCTGCCGCTGAGTATACTCAGTGCCTTCGTTTTCAAGTTCCCCGTTGTTGTCACATTTGCCTGCCTTAAAGCAGACCAGGTGCTGAAATGTGCGGTCGCCGTTGTGAAGGTAAACAAATTCAACTGGATAAAAAAGGTTACAAAAGCATCGTAACAAGAAAACGGACTGCTCACGAATGAACAGTCCGTTGAATTTTTAACTTGCACTTTTGGGATTTGTAACCTTGGGAGGAGGTGCCATTTTGGCTCTTCTGCTGTTGGGATTGCGTTCAATCAAAGGCTCTGCACCTTCGTTTACACTGGCAGCGGTAATGCACACTCTCTCAACCGTGGGGTCTGAGGGCACATCATACATAACCGACATAAGAACGCCTTCAATAATCGAGCGAAGACCTCTTGCACCCGTTTTCTTTTCGAGTGCCTTTTCTGCAATTGCTTCAAGTGCACTCAAATCAAAATCAAGTTCAACATCATCAAGCTTAAAAAGCTCCTTATACTGCTTTACAACAGCATTTTTCGGCTTTGTGAGAATCTCAACAAGTGCGTCTCTGTCAAGCTCCTGAAGAGTTGTAACAACAGGAAGTCTGCCAACAAGCTCGGGAATAATACCGAACTTTACAAGGTCCTGCTGAACAACCTTTGCCATCAGATTTTCTTTTGCGGCTTCGGATTTGCTCTTTATCTGCGCTCCGAAACCGAGGGCTGTACCCTCTGAACGCTTTTCGATTATCTTTTCAATGCCGTCAAAAGCACCGCCGCAGATAAACAGAATGTTTGAGGTATCAATCTGTATGAACTCCTGCTGAGGATGCTTTCTGCCGCCCTGAGGCGGAACATTGGCAACGGTTCCTTCAATTATTTTAAGAAGCGCCTGCTGAACGCCTTCACCGCTTACATCTCTTGTAATTGAGGGATTCTCGCTCTTTCTGGCAATCTTATCTATTTCGTCAACATAGATAATGCCTCTCTCTGCACGCTCAATATCAAAGTCCGCCGCCTGAATAATTCTAAGCAGAATATTCTCAACATCTTCGCCTACATAGCCTGCCTCTGTAAGAGTTGTTGCATCTGCAATAGCAAAGGGCACATCAAGAATCTTTGCAAGGGTCTGGGCAAGCATAGTTTTACCTACACCGGTGGGGCCAAGCAGAAGAATGTTACTCTTCTGGATTTCAACATCCGTTGCACCCTTGGTGCTGATACGCTTATAGTGGTTATAAACCGCAACACTCAGAGCAATTTTTGCACTTTCCTGGCCGATAACATATTCATCAAGCTTTGCCTTGATTTCGTGGGGCTTGGGAAGTGACGCGGAATCAAAATCGTCGTGGCTGTGAACAGGCTCAGAGTCAATTATTGAACAGCAGAGTTCAACACATTCGTTACAGATATATACATTGGGTCCCGCAATAAGCTTATCTACCTGGTCCTGAGTTTTATGGCAGAACGAGCAGGAAACCTTTCTTTCGTCATCTCTGGGCATTTTTTGCCTCCTGTGTCAGTTTATCTTTTTGCAATCACCTTATCGACAAGGCCGTATTCCATGGCCTCCTGAGCGGTGAGATAATTGTCTCTTTCGGTATCTCTTGCAATTTCTTCAATAGATCTGCCGGTGTTTTCTGAAAGAATTCTGTTAAGTCTTTCCCTTGTCTTAAGGATGTGGTCTGCAACAATCTTGATTTCGGTTGCCTGACCTCTTGCTCCGCCAAGGGGCTGATGAATCATAATCTCGCTGTTGGGAAGAGCAAATCTCTTGCCCTTTGCACCTGATGAAAGCAGGAACGCGCCCATTGAAGCAGCCATACCCATGCAGATGGTTGAAACATCACACTTGATGTACTGCATAGTGTCATAAATAGCCATGCCTGCGGTTACAGATCCGCCGGGGCTGTTGATATAAAGGCTTATATCCTTTTCGGGGTCCTGACCTTCAAGATAAAGAAGCTGTGCAACAACAATGCTTGCGGTTGCGTCGTTTACCTCATCGGAGAGAACGATAATTCTGTCGTTAAGAAGGCGTGAAAAAATATCGTATGAACGCTCGCCTCTGTTAGTCTGTTCAACAACGTACGGTACCAATGCCATAAAAATCAATCCTTTCTCCGCAATTAAGAATAGATAAACCGGCTTTTACACCGGTTTATCCTTATATGCTCATATTTAAGTATAGTTAGAATTTCTGCCGATTATTCAGCTGATTCTTCCTTCTTTTCTGCCGCCTTTTTGGTTGTCTTCTTTGCTGCAGGCTTCTTTGCGGGCTTTGCTTCTTCAGCTTCGCCTTCTTCTGCGGGAGCTGCTTCCTTCTTCTTGGTTGCTCTCTTTGCAGCGGGCTTCTTTGCCTTTGCGGAATCAATTACAACCTTAAAAGCATCCTGCTTTACAAGCTCTGCTGCAACAGTTGCTTCGGGAACAAGTTCCTTAATCTTTTCAACATCAAGCTGATACATTTCAGCCATCTTTGCATATTCTGCTTCAATAGCTTCTGCTGATGCGGTAAGACCTTCAAGCTCGATAATCTTTTCAACCGCAAGGTCAATCTTAACCTCTGAAACTGCGCGTTCCTTCATCTGAGCCTCGAAAGCTGCCTTATCCATACCCATGTACATAAGGTATGTATCAACATCGATACCCTGCTGAGCAAGTCTCTGTGCAAATGAATCAACATCTTCCTTTGCTCTGTTATCATACATGCACTCGGGAATTTCGCCCTCAACATTTGCAACAAGAGCTTCGATTACTGCATCCTCAAATGCATTCTGAGCACTCTCCTGCTTTCTCTTGAGGATATCTTCCTCAACGCCCTTTTTGAGGTCAGCTACTGTTTCATATTCGCCCATATCCTTTGCGAATTCGTCATCAAGCTCGGGAAGTTCCTTAACCTTGATTTCGTGAAGCTTGATCTTGAATACTGCTGCCTTTGAAGCAAGCTCGGGAGCGTAAGCCTCGGGGAATGTAACATTCACATCGAATTCTTCGCCTGCATTGTGACCGATAATCTGCTCTTCAAAGCCGGGGATGAATGAACCTGAACCGATTGTAAGTTCATACTTTTCAGCCTTGCCGCCTTCGAATGCAACGCCGTCAACAAAGCCTTCAAAGTCGATAACGGTGATATCGCCGTCTTTAACAGCTCTGTCATCAACATTGATGATTCTTGCACCTCTTTCAAGCATATGCTCGATTTCGTGGTCAACTTCTTCCTTTGTAACCTTTGAGTCAGCTTTTTCAGCGGTAAGACCCTTGTAAGCCTTAAGTGTGATTTCGGGCTTTACGGTTACGTTGAAGGTCATTACAACGCCTTCTTCTTTGCTCATTGTTTTAACATCAAAATCCTTGGGTGAATCAACGGGAACGATGCCTGCTTCTTCGTAAGCAGCCTGAACTGCATCGGGGAATACGATATCAAGAGCATCCTCATAGAATACTTCCTTGCCGTAAAGCTTTTCAATCATCTGAAGAGGAGCCTTACCCTTACGGAAGCCGGGAATCTGAATTGACTTTCTCTGCTTAAGATAAGCCTGCTGTATTGCAGCTCTGAAATCTTCTGCCGCAATAGCGATTTCAACCGAATAAGTGTTGGTTTCTGTTTTGTTTGCTGATACTAAACTCATTTTAGAATTCCTCCAATTCTACTATTACCCGTAGATTATAACAAATAATTCTTTAAATTTCTATATAAATTTGTTATTATTTGCATTTTCTTATGTTTAGTTAAATTTTCCGTTTTTTTATGCCGTCTTTTGGTTATATTGACGTATAATCAGTATACCAAAGCAGGGCAAAACTGCAAAAAATCGCTTGAAATAAGCGAAAATCTGATGCCGTCCTTCTCTCCGATAAACGCACCCGTATGGGAATACGAATGAAGATGGCCGTAATAACATCTGTTGATTTTTTCTTCAACAAGCACATTATAAATTTCATCGCATTTCTGGGTTATATTAACGGGCGGATAGTGAAGAAACACAACGGGTTCAAGCCCTGTTTCCTTTGCAGCGGCTATCGAAGCACGCAGTCTGCCTGCTTCACGGAGCACCACCTTTTTATCCGCATCCTTTTCCGCATCAAAAAACCAACCTCTCGTGCCGCAGATTGCAAAATCTCCTGCTGTATAGGCGTTGTTATGAAGAATGTTGAGAGTGGAAAGAGAGTGCTTTTCAAAAAATTCATCGGCTTTCTTTTTTGTTGCCCACCAATAGTCGTGATTGCCCTTCAGAATAATCTTTTTGCCGGGCAGAGAATCCAGAAATTTAAAATCCTCAAGACCTTCTTCAAGATTCATACACCAGGATATATCGCCTGCAATAACAACCGTATCACCGTCACGCACAAGTCTGCGCCAGTTATTTTCAAGCCGCTTTTCGTAATCTGTCCAGCCGCCGAAAATGTTCATTGACTTACCCGTGGCAAGCGAAAGATGAGTATCTCCGATTGCAAAAAGTGCCATACGCATATCCTTTCCAAAAATAATTCAATGCAAAACCGTCAATAATATCAATGCGGATTCTTTCCGTTATTAACCGAAAGGAGAAAAAGAAATGAACAACGAAATCGGCGCAATTACCTGCTTTGCAAAAAACTGCATTTACCACAAGGGCAACACAGCCTGCACCGCAGGCACTATTGAGGTTGGTAACTCCTCTGCCTGCAAATGCGGTGAAACACAGTGCTCAACCTTCAAGCTCAACGAAAATGCCGTTGGTGAAGCAAGAGGCTGCTGCGATTAAATTCCAAGCATATTGAACACTACGCCGTCCATTTCATTCTTTGAACAGCAGCCGTCAAATCTGACAGCCTTATCGCGAAGATTTGCAAGCTGTTCGGGGCAGGCTTTGCCTGTTACTTCGGCAAGGCGTTCAACCATTTCAAACTCGTCAAGTCCCTCTGTTCCGCCTGCAACAGCTTCAAGCACTGCGGCGCTGAACTTGAAGGGGCTTGCGGTTGAAGCAATTACGGCAGGCGTTGAATCGCCTGTCTTTTCTTTGTAGTCATAGTATACCTTAACGGCAACCGCAGTATGTGTATCGCAAAGATATCCCTTTCCTTTGAACACCTTTGCTATTGTTTCTTTTGTTTCGGTATCATCACAGCAACCTGCCGCAAAAACAGCCTTAATTTCATCAAGAGTTGCGCCGTCAACTTCATACTTACCGTCTTCGCTGAGCTGCTTCATCCACTGCTTTACATTTTCACTGCCGCTTACGGAATAAAGAAGTCTTTCAAGGTTGCTCGAAATGAGAATATCCATCGAGGGAGAAATTGTTGTGAAGAATTCACGGTTTCTGTCATACACACCTGTTGTGAGGAACTCGGTAAGAACAGAGTTGCTGTTTGAAGCACAGATAAGCTTCTTCACGGGCAGGCCCATTTCTTTTGCATAGTATGCGGCAAGAATGTTGCCGAAGTTACCTGTGGGAACAACAACATTGATTTCATCCCCTGCTTTGATTTCGCCGCTTGCAAGCAAATCGCAGTATGCGGAGAAATAGTAGACAATCTGGGGACAGAGTCTGCCCCAGTTGATTGAGTTTGCCGATGAAAATGCCATCGAGTTTGCAGCAAGCTTTTCACCGATTGCCTTGTCTGTGAAAATACGCTTTACGCCACTCTGTGCATCATCAAAATTACCTTCGATTGCACAAACAGAAACATTGTTGCCCTCCTGAGTGCACATTTGGAGCTTCTGCATGGGGCTTACGCCGTCGCTGGGATAGAAAACAAGAATCTGAGTGTTTTCAACATCCTTGAAGCCTTCAAGTGCAGCCTTACCGGTATCACCCGATGTTGCAACAAGAATAACGATTTTTGTGCCTTTTGCAGCCTTGCCGCTGGAAACGGTGAGAAGTCTGGGAAGTATCTGAAGCGCCATATCCTTGAACGCACAGGTAGGACCCTTGAAGAGCTCAAGAATGTGCACGCCGTCTTCAATTTTTGCAAGAGGAGCAACCTTTGCATCTGAAAAACCGGTTTCATAGGCGCCCTTTACGCAGGAATCAACCTCTGCTTCGGTGAAATCGGTAAGAAACAGCGAAAGGATTGACTTTGCTCTGCCGATATAATCAAGCTTTGCAAGTTCCGAAACGGTATCCATTGAAACCTTTGGAAGATTTTCAGGCACAAAAAGTCCGCCTTCAGCAGAAATACCCTTTGTGATTGCCTGAGAAGCGGTTACTTTGATACCGGTATCTCTTGTGCTTACATAATTCATCATACATCATCCTTTTCGGAAATAATTCGTAAACATTATATCACACAAATGCAATTTTGTAAAACATTTGCTTCAAGACACAATGATTCTTCAAACAAATATCAGCAGGTAAAAACTGCATTTTATTTGCAATTACTATATTTTATTGTAAAGTGTTTCAGCTTTACAAAGCGCTGTTTTAAAGTATAACAGCAAGTAATATCAACAGCTTGAAAGAAAATCATCCTGCCAAATTGTACCAACATTTCGTAAAGCTATTTCACTTTACATGTTTATCAGAATGCATTTTCGATATAGTTTATATTTTTCAGCTTATTACTGTTGTCAACATACACTTCGCACACATCAAACCGCAGATTTTCTTTGATTTTCGCATACGAAACAAAATTTTTTGCCGCCATTTCGAGTCTTTCGGTCTTACCGTTGTCAACCGCTTCCATAGGTCGGATTGCGGTTTTCTCGTTTCTTGTTTTAACTTCAACAAAACAGACCGTGCCGTTTTTGCGTGCGATTATATCGATTTCGCCGAAACGGCAGGTATAGTTTGTGCCCAGGATTTCATAGTTTCTGTCTCTGAGATAGCGGGCAGCATAAAGCTCACCCCACACACCCGTTTTATTTTTTATCATTTTGACGCACCGATAATTTTGGTAAGAAATGACCTGCGGTGACAATCTGAAATGCCATGTGCTTCAATCATTTCATAGTGAAGCTTTGTGCCGTAGCCCTTGTGCTTTTCAAACTGATACTGAGGATATTTTTCTGCAATTTCAAGCATAAATCTATCCCTGCTTACCTTGGCAAGAATGGAAGCCGCCGCTATTGAAGGGCTGTTTGCATCACCTTTGATTATGGTTTCGCCATCAATGGCGAGAGGAGGCATTCTGTTGCCGTCAACAAGTGCATAATCCGCAGGCACATCAAGACCTTCAACCGCCTTACGCATAGCAAGATATGTTGCCTGAAGAATGTTGATTTCATCAATGGTCTTTTCGTCAACACTCGCAACACACCAGCTTATCGCCTTTTCTTTTATAACATCAAAAAGAGCTTCTCGCTTTTTTTCGGATATCTTTTTGGAATCGTTAAGACCTTCTATAACACAGCCTTCGGGCAGAATAACCGCCGCCGCAAAAACGGGGCCTGCAAGAGGTCCTCTGCCTGCTTCATCAACACCGCAGACAGCCTTGTAGCCTTTCCGAGCTGCATTTATTTCATACTGAAAATTCATTTATACCACTCACCTTATTTGAGAAACTGCTTATCTATAACATCGTTGAGAATATCATGGAGATATTGCAAGCTGAAATCCGATGTTTTGCTGAGGACACCGTGCTTTGAAGCAAGTTCCTCGGTATACGAATCAAGGGGGTAAACCCTTATATTTGAACATCCGTAGCCGAAATGAGTAACAACACCTGAAAACTTAACATTTTCAAGAGCTGTCTCACCCGTTGTGTTATTCTTGACAACCTCAAAATTCAGCATACCGCCAAGCATTCTGGGTCCTCTGTTCTGTGCAGAAATAAAATTACCCAGCGAGTAAGCAACAAGGGTTTTTCTGCCGTCGCGGTTGGCTATATATTCAACGGGCTGAATAACATGGGGATGTGTGCCGATGATTACGTCCGCACCCCACATTGCAAGCTTTTCTGCAAGCTCTCTCTGGGCATCCGTAGGCTCGTGTGTATATTCATTGCCCCAGTGTGCACTTACGATAACGACATCTGCAATTTCCCTGGCTTTTATAATACGCTGCTGCAAAAGGGATTCGTCCGCTGCGCGGACAAGGATAACCTCCGAATCCGCCGGAAGAGAAAGTCCGTTTGCAGAATCCGTAAAACCGAGATAAGCAATCTTAACACCGTTGACTTCATTCATAGGAATATTGCTCATATCATCGGCATTGAGATAAGCACCGCAGGTTAAGGCATTCTTGCTTTTCCAGAAGTTTATTGCGGATACAAGACCTTTTTCACCGCAGTCAAGAGAATGGTTTGTTGCAATATTGAAAACATCAAAACCGATTTCAAGCATTTCTTCACCCACTTCAACAGGTGAATTGAACATGGGATAGCTTGAAACATTGTGTTCAGTTGAAATAATCGTTTCCTGATTGAGAATAGCAACATCGGGCTCAGCAATATAATCGGCAATTCTTTCGTATGCGTCGGTAAAATCATAACCGCCGCTGCTCCTTGCCGCCGCCTGCTCATAAACCGTATCGTGAATAAGGTTATCGCCCACAGCCGCAAAGGTTACTCTCGAAAACAGCTCGGCCTGCTGAGTTGTTTCGCCGTCTGAATTCGGTGCAACACCTGTGCTTATATCGGGGCGTGATGAATCCTTGCTGAGAAAAATAACACCAAGTGCAATTATATCGATAACAATAATCACGGCAAGAAAGATTGACATTCTTTTTTTCATTTTTTCACCTCTGGCAAAATCAGTCGAGAGTCAATTTGCCCAGCTTTCCGCTTCTGTATTCATCAAGAAGCATAACTGCGGCTCTTTCCGTATCTGTTTCTCCGCCTTTGATGAGCATTCCCCTTTTTGCTCCGATAAGCTCAAGAAGCTCATAGGGTTCAAGGTCTTCAAAATCGGTAATTTTATATCTTTCTTCAAGTCTGTCGGGATAATTTTTCTGCAAAACCAGTAAAAGTCTTACTGCAATTTCCTGACTGTCAAGAATTTCGTCCTTGACCGAGCCTATAAAAGCAAGCTTGAAACCTACTTCAGGGTCTTCAAATTTGGGCCAGAGCACACCGGGAGTATCGAGAAGCTCAATGCCCGAGCCTATGGCAAACCACTGATTGCTTCTTGTAACACCGGGTTTATCCGCAACCTTGGCACGGTTTTTGCCTGCCATACGGTTGATAAACGAGGATTTGCCCGTGTTGGGAATACCCACAACCATAACTCTGAGAGATTTGCCTGCCATACCCTTTTCGGTATTGGCTTTGATTTTTTCTTTAAGCACTTCCCTGACCGCAGGCTGGAATTTTTCAAGACCTTTTCCGCTTCTGCAATCAACAGGCAGTGCAGTTACACCCTTTTCTGCAAGCTCTTTTATTTTGCGTGCCGTTGCGTTGGGATCAGCAAGGTCACACTTATTGAGCAAAACTATCCTGGGTTTTGAACCCACTATTTCGTCAAGCTCGGGGTTACGGCTGCTTTCGGGAATACGGGCATCAACAAGCTCGCAGACCGCATCCACCATTGAAAGGCTTTCTTTGATTAGTCTTCGGGTTTTCGCCATATGGCCGGGAAACCACTGAACCGTCATTTTCTCATTCATAATTATCCTATTTTAAACTGACCGAAAGGCGCAATTCTGAAAAGTGCCTTTCCCATAATATATTCTTCTCTTATGAATCCCACTCTGTTATCACGGCTGTCTGTAGAATGATTTCTGTTATCACCCATAACAAAAACACAGCCTTCGGGCACAACAACGGGACCTGCAAAATCTTCTCTGTCTCTTGTGGGGTCTGCAGTGTAGGGCTCGTCAAGTTCAACTCCGTCAACATAAACCTTGCCTTTGACAAAATCAATATCAACAGTCTGACCCTCCGTTGCGATAATACGCTTTACAAGGGTGTCGGGAATAACTTCCGTTCCGTCAGGCTGACAGGTTACAACAACATCACCGTATACGGGTTCGGTACACCCTGCGGTGAGCACAATTCTGTCTCCCGACTTAAGAGTGGGATACATTGAATCGCCCACAACACCGACCGTTCTGAACAAAAACAGAAACGCCATTCCCACACACACAACCGCCGTTGCAACAATTGAAACAGTATCGTATATAAACGAAAGCTTACCTGATTCTTTTTTTGTTTTATCAGACATTGCAGCCACCTCTTTATTCATAATCGTCTATCTTCCAATCACCGGTGGGAAAAATTCTCATATAAACCTCACCGAGAATATATCTTTCATCAACAAAGCCGATATGGCTTGATCTGCTGTCAAGCGAATCGCCGCGGTTATCGCCCATAAGAAAAACGAAGCCGTCGGGCACCGTTACGGGAAATTTCACATCATAGCTCAATGTGGTAGGCGAATTGATATAAGGTTCGTTGAGCAATTCGCCGTTGACATAAACATCACCTGTTGAAAAATCAATGTCAACCATATCTCCGCCTACTGCGATAACTCTTTTGACAATGGGAACATTCCTTTCCCACGGCTGGGTAGAGATAACCACATCTCCCCTGTCAATATTGAGACTCAGACCTGAAACCGCAACCCAATCGCCGTCGTGAAGTGTGGGAAGCATTGAATCGCCTTCAACACCGATAACTCTGAACACAAGGCAAAACACAACAAAAGCTGCTATAACCGCACCTTTAAGGGAATCAACAACATCATAAAGGAACGATATACCCGACGGTACTTTGGATTCCTGCGGTGCGAATTCAACCGTGAATTCTTCTGTTCTGCGCATTGTGTTCTCCTTTCTGCACAAAAGAATGCAAATTTAAAGTAATTAATTAATAGAGATAACAGTAAAGGTGTAACAACCGAAAAATTGTTACACCCTCATCAAGCTGATTATCTGATCTGTTCCTTAACCTTTGCAGCCTTACCGACTCTGTCTCTGAGGTAGTAGAGCTTGCTTCTGCGAACACGACCGTGTCTGATTACTTCAACCTTAGCAACGTTAGGTGAGTGAACGGGGAATACCCTTTCAACGCCTACGCCGTAAGATACACGGCGAACAGTGAAGGTTGCCGAAACGCCTGAACCCTTCATAGCGATTACTGTACCTTCAAAAGCCTGAATTCTTTCTTTGTCGCCTTCACGAATCTTAACTGAAACCTTTACGGTATCACCGACTTCGATTGCAGGCACTTCGGATTTGAGTGAATCCTGTGCGATGAGTTTGAGTGCATCCATTGTAATTTCCTCCGATTTTTTTCAGAAGTTCGTAACTGCCCTTGCAGAAAGAGGAACGTCCGCTTTAATGTATTTGAGGTGAATGGAATTGATCCCTGCACGGTTTTGAAATGCATATTTTCGCCAATACTGCGTCAGAAAAAACTCGCAATGCGTGAGCATTCCTTCATTTTTCTTCCTTGTCTTGATAAAAATCTGCTTTTTCAAAACTGCGAAGCACCGAAAAGGTCGCAGTTTTGTTGCAGCGAAGTGTTTCTTTTCTGAAGGCATACTGTCGTATGTCAAAAAAAAACGCTTCGATGTGACGGAAATCCGACCTTTGCGGCGTACCGGGGTCGATTCCATTCACCTCACGCATTAAACCCCGTCTTTAAGTTACAACAACTCTAATGACGGCACAAATGCGAATAATATGATAACACAACATTTTAAAGATTGCAAGTGTTTTTTTGCCGATTTCACATATTTTTTGTAATTTGATAAATATGCACCAAAAACACGGTTATTATTCCCTTTGCATCATTCAAAAATGCTCAAATCTTCCTGTAAAAGCTTCGTTCTGACAATAATAGTGTTTTCTGTTTCGGCACCAAATTGTAATAAAAGTGCATTGAGAAGCAATTCCGCATTGAGGTTTACGGTGTTGCCTGCCGCAAGAATAGTTTTTATAAACACCTCATTGCCTTTTGCCTCAGCTTCAAATTTACGCACCATTTCGCAAAGGTTAACGGTTTTTATTCCCCTTTTACTGCGCTTTTCAGCATTGAGCACGCCGCCTTCCGTTACGGAAACCGAACCCGACACAAACCCCTGCGCTTCACCTTCATTTGCAAACTCGGCAACAATTTCATATTCCGCCGCCGCAATGGCGTTGGGCTTACACTCGGGTTTTGTAACATCAACAATTTCAATGCCCTCAGGCATAACGGCGTTAAGCCTTCTTTTGATTTCACCGAATGACATTTCACCTTCAATTCTGATATCAAGAGGCTCTCTCATACCAACCTGACCCAGAGGCAGAGGCATAAGAAATGTCATATAGGGATGAGGATTGAAGCCTTCTGTATACCAAAGAGGAATTTCCGCACGCCTTACGGCACGGGTCATACAGCGGTTCATATCGAGATGTGAGGTATAAACCGCAAGCCCGTCTTTTTTAAACCACAGTCTTACCGATTTCATCGCACACACCTCCGTTAAGCTTGTTTGCACCGCAGCCCGCACACTTTTCACGGCAGCAAGCAGTAGTTTCGCCCTTATGAGCCTTTTTGTTTTCATTCACGAGAAATTTCTTTGTCACACCGTAATCCATATGGTCCCAAGGCAGAATTTCGTCGTATTCACGGCGTCTTGCAGTATAAAAATACGGGTCAATTCCGTTTTCTGCAAAGCTTTCTTCCCACATATCGGGCTTCAGACATTCAGCCCAGCCGTCAAACTTACAGCCTTTACGCCAAGCGGTTTCGATTACATCGGCAAGGCGTCTGTCACCTCTTGCAAATACGCCCTCAAGGAAGCTTGTCCAGGGCACGTGACGTGAAACATTCACCTTTCTTGTCTTGACGCAGGAAATAAGATAATTCTGCTTTTCGATAAGCAAATCGGGCTTATCCTGAGGCTCCCACTGGAAGGGAGTAAAAGGCTTGGGCACAAGAGAAGCAACGCTTATGCTTACGCTGACGCTCTTACCCTTGGGTTTATCCGGATTTTTGTAATATTCGTCAACAACTGCCTGAGCAAGATTTGCAATGCCTTCGATATCTTCCTCTGTTTCGGTGGGCAGACCAATCATAAAATAAAGCTTGACTGCCGTCCAGCCGCCTGAAAAGGCCTGTGCCGCGGTTGTAAGCACTTCTTTCTCAGTGATGTTCTTGTTTATAACATCACGAAGACGCTGCGTACCTGCTTCGGGAGCAAAGGTAAGACCGCTTCTTCTGACGGCATTAAGCTTTTCCATAAGCTCCTTGGGGAAATTATCGGCTCTCAAAGAAGGAAGCGCAATATTTATTTTCTCTTCTATCGTCCACGGAAGCATATTGGTTATAAGCTTTTCAAGCCCCTTATAATCGCTTGTACTCAATGAACAAAGTGAAATTTCATCATAACCTGTGTTGTCACAGATAGCCTTGCACTGTGCCTCAACAACTTCGGGAGACTTCCTTCTGAGAGGTCTGTTAAGGAATCCCGCCTGACAGAATCTGCATCCGCGGATACATCCCCTGAATATTTCAACAGTTGTTCTGTCGTGAACAACTTCAAGGAAAGGCACAACAAACTCCGACGGCGAGAACATTGAATCAAGGTCAGCAACATTGCGTTTTTCAACCTTTTCGGGTGCACCGCAGGTAGGAGCAATTGATTTCACGGTGTTGTCCTCATTATATTCAACCTCATAAAGCGAAGGCACATAAACGCCCTTTATCTGTGCTGCTGCCTGTAAAAATTCCTGCTTTGTTGCACCCTTCGCCTTATATTCTTTCAGCAAATCAATAAGCTCATTGGTAACTTCTTCACCGTCACCGGGCAGGGTTATATCAAAGAATTCGGCAATGGGCTCCGCATTACAGACACAAGCTCCGCCGGCAATGACAACAGGCGTAAGTGAAGTTCTGTCCTTCGACCTGAGAGGAAGACCTGCAAGATCAAGCATATTGAGAACATTGGTGTAACTCAGCTCATACTGCATAGTAAAACCGAGAATATCGAAATTGCGGATTTCATCGCCGCTTTCAAGACCGTAAAGCAGAATGTTGTTCTCTCTCATTACCGCTTCCATATCCGTCCAAGGTGCAAAAACTCTTTCGCACCAAGCATCTTTCCTTGCGTTGACAAGTGAATAAAGAATTTTCATTCCCAGATGTGACATACCGATTTCATAAGTATCGGGAAAACAGAATGCGTAGCGGATATCAACCTTTGATCTATCCTTAACAACGCTGTTGAGCTCACCGCCGGTATATCTGCCGGGCTTCTGAACTTTAAGCAAAAATTTTTCAAGTTTTTTCGGATACATAAGATTTCTCCTAAGTTAAAGTTATCCTGTTAATAGTAGCATAACTTTCAGAAAAAATCCATACTTTTTTCTTTTCTGTATGTAACCGCCGCAAGATAGCCCGAAACCGCAAGCAAGGTGATGTTGCCGCTTTTCAGAAGCAGAATAAAACCTGCAGCAGCCATAGGTGCAATGATCAAACATGAAATACAGAAGCAAATTTTTTCGCATTTCCTGTGTTCGGCGTGACGGTCAAGAAAAAATTTCAGAATATTTCCGCCGTCAAGCGGCTGACAGGGCAAAAGATTGAACAAACCCACACAAAGACTCACAACCGCCGCCGTTTTTGTTCCGTCCGTATTTCCAAAGACAAAAAGCAGGGCCGACAAAGCAAAATTTGCCGTCGGTCCCGAAGCATAAATTATAATTTCCCCAAGGCTTTTTATTCCCGATGCACCGAATCTTTCAAGCTTCACACCGTAAAACGAAAGCTCTATAAGCTTCGGCTTTTCACCGAGAAACATCAGGCTGATTATATGACCCATTTCGTGAATCACACAGCAAAAAAAGGCCGTTGCACACAATCCGCTTTCATCAACAATCAGCGTTAACGTCACTGCCGCCGCAAAGGAAATGTTTATTCTCAGAACGGTTTCGCCGAGATTAACCCTCATCGGCATTATCCGGATAAAGCAGACTTTCGGGATTAACTCTGATGCCGTTTATCCTTACCTCAAAATGAAGATGGGGTCCCGTAGACCAACCTGTTGAACCCACAAGACCTATTGTTTCGCCCTGTCTTATGACGGTGTCTTCTTTTACATAAATCTCCGAAAGATGGCAGTAGTATGTATGAAAATCTTCGGAATGCTCCATAAGAACATAATTCCCCCAGACATCGCTGTTTCCCGTTTCAATAACTTTCCCGTAAAAGGAGGACGAAACGGGCGTACCCTCATCCGCCGCAAGGTCAAGACCCGTATGAAATCCGTATTTGCCCGAAACAGGATTTGTTCTGTAACCGAATTCCGAGGTTATTCTTGCATCCTTAACAGGCATAACAGGCGCAACACTTACATAATAAGGTGCAAACGATGTGCCTTTTGCCGCTTCTTTAACCTGAATATCTTTGCCGCCCGATCCATGATTGACAATTTCGCCAACCGCAACGGTTTCGCCGGTTTCGTCGCTGATTACTTCATATGAGTCAACGGTGTAGTTATCCGTCATTTCAACTTCGTCAGATGATGACGGCAGTAAATCCGTCTGCGAAAAAACGCTTTCTGCCGCATTTTTAATATCCTCCGCGAACTCCCCTGCCGTCATATCTTTGAGCATTATTTTTGCATAGTCTTCCTTGATTTTCTCAAAAAATGAAGGACTTATTTTTGATGCAATGAATATTCCCGATACAATAAGTCCGCAGATAAGGCACTGCAAAAGCATAAGCCTTACAAGGTAATCGGTTTTATTTTTGGATTTGCCGTGATTTTTTCTGTTCAACTCAGCTTCATCATCAAATCTGAATTTATTTCTGTATTCATCCCGTTCAAGGCGTTTTGAGGTATATTCAAAATTATCCGTAACAATCCCTCCAAAAATCATATTTGCCAATTTGATTATATGAATCATAAAAAGACTATATGACAAAACCCCGACATCGGTCGGGGTTTTACAGATTCTATTCTTCTGCTATGATACGCCAGTAATCGTAGGAATAAATTTTCGTAAGGCGTTTTTCCGTTTCGCTTATGCTCTTGAAAAATTCTTTATCAAATTCTCCGTCGGGGTCTGCATACATTCCCCAGGCAGAGGCTTCATTTACGCTCGGATAATATTTATCCCAGAGCAAAGTGCTTCCCTTTTTTTCTTTATTGTAATTAAGGTACCTTGCATCCTCACGCAGGGAATCTCTCACCTTTTTATAATCACGGGAAAGCTCATCAAGTTCTTCTTTTGAAGCCGCACCAAGAGAATAATAATCCGCCCTGAGCCTTATGCTTTGCAGGGTTGAAATATATTTTGACATACGCTTTGCAAGCTGTAAATCGCTGAGCTTTTCAAGGCGTGTTTCCATATTACCACTCATCACTTTCGTCAATCAGCACCGCATGGGCACATCTTATTCCGTCAACAGCTGCAGATACTATTCCGCCTGCATAGCCTGCACCCTCACCGCAGGGATACAAACCTCTGATATTAGCCTGATAAAGCTCATCGCGAAGAATTCGCACAGATGAAGATGAACGGGTTTCAGGAGCCGTCAGCACACCATCGGGAAGTGCAAAGCCGTTAAGGCTTCTGTCCATTTTAACAATAGCCTGCGCCATAACATCAGTTACTTTTTCGGGCAATACCTTGCGGATATCGCCGGGAGTCACACCCGTTGCACAGGTAGGCTTTACGTAAGAAAGCTTCTTTGAAGGTGTATTGTTAAGAAAATCACCTATGGTCTGGCAAGGTGCGGCATAATCACCGCCGCCCAGCTCGAATGCGGTTTTCTCGATTTTCCGCTGAAGCTCAATGCCTGCAAGAGGATGGTCACTGCCAAAATGCTCGGGCTCAATGCCCACAAGCAATGCGGCATTTGAATTTTCACCGTCACGGGCATACTCGCTCATACCGTTGACAACGACATGACCCTCTTCCGATGCTGCAGCAACAACCGTACCGCCGGGGCACATACAGAAAGTATATGCACCTCTGCCGTGGTCGGGATGGCAGGCAAGCTTATAGTTTGCGGCACCCAATGCGGGATGCCCCGCAAAAGCACCGTACTGCGCCTTATCTATCATTTCACGGGGATGTTCAATTCTGACACCCACGGAAAACGGCTTCTGAATAATTTTTATACCCTTTCTGTAGAGCATTTCAACTGTATCCCTTGCGGAATGTCCTATGCAAAGAAGAAGTGTGTCTGCTTCGATATCTTCTTCACTTCCGTCGGGATTACGGCAGGTTACGCCCTGAATAACACCGTTTGCAATAATAATATCCGTCATCTTGCAACCGAAACGAACCTCACCGCCCAGAGAAATTATTTCCTCGCGAAAAGCTTTTACAACCGCACCCAATCTGTCTGTGCCTATGTGAGGAGTTGAAGAATATGCGATTTCGGGAGGAGCGCCGTGAAGAACAAGTTCATCAACAACCTTCCTGCACAGGGGGTCTTTTATGCCCGTTGTCAGCTTACCGTCGGAAAAAGTTCCTGCGCCGCCTTCTCCGAACTGAACATTGCTTTCGGTATTGAGCTTATGAGTAAGCCAGAATGAATTTACATCCTTGGTTCTTGTGTCAACATCCGCACCGCGCTCAATAACAAGAGGCTTGAAGCCTGCCCTTGCGAGAATAAGTGCCGCAAAAAAGCCTGCAGGTCCGAAGCCTGCAATAACAGGTCTTAAGGTGCTTATCCTTTTGATTTCGGGCATTTCATATTTATATTCCGTTACCGACTCGATCTTTGAATTTTTTGCGTGTGCAATAACCGCCGCTTCATCGGAGTCAACTTCAACATTCACATTATACACAAAATGAACGTTGTCTTTTTTTCTTGAATCCACAGCTTTTTTCGCAATACACAAAGATACAATTTTGTTTTCCTTACATCTGAGAGCCTTTGCCGCAGCTCTGCGAAGCTCACATTCATCACTGCCGAGAGGAAGTTTTATTTCGTTAATCCTTATCATATAGCTTCTCCGTTTACGGTTTATTTCAGTTCGCCTGCCAGCATTCCCGATGCCCATGCCCATTGCAGATTAAAGCCTCCGCAGCCTCCGTCAACATCAATTATTTCACCGGCAAGGTAAAGATTTTTGCAGATTTTTGATTCCATTGTCTTTCCGTTTATTTCATCGGTTTTTATGCCGCCGCTTGTTACCTGAGCATTCAGAAATCCTCTTGTTCCTGTAATTTCAAGAGAGAAATTTTTGATTTTTTCGGCAATATGGCACAAATCCTTATCGCTGAGCTCCGATATGAGCTTCTCTGTACTGTAAAGGTTGCAAGCTTTACAAATTGCAATTCCCACGGTTTTCGGAAGAATTCCCGTCAGTAAATTCTCAATTTTGCAGAATCCCTTGATTTTATTGAGGTTTTTCAGATAATTAAGAAGCTCATCATATGCCGTATCAGGCAAAAAATCTATTATTGTAAAGGGATTACGCTTTACAGAGTTAATGTATTTCTGCGCAGGTGCGGCAAGCTCCATCGCCGCTATGCCCGACAACCCGTACTCCGTAAAAAGTATTTCACCCTGAGTTTTGGTAAGAATTCTTTCACCTTTGAGAGTAAGTTCAACATTTCTTGCTCTCATACCTTTGAGAGGCTTTGTAATTTCGGCTTTTGAATTAAGCGGAACAAGTGCAGGCACGGTTTCGGTAACCGTATGACCCAGCTTTTTTGCAAGCTCAAAGCCGCTGCCGTCAGAGCCCTGAGGTGCGGAGGATTTACCGCCTGCCGCAAGGACAAGTTTTTTGCAGAAGATATCCCCGTTAACGGTAAATCCGCCATCGGATTTTCTGATATCCGTTACGGGCATATCGCAAATCACATTTATATTGAGCCTTTCAAGTTCAAAACGCAACGCATCAACAACCGATGCCGCCATATTGCTTTCGGGGTATACTCTGCCGCAAGAATCCGAATAGGTAAGCAAACCGAGAGAAGCAAAGAAATCAATTACCTTTTGAGGGTTGTATGTGTTAAGTGCAAAGGAAGCAAAGCCCTTATTCACATAGCAGTGGTCAAGGGCGTAAAGATTTGTTATATTGCATTTCCCGTTACCCGTTGCAAGAAGCTTTTTGCCCGTTCTGGGCAGTTTTTCAATAACCGCAACTCTCATCGAAGGGTCAATGCGTTTTGCGTTTATGGCGGCAACAAGACCAGCCGAACAACCGCCGACAACCGCCAAATCATATTTTTTCATCTGCACAGCATCCTTTTGCGACACATAAAATTCCATTATGTATTTTAACAATATACGCCTTAAATGTCAATGCATATCCGTTGACAATTCGATACCATAATGTTATTATGTTACATAATAAATGATTATAATGGAGAAAAGTATGCTCGATTTTGTTCTGAGAATTTCACATTATTCACTGCCCGTGCTTGCGGTTGCGGTGCTGCTTCTCTGCCTTTCTCCCCTGCTCAAACGCAAACCGCCGTCACTGGGCAAAGCAAGACTGATAAACACTTCAAGCGGCGATGAATTTCCGCTTGTCAGCCGTGAAACCTCAATAGGAAGCCATAAAAACTGCGATATAATTCTTGATTTTCCTGATGTTTCACGGGTATGTGCGGTTATAATATGCGCAAAAAACGGTTGGTACATAACAAAGGTAAAATCCGCAACCGAAGTTAAAATCAACGGCAAAAAGCTTGAAAAGAAAGAGCTTCTCAAAACAAACGATAAAATATCTCTCGGCAACATGACACTTACTTTCGATAACAAACAAGGATAACATATGACAGATAAAACAAAAATCATAAAACTGGATAACGGTCTGCGAATTGCAATCTGCAAATCGGAGTATGCCAAAACCTGCTCAATGGGTATATGGGTTGCAAGCGGATCTTGCTATGAAACACCTGAAACCGCAGGTACTTCTCACTTTATTGAGCATATGCTTTTCAGAGGCACAAATAAACGCTCCTCACTTGACATTGCGGTTGAAATGGACGAAACAGGCGGTATTCTCAACGCTTATACAGCAAAAGAGATGACCTGCTTTTACGCACATACTCTTACAGAGCATATGCCCAAAGCGCTTGATATCATATGCGATATGGTGACTGACCCCAGGCTTTCTCCCGAGGATGTTGAGCTTGAAAAAGGTGTAATAAAAGAAGAAATCGCCATGTATGAAGACAGCCCCGAAGATTTATGTGCCGACATATTTTATGAAAACATCTGGGCAGGCAGTATGCTGGGCGGCAATATTCTGGGCACTCCCGAAACAGTAGATTCCGTAACGGCAGAAAAACTGCGTGACCATATGGCACGGTTCTATGTCCCCGAAAGAACGGTTATAAGCTTCAGCGGTAATTTTGATGAAGAAAAAGCGGTTGAAATATGTAAGAATTATTTCTCATCTCAAAGAAATACAAATTTTGAAATCACACCTGTTTCCGCAGAATACAAGCCAGGCATAACAGTGGTAAAAAAGGATTTTATGCAGAATCAGCTTATTCTGGGGTTTCCCGGAATAGCTCTGACCGACAAAAGACGGCATACGGTTTCGCTGATATCTTCAATTCTCGGTTCTGCTTCGTCATCAAGACTTTTTCAGCGTATCAGAGAAGAACTTGGGCTTGTGTATTCGGTCGACACGGCAGGTGTATCACATCTTGATACGGGCGTGTTCATCGTATGTATGGGGCTGAGCAAAAGCTCCGAGAAAAAGGCCATTTCCGAAGCCCTTGAAATCATTGCCGACTTTCCGAAAAGTGTTACCGAAAAAGAGCTTGAACGAGCAAAGGAACAACTGGTTGCAAGCTTTGTTATGGGGCTCGAAAGCGTTTCATCGGTTGCTTCAAGAAACGGCAGAAACGTACTTCTTTACGGAAAAGTTGTTTCTGAAGATGAAGTCATAGAAAAAATCCGTGCGGTAAGCCTTGAAGATTTAAAGAAAACCGCATCGGAAATACTTGACATTTCAAAAATTTCACTGTGTGCCGCAGGCAAAACGGCAAGCAAAGCCGCATACAGACAGATATTGGATACATACAAAGGTGAATAATATGCTTAACAAAAAAGATATAAAGAGAATAGTTGTCAAGGTAGGTACATCCACACTTACCTATGATACAGGCAAAATAAATCTTCGCAGAATGTCAAAGCTTGCTCAGGTGCTCAGCGACCTTAAGAATGCAGGAATCGAAATTGCCCTTGTAACATCGGGCGCAATCGGTGTTGGAGTAGGCAAGCTGGGTCTTAAAGAAAGGCCTCAGGATACCCCGGGCAGACAGGCGGCGGCAACTGTGGGTCAATGCGAACTGATGTTTCTCTATGACAAATTTTTCGGCGAATACGGTAATATCACGGGTCAGCTTCTTGTTACAAAGGATGACTTTGAGGATAAAGAACGCCACCGTAATCTTCACAACTCATTTATGAAGCTTTTTGAATACGGCGCAATCCCCGTAATTAACGAAAATGACAGTGTTGCCGTAGATGAAATCGTATTCGGTGATAACGACAGCCTTTCCGCACACGTTGCAAAAATTGTTGATGCGGATACACTGATTATCCTTACGGATATTGACGGTCTGTTCAGTGCAAACCCCCGTGAGGATGAAAACGCAGTGCTAATTCACTGTGTTGACGAAATAACAGATGACATTCTTGCTCTTGCAGGCGGAAGCGGCACAAGCAGAGGTACGGGCGGTATGATAACAAAGCTTCACGCCGCACAGATTGCAACCGAAGCAGGTATTGACACCGTCGTAATGAACGGCTCCGACCCGGAAGAAATTTACAAGCTTCTTGACGGCAGACAAATCGGTACTCTTTTCAGAGCAAAAGGAGAAAAATAATGAGCACAATGACTGATATCGGTGCACGCTCAAAAGCGGCACAAAAAAAGCTTGCAAACGCAGGCGGAGCGATAATCGATAAAGCACTCTATGCGGTTGCCGCCGCATTGGAGAAGAATTCACAGTATATTCTTGAAGAAAACGCAAAGGACATAAGAGCTGCAAGAGATGCGGGAATTTCCGAGGCTATGATTGACAGACTTACTCTCAGCCAGGTAAGAATTTCGGGTATGGCTGACGGTATGCGTCAGGTTGCCGCAAGCGAAAACCCAGTAGGCAAAATTCTTTGGGGCGAAACCAGACCCAACGGTCTGAAAATCGAGAAAATCTGCGTACCTATAGGTGTTATTGCGGTTATTTTCGAAGCGAGACCCAATGTTACCGCAGACGCGGCGGCTATCTGCCTCAAAGCAGGCAACTCCGTTATCCTTAAAGGCGGCAAAGAGGCAATAAATTCAAACAAGGCGGTAGCCCAAGTTATGCGCAGCGCTCTTGCGGAATCAGGTCTGCCCGAAGACTGCATTATTCTCATTGAAAATATTTCAAGAGAAGCCGCAACAGAACTTATGCGCCTTAACGGCTATGTTGACCTGCTTATCCCCAGAGGCGGTGCAGGTCTTATCCGCTCCGTTGTTGAAAATGCAACCGTGCCCGTAATCGAAACAGGTGTGGGCAACTGCCACATTTATGTTGATGCGGATGCGGATATTGACATGGCGGCTGAAATCGTTGCAAACGCAAAGGCATCCCGTGTATCGGTATGCAACGCCTGCGAAGGTCTGCTTATTCACCGCGATATTGCGGAAACCGCACTTATTGCAATCGGCGATAAGCTCAGCGAAAAGAATGTTGAAATCCGCGGCGATGAGATTGTTTGCGAAGTCCTTCCCTATGCGGTTGCCGCAACAGACGAAGACTGGGCAACAGAATATCTTGATTATAAAATCAGCGTAAAAGTTGTTGATGATATTGATGAAGCAATTTCTCACATTTCGCAATACGGAACGGGTCACAGCGAAGCAATAATCACCGACAGCTATGCCGCCGCAGAAAAATTCAAGGCAGAGGTTGATGCGGCAGCGGTTTATGTGAATGCCTCAACAAGATTTACAGACGGCGGTGAATTCGGCTTCGGCGCTGAAATCGGAATTTCAACACAGAAGCTTCACGCAAGAGGTCCTCTGGGCATCGCACATATGGTAAGCTCAAAATACGTTATCAGCGGTAACGGTCAGATAAGATAACGGGGAGGTAATTACATGGCAAAGGCAAAGAAAAACAAACTTGCGTTCCCTGTCGGCGTAATTGCGGCTGTTCTTGCAGTTATCGGTCTTATTACCGTTATCAGATTTTCTGCGGATACCGTAAAAAATCTTGCAGATAATTCAGCCGAAAAAGCGGAGTTCGAAAAACTGCTTGCTCCTGTTGTAATGTTTGACCCCGACCCGTTTGACGACCTTACTCAAGCAGATGTTTCACAGCTTCTAAACAGTGCGGTATGGGCACTGCTTATGAGCGACGAGGGTGCAGACAAATATCCTTACTCCGAAGGTGAAAACATCGGTATCATTGTTCCGCAGGCAGACATTGAAAAATACTTTACAGGGCTTTTCGGAAATGAAATCGACATTGCTTCAATGCATTCCTCTCTTGACATGAGCGAATACGATATTTCATATGATGCCGCACTCAAAAGCTACATTCTTCCCATTACGGGTATTGAATCCGCATATACACCCAAGGTGTATGACATTGAAAAACAAGGCAGTTCCCTTATTCTCAGTGTAGGTTATATCGGCAATAAAGCGTGGGTTCAGGTTGCCGACGGCGAATTTGCCGCACCCGAACCCGATAAATTTATGAAAATTACTCTTCGTGAACGCGACGGCGGAAGATACATTTCATCCATTCAGGCTACGGATGTTCAGGAAGTTATCGGCACAACACAACGCCGTGAAAATCCCACGGAAATCACCACGCTGCCCGTTGAAACCGAATCAACAACCGCACCTATCACAACCGCTGTTCCCATAACCGACGAGGACGGCGAGGAAGTTACTGACGAAAACGGCGATACGGTTACGGAATATGTTACCGTTGTGCCCGAAACAACCGCAGAAACCGATTCAACCACCGACAGCGAAGAAACAACGGAAGAAGAATAAAATGAAGAACTACGATAAACACGCAAAATCACTTGAATTTGATAAGGTGCTTGAAAAGCTTGCAGATTTCACAAGCTGTGACGATGCAAGATACGAAGCAACTCATCTTAAACCTGAAAGCAACCTTGAACTTGCAAGGGCACTGCTCAATCAGACGGTTGACGCACATATGCTTCTGGCAAGATTCGGCGGTCCGTCATTCGGCGGATTAAAGAATGTGAATAACGCACTCAGCCGTGCAAATGCAGGCAGCGTTCTCAACACAAAGGAGCTGCTTGATATCGGCGGTGTGCTGAGGGTTATCCGCACACTCTCTCAGTGGCGCGCTTCAAATTCGGGAGTGCAAACCGTGCTTGACCCTCTTTTCAACGCACTTGTACCAAATAAATATCTTGAATCTGCAATTTTTAACGCAATTATTTCCGAAGAAGAAATTTCGGATAATGCTTCGCCTACTCTTAAAGATATCAGACGAAAAATCCGTGTTCAGGAGTCCAAAGTAAGAGAACAGCTTGATAAATTTTCACGTTCTCAGGCAAACTCCAAATTCTTGCAGGAAAATATTATTACACAGCGTAACGGCAGATATGTTGTCCCCGTTAAGAGCGAGCACAGAAATGAGGTTGCAGGTCTTGTGCACGACACCTCATCAAGCGGTGCAACAGTATTTATTGAGCCTATGGCTGTTGTTGAAGCAAACAACGAAATCCGTGTGCTTCAAACCAAGGAACGTGAAGAAATTGAAAGGATTCTCAGCGAGCTTTCGGCAAGCGCAGGTGATTTTTCGCAAAGCATAAAAAACAGTTACGAATGTGCCGTTGAACTTAATCTTATTTTTGCAAAAGCACAGTACGCCTATAAAATCAAAGCCGCACCTCCCATACTCAACGATAAGGGAATTATCAATCTCAGAGCGGCAAGACACCCTCTGATTGACCCGAAAAAGGTCGTGCCCGTTGATATAATGCTGGGCAAGGATTTTGACACTCTTGTTATCACTGGTCCCAACACAGGCGGTAAAACCGTTTCAATCAAAACAATCGGTCTGCTTTCAATGATGGCGATGTGCGGTCTTATGATACCCGCAGGCGACAGAAGCGAAATCTCTGTTTTCGATAAAATTCTTTCGGATATCGGTGACGAGCAGTCCATCGAGCAGTCACTTTCCACATTTTCCGCGCATATGACAAATATCATAAGCATTTTTGAAGAAGCCGACGAAAGCAGCCTTATTCTTATTGACGAATTGGGTGCAGGCACAGACCCCGTTGAAGGTGCGGCACTTGCAATTTCAATTCTTGAAGCCCTTCATTTCAAGGGAGCCAAAATCGCCGCAACAACTCACTATGCCGAGCTTAAAGCCTACGCGCTTGAAACTCCCCGTGTTGAAAACGGCTGCTGCGAATTTGATGTTGCAACCCTCAGACCCACATACCGTCTGCTTATCGGCGTACCGGGCAAATCAAACGCTCTTGCCATAAGCGAAAAGCTGGGACTTGATATTTCCATCATAAACCGTGCTCAGGACCTTGTTTCAAGCGAAAACAAAGCATTTGAAAATGTTGTTGACCGCCTTGAAGATACCCGCCGCCGTATGGAAGATGAATACGACAGAGCAAAACAGCTTTCTGAAAAAGCAGAAAAGGAAAGAGCAGAGGCAGAAAAAATCAAAGCCGATACCCAGAAACTCCGTGAAAAAGAAATGGAGAATGCACGCTCCCAGGCACTCCGTGTTGTTGAGCAGGCAAAGCGTGAGGCTTACACTCTGCTTCAGGAGCTTGACAAACTGAAAAAGGAACAGCAGAAAACAAAGGATGCGGCTGAGCTTGCAAGGCGTGCAAAATCACTTGTCAAGAAAGGTATCGAATCCATCGATTCCGCTGCCGACCCCATTATCGGCATTGAGGATGATGATAAGGATTATGTTCTTCCCCGTGCACTTGTTACGGGCGATACGGTTATCATCCGTGATATCGGCAAAACAGCAAAGGTGCTTTCACCTGCAGATAAAAACGGTAATGTTGAGGTTCAGGCAGGTTCAATAAAAACAAGAGTCAAGCTTGTCAATCTGAGGCTCTGCGAAAACGCTCCCAAAAAACAGGAAAAGAAATCCACTGTCAGGTTGCAGGGTGAAAGCAGGCTGAACATGGCGGCTTCAACAAGACTTGACCTTCGCGGTATGACCGTTGACGAATGTCTTATTGAGCTTGACAGATTCATTGACCAGGGTCTTCGCACAGGCCTTAATGAATTCACCGTTGTTCACGGCAAAGGAACGGGTGCACTGCGTACCGCCGTTACCCGTTATCTTAAAGCATCTCCCTATGTAAAGACCAGCAGACTGGGTCTTTACGGCGAAGGTGAAGACGGCGTTACAATTGTTACACTGAAATAATTTGTAAAGCTGTTTGCCTTTACGAAAATATAATTTTTGACGTTGCAAAAAGTTTTTCACTTTTTAAGTGTGAAAAAGTGGATATATATTGTGCTGCAAGTCCAATTTTTCCACAATTTATAGTTTTCTCCCCTTGATTTTTGGGGTTTTCGTGAGAAAAAGGTGGAAAACCCATGTAAATGTGGTTAAATTTGTGCTTGACATTTCACATTATTTTTAGTATAATAGCCACCTGTAAAGCTTATGTGCTTTACAGGTGGTAAGTTTTCGGCACCAAAATCCGTAACATATAATTCAGAGAAAGGAGGGCTCGGAATGGCAAAGAATTATGAAATGGCTGTGCTGATTGATTTCTACGGCGAAATGCTGACGGCAAAGCAGCGCGACTTTCTGGAATATTACTATAACGACGACCTCTCCCTCTCCGAAATAGCGGAAAATGAAGGCATAACCCGTCAGGGTGTGCGTGACGCAATCAAAAGAGCTGAAACTCAGCTTCTTGAAATGGAGTCACGTCTCGGCGTTGCAAGACGCTTTGAAGATATGCGCCGCAGTGTGGAAGAAATCATTGAGTGCTCAACCCAGATTTCGGAATATAATCTGCGCCACAGCCTTTCAAAAGAAATCAACGATTACAGCGTCAGAATCAAGGCTGCCGCCATGGCACTTCTTGAAAGCTGACAATTCCGAGTATACATACATTATATAATAAGGAGTGAATCATTTGGCATTTGAAGGACTTTCAGACAGACTTGAATCTGCGTTTAAAAATCTCCGCAGCAAGGGCAGCCTGACCGAATCGGATGTAAGAAGCGCAATGCGTGAAGTCCGTATGGCCCTGCTCGAAGCTGACGTTAACTATAAAGTCGCCAAGGATTTCACAAACACCGTAACCGAAAAAGCAATCGGTGAAAAGGTTATGGAAAGCCTTACGCCCTCTCAGATGGTTATTAAAATCGTTAAAGAGGAGCTTGTAAGCCTTATGGGCGGAACTCAGAGCCGCCTTGCTTATGCAAGCCATCCGCCTACGGTTATCCTTATGTGCGGACTTCAGGGTTCAGGTAAAACAACTCACTGTGCAAAGCTTGCACTTATGCTTAAAAAGCAGAATCACAGACCTCTGCTTGTAGCCTGCGATATTTACAGACCCGCCGCAATCAAGCAGTTACAGGTTGTTGGTGAGCAGGTAGGTGCTCCCGTTTTTGAAATGGGTCAGACCAACCCCGTAAGCATTGCAAAAGAAGCTATTGCGTATTCAAAGGATCACGGCTACGACTACGTTATCCTTGATACCGCAGGCCGACTTCACGTTGACGAAGAGCTTATGGACGAGCTTAAAGCCGTCAAGGCTGAGGCAAAGCCCCACGAAATTCTTCTTGTTGTTGACTCAATGACAGGTCAGGATGCCGTTAACGTAGCAACCGCATTTGACGGTGCTCTGGGTATTGACGGTCTTATTCTTACAAAGCTTGACGGTGATACCCGAGGCGGTGCCGCACTTTCGGCAAGAGCTGTTACGGGCAAGCCCATAAAGTTTGTAGGTACAGGCGAAAAGCTTGAAAATCTTGATGTTTTCCATCCCGACAGAATGGCTTCAAGAATTCTCGGTATGGGCGACGTTCTTTCGCTTATTGAAAAAGCGGAACAGACCATTGACGAGAAAAAGGCTGCTGAGCTTGAAAAGAAGCTTATGCAGAATAAGTTTGACCTTAACGATTTGCTTGACCAGTTTGAACAAATCCGTAAAATGGGTTCCATTCAGGACCTTCTCGGAATGATCCCCGGTATAGGCAAAAAAGCAAAGGATATTGAGGTTGATGAACGCAAGTTTGACCGTCTTAAAGCAATCATACTTTCAATGACGGAAAAAGAGCGTACTAACCCCGATATCATTAACCCCTCTCGCAAAAAAAGAATTGCAGCAGGCTGCGGACAGAGCATTGAAGATGTCAACAGACTTCTCAGTCAGTACAAACAGATGCAGAAAATGTTCAAACAGCTTGGCGGCAAAAAGGGCGGTAAACGCCGCAGAAAGCAGCGTTTCCAGATACCCGCAGGCTTCGACCCTTCACAGTTCGGAATGTAATACAGCTCAAAGCTGATACATTATATATTAATTTTGTTAATTTTTATTTTTGGAGGAATTTATCATGGCAGTAAAAATCAGACTTCGCCGTATGGGCGCAAAGAAGGCTCCCTTCTACCGTATCGTTGTTGCAGATTCAAGATATCCCCGTGACGGCAGATTCATCGAGGAAATCGGAACCTACAACCCCGTTGCAACTCCCTCAGAGATTAAGGTAGATGCTGAAAAGGCAAAGCAGTGGATTGCTAACGGCGCACAGCCCACAGACACTGTTAAGGCTATCCTTAAAAAAGAAGGCGTTCTTTAATCTTTTAACAAGAGGTTAAAACAATGAAGGATTTACTTGTAAGCATCGCTCAGGGTCTTGTTGATGACCCCGCAGCGGTAACTGTTACTGTTGACGAGCCCTCTGAGGACGGCACTGTTGTATATCATCTTCATGTTGGTGAGGCTGATATGGGCAGAGTTATCGGCAAGCAGGGAAGAATTGCAAAGGCTATCCGCACTGTTATGCGTGCAGCCGCTACTCGTCAGAGCACAAGGGTTGTTGTAGAAATTGATTAAGGAATTTCTTGAAATCGGTGAAATAGTAGGCACTCACGGAATAAGAGGCGAAATGCGCCTTAATCCGTGGTGCGATTCACCTGAATTCGTAACCGGATTTAAAACTTTATATCTGGACAGCAATGAAGGCTGTGCGGTGCAGATTAAATCTGCAAGGCCGCACGGCAACATTGTTTTGTTGACGGTCAAGGATATCGACACGGTTGAAAAAGCTCAGAAAATGAGAGGTAAAATTCTCTATATGAAGCGCAGTGATGCAAAGCTGCCGGAAGGCACTTATTTCATTGCGGAGCTTAAAGGTTGCACCGTTTACGATGCCGACTGCCCTGAAAAGGTATACGGCACACTGACGGATGTAAGCGAAACAGGTGCAAACGATGTATGGCACATAAGAGCAGAGGACGGCAGAGAATATCTTATTCCCTCTATCCCCGATGTTGTTATTGACACCGATGTTGCAAACAACCGTATTGTTATCAGACCGCTGAAAGGTATTTTTGACGATGAGGATTGATATTTTAACCCTTTTCCCCGAAATGTGCGAAAGCGTATTGGGTGAAAGCATTATAGGCAGGGCTAGAGCCAACGGATGCGTTGAAATCAACTGCCGCAATATCAGAGATTATACTCATGATAAACACAACCGTGTTGACGATGCGCCTTACGGCGGCGGCACGGGAATGATTATGCAGACTCAGCCCATATACGATTGTTTTGCCGCACTTTGCGAAGAAACAGGCACACGTCCTCATCTTATTTACCTCTCCCCTCAGGGTAAAACTCTGACTCAGGAGAAGGTAAAAGAGCTTTCAACGCTTGATAACATAGCACTGCTTTGCGGTCACTACGAAGGCATAGACCAAAGGGTTATTGATGAAATCGTTGATGAAGAAATTTCAATCGGCGATTATGTGCTGACCGGCGGCGAATTACCTGCACTTATTCTTGCAGACAGCATTTCAAGAATGCTTCCCGGCGTACTTGCCAACGAGGATGCATTCACTCTTGAAAGCCATTATTCGGGTCTGCTTGAATATCCTCAGTACACACGCCCCTTTGAGTGGCACGGTGAAAAAGTGCCTGAGGTGCTTATTTCGGGTCATCATGCCAACATTCAGAAATGGCAGAGAGAGCAAAGCCTTAAACGGACTCTTGAACGCCGACCCGATATGCTGGCAAAAGCAGAGCTGACAAAGAAAGATAAAGAATATCTGGATAAACTTAAAACCTCCGAGGAATGAACCCCGGAGGTTTATTTTTTAATACCAGAATATACCCAGCAGGAAAATCAGGATTATCCACTGCCACCAGGCATATGAAACATTGACGCTGAACTGTGCGGTGCAGCCTTCGTATGTTACATCAATAACCTGTGCCCCTGTTTTACCGAGTGTGGTGGTGTTTACCTCATATCCGCTTGAAACGGTTTCGGTTGAGCCGTCGGTATACATAACCGAAAGCTTAAGACCGGTTGTATCAAGAGTATCCTTGTAGTAATAGCTTGTTTTGGTGGGAAGTGTAAGAACGGAAACGGATTTTACCGTCTTCTCGCCTTCGCCTTTTATTCTGTAATTTACGGAATTTTCAACTGCGTATGTATGCGCCGCAGAACCGCTGTCAACAACAAGGGTAATATTTTCACACTCGGTGAAAACGCCTCTTTCAATGGTTGTAACCGTTGATGGCACGCTGAAATCTCCGAGAGCAGTGCATCCTTTGAATGCGCCGATACCGATTTTTTTGACACTTGCGGGAATCGAAACGCTTGTAAGCTTTGAGCAATCCTCAAAGCTCTTGGTGCCGATTTCGGTAACACCGTTCTGAATAATCACGGATTCAAGGGATGACATATAGAAAGCACTTTCAAAGGTTTCAACATTTGCAGGGATTATAAGGGTTCTCAGCGCTTCGCATCTGCCGAAGGACTGTGAACCCAGCTTTGTGACAGTTGAAGGAAGCTGAACATCTGCAAGCTTTTTACATTTGTAGAATGCAAAATTATCAAGGATTTCAAGCCCCGAAGGAAGTGTTACCTTTGTAAGCGTGGTGTTATCGCCGAAGGCGTAATCGGCAATAACCTTTGTGCCGCTGAGAACGGTGTAGGATGTACCCGACTTTGCGTTGGGATATTGAAGCAGAGCCTTCTTACCTGTTGAAGGGTCGGGACCGTAAAGGACACCGTTCGAACCGCTGTAAACCGTGTTACCGCCTGCAACATTGAAGGAGCTTATTGAATTGCAGCCGATAAAAGCATTCTTACCTATGGATGTTACGGTTGCGGGAATCGCAATGCTTGTAAGACTGCCGCAAAGACCGAAAGCTTCACTGCCGATTGATGTTACCGAAGCGGGAATCGTAAAATCTTCAAGGGATGAACAGCCGTTGAACATCCTCTGAGAAATGATTTTTGTGTCTGCAGGCAGGCTGAGTGTACTGATTGAACGGCAATTATAGAAAGCTTCTGTGCCGAAGGTACAGGTACTGCCTTCGAAAATAACGGTTTCAAGCTTATCACAGTTGCTGAAAGCCGAATTGCCTACCTTGGTCACACTTGAAGGAACGGTTATTTTTGTTATCCTTGTGCATCCGCTGAATGCACTGTTGCCTATCTGGGTAACCGCAACTCCGTTGTATGTATCAGGGATATCAATCTCACCCGATGCTGTTGAAAGACAGCTTGTTACAACTGCAAAACCGTCATATGCTCTTATTGTCAGGTAACTCTCACCTGCCGCCGAAGCAAACACGCCCATACAGGACAGTGCTATTGCCAGCGAAAGAATCAGGCTGAGAATTTTTGCGATTTTTTTCATAGTTTGTCCCCCTGTAAAATAATATCGCATCTTGAATTATATCTTATTTTCTATAAAAAATCAATATATATTGTTCAACTTCGGTCTAATCATATTGACAAATATGTGCGAAATTACTAAAATTAACTTAATCTATTACAGGAGAAAAATTATGATTGACAAAAACGGAAATTTCTGTAAACCCGAAAGAGGTTCAACCTGCAATCCCGACCACATAATGCTTGCGTTCTGCGGAGATGCCAAAACGTGTATGTCGGTTATCTGGCGTACCTGCACGGATATAACCGACGGCTACATTCTTTACCGCAAGGAAACGGAAGGAAACTGGGTAAGACAAAATGCGGAATACGCAACAAAAGAAACGGATATTGATATCAGCAACTATTATTCCGTAAGGCTCAGCGGTCTTGAGCCGGGAACGAAATATGTATACAACGTAGGTTCGGACGATTACAGAAGTGAAAACTTCACTTTTGAAACCGAGCCCGAAAATCTTGATAAGTTCAGCTTTATTGTTATTACGGACCATCAGAAGGGTGACCCCTGCCATCTGCCCGATTACAGCATGGTTGGCGATATGCTCAGAGACGCACTGAAAAAACATCCCGAATGCAGATTCATTTTCACTGCGGGCGATAACTGCGATAACGGTCAGAACGAAGTGCAGTGGAACGGAATGTTTGAGGGTCTTAAAGGCATTATTGAAAGTATGCCTTATATGATGACTACAGGTAATCACGATAACCGCGGCTACATCACATATTTTCCCGAGCCTACGGGTAAATACTACCTTGAGCACGCCGATTTCTTTGATTTCCAGTTCGGTCCTGCTTATCCCGATAACGGTCCCGAAGGCTATACGGGCGAAAACTATTCCTTCGACTACGGCAACACTCATTTCCTTGTGCTGGGTATAAACGCACCTCAGGTTGTTGAGGATTGGGCGTATAACGACCTGCAAAACAGCAACAAAACCTGGAAGCTGGGTGCATATCACTTTCCCATTTACCCCGTTATGCCCGAGGGTCAGAATAACGACGGCTATCCCTGGCTGAGAAAACCCATTGAAGACGGCAGACTTGACATTCTTTTCGAAGGTCACGAGCATTCGTTCGCACGCACATTCCCCACTAAAAACGATGAGCATTTTGACCGTCCGTCGGAAGGCACTGTTCACTATATTGTCGGTAACGGCGGCGGAAACATATACCACTCAAACGCACCCAAAGTATGGCACAGTGCGTTTTATCCCCAGGAAATCCGTGTAGGTTCATATACCCTGGTTGAGATTAACGGTGATGTACTGACCGCTACAGCCTATCTTGCAGACGGCAGAATAATAGATGTATTCACAATCGACAAATCCAAAGACCTTATCACACCCTATGCCCTTGCACCTACATACGATTGGACCAAAATGGCATTCAAAGGGCAGATGCTTGAACTTATTGCCCGTGAGCTTTATGCCGAATACAAAGACGGTATGTGGTACGCACCCTTCGGTGTTGTTGTTCAGTTCATAGGCGGTAAGGTTATCAAGGAAAAAGACAGCCTTTATGTTGAGGTTTACGGACACAGAGCAACCTTCACAGAAGGCAGTAAGCTTGCAAAGACTGACCTTGGAACGATTGAAATGATGGGCACTCCCTATTTTGTAAGAAATCAGCTTTACGTGCCCGTTGACGATACCGCAAAAATGTTTGAAATGGAATGGTATCACGCCAAACGCAACAATTTTATAAACTGGAACACACCCAGCGAGGATAAACCTCTCTGTAAACATCCCCAATAAAGGAGAAAGAACTATGCTTTACAAAAAAAATTCGGCACCTACACTTTCAGATGAGCTCTTTATGAACCCCACCTGCGAATACAGAGGCACTCCCTTCTGGGCATGGAACAGCGACCTTAAAGCCGAAGAGCTTTGCCGTCAGATTGAGATATTCAAGAAAATGGGTCTCGGCGGCTTCCATATGCATGTGCGTACGGGTATGTCAACAAATTACCTTTCGGACGAATTTATGTCACTTATCAAATGCTGCTGTGAAAAAGCAGATAAGGAGCATATGCTTGCCTGGCTTTACGATGAGGACAGATGGCCCTCGGGTGCCGCAGGCGGACTTGTTACAAAGGATGAGGAATACAGAGCACGCTGTCTGCTTATGACAACAGAGCCCTGTGACAACGAAGATGTTGCCGCAACAATCATTGATTCCCGTGCGGAAGGCGGCAGAGAAGGCAAAGGCTGGCTTATCAATTGCTACGACATCATTCTTGATGAAAACGGTTTCCTTAAAAACTATAAAATAATCGGTGAAGAAGATGAGGCAGAAGGCACAAAATGGTATGCCTACCTTAAAATCCACGCTCCCTCTCCCTGGTACAACAATCAGACCTATCTTGACACTCTTAACCCCAAGGCAGTTCAGCGTTTTGTTGAAGTTACACACGAAAGATACAAGCAGGTTATCGGCGAAAGCTTCGGCGGTGTAGTGCCCGCAATCTTCACGGATGAACCCCAGTTCACACGCAAGGATGTTCTTGATAATTCAACGGATAAAGACGATATTACCATGCCCTGGACAGATGATTTACCCGATACATATATGGCACAGTACGGCGAAGATATTCTTTCAACTCTTCCCGAAATCTTCTGGGAGCTTCCCGACGGCAAGGTTTCAACAACCCGCTATCACTACCATGATCATATTTCCGAACGCTTTGCAGAAGCTTTTGCCGATGTATGCGGCTCTTGGTGCAGAGAAAACGGAATTGCACTTACGGGTCATATGATGGAAGAACCCTCCCTTCACAGCCAGACAGCAGCTCTCGGCGATGCAATGCGTTCATACAGAGGCTTTGACCTGCCCGGTATCGATATGCTTTGTGCTAATTTTGAATTCACAACCGCAAAGCAAGCACAATCCGCAGTACATCAGTACGGCAGAGAAGGTATGCTTTCAGAGCTTTACGGTGTTACGGGCTGGGACTACGATTTCAGAGGCTACAAGCTTCACGGCGACTGGCAGGCATGCCTGGGCGTTACAATCAGAGTTCCTCACCTTTCCTGGTATGCAATGGGCGGCGAAGCAAAGCGTGACTACCCTGCTTCAATCCATTATCAGTCACCCTGGTGGGAAGAATTCTCATACCTTGAAGACCATTTTGCAAGGGTAAACACCGCCATGACAAGAGGTAAGCCCGTTGTCAAGGTAGGCGTTATTCATCCTGTTGAAAGCTTCTGGCTCCACTGGGGTCCCAACGATAAAACAGCACTTATCCGTGAAAATATGGATCAAAAATTCCAGAATATTACCGATTGGCTTCTCAAAGGCAGCATAGATTTCAACTTTATCAGCGAATCACTTCTGCCCTCACTTTGCGAAAAAGCATCTGCTCCCCTGCAAGTAGGCGAAATGACTTATGATGCGGTTATCGTTCCCGATTGCGAAACGCTGCGCTCAACTACTTTGGAATGCCTTGAAGCATTCAGAAATGCAGGCGGCAAGCTGATTTTCCTCGGTAATGCACCCAAGTTCACCGACGGTATTCCCGACGGCAGAGGCAAGGCACTTTATGAGGCATCAACCGTCCTTCCCTACGACAGAGAAAAGCTTCTCAACGCACTTGATGAAAACAGAACGGTTACTCTCCGTATGGCAAACGGCAGACTTTCAGACGGCTTTATTTATCAGCTCCGTCAGGACGGTATCAGCCGTTGGCTCTTCATAAGCCGTTGCAAAGAACCCTATAATAAAGACTGCATCCGTGAAAATCACCTTCGAATCACCATCAGCGGTGAATTCACACCCTATGTTTACGATACAATCTGCGGTAACATTACACCAGTTGCCTGTGAATACATTGGCGGCAACACGGTTATTGCAAAAACTCTTTACGATTATGACAGTCTGCTGTTAAGACTTGATGAAGGCAAATCGGAAATTTCCGTAGCAAAGGAAAAAGAAATTTCCTCCGCCGATGCTAAGGCTATGCCTGCACTTGTACCCTATACCCTTTCCGAACGCAATGCATATCTGCTTGATATTGCTGAATTTGCCCTTGACGGCGGCGAGTTTATGGCAGAGGAAGAAATTCTCCGTCTTGACAATGTATGCCGTGAAATGGTCGGATTTGTTGAACGCGGCGGCAATGTTGCTCAGCCCTGGGTTATCGCACCCGAAACTATTGAGCATCACATAACCCTCAGATTCAGAATCAACAGTGAGATTGATTACAGCGGTGCAGAGCTTGCTCTCGAAGATGCCGAAAAGGCAAAAATTGTCTTCAACGGCAACGAAATCGCAAATAATATCACTGGCTGGTATACCGATAAGGACATCAAAACCGTACCTCTTACAGATATTGTAAAGGGTGAAAATATTCTTGAAATCACTCTGCCCTTCGGTACACGTACAAACACCGAATGGTGCTACATTCTCGGTGACTTCGGCGTTAAGGTAATCGGCAGAGAAAAAACGATTACCAACCTTCCCGAAAAGCTGGGCTTCGGCACAATTACAAATCAGGGTCTGCCCTTCTACGGCGGTAATATCACCTATCATCTTGAAGCGGAAGGCACAGGTATGAGAGTGGAAGCTACCCGTTACAGAGGTGCATTGATTTCCGTTGCCGTTGACGGTGAGGAAAAAGGCAAGGTCGTATATCCGCCTTACCTTATTGATGTTGACGGACTTGCAGATGGCAAGCACAAGGTTGATATCACCCTTTTCGGCAACAGATACAACGCTTTCGGCCCCGTACATCTTACCGACGTTAAGCACTCATGGCACGGTCCCGGAGCATGGCGCAGCGACGAAGAAACATGGAGCTATGAATATGTACTCCGTGATGTAGGCATCCTCGCAAGGCCGGTTATTACTGTGAAATAATAAAGTCCAACAAACTATAATAAAATCCCACAATGAAAGGTTTTAACCAATCAGTGTGGGATTGTTTTTTCAAATTTATTCGGTTATTGGAGATTCTTTTTCAAATTCTTTTGTAGTTTTGTTACCTCATAACCTTGTGATTCATAAAACTTATGTGCATTCACACGTTCCGCACCTGAACAAAGTCTGATTCCGACTGCACCGTTTTCCTTTGCCCAGATTTCAGCTTGTTTCAGCAAAGCCGAACCGATGCCGTTTCGTTTGTAATCGTTATCAACAGCCAATCCCAAACAGTTCTTGAAATTATCGGCATAGATTACATCGTAATTTACAAGATGAATGTAGCCGACGACTTTGTTTTCGGTTTCAGCCACAAAGATAACTTGTGTTTCATCATTCAATACTGCTTCAATTTTGCGCTTTTGCTTTTCAAAATCATATTCGTAACCAAGGCTTGTTTTGTTGATATAATAAATATCTTCCGCATCGGAGATTACAGCTTTTCTAACTACAAATTTTATATTCAAATTCAATCACCACCATTTTTAACGATGAATTAATACACCTTTCATAAACTGTGTTTCATTATGTGTTTCATATACTATCCTTTTTTCTTCGTCTGTGCATCCAATCAATATTTTAATTTCAGAGTCTTTTTTCATCAAATCAACAATGCACATTATTGCATCAACCTTTTCCTCGCCGCTTCCTACCCACACATCAATTCCTGCACCGTCCATAGAGGTTGTATCTTTCAAATATCCATAATCAACCCGATAAATGAAATCAGGATACTTGGGATGTGCAGTTCCTTTTGGTCTGTCAATCACAATTTCTGAATTACTCACCAATTCGTCTAATGCGTTCCAAAATTCAGCATTATATTGCATATTACCACTCTCTTACAAATATTTACTTTCACCCAACAGCTTTCTCAGTTTGCGAATCGGCTATATTAACAAGGAATTTTACCATTAAATCTTTTTCTGTCAGACCATTTCTTTTTATTTCTTCTAACCATAGAATTATCTTGCCAAGTTGAAAGATTTGAAATGCACATTTTCAGAAAACCATTAACATAAACATCAAAGCATTCTTTTGTACCATTAAAATTATATCCGTTAATAATAGGCTCTTCACCTTTCAAAAACATTTCTCTCATTTCAAAAATATCAATAGGATTTCCGCTTTTATCAGCAAACCAACAACCAAACGAGGGGTCAAAAACACACCACTTATCAAGTTCACCTATATATGCTTGACAGGTAAAATGACAGTTTTTTAATACAGAAGAACACATACAAACAGGATATGCTTTTATTCCGACAGCGACCAGACAATCTGCAAAACAAATTGCTTTTAACCTGCAATTAATTGCTTTTCTAAAAGATTTGCCGAATGAGTTTTTCAAAATATCTATTGTGTTATCTGTTATATAATTGAGAGTTGCACCGTTATAAAAAGTATTTTGCGTTAGCCAATTCAATATCTGAATAGCTTTTTCAAAATCAGTATCGGCGGTGGCAACTTCAGAAAGTTTATATTTTTCATTAATTTTTTTATGAAGCTCAAAAAAGGCAGCGGTATGTGCTAAATCAGTTTCAACTAAATCCTCATTATCGAGATAGTATTTATCTCTAATCTCTACAGGGTCTTCTGCAAGCAGTTTTTTATAATCAAGTTTTTTTACAAACCGTTCGTATTTTTTGGGATTAATCTGCAACGGAAGACATTTAATCAAGGTTTTGATATTCATTATTTTTTCTCCTATGCTAACCTTAAAATTTATAGTATTATTTAATCTGTTTCTTCACCTAACAACTTCTTCTGTTTGTATTTCGGAAGTTTGCCTACAACCGTTATGTAACTGTGGTCTGCCATTTCCAAAATCATTTCGTCGGGAACGCTGTCAAGAGGGAATGTGTTGAAATACGGTTGTTGAACCGGCGGACAATGATAACCTCTTACAACAATATCAGGAAACAGATGTCTGTAAAAATCGCCCTGCATTCGCTCACAATTCAGAGTTGCCGTTTCTTTGCCTTTGAGGATAAACAGCTGAGCAAAGATTTTCCCTTCAACTTTAATTATATCGCTGTCAGGACCGAAAGGATGATCAACATATGCTCCGTTTTTTGAAAGACAATAATTGAGTAATTCAGAATATGTCATATGAAAACCTCCTTCAAAATTTGTTTATTTACTGTATTCGGATACAGAAAATGCAATCTTTTCGTTATCTCTGTACTCTTTTCGTGATTTGAGTTTCATTCCTAAACTTTCGCAGATTTCATCAAGATTATTTAAATCGCTATACATTCTGCAATCTTTAAGAATTTCAAGTGTTTCTTTTTCCGTAAATCCGAAAGGTTTTAAAACTCTGTGCTGACGCATAAACGCATTGTTTCTTGAATTGACAATAAATCTGCCGTTATCTGTCAGAACTCTTGAAACCTCTTTCAGAGTTTCAATAATTTCTCTGGATTCATCCAATCCGCAATAAGTACAAACAGTATCAAATGTTTTATCTTTGAAAGGCAGATACCAGAAATTCGCACAAACGGGAATGATTTTCTTTTTCTGATATTTTGCAATACCCAAAGCATTTCCGAGACAATCAAACCCAATATCTACGGTATAAAGCTCACATTCTTTCGGCATATATAATGCAACCGAAGCCGTGCCGCCGCCCGCACCCGTTGCGATTTCTAATATTTTATCTGTTTTTTCTTTGCATACAACTTCAGCAAAATAACGGTATCTGTCCCAGAATACTCCTGTACCTTTGATTTTTGTTATTGTTCTCTTTTTTCCATTACGCTTTTTGTTGAATTTTTTGAAATCTTTAAGCTGCTTTTTTCTGATATTTCCGCTTTTGTCGCCCACAATCCAATCACTCGTTTCTCTTCGTTTATACGAATCGAAAGCTTTTATGATATTTTCTTTTGTGCCGTGTATCTTTTTTATGTGGTTAACATAAATCTCATTCCAATCCTCAATAATGCCAGCTTCCATTTCGCTGAAAATCTCATTTATTTCTTCGGGATGTTCCCAAAAAATTATTTCAAGAAGCTCACGAGCCCAATCAGGATTTGTTTTTTCGGGAAGCAAAATCGGAACGTCTTTGATTATAGGATAACTTTCTTCGCTATCTGCTGTAACAAGGGTCTTTTTATTTAAAACCAATTCTTTATGGCTTTGCGGTGCAATAAAAATCATTTTTATTCTCCTTGGTTAATGTTATTCAGCGTTCAGATTTCAACAATGCGTAATAACAAGCATCACAAATGCCCTGATTATTCCAATCGGAGCTGCGCAGAGTTCCTTCATATTTCATTCCGCATTTCTGCATCACTTTACCTGAATATGGATTTCTCGGATCATGTCTTGCTTCAATGCGGTTTACATCTACTACATCAAACAAGAAATCCATAACCGCCTTAAGTGCCTCTGACATTATTCCTTGATGCCACCATGCTCTGCCAAGACAATAGCTGATTTGCGTTGATGAAACCTCTTCGTTCATAAAACCTACAGCGATAGCTCCAATCGGTTCATCGCCGTTTTCTTTCAAAACAATACCCCAATGATAATATTTTTCGTCCGAATATTGTTTCACCCAATCATTCATAATCCTTTTACTTTCTTCCTGATTTGAATGAGTTTTCCACATCAAAAACTTTGTTACTTCCGGATCAGACGCCCAATTCTTAAACATTGCGGCAGCATCTTTAGTTTCATATCGTCTTAAAATCAATCTGTCTGTTTCTAACCATTGCGTTCCGCAATGTTTCATATCTGTCACTCCTTTAAAAAATATAAGTCACTGTAACGGTTACAATTATATATGATTCTCCCCTGTTGTGCAATATTATCATAAAAATAAATATCCGTCTTGACACCTCACGTCTTTTATGCTATTCTGTATTAGTAAATAAACAAATTTGTTTATTTATACAATAAATACGGAAAAGGCTGACAGAATTTTTCTCTGTTTCTCTGTTGCTCTGAATCTACCTTGAAAAGTGGATTGTATTATTTGATTTTATTTTTAATATATGACGATTCGTCACATATCTATTCTTGCGGAAAGGAGGAGTCCGATGTTTATACCCACCCCCTTCGGTGTTATGCTTAAAACCGTCAGGGAAGACGCCAAAATCTCTCAGGGCGAGCTTGCCGATGTGCTTGGCAAAACAGCGCAATACATAAGCAACATCGAAAAGGGCAAAAATAATTCACCGCCCGACGACGGTGATTTATACAAGCTTATTGCAAGGCTTTCGCTGAATGATGCCGATGCCGAAAAATTCAGGCTCCTCGCCTATGCCGACAGAGGTATGTTACCGCCGGAAATGTTCAGCTACGTTTCAGACTCCCCTGCCCTGCTGAATCTTATCAGATTTGCAATGAACAATAATTTAACCGAGGATTTCTGGTACAACATATCACAAAATGTTAATAATCAAAAGAGAGGTAAAGACACATGAGTAAAACCCCCGATTTTGTAAAATATGCCGCCTCAATTGTGCCCAGTGAAAGACAGATAAAATGGCAGGAAACCGAATTTTATGCTTTCTTTCATTTCGGAATGAACACCTTCACCGATTCCGAATGGGGCAACGGTAATGAAGACCCCGAGCTTTTCAACCCCGAAAAGCTTGACTGCCGTCAGTGGGCAAAGGTTTGTCAGCTTTCGGGTATGAAGGGACTTATTCTTACCGCAAAGCACCACGACGGCTTCTGTCTGTGGCCCAGCGCATATACCGACCACAGCGTCCGCTCAAGCAAATGGAGAGACGGCAAAGGTGATGTTGTTGCCGAATGTGCAAAGGCTTGCAAAGAATTCGGAATCAAATTCGGAATTTATGTTTCTCCCTGGGACAGACACGAGCCTACCTACGGCACAGGTGAAGCCTACAACAGATTTTTCAAGAATCAGCTTCGTGAACTTCTGACCGCATACGGTGAGCTTTTCTGTGTATGGTTTGACGGTGCCTGCGGCGAAGGTGCAAACGGCAGAAAGCAGGAATATGATTGGGAAGGCTACTACAAGCTTATCCGTGAGCTTCAACCCAATGCCACCATTAATATCTGCGGTCCCGACGTACGTTGGTGCGGCAACGAAGCAGGCGTTTGCCGAAAGAGTGAGTGGAGCGTTGTGCCTTACTGGCACTCAAACAGCGAGCTGATTGCCGCCGCAAGCCAAAAGGATGTTACTAAACCGCCTAAAAAAATAAATCCCACTGCCCTTGACCTTGGCAGCAGAAAAGCTATCAAAAACTGCAACAAGCTTATCTGGTATCCCGCAGAGGTTGATACTTCTATAAGAAAAGGATGGTTTTATCATCCCGACGAAGATTATTCCGTAAAACCTCTGTCAAAACTTATGGAGATATACTATAACTCGGTTGGTGCAAATGCAAACTTCCTTCTTAATATTCCTCCTACTCCCGAAGGAAAGATTGCGGAAAAAGACCTTGAAACCCTGCTTGCAATGGGCGCACAGCTTGAAATCGATTTCAACGAAAATCTTGCAGACGGTTCAATTGTAACCGACAACCGACACCTTGACGAAAAGCACACAGGTCAGATGGCACTGAGCGAATACCCCGACAGCTACTGGCATTCAGGCGATGACCCTGAGGGTGCGGAACTGATTCTTGACCTTGGCGATGAATACGACATTGACAAAATTGTTCTCGGCGAAAACATCAGAACAGGTCAGCAGATTGAAAAGTTTACACTTTACGCACAGGTTAAGGGTAAATGGAAAAAGCTTGCATCCGAAACAACTATCGGATACAAGCGTATATGCCGATTCAAGGAAATACGGGTCCGTTACTTCAAGCTTGTTATTGAAAAAGCAAGATGCTTTGCAACAATTTCAAAATTTGAGGCTTATTAATCCCATTCTTTCCAGATTTCGGGGCAATAGCCCACGGTTGCTTTTTTGCCGTTGCGGACAATTGGGGTTTTGAAAAGCTCACCGTGTTCAAGAAGCTTTTCTTCAACAGCCTCCTTGCTTGCAAGATACTTTATAAAATGCTTTTCGTAGGCCTTGGATTTTTCGTCAATAAGTGCTTCCATTGAACCTACCGCCGACTTGACGCTCTGATACTCACCCTTGCTCAGGTTTTTCTGAGTAAGGTCTATAAACTGAAATTTTATATTTCTTTCTTTGAAATATCTCTGAGCCTTTTTAGTGTCGAAGCATTTATTTGTTCCGAAAATCTGTATATTCATAAAAATTCCTCCGGATAATTGGTAATGATATTATGGTAATAAAAATTCCGCCGCAAGTCAATAGAGCAATAGAAATTCTGCAAAGTAACGGCCACACGGCTTATGTTGTAGGCGGTGCGGTACGCGACGCCCTGATGGGTAAATCACCCGATGACTGGGATATAACAACAAACGCACTGCCCGAAGAAACCCTCAAAGCATTCAGAGATTTCCGCACCATTGAAACGGGTCTAAAGCACGGCACGGTTACGGTTATTGTTGACGGCACAAGCCTTGAAATAACCACCTACCGCATTGAAACGGGTTATTCCGACAACAGACATCCCGATAAAGTTGATTTTACCGATAAGGTTGAGGATGATCTTTCACGCCGTGATTTTACGGTCAATGCCATTGCATACTCCCCCTCCGCAGGCTTTGCAGACCCCTTTGACGGAAGAAGCGATATAGAAAAAAGCATTATACGGTGTGTGGGAGAAGCCGATAAACGTTTCGGTGAGGATGCTTTGCGTATTCTCCGTGCACTGAGGTTTTCGTCCGTATTGGGATTTGAAATTGATTCCGAAACATCAGAAAGTATTCACCGCAACTATCCTTTGCTGAAAAACATATCGGTTGAACGGATTTTTACCGAGCTTTCAAAACTGCTTTGCGGCAGGGGTGCAGGCAGAATACTCAGAGAATACGAAGATGTAATATTCTTTATTCTGCCCGAATTAAAGCCCATGAAAAACTGCACGCAAAATCATGAAAGACACATTTACGATGTGTGGGAACACACGGTTGCGGCGGTTGAGAATATTGACCCTTTGCCCGAATTAAGATTTGCAATGCTGTTCCATGATTCCGGAAAACCGAAATGCAAATCCACGGACAAAAACGGTACCGACCATTTTTATTCACACGGAAAAGAAAGCACAAAAATCGCTTGCGAGATACTGACAAAACTCAAAACTTCAACAAAATTCAGAAATCATGTTTGCAATCTTGTTGAGTATCACGATTTTATGCCTCACAAAATCAGCAAAAAAACCTTCAAAAAATATATCGGCAAGCTGGGAACTGACGCCGTAAAACAGCTTTTCGCCGTAAGAGAAGCCGATGTAAAGGCGCAAAATCCCATATTCCATACCGAAAGTCTTGAAGAAAACAAAATCGGACTTGAAATTCTTGAAGAAATTGAAAACGAAACTCCCTGCTTCGGAATGAGCGACCTTGCAATAGGCGGCAAAGAGCTTGCCGCAATAGGTGTTCAACCGTCACCCGAAATGGGAAGAATTCTTGAAATTCTTCTTGACGAGGTTATGGAAGAAAAAATTCAAAATACTCCGCAGGCACTTATCGCAAGAGCCTTGCAGTTGAAATAATGAAAGGAGAAAGAAATGGAAACGGTAAAAATTGAAAACGCCCGGGAATTTGACAGCTTTCTGCGTTCACATCCCAAGGGACATATGATGCAGACATCCGCCTGGGGTAAAGTAAAAAAAGAATGGGAATGGAGAGGCTTTATCAGCCGTGACGCAAGCGGCAACATAAAAGGCGTTTGCGGTGTGCTGCTCCGCCAGATTCCCATGACACCCTTCAAAATGATGTACGCGCCCAGAGGACCCGTCTGCGACCTTGACGATAAAGAAACCGTTACGGAGCTTCTCACCGCAGTCAAGGAATACGGCATAAAGAACAAGGCATACACCTTCAAAATCGACACAGACACTCTTGCCTCAAATTCGGATTACATCAACCTTCTCAAAGGTCTGGGCTTTACATTCAAGGAGCACGGCGCAGGCTTTGACACCATTCAGGCAAGATACATTTTCCGTCTTGATATAGGCGGCAAAACAGAAGAAGAAGTTATGGCTTCGTTCCACCCCAAAACACGTTACAACGCACGCCTTGCCGCAAGAAAGGGCGTAACCGTTGAAATCAAAGGCATTGAGGCTTGTGAGGAATTCCACGACCTTATGCTTGTAACGGGTGAAAGAGATAATTTTGCAACCCGTGACACATCATATTTCAAACGCATTATGGAAGCCTTCGGTGACGACGCAAGAATTTATCTTGCATACTATGACGGTAAGGCGATTGCAGGCGCGCTCAATGTTATCTGCGGCGACAAGGAATGGTATGTATACGGCGCAAGCTCAAACGAATACAGAAACGTTATGCCCAACTATCTTGTGCAGTGGGAAATGATTAAATGGGCTATTGAAAGAGGCTGTAAATACTACGATTTCAGAGGCGGATATCCTGACGAAAGCAATCCTCTGCACGGTATTTTCAAATTCAAGAAGGGCTTCTGCAACGATTATATGGAGCTTATGGGTGAAGCTGACCTTATCATCAGCAAAACAGGCTTCCACGCAGTAAACCTTGCTCAGAAAGCACTTAAAGCAACAAGAAATCTCCGTGCAAAAATAATCAACAGAAAATAACGATTTCTTCTCGGCAAAGATTTATCTTTGACCGCTCAAAATCCTCCATAAAGATTCGGGGCAGCTCATTTTGCGAGTCTGCCCTGAATCTTTTTATTGCATTTTTTTGTGTATGAGTTATAATCTCATTAAGGAGAGTGTTAACTATGAATCTTGATATAATGGTAAATTCCAAAGATGAAAAGCCATTGGAGCATCTTGCAATAAACGGCGGATATACCGCAATTTTCCGCAGAATCGGCGTTGTGGGTGACAGCCTTTCGTCGGGTGAATTTGAGAGTATGGATGAAAACGGCAACAAGGGTTACCACGATTATTTTGAATATTCCTGGGGTCAGTATCTTGCCCGTATGTGCTCAAGCACCTGCTTCAATTTTTCAAGAGGCGGTATGACGGCAAAGGAATACTGCGAAAGCTTTGCGGATAATATGCGTTTCTGGGACCCTCAGTATGCCTGCCAATGCTACATAATTGCACTGGGTGTAAACGATATTCACAATCAGAATATGGAAGTCGGCACAACAGACGATATATGCCGTGAGGATTATGCCAAAAATGCCGATACTTTCACAGGCTGGTATGCCCGTATAATTCAGAGACTCAAATTAATTCAGCCCCGTGCAAAGTTTTTCCTTATGACAATGCCCAGAGAAACAAGCAGAAGAATTCAGGAAAAGACGATTGCTCACAGAAAAGCGATTTATGACATAGCAGATTTCTTTGACAACACCTATGTCATTGACCTTTATGAATATGCTCCCGTATATGATGACGAATTCAAGAAGAAATTCTATATGGGAGGCCATATGAATGCTATGGGATATGTGCTGACTGCTCACATGACAGCGTCGTATATTGACTATATTATCCGCCACAATCCCGATGACTTCAAGGAAGTGGGATATATAGGTACGGATTTGAAATACTGCGAATAAGAAGAAACGGATGTGTTTTGTTACACATCCGTTTTTATTATTTCTTCTTGATTCTTGACCAATATTCCTTTGCCGCCTGCTCGTTTTTATTATCACCGAATTCGTAATACTTTTTATGCTTTATTGCATCGGGCAGATACTGCTGGTCAACCCAGTGACCGGGGAAATCGTGGGCATATTTGTAGAACTGACCCTTGTTCGGGTTATCCGCACCGTCGTAATGCATATTCTGAAGCTGTCTGGGCACAGGACCCGTCCTGCCTGCCTCAACATCTGCCATTGCGGAATTTATTGCACCGTATGCGGTATTTGATTTAGGGCTTGTTGCAACAAGCACAACCGCATCCGCAAGAGGAATTCTCGCCTCGGGCATACCCAGCATCATAGCCGAATCCACAGCCGCCTTGACAATGGGAATTATCTGAGGATATGCAAGACCTACATCCTCACAGGCACATACAAGAAGGCGTCTGCAAGCAGACGGCAAATCCCCTGCTTCAAGAAGTCTTGCAAGATAATGCACTGCCGCATCGGGATCTGAGCCTCGCATGGACTTCTGAAATGCAGAAATTATGTCATAATGCTCATCACCGTCTTTGTCGTAACGCATGGCACTTTTCTGAGTAAGAGATTTTGCACTTTCAAGAGTAATCCGCTTTTTACCGTTTTCGGAATTCGCCGAGAGTACACAAAGCTCAACGCTGTTGATTGCTTTTCTTACATCCCCTGCACAGGCAGTTGCTATATGAGAATAAACCCCATCCTCAATTTCGTATTCCTCGTTCCTGTCGGCAGAAACACAATCAAAGGCACGCCTTACCGCTTTTTCGGCTTCGGCGGCGGTTACGCTTTTGAATTCAAATACCGTTGAACGGCTGAGAATTGCACTGTAAACATAAAAATAAGGATTTTCGGTTGTGGAAGCAATAAGCGTAATGGCTCCGTTTTCGATATATTCAAGCAAGGTCTGCTGCTGTTTTTTGTTGAAATACTGAATCTCATCAAGATACAGCAGAATACCGTTTGGTGCAAGGAAGGTATCAAGCTTTGCAACAACATCCTTGATATCTGCAGTGCCTGCGGTCGTACCGTTAAGCTTCACAAGGTGACGGTCGGTTGTTTTTGCAATTATGCTTGCAAGGGTAGTTTTACCCACACCGGGAGGTCCGTAGAAAACCATATTGGGCAATTCACCCGATTCAATAATATTTCTCAGGGGCTTGCCCTCTCCCAGCAAATGAGGCTGACCGATTATATCTTCAATTTTTTTCGGACGGAGTCTGTCCGCAAGCGGTGCCGACATAGTAAATCCTTGCCTTTCGTCATAATGGATTAATTATATCAAATCCCTTCAATTTAATCAAGTATTTACCGCACTTTACAAGCAGTTATAAAAATGCTATAATAAAGTGTTATTAATTCGGAAAGGAGCTTGCTATGGAAGAATTCAGAAAAGAATATCTGGGTTCGGGCATAACCGCCTTTGTGTCGCCGTCACACAGCTTCGGTACGGATGCCGTTCTGCTTGCGGATTTTGCCGCACCGTCAAAGAGAGCCGTCTGCTGCGACCTGGGTTCGGGCTGCGGAATCATTCCTCTGCTCTGGTGCAAAAAAGAAACCGGCAATATTACGGCGGTTGAAATTCAGCCTCTTGGTGCAAAACAGATAGAAAAAGCCATTGAATTCAACTCTCTTGAAGGCAGGCTCACCGCAATAAATTCAGACCTCAAAGAGTTAAAGGGCAAAGTGCCCTTCGGCGCCTTTGATGTTGTAACAATGAATCCGCCCTATAAAGCAAACGGTGCGGGGATTGAAAGCGCAAGCAGTGCAGATAAAATCGCAAGGCACGAAACAATGTGTTCCCTTACGGATATCTGCGAAACTGCAAAGAAACTGCTGAATTTCGGCGGCAGGCTTTGTATGTGCATACGCCCCGAAAGGCTTGCAGAATTAATCTGCGAAATGCATTCGGCAGGTATTGAACCCAAGCGGATGAAGCTTGTTTCAAAATGTCCCGGCAAAGCTCCCTGGCTTGTACTTGTTGAAGGCAGGCGGGGCGGAAAGCAGGGAATTACCGTTGAACCCGAGCTTTTTGTTCACGGTGCCGACGGCGGATATTCCGACGAAATGAAAAAAATCTACGGCGATTATCTTTTGGAAAACAGAGGTGAAAACAGTTGAGCGGAACACTTTTTGTTGTAGGCACTCCCATAGGCAATCTGGGTGATTTTTCTCCCCGAGCAATAGAAGCTCTTGAAAACTGTGATTTTATTGCCGCCGAAGATACAAGGGTTACCCTCAAACTGCTTAACCGTTTTGAGATAAAGAAACCTATGGTCAGCTATTTCGAGCACAACCGTTTTGAAAGAGGTCCCGTTATACTTCAAAGAATTCTTAACGGCGAAAACTGTGCTCTTGTTACCGATGCAGGTATGCCTGCCATATCGGACCCTGGTGAAGACCTTGTTAAACTCTGCCACGAAAACGGCGTTAAGGTTGAATCCGTACCCGGTCCCTGTGCATTTACAACAGCCCTTGCAATATCGGGTATGCCGTCAAGGCGTTTCACTTTTGAAGGCTTTTTACCCGTTGAAAAAAACGAAAGAAAAGAACATATAAGCTCCCTTCTCAGCGAAAAAAGAACAATGATTTTCTATGAAGCTCCTCATAAGCTTTCACAGACTCTGACCGACCTTGCAAATGCATTGGGTGACAGAGAAATTGCAATAGTCCGTGAAATAACAAAAATTCATGAGCAGGTAATCCGCACAACCCTTTGTGCCGCCGCAGAGAAATATTCAAAAGAGGCTTTGAAGGGTGAAATTGTTCTCATAATCGGCGGTGCACCCGAGGAAGAAAAGGAAGAAATGACCGTTGAGCAGGCTGTAAAATACGCAAAAGCCCTTGTTGCCGACGGTGAAAGCAAAAGCGATGCCGCCAAAACCGCCGCAAAGGAATGCGGCTTCAAAAAAGGCGATATTTATAAATTACTTATACAGGAGGATTGATTATGGCATATATGCTTGAAAACCCTTATTGGCTTGTAATACTGGGTGTGCTCATTGTAATTACGATTTTTGTGTGCATAAAAGCAGGGAAAGCAAGCTCAAAAAGATACAAAGCAAACGAAGAAATTATGAAAAAGCTTAAGGAAGAAAACATTCTCCGCAATGAATTTTCGGTGCTTACCCCGTCACTTGCAGAAAGCGCAGATCCCATACGTCTTTTCAAGGGAGTTGCTCTGAATCTGCAAAAGAAAATATCCGATTCTGCGGATATGATCTATGCCTTTGACAATCTGACGAAAGAGCAGCAGGAAATTTATGCGCTTTCATTTGTTGTTGAAGACGGCGGCGAAAAGCTCAGCTCTTTTTTCAAATCAAACGGTCAGCCCCTTACAGGTGCGGCATTCAGAGGCTTCACACGCCTTTTTGACGGCAGAGCAGATGAACTGTTTGCAAAAGAGTATAACGCATACGACCCCGAAAACGAAACAGATTCCCTTATACCTGCCGAAATCGAAAAATACGACGCCGAATTTTCACAGCTTGTTACCGCAGATTTCATCTGTGAAGCTGCAGGCAGATTCATAAAGGAAAATTACGAAAAATTTATTTAAACACCTGTGCTTTCCGATGTTTTCAATAACCTTCGGAAGGCACTTTGTTTTGTTGAAAAACACAATAAATAAGCCATTGGTTTGGTTAAAATAACAAAATTTCAAAAAGTTGTTTTCGGGTGTTGACTTATAAATAAAATAAACCTATAATGCAGACAAAATCAAGTGTCAGGAGGGATAGAAATGATTCCCAAAAATCTGTTAATCAACAGACCTGCAAGCAAAGAAATTCTGAAGGTTGCGGAAAAGCAGTTCAAGGGCAACGAAAAACCGCTTTTTGCCGTTATAGGCGACCTTGAACTTGACAGCAGCTACGGTGAAGGCGCGGTATATATTACCAAAAACCGCATAGTTGCAATCGGCGACGGCTTTGACGGAGGTTTTTTCAGTCTGGATTTTGCCAATGTAAGCAAAATCTCGGTCAAGCGTATGTACGGAAATGCGGTGCTGAAAGCCGTTACAACGGGAGGTTCCTCGGTTGACCTTATGCGTTTCACCTTTGCTATGGCGGATATCTGCGATGCTGCCGCTGACTTTATCACCAAAGTCAAGGAAGGCGAAAACGTTGAGGACAGACTTGACGCAGTAGAAAGCACCTTCAAAAACCTGCGTTCCTTCTGCCCCAAATGCGGAAGAAAGCTTCCCTCACCCAACGCAGACTGCCTTAACTGTCAGGGCAAGGGCAAAATGGCATCAACATTGCTCCGATACATAAAACCCTACACGGGCAAACTGATTTTCTGTATATTACTTTCGGTTGTAACCACGGTTGCGGCACTTGTTCCGCCTTACGTCACAAGCCTTATGGTTGACTCGGTTATCCCCGGCGGAGATAAAAAGATGCTGATTGCGGTTATTGCATTCCTGCTTCTGATTTACATGATACAGTACGGCATAGGCGCTCTGCGTGCATATCATCTGAGAATTGCAGGCGACGGAATTATCGCCGACCTGAAAAAGGAAATATATGCAAAAGCCCAGTATCTGCCTATGAAGTTTTACGACAAAACCTCAACAGGCTCGGTTATAAACAGAGTAAACTCCGATACAACGGTGCTTCAGCAATTTATGCTGAGAATCACTCAGGAAGCGGTTGTTCAGCTTTTCACAATGATAGGCATTGTCGTGATTATGATGTGTATGAACTGGAAGCTGACCCTGCTTTCGCTTCTGCCCGTACCCGTTGTTGTTTGTTGCAGCCGTTACTTCGGCAAAAAAATCGGTCCTCTTTATCGCCGTATATGGCGCAGAGGCGTTGCGATTTCAACAATTCTTTCAGATACAATTCCCGCAATAAGAATAGTAAAATCTTTTTCCAGCGAAGAAAAGGCGGTCAGGAATTTCAGCAGACAGGTTGATGACTGGCTTTATGAGGACAAAAAAGCCGGCAAGGTTTCGGCTATATTCCCCAACGTCATCACCTTCCTTATTACCTGCGGCTCGGTTATTATCTGGTTCGTGGGCGGCAATATGGTAATCGACACTCCCGAAAAGCTTTCACTCGGTATTCTTGTATCGTTTATTTCCTACACAAGTATGTTCTATAATCCCGTTAACTTCTTTGCAAACCTCAGCGACTCATATCAGAACGCACTTGCTTCAACAGAAAAGATTATGGATATTATTAATGCCGAACCCGAACACGATTTCGGCAAGGACAACACTCTTGATATGATTAGGGGTAAGATTGAATTCCGTAATGTCAACTTCTCCTTTGACCGTTCAAAGAAAGTGCTTAACGATATAAACTTCGTCATCAACCCCGGTGATGTTGTTGGTATTGTAGGCACAACGGGTTCAGGCAAATCGACCCTCATAAATCTGCTTATGCGTTTTTATGATGATTATGAAGGCGAAATATTTGTTGACGATGTGAATATCAAAGACATCGATATGGGCTATTACCGTTCTCAGATAGGCTATGTTCAGCAGGAACCTATGATGTTCAGGGATACCATTTTCAACAACATTGCGTATTCGGTGCCCGGTGCACATCCCGAGCAGGTGCTCAATGCGGCAGACATCGCAAATGCCCACGGATTTATTTCCCGTCTGCCCGACGCATACGACACAATGCTGGGTGAACGCGGCGTAGGTCTTTCGGGCGGTGAAAAGCAAAGACTTTCAATCGCAAGAGCCGTTCTCAAAAATCCCGGTGTGCTTATCTTTGACGAAGCAACCTCTGCCGTTGACTCTGAAACGGAAAAGCTTATTCAGGATGCGATTAACCGTCTGATAAGAGGCAGAACAACCCTTATGATTGCCCACCGACTTTCAACTCTTCGCAAGGCAAACAAAATCATTGTTGTGGATAAGGGCAACATCATAGAATTCGGCACTCCCGAAGAGCTTATGGCACTCAAAGGCAAATACTATAAGCTTATCAACATTCAGTCAATGAGCGAAAAAGTTGCGGCTGAAAAGGCTGCGGAAAACTTTGAATAAGGAGGGATTCATATGGCACGAAATTTTATTGACGGCAACGAAATTCACCTGACCGTAAAAGACAAAATCTTCTGTGACGTTGAATTCTTCACGGGAGAAAAGCTCTTTAATCTTGAACCCAGAAGACTCTTCCCCGTCAGCGGTCTTTCGGAATACATAACCTTCCTTGATGAAAACGGTGAAGAACAGTTTATTCTCAGAAAGCTTGACAATATGGAAGAAAATCAGCGTGCTTTGCTTATGGGCTGTCTTGAAGAATATTACAGAATACCAAAAATCACAAGGCTTATCAGCCGAAGCGAAAAGCACCGCATATGGCTGTGGAATGTTGAAACCGACAGAGGCAACTACACCTTTGAGATTATCAACCACATCCAGTCTATGAAAATGTTTTACGATAAGCGTATACTTATCAAAGACGGCAACGACAACCGTTATGAAATACCCAATATTTACAATCTGGATAAACGCAGCCAAAAGCTTATTCTGCCCGATATGTAATGAAAGGAAATGATTTATAATGAAACTTATTCTTGCAATAGTTAATAACGATGACAGTGCGGTTGTATCCGCGACTCTCACAAGAGAAAATTACAGCGTAACAAAGCTTTCCACAACCGGCGGCTTCCTTATGATAGGCAACACAACCCTGCTTATCGGTGCGGAAGACGACAAGGTAGCAAGAGCAAAAGAAATTATCCGTGAATATTCAATGACAAGAAGCAAGGTTACAATGACAACGGATTCTCTCGGCAGAGGCCTTCAGAAAAACAGCCTTGAAGAAGAAGTTACCGTAGGCGGTGCAACAGTTTTCGTGCTTGATGTTGAAAGTATGGATAAATATTAAGGGAGAAAAAATGAAAAAAATAATAAGTATATTGCTTGCCGTTTCGGTTTTGTTTTCATTCTGTATAACGGCAAGTGCAGAAAGCGGAAATACCGCCCTTCGTTTCGGTGAAGACGGAAAATTCACCGTTTTGCAAATAAGCGACCCCCAGGATGACCACTACCCTGCTTACGATTTAATTAATTTTATCAAGTTATCAATTGAACTTTCAGACCCCGACCTTATTGTTTTCACAGGTGATATTGTTGAAGACAGCCGTATAGGCGACATCGGCATTGACGGCGAAAGCCTGAGAGAAGGCGTTGAGGTTGACAGCTACGAACATACCCTTGAAAATGTAAAAGCAACCTGTGCGGCAATATTTGCTGAAGCAGAAAGCAGAAATATTCCTTTCACTGTCTGTCAGGGAAACAACGATTATTCAAGCGGTATTACAAACGAGGATTGGCTGAAAATCTACAACAGCTACGAGAACTGCATTGTCTTTGACGAAAGCAACGATGCCGACGGCAGAATCGATTTCAACCTTGAAATAAAGGCAAGCAATTCCGATAAAACCGCATTTAACATCTGGCTTTCCGATACAAGGTCAGGCGGCGTAACAGATGAACAGCTTGAATGGTACAAAGCCGAAAGCTCGGCACTTAAAGAGGCAAACGGCGGAAAACCCGTGCCTTCAATCCTTTTTCAGCACGTACCTACAAGTGATATGGGGTTGTTCTTTGAAGAATGTAATATGTGGGATGAAGGTGCAAGACTTGAAGGCGGCAAATTCTACAGACTCAACAAAGAGGTTGCAAGCGGCTACAACGCAGGCGCATTTACTCCTGTTGCGGATACAACTGCACAGTTCAAAACCTGGAAGGAGTGCGGCGATGTGCTGGGTGCATATTTCGGTCACTGGCATACTGAGGGTTACACTGGCACCTACGACGGCATTGAGCTGGGTATGACCTACGGCTGTGAATTTGCAAAAACAGGGCCCTACGGCATCAGAGTTTTCACCATCAATGAAAATGATGCCGCAAACTATGAAAATGTAATTTACACCTATGAAGGCAGTGTAAAAAAAGGCGATGCACGATTTGAAATTCAGTTTGATGAGCCTTACAAGGTTTACGAAAATCCCGTTAAAGAATTCTTTGCAGGTATCGTGAATGTATTCACTGTTCTGTTTATGGAAATCAAGAGCCTGCTTTCATAAAACCAAAGGAACCGAAGCTTATTGCTCCGGTTCCTTCTTTATTGATATTATTAAGATTGTAGAAATAATCATTGCAAATCCGATTATATCTGTAAAAGAAAAATCAGTGCCCAGCCATAATGCGGATATAACCGTTGCCGCAACAGGTTCAATGCTTGAAATAATGCTCGCCTTTGTTGCACCTATAAGATGTATGCCTTCAAGATAAAATGAATACGCAAGCACCGTGCCGAATATTATTATGCCTCCAAGTGCGGCAACAAGTGAAAAGCTTACCTGCGGCATATTTCCCCAGGGTCTGAATACGGGAAGCATTGCGACGCCGCCTATGAACGTGCCCCAGCCCAGCACTGTCGGAGTATCCGCAATTTTAAGCAATGGTACAGGGATAAGCGAATAGCAGGCAAGAAAAACGCCTGCAAGCAATCCCCATACAAGAGCACCTGCCGAAATTGAAAGGCTGCCCGGGTTACCGCCTGTGGCTATTATAAATGTTCCGCCTATTGCAAGGATAATCGCCACTGTTTCTTTCAGTAAAGGCGGTTTCTTGTTTTTTATACACAGAAAAATAAGTATCATTGCAGGTGAAAGGTATTGAAGCACGGTTGCTGTACCTGCGTTTGAAAGCTGAATAGCGGTGAAATATGCATATTGGCACAACACAAGACCGAAAACCGTGAACGCTGCCATTCTTATAATATTTTCTTTTCCTCTCCATACGGCAAATATCTCTTTTTTATGCCTGAAAGCGGAAACACAAAGAAGAATTGCACCTGAAATAACCATTCTCACAGCTACAAGCCACTGCGAATTTACCGAATGATATGTAAATAAATACTGACCGCATGAACCTGAAAAGCCCCAGAATATGCCGCCCATAAGCGAAAGGATAATACCCAACGCAGTTTTTGACTTTTTCATTCTTATCACCTGCCTGGAATAATATCACATAGCCGCTCCAAAATCAATATTCATTAAGTATATCCCTGATTTTATATGCCTATAATTATATAAAACCGTTTGACCTTCTTTAATGGTCAAAATTTCAAAAAAGCTGAAAATTAAAGAAAAGCGAAGAAAATAAAAGAAAAACAGAGATTTTAACATACAATTACATAAATTTGACCTTTTCTGACTTTTGACCTTCTGACCTTTCCTGACTATAATAAAGTCAAGGTCAAAGAAAGTCAAAGTCAAATTCGCATATTGAAAGAGATGATTGTATGAGTTTAAGCAATGATATTACAAGAATGCTTCTTGAAATGCTTGAAGATGAAGGCAGAGCTGAAATTCAGCGTAATGAGCTTGCACAGACTCTGGGTTGTGTACCCAGCCAGATAAATTATGTTATATCTTCACGCTTTACTCCCGAGCAAGGCTATATTGTTGAAAGCCGAAGGGGCGGCGGCGGATATATTAAAATCACAAGAGTTAATCTTGACCGCCCGTCATTGATAATGCATACGGTGAATCATATCGGTGAAGCTGTTGACTACGCAACCTGTCACGCAAATGTAATGAATCTGCTTCACAACGGTGCAATAGATGCACGCACCGCAAAGCTTATTCTTGCGGCAACGGGTGAGAATTCACTCAAAAGAATCCCCTCTCCTCTCAAAGAAAGAATCAGGGCGGCGATACTCAAACAGATGCTTGTTACATTGGAATAAAGAAAGGATGATAAGTTATGTTATGTCAGAACTGCGGAAAAAATGAGGCAACAACACACATCAAGCAGATAATCAACGGTGATATGGCGGAGAGCCATCTTTGCTCCGACTGTGCGGCACATTTAGGCTATTCGGATATGTTTTCAGGCTTCGGGCTTAATCTTTCGGAATTCTTCGGCGGATTTCTCGGCGATGTGAAACCTGCGGTTACGGCAGGTAAAGCTCCCCGCTGCCCCAAATGCGGAACTTCTTTTGATGAAATAGTCCGTGACGGCAGAGTAGGCTGTGCAGATTGCTACAGAACATTTTACGATAAGCTTCTCCCCTCAATTCAGAGAATTCACGGTAAAATAAAGCACAGCGGCAAAACGGTTGCAGCCTCACCTGAACAACCCAAAACCGAAACCAAAGAAGAAAAAATTGAAAAGCTTAAAGCGGCAATGAACGAAGCGGTTGCGGCACAGAATTTCGAAGATGCGGCAAAAATCAGAGATGAAATCAAGGCTCTTGAAGGAGGCGAAAGCAATGAGTAAATGGTATATCGAAAAAGGCGACCAGGGAGATATAGTCCTCAGCACAAGAATAAGGCTTGCCAGAAATATTGATGAGTTCCCCTTCCCTGCAAAGCTTGATGCCGCAGGTAAGAACGCTGTGAATTCGGCAATAAAAACCGTGCTTTTTGAAAATGACGGCAAAGATTTCAGCTACATTGAAATGAAAGACCTTTCAAGGGTGCAAGCGGTGTCACTTGCGGAAAGACATCTTATCAGCCCCGAATTTGCCGCTAAAAAAGACGGCAGCGCGCTTGTGCTTTCGGAGGATGAAAGCGTAAGCATTATGCTCTGCGAAGAAGACCACATCAGACTTCAGGTGATGAAGGCGGGTCTTGCCCTTGAAGAAGCCTATGATATTGCGGATAAGCTCGATAATATGCTGGGAGCAAAGCTGAATTATGCTTTCGATGAAAGAATCGGTTATCTCACACAGTGCCCCACAAACCTTGGCACAGCAATGAGGGCTTCCGTTATGCTTCATCTGCCTGCCCTTACCCGCTGCGGTCAGATGGCAAGGCTTTCAAACACCGTTTCAAAGCTGGGTCTTACCATAAGGGGTGCATACGGCGAAGGCTCGCAGCCCAAAGGCGATATTTACCAGATAAGCAATCAGATAACTCTGGGCATCACGGAAGAAACCGCCATTGCAAACCTTAAATCAATCGTGCTTCAGCTTGTGGCACAAGAAAGAGCAGCTGCGGCTGAAATCATAAAGAAGCCTGCGGAAGAAGATAAAATGTTCAGAGCACTGGGTATACTAAAAAATGCAAGACTTCTCAGCACCGATGAATTTATGGAACTTGCTTCACTTGTCAGATTAGGTGCCGCCAGAGGACTTTTTGAAATACCCATTGAAAAGCTCAACGAGCTTATAGTCAGCATGCAGCCCGCTTCCGTAAGTGCAGCTTATGAGCAGGCAGACAGTCCGTCTGCACGGGATGCATACAGAGCAAAAACAGTGAGGGATACCCTCAACTGATTGACAGTTTACAGGGGGAATATGTATGTACAGGTTTACAGGCTTTACTCAGAAAGCCAACGACGCACTTAACAGTGCAATTACATCAGCGGAAAATCTGGGGCACACCTACGTAGGCAGTGAACACATCCTGCTCGGCCTTCTTGCGGAAAAAGGCGGCATGGCATACACTGCTCTCTCAGCAAGGAAAGTAACCTACGGCGAGGTTGAAACGATTATAAAGAGCAGTATCGGTATAGGCTCGCCTACGGTGCTTTCTCCCAATGACCTGACACCCAGAGCAAAAAATATTATCGATACCGCCATTGTACAGGGCAAAGGTATGGGACATTCCTATATAGGCACAGAGCATCTGCTTATGGGAATTATCCGCGAAGGCACGGGTGCCGCAACGGAAATTCTCAGCAGAATGGGTGTTCAGCCCCAGGATTTGCTCTCGGACCTTACCAATGCACTGGGCAGCAGTCCCAACACTTCGGGAAACAAAAAGGATACAAAAGAAAAATCCGACACTCCCACGCTCAGCCAATTCGGGCGTGACCTGACCGTATACGCAATGCAAGGCAAAATCGACCCCGTTATCGGCAGGCAGAAAGAGATTGAAAGGGTTATTCAGATTCTCAGCAGAAGAACAAAAAACAACCCATGCCTTATAGGTGAGCCCGGCGTAGGCAAAACCGCTATTGCGGAAGGTCTTGCCCTTAAGATTGCAACGGGTGAAGTGCCCGAAATGCTCCGAAGCAAGCGTATTGTTACCCTCGACCTTACGGGTATGGTTGCCGGCACAAAATACAGAGGCGATTTTGAAGAAAGAATACGCAACGCCATTGAAGAAGTCAAAAAGGCGGGCGATATAATTCTTTTCATCGATGAAGTGCACACTCTCATCGGTGCAGGCTCGGCTGAAGGTGCGGTTGATGCCGCAAACATTCTCAAGCCTTCACTTGCAAGAGGCGAAATTCAGGTTATCGGTGCAACAACGCTTGAAGAATACCGCAAACACATCGAAAAGGATGCGGCGCTTGAAAGAAGATTTCAGCCCGTTACCGTAGGCGAGCCCTCGGAAGCGGAAGCCATTGATATTCTCAAAGGTCTGCGCGATAAGTACGAAGCTCACCACAAGGTAAAGATTACCGACGGTGCAATACTTGCAGCTGTTAAAATGTCATCAAGATATATCGGCGACAGATATCTGCCCGATAAAGCCATCGACCTTGTTGATGAAGCGGCATCCCGCGTAAGGCTGAAAGCTTTTACCGCACCGCCCGACCTGAAAGCACTTGAAAACAAACTGAAATCCCTTGGTGAAGAAATGGAGGCAGCCGTTAAATCTCAGGATTTTGAGCACGCTGCTGCAATCAGAGATGAAAAAAACAAGCTCTCTGCCGACCTTGATAATGAACGCAGGCTTTGGCAAGAAAAGAGCAACCGTTCAACGGGCGAAGTCGGCGAACAGGAAATTGCCGCCATTGTTTCACAGTGGACGGGAATCCCCGTTGTTCAGCTTACTCAAGAGGAAAGCCAGCGGCTTCTTCATATGGAAGATGAGCTTCACAGCCGCATTGTGGGTCAGGATGAGGCTGTCAGTGCAGTTGCCAGAGCGATAAGGCGCGGCAGAGCGGGTCTGAAAGACCCGAAAAGACCTACGGGTTCGTTTATTTTCCTCGGTCCCACGGGCGTAGGTAAAACCGAACTCTGTAAAACCCTTGCCGCATCAATGTTCGGCGATGAAAACGCAATGATAAGACTTGATATGTCCGAGTATATGGAAAAGCACACGGTATCAAGGCTTGTAGGCTCGCCTCCCGGCTATGTAGGTTATGATGAAGGCGGTCAGCTTACGGAAAAGGTGCGTCGCAGACCCTATTCGGTAGTTCTTTTTGATGAGATTGAAAAAGCTCATCCCGATGTTTTCAATATGCTCCTGCAGATTCTTGAAGACGGTATTCTTACAGATTCTCAGGGCAGACGTGTTGATTTCAAAAACTGTGTAATAATAATGACCTCAAACGTAGGTGCAAAGCTTATTGCCCAAAGCGGTGCAGGCACTCTCGGATTTGCACCTGCCGAGGCTGAAACAATGAGCGAAAAGCGCATCCGCGAAGCTGTTATGGGTGAACTGAAAAATGTATTCAGACCCGAATTCATAAACCGTGTTGACGACATCATAGTTTTCCATCAGCTTGGCAAGGATGACATCAATGAAATTGCAAAGCGTATGCTTGAATCTCTTTCAAAAAGGGTTAAAGAGCTTGATATCGGTCTCGATTTTTCGGAAGAAGCTGTTGAAGCAATCGGTAAAGCCGGGTTTGACCCGATTTACGGTGCGAGACCTCTGAGAAGAGCAATTCAGCAGAGAATTGAAGATAAGCTTTCCGAAGAAATGCTTGAAGGAAAACTTGAAGCAGGTAAAAATTATATCTGTAAATATGAAAACGACACATTTGAATTTGTTCTGTCTGAATAAACAGGAAATCTCCTCACTGCGGTGGGGAGATTTTTAATAATATGTAAAATAATTTATAAAATAAAATTAACCTATTGTTTTTTAAGTTAAAATCTGTCATAATTCTTTTATGAATAAGACGGAGGTTTTGATATGAAGAAAATAATAATTGCAATCGTTATCGGCATACTTGCAGCAGCTGTGGGTACGGGAATATATTTTGTTACCGCAGATAAAAACGACGGCACCGTTTCCGTTACCGTTGATGAGTTTGAAGACAATCCCGATACACTTGAAGCACTTATGACCCGCCCCGAAAAATTCACAAAGGTGCTCGAAAACGAATATCACCTCGGCGGAGAAAAGACGGTTGAGTTCTATGAATGTCCCGAAGAATGGCTTACATACACCGAATTTATTACCGTAACCAACTCAACCGATGAAACAATTACGGTTTTCGCTCTTGAAGTCAGTGATAACGGTAAAAACGGCGTATATGTGTGCACTTCCCTTGAAGGCGATATCGAAATCGAGCCCGGCAACACAGCACCCGTATATTTCAATATTTTATGCGATAACGGCGACCTTTCAACCGATGAAGCAAAAGCACTCGTTGGCGGTATGGATATCAAGCTCGCGTACAGAGATGAATCCCTGCTCAACGAAAACCCCGAGCTTTCATATGTAGGTTACAAAACAGTTGATATAAATAAAACAGCAGAATAAAAGGAAACAAAAATGGGATTTTTTTCACGAAACAAAGCACCTTCGGGGCCTCCCGAATACCTGATAGTCGGTTTGGGCAACCCCGGAAGGCAGTATGAGCTTACACGCCACAATGCAGGCTTTCTGTTTGCAGACCTGCTGGCAGACAAGCTTTCGGCTAACATTAATAAAATACAGTTCAAATCCGTAACGGCTGCCGTTGAGCTGGGTGGTAAAAAATGCCTGCTTATGAAGCCTCAGACCTTTATGAATAACAGCGGCGAGGCAGTAAAGCAAGCGGCGGCATTTTATAAAATACCGCCCGAAAAAATAATAGTTGTTTTTGATGATATTTCGCTCCCCTGCGGCAAATTAAGAATAAGACGCAAGGGCAGTGCAGGCGGTCACAACGGAATAAAAAGTATTATATATCATCTTAATTCCGATAATTTCCCACGAATCAAGCTGGGCGTAGGCGAGAAGCCTCACCCTGATTATGAGCTTGCTGACTGGGTACTGTCAAACTTCAAAAAGGATGAGCTTCCCCTTCTGCGTGAAGCCGCTGAAAAAGCCTGTGATGCCGCAGAGCTTATGGTTAACGGTAACACAGATAAAGCAATGAGTAATTTCAACAGCTGATTATTTTGTCATCATTGAAATACTGTCAAGCATACCTTCAACGGTTTTCATTGCCTTTGACGCATTACGGCGGCACATTCTTCTGCCGCTTTTTGTCATCATTTTGGCGCCTGCCATTGCGGCGGCTGAGCCTACGGCAATACCGATGCCCATACCTTTAACCAGTGACATATTTTTTGTTGTCATTTCTTTCCCTCCAATGCATTGAATTTCATTAATATTCTGCCCTGATGAGGGAATAAAAACAGTGTAAATAATTTTTAAGGAAGTTATAAAATGTCAGTTCTTAATATTGTTCTTGTTGAGCCGCAGATACCGCAGAATACAGGCAACATCGCACGCACCTGCGCTGCAACGGGAGCAAGACTCCACCTTGTTGAGCCTATGGGCTTTCGCGTTGACGATGCAAAATTAAAAAGAGCAGGTCTTGATTACTGGCATCTGCTTGACATTACATATTATGATAATCTCGATGACTTTTTTGAGAAAAACAAAAACGGTAATTTTTACTATTTTTCAACAAAGGCAACAAAGATATATTCCGAAATCGATTATCCCGACAACACATATCTTGTTTTCGGCAAGGAAACGGCAGGTTTACCCGAGGATTTGCTTTTAAAAAATCAGGAAAACTGTGTACGCCTGCCCATGATAAACAACAGTGCCGCAAGGAGTCTTAACCTTTCAAACTCTGTTGCAATAGGTGTTTATGAAGTGCTCAGACAATGGAATTTTCCCGAGCTTCTGCTTAAAGGCAAGCTTACAAAATTTGATTGGAAGGAATAGAGAAAATGAAAGCATTGACCGCAGTTTACAAAACAGTCGATTTTGTTCTTCGCACTCAGTCAAAACGCATTACAAAGAAGAAACGTGCCGTGCCTGTGAAAAAAGCCCAATTCATTGCTCCCCCTCAGGCTAAAAGCGATAAATTCCTGCTTGGTTTTTCAAAAGAATCCATTCTGCCCGACGACGTAGACAAAAAGAAATACTATGTTGCCGGCTACGGCGAAAACAACCCTGCTCAGGGAGTGCTTGACCCGCCTCATACTCATGCCGTATGGCTTGATGACCTTTCGGGCAAAGGCGGAATTGTTCTTGTTTCCATTGATAATGTAGGTATGCTCAACAAGGATGTTAACCGACTGAGAGCAAGACTCCGTGATTTTGCAATGCTTTCGGGCTGCAGAAGCATAAATATTGTCAGCACCCATTCACACGCAGGTATTGACACAATGGGAATATGGGGTCCCCTGCCTCTCAGCGGCAAGGACCCGAAATATATGGAGCTTGTATTCTCACAGACGGTTAAAGCGGTCAAGCAGGCATATGCAAACCGCAAGCCCGGCAGACTTTATCTTGGTAAAACGGAAGTCCCCGATATGCAGGAGGATATCCGCACACCAATAGTTTATTCCAAAACTCTCACAAGACTCAGATTCGTGCCCGATGACGGAAGCCGTCAGGTTTACATTCTGAATTTCGCATCTCATTCCGAATCCCTGCAAGGCTGTAACAGCAGAATCAGTGCGGATTTCCCCCACTATATGCGTGAGAAAATCAAAAACGAAACAGGTGCTGAAACCCTTTACTGCGTAGGTGCAATCGGCGGAATGATAAGCATGGAGATCCGGAACGAAAAGGAAATCCGTGATAACGGCGGCGATTTTGCACAGTCCACCACTGAAATAGGCGAAAAGCTTGCAGGCTATGCCCTCTCAATAAAAGACGAATCCGAGCTTAAACCCAGAATCGGCTGTATAAGGCAGGAAGTATACATAAAAGCAGAAAACACACTGCTTATGATTGCCGCAAAGGCAGGCATTCTTGAAGCCGACGAATACAGACTCCCCGATGGGTCAGGCTCCGTTCTGAAATCGGAAATCAGCTATCTTGAAATAGATACTCTTAAAATTCTTATGTTACCCTGCGAAATATTCCCCGAGCTTGTTTACGGCGGATATCTCAGCGCGGAGGAATCCGCAACAGGCTTCGGCGGAGAAGTCAACCCCACTCCCCTGCAGGAAATTGTTGGCGAAGATGTTATGATTATCGGCCTTGCCAATGACGAACTCGGTTATGTACTGCCGCCCAACGATTTCATACTTCACGAGGAAACACCTTATTTTGAAAACGGCCGTGATATTCACAACCGCCGACATTATGAGGAAACAAACTCAATGGGACCCGGAACCGCAGGCAAAATTGCAGAAACGGTTGCGGAAATTATGAATACGGTTGAAAAAACAAAAAATATGTGATATCATTAATACATTCATGAAGAAAGGATTTGATTCTTATGAAATCAACAATCTGTATTTTACTTGCTCTCATTTGCGTTGCGCTCTGCTTTGCAGGATGCTCAAACGTACCCAAAGAGCCTGCAACCACAACTGTTGTGAACCAATCATTTGTAAATCCCTACGGCGATACCGTTACTCCCCCTGCAAACGCTGACCCCACTTCGGGCACAACGGCTCCCGTTAAATATCTTGAAACAGTTAACGACGTTGAATTTGTTGTAAGCGATTACAATGTCTACGGCAATTCCGTTGCCGCTATCAAGGATATCAAGCTTGAATATCACGCATTCTCCGCTTTTGAAGTTACGGGTATCGCTTCGGTTGAAATTCAGGCAATCGGTTCAAGAAAAGACGATATGAAAATCGGCTACATTGCATACGATAAAGACGGCAAAATGGTAAGAAAAAGCTTCCTTATGGCTGACCTTGACGGCGTAAGCAAGGGTGATGTTGTTGAAGACTGCATCTTCGATTTCCCTGAGAATACCGTTAAAGTTGAATTCTTTGACTACACAGACAAATAAAAAAATCAATCCCGTTGGTCAAAACCAACGGGATATTTTTTACATGGTGAATTATACTATCAAGTGCAACAGTTTAAGAAAATAAAGTAACTCATATAAATCCATGGTATAATGTGATTGCT
>SVOC01000011.1 GCA_015066625.1 Oscillospiraceae bacterium
CGCAACGCACGGAGATGAGCCGAAAGTTTTACCGCCTGCGGAAACTATTTTGCCGTAATCCGAAACGTCTCCCCAATTATCGAGAGAAGTTGACCTCTTGCAATAAATCGGATTCATAAAAATACCGACCATCTCATAAACTATCAAGTATTCGCCGTTGCCCATCTTTGCAATCGAAATCATACCCGGTCTGAGCGAAGAATCGGAACAGGCAACGCATTCAAACTTCTCGCTCCAATTAACAAGGTCGGTTGTGTATTTATAAACAAGCTTCTGCGAATGCTCGGGGTCTGAATCGTCAGAATAGAAACAGAAAAGTCTGCCTGTTTCTTCCTCATAAATCAAATATGGCTCCCATACTCTCCAATCTATTCCGCCTGCTTTGTCAACGTTGCAGAAAGCGTTGAACGATTTGCCCGCATCGTTGCTTGAATAAAGGGTTATCGTGCTGTCCGTAACGCCTTCGCCGTATATTGACGTTGCGGCAAGAATGACCGTGCCCTTTTCAAAATCGCCGATATCCGCAGGCAACTCATAAAGGAACGGCATCCATTCGTTCCAGTAGCCTTCGTTAAGGTTGTCTTTCACCGTGCAGACGTATTGCCACGTTTCAGCATCATCGTTGCTCTCGTATATGGGATAAGTGTCGCCCCACTTCTCAAACGTTGCGAGCAACTTGCCGTTATCAGCTTCGTTCTTCTGATGGCGAAGCTTTATGATTGAGGGATATTCAACCACGTTTGCGTTGTTATCCGCAGGAACATATATATCGTTCACGGACTTAATCTCAAACTCAATCGGCAGATGCTTATATTCAAAATTCAGACCTGCACTCGGAAACAGCGTTCCAAAAACCGTCAGCAACGCAAGCAAAAAACGAAAAAGAACCATTTTAACATAATAAATCTGCAAATCAATATCTTTTATAAATCTGCTGTTTGAGTGGACAAAGCCTCTCGGAACAGCAATTTCGTGTTTATATGGTTTTCGTTTTCGGAAACCGTGAATATATAATGCTTCGCTCATACAGAATACACCTTGAGGAACAGCGGCAAGAATAACATCTCTCTTGTCGCTTATCCTCAAGTTTTTTATTTTATACAACCCGTGTTTAATTCTGACAATATCGCCGTTTTGACAAAGCTGATTGATACAGTATCCGCTTATTCCTGCCGATTTTAGTTCCGCAGTTGTCGCAAAACCGTTAGGGAAGTTTTTCTCTGTCAGTTTATCCTGATGATTCATAGTGCACCTTCTTTTGAGTCGATTGTATCATAAAAAGGTGCTTCAATCAAGATTTTATGTAAAATTCTGTAGATTATTACGTTTAATAATTCTCAATTATTAAGATTCATAAATCCTTTATTATCAGCAACTTTTTTAACATCTGATTTTTTGCGAATTATCACATAACGTAATCTTACATACTTTCACTGTAGAACGGCAATAGGAGAAGCTGATTAGTCGGAAAGGTGTTTTGACTAATCGGTCGTGTATGCTCCGATGCACGAAAAAAGCAAGCATTTAAACCGCAGCGGATACATCGACAGGTGAACGGAGATAAATTTGTTGATGTTATGCTGCAGACAATTTTTTTGAAAGGATGTTGCCCGAAAAGCAAAATCGCAGCCCCTTGTCATCAGCGGAATTTTTTAAAGCTGATGAAGTGTGATGCGGCGTTTGTTTGTTGCTGAAAAAACATTAAAACAACTTTGAGGGAAGCTTCTTCAAAGTTGCATCTTATGAACAAAAGCAATAAACAACGCAGCGTCACAAAAGACCGTTTTTTCGGTCTGTTTCGTTAGGGGTTATCACGAAAATATCGTGATTTTTACGTGATAACCACCTAACGAGGTTTTTTGAGCGAAAAGAGAAAGAATTTCTTGCTCAGAAACTTTGGTGTGAACAGGACGGCAACCTGTTCAACCGGCCTTTTCTCGGCGACAGAATGTATTTTCTGTATGGAAATTGAGACATCGCCATTGATTTAACAAACGGGTTGGCAGAAACACCAACTGAAAAATGTTTCAATATAAACGAAAGGAATGTTGCCATGTCAAAGCAAAACAAAGTCAGAGGCAAAAGCATCACAAGACAACTGCGTGATGAAACAGAAGCTTTTTTGTCAACAAAAAGCTTTGGTACTCAGAAAAACTATCGCAAATGGCTTGATGCATATATCAAATATTGCCGTGAACATCACAACTGCAAAACACACGATGAATGTTTTATGCACATTCAGGATTACGCTGATTATCTGCAAGGTAAGTACAGTGCATCTACCGTACACAGCTATCTTGCGGCGGTGTGCGGATTCTATAATGTTCCGATGGATTTGATTACGAAGCCTATCCGTCATACTGCCGAGTATACAAAATCCCGTTCGGATAACGGAAAGAAAATTCGTGCGGACAACAACATCGATAATCCTCGTTATGAACGCTCGGTTTCGTTTCAGAGGGTTGTGGGGATAAGAGCATCCGAGCTTGCCAAACTTGAGGGTCGGGATCTTGTTACGGACGAATCGGGACATTTATGTGTTTTCGTCAAAAACGGAAAGGGCGGCAAAGATTCTCTTCAGAGAATCCTGCCTGAAGATGAAGTTTTCATCAGCGAATATTTTAATGTCGGCGAAAAAGAAAAAGTTTTTCAGCCGATCGAACTTTCCAATTCTATTGACTATCATCACATCAGGGCTGAAAATGCCAAAAGATGTTATGGCTATTATCTGAATAAAATCAACACAGAAGAAGGTTATGCCGAAAAACTTGCAGACGAAATCCGTCTGCGTTGGAAATTGCACTGCACAAAGAAACTGCCTGATGGCACGATAGTTCACAAACCTTTTGACGAAAAAAAAATCAAAGGTACATACAAAATAAGAGGTAAGAATAAAGCGTTAGCAATCAAATACGGTTTTGCAACTGAATACAATAACCTTGCACTTGCTGCAGTATCAATTTTTCACTTGGCGCACTGGAGAAATAATGTGACTGTGCAGTCATATCTTTTATCTCACTAAAAGCAATGCCGACGGGTTAACCGCCGACATTGAGTGAAATAGAGTTGGACAATGCCTCGCTGGCTTTAGCCTGAACCTTTGCAAAAACATGAGCGTAGATATTAAGCGTTGTTGTAGGATCAGAATGTCCGAGCGATGCTGAAACCTGATTAACATTGCAGTTAAATTCAATTAAGGCAGTAGCATTGAAGTGACGAAAACTATGAACATTCACATAGCGGATTCCTTCTTTTTTACAGAATTTTTGAAGCCAATGTCTCGGAGTATCGGGACCCATAGGCAAACCGTTCCAAGCAGTGAAAAGTCTGTCTGTTTTATGCCAGGCATCACCGAGTTTTGCTATATTTTCATCCTGTTCTGCTTTAAGTTCCCGTATTGCGTTTATTACTTCATCATTAACTTTCAGGCTTCTGTAACCGTTTTCGGTTTTCGGAGTTCCCGTTATTATACCTTTTTCTTTAGAATAAACCGAAGTTCTGTTTATACTGATAACTTGATTTTCAAAATCAATATCGCTCCATTCAAGCCCAAGGATTTCGCCTTTTCTGAAGCCCGTAAACATTGCGATGATGAAAAACACTTTATATTTCAAAGGTGCTTTTTCACAAAGGAGATTTACCAACGTCTGCATTTCCTCTAAATCATATATTTCACGCTTTTTAGTTTCAACCTTAACAGTGTGTACTCCTTTGCAAGGGTCTTTCAAATACATATTATAATATCTTGCGGCAAAATCATATACATCGGATATAAAGCCTTTATAGAGTTTCTGTGTTTTGACTGAAAGCCCTTTACCCGTGTGTTTATTTGTACCTTCCTGAGCAAGGCTGTTGATAAATTTCCGAATATGAGCCGTTGTAATGCGGTCGAGCCTTAAATGACCGATTGCTTTATATGTTCTGTCCTTGCAGTCCTTAAGACGTTCAAGCGTAAGCTGCTTGTGGTTTCCTTCAAGTTCCGCTTGTGCCAGAAACATTTCGGCCATTACTTCAAACTTAACATTAGCCGATACAAACGAACCCGTTTTAACTTCTTCCTCAAATATCACAAACTGCTTCTGGCATTCCTTCTCAATCTGTTTCGGAGTCATTCCCGCTTCGGGTATCCAGGTTTTAGTAACGATATTCTGTGTACCGTCAGCTTTGTAACCATCATAAATTTTAAAACGGTATCCATTTCCTCTTTTTTTCAATTCTACCTATAAAACCATCTTCTTTCGTAAATAATTCAGCAAACGTACATTTGTTCTGTTTGCATATTAATTATAACTCAAGATTAATAAAACGTCAACGTACGTAACGTACAAACTTGGAGGTGATAAAATGTCCATGGCCCCTAAAATGCGCACAATAAAGCAGGCAATTAAAGAAATAAAAGAGTATGACAGTAAGACCGCTTTAACAGAAAGAGGTCTTCGCAGGCTCGTTGAGGAAAAGAAAATTGTTTCTACCCTTATTGGGAACAGAAACTTGATTGATATGGATCAGCTTTATGATTATTTATCGGGCAAAAATCGCTCATAAAAACACCCGATAAGACCCACGCAAAAAGCCGGGAGGCCTTGATACTAAAGGCTTCCCGGCTTTCGTGATGTTCAGAATAAGGACCAAATAAGGACCATTTGCGAGTTTTTGAAGAAAAGTAAAAAGCTGAAACCGTTGTATATCAACGATTTCAGCCTTCTTTAAGATGGTCCGAGTGGCGAGACTTGAACTCACGGCCTCTTGACCCCCAGTCAAGCGCGCTACCAACTGCGCCACACCCGGATTTTATGCTGAGCTTTCGTGCTCAACGAATGCTATTATAACATAGAATTGTGAAATGTCAAGACAAAATTTCAAAAAAATCAAAAATTTTTCGATGAATTAAAACAGGGGAGAGTCGCATATGACAAAGCATTTTGTTATCGGTTTAACATACCGTCAATCAATGGGTAAATCAATGTCTGTATTATATTCTTTGTCAATAAAAATGATGTCTGCGTTATGTTTTTGAGCCTCTTTCAGACAGAATGCATTTTCTTTTATAAAAAATTCGGGTGAGCAGGACTTATCATACAAGCGATTTTCAATAATATTTTCATACCCGATTATATCGTCAAAATGATTTCTGATGTAGTTTTCACTCATTACAAGACAGATGAATTTTATGTTTTCAGCATATTCGGCAGAAAAATCCTTTTGCCAGTCGAAAGGTATATAACAGCCTTCAACAATAAGATTTTGTTTGTTTTCGATGGCGGTTTTGATTATTTCACGCACAACAGGCCACAGATATTCCGTGAGCTCCTTGGTACTGCTCAGGGGAGTAAGGCCGGTGTTTTTACTGCGTATCATACCCATTTTCAGATGGTCGATTGATAAATAAGGGTATTTATACTTTTCCAGCAGTTTCTGTGCGAGAAGAGTTTTGCCGGTATGAGATGCACCTGTAATCAGAATAATCATATTTTTGATTTCCTCTCGGGAGGTTTATTTTATATATGCTTCCAGTCTGTATATCGGCATACCCAGTGATGCAAATTTCTGTTCGTATTCGGTTTCAATATTTCCTTCAAAATCACTGTTGTGAAGGTCAAGGGAGATGTTTTTCAGGCTGAATCCAAAGCCCGTAAGCTGCTCTATCGAATACTCAAAGAAGTGCATATTATCGGTTTTCTGATGTATTTCTGCACCGGGCTTGAGCACGGCTTTGTAGCTTTTAAGAAAGCGTTCATTTGTCAAACGGTGGTTTGCATATCTCTTTTTGGGGTAGGGACAGGAAAAATTGAGATATATGCGTTCGATTGACTGGGGTTTTATATATTTTTCAAGATATTCAGCACCTGTATCGAGGAATTTCAGATTGGTAATTCCTTCTTTCATTGCGGTTTCGCAGGCAATAACAAGCACGTTTGAACACTTTTCAAGAGCAAGAACATTTATATTTGGGTTACGTTTTGCCAGTTCGCAGGCGAATCTTCCTTTGCCGCAACCGATTTCAAGCACAACGGGATTGTCGTTTCCGAAAAGCTCCTGCATATCAAGATATTCCTTCTTTTCAATGGCGGTCACAAAATTACTGTCGTCGCTGAAAAGGGTGATGACATTGTTGCATTTTTCAAGGCGTTCATCAAGATGTTTCTTTTTTCTCATTCTCATAATAATTCACCTGATTTCAATCTTTAGGTACCGCACCTCTGTGTGCAACCACAAAAGCACTGAGCTTTGCACCTGCTTCACCTGAGGCGGTTATATCTTTATTTTTCATATATTCACAAAGGAAGGCGGCACTGTAGCTGTCGCCTGCACCTACAGTTGAAACAACCTGTGTCTTTACTGCGGGAATATCATAGTATTCGCCGCTGGTTTTGTCATAAATCAAAGAACCGTTGCTGCCTTTGGTATACAGCACAAGACGGATGTTTTCAAAATTATCGCAAATGGACTTTACCGTTTCTCTTTCAAGGCTTTTTGCGGCATAAAGGCTGAATTTATGCAAAAGAGGTTCTTCTTCTTCGCTTATTTTCAGAATGGTTGCATTTTCAAGGCAAAGTCGGCAGGATTCTTCATCGTAACAGCCGGGACGCAAATTTATGTCACAGAAAATTTCTTTGAAGTCTCCTTTTTCAAGAATATTTTTCACCGCTTTACGGGAAACTTCATCACGCTGAATAAGTGTGCCGAATGCAAAAACATCGGCATCGTATTTGTTTTCTGTTACCGCAATTTTATCGTATGCGGCAGGACAGAGTACGTTGTATTCGGGGCTTCCGTCTCTAACGGTAACAAGGCACTGACCTGTCGGCAAATCGTTTTTTTGAACATATGCAGTGTTTACGCCGAATTCATCAAGTTTTTCAAGTGCGGTTGTTGCGAGTTCATCATTACCCACCGCGGAAATCAGTGCACTTTCCGCCCCCAGGGCGGCACAGTGTGCGCAAAAATTCAGAGGTGCGCCTCCGATTTCAGCTTCACCGTTGAATATATCAAATATTATTTCGCCTGTGGCAAGTATCTTCATAAAAACAGCTCCGTACGAATAATAGTTAAAGTATAACCTCAAAATTGATTAAAGTCAAACCAAATGATATTGAAAAATACAATTTTGTGTGTTATTATATTTCGGTAATATTACTACGGAGGTATTTTATGCTTTTTAATCTGTTGCCTGAAAAACTTTTCTTTATTCTTATGGTTATCGGTTCGGTGGGGATATGCACCGCACTGCTTGCTTTATTCAAGAACAAGCTTCCTAAGGACCAGGGCAGAGAGTTTGCGTTCAACGGTAAGCTTTCCGCAGGCAAGGTCAGAGGTGCGGGCATTGTTTTTGTTTGTGCATTCATAATTGCCGCTTTGCTTTTTGTGCCCGTTTCACTTGAATATGTGTTTTACTATGTACTCGTCTTCCTCGGTATGCTTTCGGGCTATCTTGACGACCGTGCCGAAAAACCCTGGGGCGAATACAAAAAAGGTGCCATTGATCTTGTTATTTCTGCACTGACTGCGGCAAACTTTGTTTATTTCAATCAGAATCTTGCAAGTGTTTCGTTCTTTGGTATGACACTTGACATTCATCCCGTTCTTTTCGGTGTTATTGCAGCCGTTCTTGTATGGATGCTTATCAATGCAGTTAACTGCTGTGACGGTATTGACGGCTTCTGCGGCAGCCTTACAACCGTTTCTATGGTTTCGGTTATGGCGGCAGGTGCGGCATCAGATATGGATTCAAAAATTAATCTTCTTGTTATCCTTATGATACTTGTACTCATACCTTACCTCTGGAAGAATGCGGAACCCAGTACAATGATGATGGGTGATGCGGGTTCAAGAGCACTGGGTCTTTTCCTCTGCATCTGCGTACTCAAAACGGGAAATATCCTGCTTACAATTCCTCTTTGCCTTGTGATCTGTCTTGACGGTCTTTTGGGAATTGCAAAAGTATCGCTTATCCGCTTCCTTAAGATTAACGCATTTAAAAATATCCGCACTCCCTTGCATGACCATTTCAGAAAGAACAAAGGCTGGTCAAACACCCAGGTTATATTCAGATTCTGTATGATTCAGGCTATTATTTCCGCAGTGACCGTTATTGCGATTACAAAATAAAAAGCAGAATGCCTCCGTTGCCCATAGGCTTCGGAGGCTGTTTTTATTGTATTGCCTTTGTTGTGGCTTTGTCAAAAAAATGAACGTCGGAGCTGCTGAATGAAAGGTTGACGGTATCTCCGCTGCATATCTTACGGCTTGTTTTTATGCCGGCAATATGTCTTTTACCGTTCAACTCAAAATATATATTTGCTTCGCTGCCCGTCATTTCCGATATTTCCGTTTCCACGGTCATAAGGCAGGTGTTTTTCTTTGGCTTTGTGTCGGTGAATTCCGTGAAATGCTCGGGTCTTATGCCTATGATTATGTCTTTGCCTTCGTAGGACTGAAGAGATGATATTTTTGATTCAGGTATATCAAATTCATATTCCGAAAACCTTATTTTACCGTCTGTAACTCTGCTTTCAAAAAAATTCATGGCAGGTGAACCGATAAAGCCTGCCACAAACATATTTGCGGGTTTGTTATAGAGTGCCTGAGGAGTGTCAACCTGCTGAATGATGCCTTTATCCATTACTACTATTCTGTCCGCCATAGTCATGGCTTCCGTCTGATCGTGTGTTACGTATACAAATGTTGTTTGCAATTTGTTGTGCAGCGAGGTTATCTGGCTTCTCATTTCAGTTCTCAGCTTTGCATCAAGGTTGGATAAAGGCTCGTCAAGCAAAAAGACCTTTGGGTTGCGTACCATTGCTCTGCCCAATGCAACTCTCTGTCGCTGACCTCCCGAAAGAGCACGGGGTTTACGGTCAAGATAGGGCTCAATATCAAGAATTTTGGCTGCCCAGCGGACTTTTTTATCAATTTCCTCTTTGGGTAATTTTTTTAGTTTCAGAGCAAACGCCATATTTTTATATACGCTCATATGAGGGTAAAGGGCGTAGCTTTGAAAAACCATTGCAATATCTCTGTCTTTCGGTGCAACATCATTTACCTTGAGGTCGTCTATATACAGCTCACCCGATGTGATTTCTTCAAGCCCTGCAATCATTCTAAGTGTGGTTGATTTTCCGCATCCCGAAGGCCCTACAAGCACGATAAATTCTTTATCCGCAATTTCAAGGCAAAGGTCGGGGATAACCGTAACCTTGCCGTTATCAAAGGATTTTACAACATTCCTGAATTTTATTGTTGCCATGGTTATCCTTTCACGGCGCCTGCCACAACGCCTTTGATAATATATTTCTGGCAGAACAGATAGAAAATTATTATTGGCAGAATTGCAAGCACAAGCATTGCCATAAGCGCACCCATATCCTTGTTGCCGTAGCCGCCCGTAAGAGCCATCTGCACCGCAACGGGCAGGGTTCTGTTTTTGCCCGAACCGAGTATAAGGTAGGGGAGCAGATAATCGTTCCATATCCACATTGCGTTGAGAATTGCAACGGTTATCGCAGTGGGCTTGAGAATGGGGAAAACGATAAGAAAGAATGTTTTCAGCGGGCTGCAGCCGTCAATGGTTGCGGCTTCTTCAATTTCCGTGGGTATGCTTTTGATAAAACCGCTGAACATAAAAACCGAAAGCCCCGACCCGAAGCCAAGATAAGTCAGTATAATGCCGGGAAGATTATTGAGCTTAAGTTCAAATACCAGATAGGTAACGGTATACATTACCATCTGAAAAGGCACTATCATACTGAAAACAAAAAGGTAATATATCACCTTGGTGAATCGATTTTTTATTCTGACGATATACCATGCCGCCATGGAAGTGAGCAAAACAATGCATGCAACGGAAAACACTGTTATAATCAGTGAGTTAGCAAAGGCTTTTGAAAAATCGGATTGTGTAAATCCTTTTACAAAATTTTTGAATCCCGCATATGCTTCTCCGGTAGGGATTGAAAAAGGTTCTTCCGAAATATAAAAATTGGTTTTCACGGAGTTGAGCAGTATGATAAATATGGGAGCAAGGAATACAGCCGCAAGAAGAAAGAGGATAATATAAACGGCTATATTTGTTCTTTTTGTTTTTGCTTTCATCAATGCTCAATCTCCTTTTGTCTTGTTGCACGGAGTTGTATAAATGCAATAGCCGCAACAAGCAGAAAAAATAAAACGGCTTTTGCCTGACCCGTGCCGTGCCATTGAGGAAGTTTAAGCCCTGTATGGTCGTAAAAAGTTTTATAGATATCCAGAGCAAGCAGAGATGTATCTGCAGATTTACCGTTAAGTGCAAGGTTCTGGTCAAAAAGTTTGAATGAATTTGTAAGCGTAAGAAAACCGCATATGGTGACAGAGGGCATCACCATCGGAATTGTTATGCGGAAAAGAGTCTGGGCAGGGGAGGCACCGTCAATGGCGGCGGCCTCGTTAAGCTCATCGGGAATATTCTGAATACCTGCAATGTAAATAATCATCATATATCCGATAAGCTGCCAGTTCATAAGAATAACAAGTCCCCAGAAGCCGTATTCGCTTTTGTAGGTAATATCAACGCCGAAATATCCCAGAACACCGTTGATGATAAGGCTCCATATATGACCCAGAACAATTCCGCCTATAAGGTTAGGCATAAAGAATACCGTGCGGAAGAAGTTGGTGCCTTTAAGTCCTCTTGTCAGCAGTAGGGCAACGGAAAAGGCAATTACATTTATGGTGATTACAGACACAACTGTGAATTTAACGGTGAGCCACAGAGAATTCAGAAATGTTTTGTCTGTTGTAAAAATTCTGATATAATTTTCTATGCCTACCCATACACTGTCGTTTACCGTTTTGAATTCCGTGAAAGAAAGGTACATTCCCATTACAAACGGAACAAGAAACGAAACCGCCAGAGCGGCAAGTGCAGGTACAAGAAAAACAGGAAAATATTTTCTCAGGCTTTTATGCATAGAATCAACTCCGTGTATCACAGTCACAAAGGGGATATGTCCCCCTTGTGATTATGCCCCGAACTCATTTTTCCATTCATCAACGGCAATCTTTTTGACTTCATCCCAGCTTAATGTGCCCTGAGCGTATTTGAGCAGTGCCGTACCCAGTGAGTCTTTATACCCCGTGCTGGGGAATACGGTGAAATTCCAGGGAATGTTTTCAATATCATCCTTATTAAGCCACCTTACAACCTCTCTTGCAAGGGGGTCATCGGGAACTTCATTTTCGGCAAAGGTGTCGAACGGAGAGATGAATCCGAGTTCTTCCGTTACATATTTTTTGCCTGTTTCCGAACTGAAAAGCCAATAAAGGAAGTCTGCGGCGGCTTTCTGATTTGCGGATGAAGCTTTTGAATTGATGCATATGAAGTTTTCGGTGCCTATGCAGATGCCTGTTTTTTCTTCTCCGTCAATGCCCATATAAATCGGCAGAAAAATGATGTCTTCTGCAGCAACTTTGTTACCCGTAACGCCCAGAATCTGCGAAGCACCCCAGTTTCCGTTCTGAACCATTGCACATTTACCGAGAGCAAACTCCGCCATTGATGCTGTGACATCAACCGTTCCCAGCTGTTTTTTGTCGGTTACGGAGTTGTTGATATAGAGGTCAAAAATATTTTTGAAATTCTGAGCGTATCTGAAATCGATTTCCTTATATCCTTCACCTGTAAGGTCAATATTTTTATCGAGGAATTCAAGTGTAACGGGGATATTCATAAGGTGAGTGTGCCAGCGCCAGTCTTCGCCGGTTTTGAGTGATGTAGAGGCAAAAACACCGCTTATGCCGAGCTTTTCGCGGTTTGCCTGCATATCCTCAACAACCGCTTTGAATGCTGAAAAGTTTGTTATTTCGTCAACGGAACGGACATCGGTTTTTTTGTCGGGAAGTGCAAAATAAGCATCAAGAATCTTTTTGTTGCAAATAATTCCGTAGCCTTCAACAACGTAGGGAATGCCGTAAACCTTTCCGCCTGATGTTATGGCAAGGGACTTGTCCTTAAGGTGCTTATAAAGTTCCGTGTCGCTTAAATCAGCGCAGTAATCCGACCAGGATGCGTAGCCGATAGGACCGTTAATCTGAAAAATATCAGGAGCCTCGTCTGTTGCCATACGGGCGGTGAGAGTTGATTCGTATGTGCCCGAAGCGGCGGTTTCAACAATCAGTCTTATGCCTGTTTCTTTTTCATAAGCATCTGAAATGCGTTCATACACTTCGGCAATTTCGGGCTTGAAGTTTAGATAACGGATTTCCTTTACCGTCTGCGTATTGTTGCCTGCCTGAGTGCCGCCGTTATCTGTATTTTGGGAGCAGGCAGAGAATATGCAGGTACAGATTATGGCTGAAAGTGCAACTGAAATGATTTTTCTGAACATTTTTTATTCCTCCTTTGCAGATATTATGTACTCCGTGTAAGGTAATAATTCACAAAAGCTTTACGGAAATATTCTGCCGAAAATCAATTTCAAAAATAAGAATGAAATTTTTTCGCTTCTATTGACGAAAAAACAAAAAATTGCTATACTTTAACCGTATATTTATAAAAGGAGTGATTCCCTTGGCAAAATCAATTCAGGATATTCTGACAATCATCAAAGAAAACGGCATAAAAATGGTTGACTTCAAAATGGTTGACATCAACGGTCAGTACCGTCACGTTACCATTCCTGCTGAAAACTTCTCCGAAGATACAATGAAGAGCGGTATCGGATTTGATGCATCAAACTACGGCTACGCAGTTGTTGAAAAGAGCGATATGGTGTTCATTCCCGACCCCGATACAGCTGTTATCGACCCCTTCTGTGCAATTCCCACTCTGTCAATGACAGGTAACGCAATGATTATTGATACTCCCGAAAACCGTCCTCTTGCGCAGTATCCCAGAAACATCATCAAAGCTGCTGTTGAATATATGAAAAACAGCGGTGTTGCTGATGAGATGAAGATTTTGCCCGAGTTCGAGTTTTATCTTTTCGATGAAGTAACATGGAATGTTGAAGGCAAGCACATCGGCGCTACGGTAGATGCCACACAGTCATACTGGAATTCAGGTAACGAAGGTCTTGGTGTTGTTGTTCCCAAGCAGAAGAACTATCACATTGCAAAGCCCTTTGACACATCCTACGAATGCCGCAGTGAAATGTGTATGCATATGAAGGATGCAGGTATTGAAATCAACTATCATCATCCCGAAGTTGCCGCATCAGGTCAGTATGAAATCGAACCTCAGCTTGGTGAAGTTGTACATATGGCAGATGCATCAATGATGATTAAATACATCATCCACAACACTGCTCTCAAATACGGCAAAACCGCAACATTTATGCCCAAGCCCATTTACGGCGAAGCAGGCAGCGGTATGCATGTTCACATGCTTCTCTTCAAGGATGGCGAGCCCGTATTCTCAGATGATAACGGTTACTCACATCTTAGCGAAACAGCTCATTACTTCATGGGCGGTCTGCTCAAGCATATCGGCGCACTCTGCGCTATCACAAACCCCAGCACAAACTCCTTCAAGCGTCTTATTCCCGGATTTGAAGCTCCCGTAACTGTTGGTTACGCAACCTCAAACAGAAGTGCTGTTATCCGTATTCCCGCTTATGCAAAGAGCCCCGACAAGCGCAGATTTGAGCTTCGTAACCCCGACGCAACCTGCAACCCCTATTTCTGCTATGCAGCAATCCTCATGGCAGGTCTTGACGGTGTTAAGAATAAGATTGATCCCCACGCAAACGGTTGGGGTCCCTACGATGTTAACCTCTATCACCTCAGCGATGAAGAAAAAGCAAAACTTTCACATCTTCCCGTATCACTTGAAGAAGCACTTGACGCTCTTGAGGCAGACCACGAATTCCTTACCGAAGGCGGCGTATTCCCCGCAGAGCTTATCAAGAACTTCATCAGCGCAAAGCGTGACGAGTGCCGTCAGCTTTCAGCTATTCCTCATCCCGCAGAGTTTGATAAGTACTATAACCTTTAATCACAAGAGGGCCGACCGTTTTTGCGGTCAGCCCTCATTTTTAATCGAAGTATGAAAGGAGATAAAATTATGTCCGTAATAAGCATTAATAAAACAAATTTCGAACAGATAATAGCTACGGATAAGCCTGTGCTCATTGATTTCTATGCCGATTGGTGCGGACCCTGCCGTATGGTTTCACCTCTTGTTGATGAAATCGCAGAGGAAAATCCTCAGTATACCGTAGGCAAAATCAATGTTGATAACGAGCCCGAGCTTGCTCAGGCATTTGCCGTTTCAAGCATTCCCATGCTTGTTGTAATCAAAAACGGAAAAATTACAAATCAGGCTGTGGGTGCCATGCCCAAAGATAAAATTCTTGAACTTATTGAAAAATGAACGGATTAAGCAGAGCTTTTTTCAATATAAATGACGGTGATACGGTTGTGCTTGAAAAAGACCGCGTCTATGATGTCCGTCAGGATGACTCTTATGAGCTCAGGGGGTATTACTGTTCCAACACTGCAAAGCAGGATGAAAACCCCGAGGGCTTGCACTGTACTGCAATATATCTGAAAGAAAAAAAGAATATTGTGATAGACGGCAACGGAGCAACTCTGCTTGTTCACGGCAAGATGACGCCGCTGCTGTTTGACAGATGCGAAAACATAACGGTCAAAAATCTTAAAATTGATTACGCTTGCCCCACTATGGCAGAATTCACTGTCGTTTCAAATAATGACGGTGAATGTATTTTCAAAATCAACAAAGAGTGTCTTTTCAGGCTTGAAGATAACGAAATTATCTGGCAGGGTGAAAAGGGCGCCGACGGCAAGCCTTACTGGGAACACGGCTGTACGGCAAATAAGCGTTACACAAAGCTTCATAACCCCGAAACAAAGCTCAACCGCGATTTCAGCCGCAATAATCTTGCTTTTGAAAGTGTCGAAATGCTTGATGAATTCACTTTGAAAGTCCGTCTGAAAAACAAGGATGTTGACTTTCCTGCGGGAAGTATAATTCAATCAAGAAGCATTGTCCGTGACAGAACGGGCAGCTTTTTTGAACGCTGTAAAAATCTTGTTTTTGAAAATTGCAGAGTTATGTTTATGCACGGTCTGGGTATGGTCTCTCAGTTTTGTGAAAATGTAACATTCAGAAACTGCGACTTCACACCCAAGGAAGGCAGAACCATTGCAAGCACGGCGGATTTTTTTCAGTTTTCGGGCTGCAGGGGTAATCTGATTATCGATTCCTGCAAGGCAGGCGGTGCTCACGATGATTATGTTAATGTTCACGGAACTCATCTGCAGATTGTTGATGTTAACGAGAAAAATATCACCGTACGTTTTATGCATCCCGAAAGCTGGGGCTTTCAGGCATTTGAGACAGGGGATGAGCTTGACTTCATAAAATGTGATACGCTCATACCCTATGCAAGTGCAAAAGTAATATTTTATGAAAGAATAAACGATACCGATATCAGACTGAAAATTGACGTAGAAGTGCCCACTGTTGAGCTTTGTAAGGATGTTGTTGAAAACAAGTCGTGGACTCCCAATCTTTATGTGAGAAACTGTGAGTTTGGTCCCACATCGGGCAGAGGTATTCTTTGCACGACCCGTGGCGAGGTTATAATTGAAAACAACCGCTTTGAAAAGCTGTGGGGACCTGCACTTCTCATTGAAGATGACTGTAATTTCTGGTTTGAATCGGGTTATACAACAGATATTACCTTTCGCAACAACGCGGTTTCCTGCTGTGAATACGCCGCAATGTGGGAGGGCTCGCCTGTAATCCGTTGTACCCCAAAGGTTATGGATGAAAACTCATCGGAATATGTTCACGGAAAGCTGACCGTAACAGGTAATAAATTTGAAAATCCGCCAACAGGAAACCACCTTATCCTTCTTGAATATATGAAAGAAGCAGTGATTACCGATAATATATTTGATGCGCCGTATTCGGTTAAAACCAAGTGCGTCGGTAATGTTACGGATAAAAATAACACAGTGAAATGAAAAAAGCCTACGGATTTTTTTATCCGTAGGCAATTTTTTATTTATTGAGTTCTGCTTCAAGCATTTCTCTGATGACATCGGGCGAACCGTTGCCTCTGAGTTCCTTCATAACACAGCCGAAAAGTGACTGCATAGCCTTTACCTTGCCGTTTTTGTAATCTTCAACAGCTTTGCCGTTTTCTGCAATTACCTTGCAAACCGTTTCAAGAATGAAGCTGTTGTCAATCTTCGCATTAAGTGAATTTTCTTCACAGTATGCATCAACGTCAACATCGTTTTCAAATACTGCCGAAAGAACCTTTTTACCTGCAGCGCGGGTAATTTCTCCGCCTTCAACAAGCTCAATTATTCTTGCAAGCTTTGCAGGCTCGATTTCAAGGCTTGTAAGCTCAAGACGCTTCATCTGACCCATGCATTCGGTGAGAATCCAGCTAGCCGCAGTTTTTGCGCTGCAACCCATAGCAACAACCTTGTCGAAGGTATCGCTGAGCTTTCTGTCAGAAGCGAGAACGCCTGCTTCCTTAGCGGCAATTCCCATTTCCTCATAGTGACCTGCTTTTTCTTCTGCAGTTGCAGGCATACTTGCTCTGATTTCTTCAAGCCAAGCGTCATCAATTACGATGGGCATAAGGTTGGGGTCGGGGAAGTAACGGTAATCCGCAGCAGTTTCTTTGTTACGCATGGGGAAGGTGCGTCTTTTAACATCATCCCAGCGGCGTGTTTCCTGAACAAGAACCTCGGTGTGACGCTCAATGGCATCAACGTGGCGGACCTTTTCGAATTCAATTGCATCCTTTATTTCGGAAAGCGAGCTCATATTCTTGATTTCCGAGCGTACACCAAGTTCATTTGAGCCTTCGGGACGCACGGAAATATTGACGTCGCATCTCATTGCGCCTTCTTCACATTCCGAAATACCTGCAAACTGAAGGCTTGATTTAAGCTTTTTAAGATAGGTGATAACCTCATCTGCACTGCGGAAGTCGGGACGGCTTACGATTTCGATGAGGGGTACGCTGGTACGGTTAAAGTCAACAAACGAAGTGTTTGTGGCTTCGTCATGAACAAGCTTACCTGCATCTTCCTCAACGTGAATCTGCTTGATGCCGATTTTTCTTTCGCCAAGGTCAACACAGCCGTCAACGCATATGGGATTGAACCACTGTGTAATCTGATATGCGCATGGAAGGTCGGGATAATAGTAGCTCTTTTTATCGAATGTTGTGTACTGATTGATTTTACAGTTAAGCATAAATCCTGCTTTTACTGCCAGTTCAATGGCATGCTTGTTTGTAACGGGCAGCATACCGGGCATACCGCTGCAGGCAGGGCACACGCAGTCGTTGGGCTCCTTGGGGCTTGAATGACCGCCGCAGGAGCAGAAAAGCTTTGAGTCTGTTGAAAGCTCAACGTGAGTTTCAAGACCGATAACAAGTTCGTATTTCATAATTATGCCTCCGTCCTTTCAACGCCGTGAGCAATGCTCAGAAGAACGCTTTCCTTGAATGAATCTGCAATAAGCTGAACACCCTTTGCAGAAAGTGCAGGCATACCGGTGATTGAGGGAATAGCGGTAAACACACTTTCCTCATAAACCTTTTCAAATGCACTGAGTGCATCGTAAGGCTTGTATTCGGTTTTGCCGCATACGGGAGTAAGAATTGCATCGTATGATGTAAGAATTGCTTTTACCTTATCGCATACTACTCTGCGGATTCTGAGAGCCTTGTCATAGCAGTTTTCATATCTGCCCTTTGAAAGTACATCTGAACCGTAGATAACAGTTGCCTTTGTGAGGAATCCGAAAGCTTCGGTTCTGCTCTTTACATAAAGCTCATCAATGTTTTTGTATTCGGGAGTGCGGTAGCCGTATTTAACACCGTCAAATCTTGAAACATTGTTGCAGGTTTCTGCTGCCATAAGAATCTGCCAGGCAGTTTGTGCCTGCTCAACGCAGTCAAGTGAAACGGTTTCAACCGTTGCACCAAGTGACTTTATTTTTTCTGCATATGCATCAATCTTTGCCTTTACATCACTGTCAGCCTTTTCATAAAGCTCGGCAATAATGCAGACCTTCATTGATGAAATATCTTCAGCAAGAGAATATTCATATTTTTCCTGAGGAAGGCTTGTGCCGTCTTTACTGTCGTGACCTGCTATAACACCAAGGATATCCCTGATATCTGCAGCGTTTGATGCATATACACCAACCTGCTCGCCTGAAGCGGCGCAGGAGATAATTCCGTAGCGTGAAACCGTACCGTAGGTAGGCTTAATGAAATCAACATCTGAAAGAGCAGCCGCACGTCTGGGCGCACCGTTAAGGTCAACACCGATTGCCGCCTTGATTTGACCTTTTGCGATAAGTTCAGCAGCCGCACCTCTGATACTGCCGTTTTCTGTTACGGGTCCGAAATATGATGTTTCGCCTGCAAGATCAAGTCCGAATTCGCCAACATTGGTTTTGCCTGCGATTTCACAGCCTGCTTTTTCAAGCCTTTCAACAGCTTCGGCGCTGAAAAGGGGCTTGAAATTTTCGAGCATACGGGAGCCTGCGGTTGCGGGTACATCCTTCACAAGAATTGTATCGTCAACGGCAACAGTGCCCGATTTATTGATTGTATTAATAAAATATCCCACTTTTAACACCTCACTTTACAAGTCTGGGAACCTGCCAGCTGTCCTCTGTACTCTGAGGAGCGCCGTCAAGGAGTGCCTTGCGCTCAAAGGGCTGTTCACGCTTATCACTGCGAAGAATGTTGGTCATAGGCATAACATATACCATAGGCTCAACATCTGCTGTGTCAATCTTTTCAAGTGCAGCTTCATCTTTGAGCATATTTTCAAATATCTTTGTCATTGTTTTCTTTTCGTCGGCAGTGAAGCTCAGTTCGTTAACCTGTTCAAGGCTTTCGAGTCTGTCTTTCTTGCTGACGATTGCTTTTGCACCGCTTACCGCAGATGCGAATGAACCGCTGTCGCCGCCGTCTGAGCCGAGAGTTTCAACGCTGCCCTTGCCTCTGATGCTTACGTTTGCTTCAAAGAGCTGAAGTTCAGTAACTTCACCGGGTGCGCCGAGCATCTGATCCTGAGCAGTACCGTCAAGGGGGAATGCAATAACATCGCGGATTGTTTCGGTGTCTGCAAGAAGCATAACAATTCTGTCAACACCGGGTGCCATACCTGCATGAGGGGGAGCACCGAACTGGAATGCGTTGTAAAGTGCGCTGAATCTTCTTTCAACCTCATCCTCACTGTATCCCGCAATTTCAAAAGCTTTTCTCATGATTTCGGGGCTGTGATTACGGACTGCACCGGAAGCAAGCTCTATGCCGTTGCATACAAGGTCATACTGATATGCAAGGATTTCAGTGGGGTCCATTGTTTCAAGAGCATTAAGACCGCCCTGAGGCATTGAGAAGGGGTTGTGTGTAAAAATAATTTTATCTGTTGTTTCGTCGTGTTCGTACATGGGGAAGTCAACAACAAAACAGAATTCAAATGAATCGTTCTTTATAAGCTCAAGCTCATTGCCCAGCCATGTGCGGATAACGCCTGCGTTCTTACTTGCAACCTCTGCATTTGTATCGCAGATGAAGAAGATTGTTTCGCCTTCCTTAACACCGGTAAGCTCAACAATTTCTTTCATTTCATCGGGAGTCATAACCTTGCTGATGGGGTCATCCTTGAAGCCGTAGTTTGCGGCATCAAGAAGAGTAATATGTGCAAGACCTGCCATCTTTGCCTGCTTTGTTGCGAAAGCAAGTGACTTATCGAAGAACCATCTTTCGTTCTTGCAGGGTGCAACAATAGCTCTTACATACTTGTTCATAAAGGGCTTGAATTTGACTCTCTTGAACAAATCCGTTACATCGCAGATAACAAGGGGATTGCGGAGGTCGGGCTTATCGGAGCCGTATTTCGCCATTGATTCCGCATAAGGAATTCTTTTGAAGGGTGAAGCGGTAACTTTTTTATCCGAGAATGTGCGGAAGATATCGCTTACAACATCTTCACAAACCTGAAGAACTTCTTCCTGAGTTGAAAAAGCCATTTCAAAGTCAAGCTGATAGAATTCACCGGGTGAACGGTCAGCTCTTGCATCCTCATCTCTGAAGCAGGGAGCGATCTGATAATATTTATCAAATCCCGATACCATTAGAAGTTGCTTGAACTGCTGAGGAGCCTGAGGCAGGGCGTAGAATTTGCCGGGATGCTTACGGCTGGGAACGAGGAAATCTCTTGCACCCTCGGGTGAAGAAGCTGTAAGAATAGGAGTCTGAATGTCAAGAAAGCCTCTTTCTTCCATAAGTCTTCTCATATGACCGATAACTTTTGAACGGAGGAGAATATTGTTATGGAGTGCAGGGTTTCTCAGGTCAAGAAATCTGTGCTTGAGACGGATGTTCTCATTTGTATCGGTTGAGCCGATTTCAAAGGGAAGATCGCGGCTGCATACGCCGAGAACTTCAAGCTTATCAACAACAAGCTCAACAAGACCTGTTTCGATTTTGGGGTTAACCGTGTTTTCGTCACGCTTTGTAACTATACCTTCAACAGAAAGAACAGTTTCCTTGCTGACGCCTTTAAGCAGGTTTTCGTTGTGAACAACAACCTGTGTAACGCCTGTTTCATCACGCAAGTCAACAAAAAGAACGCCGCCGTGGTCACGGATAACGTCTACCCAGCCTGCAAGCATTACGGTCTGGCCGATATGCTGTTCTCTTATTTCGTTGCAACGGTGAGTTCTGTACATTTTATCATACCTCCGTCCGGACACCGCCGTGCGCAGTGCCGATTACTGATAAATTAAAAAATAAAAAGCCCCGAGAATTTTCACTGAAAAATTCTCGGGACGAGTTATTATTACCCGCGGTGCCACCCGTGTTGATACATTAAAGTATCCTCTCTTTTTATTCAGTTGGGGGAGTGCCGCTGAAGTGTTGCTGTTCTTACTACTCGTCTGAGTGCGCTTTCAGCCCTTGACGCACAATCTCTGACAGACTTTCCACAAAAGACAGGTCTTCGTTAGAGCATTATACCAAAATATATTTTTATTGTCAACAGTAATTTATGCACTAAATTCCGCATTTATGCTTAATAATTTACTGCATTTTTGTGTTTTTTTGCCTGCGTAGATATTTTTTGTGTACAACACCCGAATACAAATCAAGGGTATAAGAAAAAACTCCCGATAACCGTAATGCTATCGGGAGCAATTTTTATTTTTTGTGTTTCTTTTCAGGCTTTTTGGCTGATTCTGTTTCAAGTTCTTCTTTCTTTTTAAGTCTTACCTTGACGAGGTAAGCAGTAAGATTGTAAACAACCGAACAGAGAGGAACACTGAGAAGAATTCCGGGGATACCGAATGCAGTACCGCCGATTGAAACCGCAACAAGCACCCAAATACCGGGCAGACCTACGGATTTACCTACAACCTTGGGATAAATCAGGTTGCCTTCAAGCTGTTGCAGAACAACAATGAACACAACAAACCACAGTGCCTTCATGGGGTTATCAAAGACAATTAGCAACGCACCGAGTGCAGTTCCTATAAATGCACCGAAAACGGGGATAAGCGCCGTGAAGCCTACAAGAACCGAAATTACAGCTGCGTACGGCATTTTGAATATCAGCATACCGATGAAACAAAGTACACCGATTATAACCGCTTCCGTAAGTTGACCTGTAATGAAGCTTGTGAAGGTTCTGTCTGCAATTTCCACAAGGTTTGCAAGACGGTCAACAGAATTCTTTTTGGGCAGAAATGCCTGTAAGAATTTTTTGATTTGTGCGGAAAGTCTTTCTTTCTGTGCAAGCAGATAGAGTGAAAACGCAATCGCGATAATAAGATTTACGATACCTGTAACAATTGAGCCGGTGAAGTCAATTGTTTTGTCAACTATACCGCTGCTGTTGATAAAGTTTTTGAGCGTATCAAGAATCTTACCGGAATTGAAGCTTAATTCGGGCAATGTTACACCGTGACTTTCGGCAAAAGCTATAAGCTTATGTGCCCATATTTCAACTTGTGCAACATACTGAGGCACGGATTTGATAAGCGACTGAAGTGCGTTGATGAATTCGGGTATAATCATAAATACCAACGCAAAAAGCAGACCGATAATTATAACCGTGCTGAGAACAAGACATACGGGGCGTCTTATTTTTGCTCTTTTTTTCTCGTCACATTTTCCGAAAATCTTATCAAATATCTTTTCGGTGGGTCTGAGCAGTACATTTATGACAAATGCAAAACAGAAGCCCGTCACAAAAGGTGAGATAACTGAGGAAATTAAGCTGAATACGCCTGAAACCTTATCTGTATTGTTTATGATCCAGGCAAAAAGAATTATAAGTGCGGCAAGCCCCGCAATGTATTTAAGGGTATTTTTGTTGAATTCAAAAACGAGTCTTCCGCCGTTGCTTTTATTCTTTTTTTCGGGCATATCAACTCCGCCGTCCTCAGGAATCACGCTTGCAATAAGCTCCTTTGAGGTAGGCTCGGCGGGTTGAGTATTGTTGTTGTTTTCCATTTTATGCTTTTACCTTTAAACCGATATCTTTTTTCTTCATAAAGATAATGCCGATAATCATAATTACTGCGAAAATGATAAGGTAGCCGGGGATTTCACCTGCGTGTGCCTTAACGGATGCAATAACCATAAAGATACTGCCGGCGATAGCAAGCACGGGAGCAACGAAACGTTTGATGCCCTTGAATTCCTTGTTGGTCATCATCTTGATGAAAATGGGGATATAGAAGGGATAGATTGTAACGATGGGAAGCTCTGTGGGGTCAAATGCAAACATACCCAGCTTATCACTGAATGAGCTGAATGATGCGCAGTAGAAATAGAAGAGCCATGCAGCGCAGAGAAGAAGACCGAATACTGCAGAGTTTGCAGGCATATTTGTGTTTTTGTCAACATCTGCAAAAACCTTGGGAGCGGGACCTCTGCCTCTGGTTGAAAGTGAGTAAAGACCTCTTGTGCAGCCCAGCATAAGACCGTTGAGTGTGCCGAGGCACGAAATAATAACGAAAACAAAAATGCCTGTACCCATAATGTTACCGAATACATTTGCAAATGCAAGCTTGGCACCTGTCATACCGTTAATAAGCATTGTTTCGTTGTCAACAGCACCTGCAAGACCTACATAGTAAAGAACATATATTGCTACGATGATGATTGCACCGATAACAAGAGCTCTGGGAAGATTCTTTTTTGCATCCTTGATTTCAGCGTTGATTGATGTTGCAATAATCCAACCCTCATATGCGAAAACCGTTGCACATACGGCACTGAAAATCGCATCAAAATTTGAGGCGGGGGGAGTAAGATTGTTTTCTGTGAAAACAGAAGGGTCAACAAGTTCTGTGAAATTCTTCACAAGAGTGCCGTTTGAAAGACCGTAAATTGTACCAACAACAGCCATAAGGAGAAGGGGAACCAGCTTAATGAAGGTTGTTGAAACCTGGAATTTACCTGCAATAATGGGTGAAAGAGCATTCATAGCGTAGCTGCCTACGAGATAGAAGCAGGCAAGTGCGAAACACAGACCGCTTGTTTCGGGGTTTTCCTGGTTAAAAACAATAAGGGTGAATCTTGCCGAAAGCCAGGCAAGAGCCATTGTAAGTGTGGGGTAATAAATTGTTGAAAGGAACCAGCCTGCAAGGTAAGCGTATTTTTCGCCCACCGCAGCTTCTGCGTAGTCAACAACACCGTTGACCTTTTCATATTTTGTCGCCATAATGGAGAAGGTGTATGCGCAAATAATCATAATGATACCGCCGATAACCCATGCAAGGATACCGAGTTTCAGGTTACCGCCCGTAACCTGGAGAATTTTTTCTGCCTTGAAGAAAACACCGCTGCCTACTACTATACCTACAACCATACAGATTGCGGTAAGCAGACCGTATTTCTTTTTGAGTTCTGTTGCCATTAAATAACCTCCCAATCATAATAGGTTAATTAAAATTTTACAATTTAATTGTAAGAATGTCAACATTTTTGTTTAATATAATGCATAAATATTCGCAAAAAATCCTGCGCTTGCTTAAAACGGACAAATGTGATAAAATATATACAGAATTATGTGTGGAGGATAATTATGCTGAAAAAAATTGTTTCTGCTTTATGTATGGCTGCGGTTGTGTTAAGCTTTACCGCCTGCAAAAAAATTGACGGCGGCAATACCGGCTTTACCGAGTCGAATATAGTCTCACAAAGAATAACAAGAATACACAATAATTTTGCGGATGTTCTTCCTTCTTTCAAATTTGACAGCGAAATAACCGAAAACTACAAAGAGGGTATAAGCTATTCTTTCGGAGCAAAATGTTCTGACAGTAAGTTCAAAAAATATATTGACAAGGTAAAAAAAGCCGGATTTGACCAAAAATCTTCGGAGGGCAAGGGCTATTATGCCGCTTACAGCGAAGACGGATATTACACCGAAATAACACTTATCAACGGAAACATAACGGTATTTATCAAGCGAAAATGATAAAAAGGAGTTGCCTCAGTTTTATACTGAGACAGCTCCTTCGATTTTTATAAAATTATGCAAATCAGTCCGCTGCAGCCTTCATTTATGACTCTTTCAAGAGTTTCACGCAGTTTGAGTCGTGCATCCGAAGGCATACGGTAAAGCTTGTTGTGAAGACCTTCGTTCACAAGTCTGTGTAATGACGTGCCGAAAATGTTTGATTGCCAAATCATTGAGGGGTTTTCTTCGAATTCTTTCAGCAGATATTTTATCAGTTCTTCCGATTGGCTTTCTGAGCCTACAATGGGTGCAACCTCTGTTTGTATATCCGCTCTCATAATGTGGAGTGAGGGTGCGCTCGCTTTGAGTCTGACACCGTACCTTCCGCCCTGCTTCATTATTTCGGGTTCTTCCAGTGTAAGGTCATCAACATCGGGAAGCACAATTCCGTAGCCCGTGGCTTCAACCTCATCAAGGGCATCCTGAATACGCTTATAGCCGCTTTGTGCCGCAGAAAACTCCTTCATTTTCTTCATAAGCTGCTGCTCGTTTTCGACAGAAACACCCGTTTCTTCCTCAAGAATTTTGAAGAAAAGTGATGGATTGAGCGCAACCGATATTCCCGCAGCGCCTTCGGAAAGATTAATGTTATCTACCGTTGATTTTTCAACATATTCACTGTCTGAAATGCGGTTTGCAAAGATTCTGACATCGCTTACTTTTTTCAGATTTTCCGCAAGAGAGCTTATTTTGCCGAATATGTCGGAGCGAAGCCAATGCTCTCTGTCAAGGGATGTAATCCAGGCAGGAAGGTCGATTTTTACTTCTTTAATGGGGAATTCAAACAGAATTTCCGACAGAATACCGCTGATTTCTTCTCCCGTAAGCTCGAGACAGTTGACAGGTACAACAGGCACACCGTAGTTTTCCGACATTTCGGCTGCAAGTGAAACGGCGGCAGGGGACGAGGGAGATTTGCAGTTGAGAAGCACAACAAAAGGTTTTTCAAGTGCTTTAAGTTCGCCGATAACACGTTTTTCCGCCTCTGCGTATTCCTGACGGGGGATTTCGCTTATTGAGCCGTCAGTGGTAACAACAAGACCTATTGTCGAGTGCTCGGTAATAACCTTTTGTGTGCCGATTTCTGCCGCCATATTGAAAGGGATTTCATCTTCGTACCACGGCGTTTTTACCATTCTCGGCGCTTCACCCTCTATGTATCCCAATGCCGAGGGAACGATATATCCGACACAGTCGATCATTCTTACCTTCATTTTTGAGTTTGAGGGCAGATTGATTTCAACCGCATCTTCGGGAATGAATTTGGGTTCCGTTGTCATAATAGTGCGTCCTGCCGATGATTGTGGCAGTTCGTCTGTTGCTCTTTCGCGGCGGGATTCATCGTCAATGTGAGGCAAGACCATGGATTCCATAAATTTCTTGATAAAGGTGGATTTACCTGTTCTCACAGGTCCCACAACGCCGATGTAAATATCGCCTCCGGTACGGGCGGCAATATCCTGATAAATATTACTGTTTGCCATTTCAAGTCCTCCGAGTTCACATTTTTATTGCTTTTCCGTAAAACATATGCAAAATCGGGACAATGTATGACATAAAAGAAAGTGCCTTGCTTCGGCAAGGCACTTATCGTTAAAATGATTCTTTTATCAGACTTATGGTTGAGGCAATTATTACAGCCTCGTCGCTTCGTGTTTCCACAGGTAAATCGCTGCTTGCGGGCTTGAGTTCATCACTGCCCGTAAGCATCATAAACTGGGGATAAAGTTTGCTTGAACGCACCGTGGGCTGACCTTTATAGTTGAGTGTCCAGTTGATGAATTCAAGATATTCTTCATCCAAATCCGAATGACCGCTGTCTCTTACAAACCAAGTGTATTCGGAGAATGCGCAGGTTGAAGCATCGATTATTCCGTCGGGAGAAAGATGATTGTGACCGCATTTTCTGTTTGCTTGTTTGTAGTTTTCACCGAGAGAGCCGTTTATGGGTGCACAGGTTGCACCGAGTGTCATGTACTTTGTATCAATGAGAAAATCTGACTGTCCGGCGGGTTCAAATGTAACAGGAATTGATGAAATATTATAGCCTGCACTGATGATGATTTTTGCACCGTCAGCTTTAGCTTGTTTAAGAATTATTTCAACCTTTGTCTGCACGTTGTCGTGATAGTAGTCTATCCTCTTTACAAGACCGTCATATTTTTTATCGCCCTTGAGCATCGTTTCTTTTGCTTCGTCATAATACTCATCGGGTACAAATGACCACAGACCGGGCATTGTTCCGAAAATATCGATAAGGCATTCGTCAAAAACCTTGTCGAGCTGAGCATCAAGCATTTTCTGAACATAGTTCAGCACAAAATCCACAAGACCGTAATCATTGATAAGTGACACAACGGCACCGATAAGCTGACTTTTTGCATCTTCATAACCCATAATGCCTTTGAGGTATGTTTCAAGCGCATCGCCTTTGTGTGAAACGGAAATTTTTTCTGTAAAGAGTGCACCTACAAGGGAGAGACCTTTGTAAGCAGGGGAAAGGCATACGATTTTGTCAATATTCTTTCCGCCGTAGAGCGCAAGGTATGACATAAGCACCGTATTGCCCTGGCTGTGGCAGGCAAAGGAAATCTTTTTGTGACCCGTTGTTGCCTTCACTTCGTTAACAAAATTTCTGAGAAGTTTTGCGTTGTCAACGGGAGAAAGACGCCAATCATAAAGGAATGTGAAATACTTATCGTCGATATCCTCGTCGGTGAGAGTGTGAGCGATTTTATGTAAATCTTCTTCAACTCCGTCAAAATCAACACCTGAATTTTCAATTGCCGTGCCGTCGGGATTGAGGGCCGCCGCACCAAGCATTTTTTCTGCCCCTTTTATTGCGTACTTACCGAAAATTCTGTCGTTTCCGACAAGCAGACCGCCCATAACAGCCATAAGCAGGTCGGGCACTGATTTAGCTATTGCATCGCCGGAGGGAGGGAAAACCGAAACGGGTTCTTCACTGTCGAGCTCGTTGTAAACAGGTTCGCCGAAACCGGGAATGTAAACAACAGGTGTGTGTCCGCAGTTGCAGCTTTTTGCCGCAAAAGCAGGTGTGCAAAGGCTGAAAATAAGCCCTGCCGCAAGAATGATGCTGATTAATCTTTTCATTTTTTCCCTTCCTTTTTATGTGTTATATTCGGCTGCGCGGGCTGTTGCCAGCTTGTCACAGCGTTCATTTTCGGGATGCCCCGCATGACCCTTGACCCATATGATTTTGTATTCGTGCTTACGGATTTCGGTTATCAATTCCTGCCATAATTCAGGATTGAGAACAGGTTTTTTATCCGCTTTTTTCCAGCCGTTTTTCATCCAGTTCCATATCCAGCCCTGCAAAAATGCATCGGCAACATATTTTGAATCGGTGTATATGGTGATATCGCATTTCTGATTCAATTTTTTTAATGCCTCGATAACGGCGGTCAGTTCCATACGGTTGTTGGTAGTGGGGTTTTCTCCGCCGCTGAGCTCCATTTCGTGACCGCCGTAACGAAGAATGGCACCCCATCCTCCCGGACCGGGGTTGCCCGAACAGGCGCCGTCTGTAAATATATCAACCTTTTTCAGTTCTGCCATAAAATTCTCCGAAATAAATTATGATTGTTAATTATATCACTGTTTTTTTCAATAAACAATAGCAAACGGGGTTATTTTCAGATTTTTCGCCAATAATATTTTCTGCGAAAGGACGGATGTTATGAAAGCAGTGATTATGGCAGGCGGTGAAGGCAGAAGACTCAGACCTCTGACCTGCACATTGCCGAAGCCTATGGCAAAAATTCTCGGCAAACCCATTATTGAATACATTTTTGACCTGCTTTGTGCAGGGGGAGTGAAGCACGCCGCAGTTACCCTTGGGTATCTGCCTCATATGATTGAGGAGTCATATGAAGACGGCTACAAAGGGCTTAAGCTTGATTTTATCAGAGAGGATGAACCTCTGGGCACTGCCGGAAGTGTAAGAAATGCGGCAAACGATTTTGAGGAGCCGTTTTTTGTTATCAGCGGTGATGCACTGTGCAGTTTTGATTTAAGCAAGATTATGTCATATCATAAAGCGAGCGGTGCGGCGGTTACCGTTGTTGCGGTTGAGGCATCCGACCCCAGAGAATACGGTGTTGTAAGAGTTGACAAGGAAAACCGTGTGACGGGGTTCATTGAAAAACCCTCGTGGAGTCAGGCGGTAAGCAATCTTGCAAATACGGGAGTTTATGTTATCAGCCCCAAGTGTCTTGAACTGATTCCCAAGGGAAAACCTTATGATTTTGCGTCGGATTTGTTTCCTCTTATGCTTGAAAGAGGAATGCCGATTTACTGCTATCATACATCGGATTATTGGTGTGATGTAGGCAATATTGAAGCATATCTGAAGTGTCAGAGAGATGCTTTTGACGGCAGAATAAAGCCTTTGCCGGGCGAAACGGCAAAAGGAATTTATACGGGAAAACGCCTGCCTTCGGGAGATTACAGCATCATTCCTCCCGTGTATATCGGCAATAACACCGAAATCTCCGACGGTGCGGTTATCGGCCCGTATGCGGTCATAGGTGACGGATGCAGCATAGGCAGGAACTCAAAGGTAAGATATTCCGTTGTTTCTGACAATTGCTGTTTTGCTTCAGATACATCCGTAACCGGTGCGCTTATATGTTCGGGTGCGGCGCTGAGAAGCAGATGCTCGATGTATGAAAACAGTGTTGCAGGTTCGGGCTGTGTCATAGGTGAGGATGTATGCGTAAAGCCGGGGGTAAGTGTATGGCCCGGTAAGGTGGTGGGCAGAGGTGCTACCGTAAACTCAAATATAAAGTACGGCAATGTGAAGGCCGAATATTTCAGCGGCGGCAGAGTAGGCGAGGGCTGCGGCATAAGGCTGAATGCGGAAAACTGTGTACGGCTGGGTTCTTCCCTCGGCAGTGTGATTGAAAGTCGTAAAATTGCAGTGGCTTGTGACGGTACACCTTATTCACGCATAATGTGCCGTGCATTAGTGGCAGGTATTGGTGAAACAGGTGCCGCGGTATGGGATTTCGGTGAGTGTTTTGAGTCGCAGTTCAAGTATCTTGTCAATATCTGCGGGCTCGAAGTCGGTGCTTTTGCCTGCGGAGAAGACGAGAGATACATTGATGTTTGTTCATACGGCGGTCTGAATATACCCTGCAGGCTTGAAAGACAGCTTGAAGCGGCAATGTCAAAATGTGAATTCAGAGAAGCTTCCGATGCTGAATTTGAAGAACCTTCGGATATGTCGGGTATGAAGCATTTATACACACAGGCTCTTATGATGCTGGCACCTGACGGGCTGACAGAAACAGTGGTTTTCGAATGCGAAAATCCTGCTATAAAGAATCTCGTTTCTTCCTGCGTTTCAAAGTCGGGTGCGGAAGAAAAAGGAAACACGGTGTTCAAAATAAGCCCCGACGGCACAAAACTGACTGCGGTTTATGGCGAAAAAAAGTATGATTACGAAAAATTGCTTGCCGCTGCCTGCAATGATGAAATGTGCAAAGGCAAGGATGTTGCAGTGCCTTATGATTCACCGGAATTTCTGGAGCTGCTTGCAGCTAAGTATGGCAGAAGAGTTTACAGGTATCTTTCAACTCCTGCCGATGGTGCGGATGCAAAAGCAAGGCATCTTGCGGCAAAACAACCTTTTGTCAGAGACGGTCTTTTTCTTGCAATGAAACTGCTTTCGGTTATGAAAGAGAGAAACTGCGGGCTCGATAAACTGATTTCGGAGCTTCCCCAAAGGCATATAGTGAGGAAAACCGTAAAAATCAATTTTTCACCGTCGTATCTTTTTGACCTTGCAGGTGAAAGGGTAGGAGAAACGGGAAATGACCGTGAAGGCATAAAAATTATCCGCAATGACGGAAGCTTGCTTGTTATTCCCGAAAGGGGAGGAGAAAGTGTGCGTATGCTTGCAGAGGCTGATACTGCGGAAACCGCAGAGGAAATCTGTGCAGGTTTTGAGGAAGTTATCAATACCGCAAACGACAAAGTTTAATATATATAATAAATATATCTTGACTTTATAACCGTAAAAAGATAAAATATACCGTGGGGCAGGAGCACTGCCCCGCAAACGGAACATAATTTGAGTTTTATATACACCGAATTTTCAGGTAAAGGAGAATATATGCAGAAAAAAACAAATAAAAACAATCAGCCCAAAAGTAACGGAGCAGTTAAAGATAATCCCAAAAATCAGACTAAAAACAAGAAGGCTCAGGATTCGGGAAAAAGATCTTACAGAAAGAATTTTTCAAAAAACAGAAACGGCTCTGCGAAGAAATACAGAAAACCGGCAATGATTGATGAAACACCCGTAAGAATTGCGTTTCTCGGCGGTCTTAATGAAGTGGGCAAGAATATGACCCTCTATGAGTATAAGGATGATATGTTCCTTGTGGATTGCGGACTTGCTTTCCCCGACCCCGAAATGCTGGGCGTTGACCTGGTTATTCCTGATTTTTCTTATGTGGAAAAGAATTCTGATAAGATAAAGGGTATTGTTATCACCCACGGTCACGAAGATCATATAGGCGGTCTTGCTTACTTACTTAAAACTGTCAACATTCCCGTATACGGTACCAAGCTGACCATCGGTCTTATTCAGGGCAAGCTTAAGGAACACGGTCTTCTCAGCAGTGCCAAGCTTAATGAAATTGCACCCGGCGATGTGGTGAGGCTTGGCGGTTTTGAGGTTGAAGCAATTCATGTCAACCATTCAATTCCCGATGCAATTGCACTTGCAATCAAGTGTGAATGCGGCACGGTTATCCAGACAGGTGATTTCAAGGTTGACAGTACACCCATTGATGGCGGAATGATTGACCTTTCGCGATTTGCACAGCTCGGAGACGAAGGTGTGCTTTGTCTTCTTTCCGACTCCACCAACGCAGAAAGGGCCGGATACACTGAAAGCGAGCGCAAGGTTGGCGAGTCATTTGATGTGCTTTTCCGCAAGGCAGGTAAAAACAGAATCATAGTAGCAACCTTTGCTTCAAATATTCACAGAGTTCAGCAGATTATAAATGTTGCCTATTCTCTCGGCAGAAAGGTTGCAATAATCGGCAGAAGCCTTGAAAATGTTGTTAATATCAGTGCACAGCTTGGCTATCTCAACATTCCCGATAATGTTATGATTAATGCCGATTTAATCAACAAATATCCCGCCGAGGATATTGTTGTCATCACAACGGGCAGTCAGGGTGAGCCTATGTCGGCTCTTTCGAGAATGGCTTTCTCAGATCACAAGAAGGTTGAAATCAGACCCAACGATTATGTTATCATTTCGGCAACTCCCATTCCCGGTAACGAAAAAACCGTAGGTAAGGTCGTTAATGAGCTTCTTAAACTGGGTGCTCAGGTCATTTATGAGAAGATGTATGATGTTCATGTTTCGGGTCACGCCTGCCAGGAAGAACTGAAACTCATAATGGGTCTTGTAAAGCCCAGGTATTTTATTCCCGTTCACGGTGAGCAGAAGCATCTGCGTAAGCATGCAATGCTTGCCGAGGGTATGGGAATAGGCACCGAAAATATCTTTATTGCCGATAACGGATATGTTGCCGAAATCACAAATCAGTCAATCAAGAGTGCGTCACCCGTGCCGGCAGGCAGAGTTTTTGTTGACGGCTACGGCGTAGGCGATGTAGGCAGTGTTGTGCTCAGAGACAGAAAACATCTCGGTCAGGACGGTATTATCGTTGTCACCGCTTCCGTTGATTACGAAACGGGTCAGCTTATTGCAGGTCCCGAGGTTATTTCGAGAGGCTTCGTTTATGTCAAAGAGAATGAGGAGCTTATCGCTCAGGCACGCAAGGTTGCTGAAAAGGCACTTGAAACCTGCTATTACAGCAACATCAGCGATATAAATGCAATCAAGGGCAAGCTCAGAGATGCGGTTTCTCATTTTGTATATGAGCAAACAAAGAGAAGTCCCATGATTCTTCCCGTTATTATGGAGGTCTAAATGAAATTCAAGGGTTTTTGGTATGACAGCCTGCTTATATTTGTGACTGCCGGTATTTCTGCGGTCTTTATAGCAATGACTTTTTTGGTTGAAAAGCGTCTTGCGGCTGCGGAATGCCTTGCCTTTGCTCTCGTAATTGTAATTGCGCTTTACAGAGCGTTTTCAGCTAAAAGCAGATATAAAAAATTCATTATAAAAACAGCAAAAAAACTTGATTACACCGACCAGAAGGTTCTTTCAAACGCACCGTTTCCCGTTGCGGTATGCGATGAAGCGGGAACAATAACCTGGTGCAGCGAGAAGTTTCTGAATGAAATTTCAAAGGGTGAAATCACTTCTGCTGAGAATATAAAATCCTTCACCAACGGTGTGACTGTCGATTCAATCGTCAACCGTGAGAACGTGTGCGTGCTTGTTGACGGCAGATATTACACGGTTTATACAATCCCTTACAGGTCATCGGGCAAGGGCTACACAGCTCTTTATTATCTCGATAACACAAACCTTAAAAAGACAGAGCTTGACTACTTCAATTCAAGACCTTATGCGGTTCTTATTGAGATGGATAATCTTGACGGTTCAAGAAGCGATTTCAGAGAAAGTGAGCTTGCGGAAATAAGAAGCCGCATTGAAGGTACGCTTGACGATTGGGCAGAGTCTTACGGCAGTGTAATGAAAAAGGTGAGTGAAGACCGTTACCTGATTATAACGGAGCAGCAGAATTTCAGCCGTATGACTGAAGAAAGATTTACCATTCTTGAAACAGTCAGAAATTACGAATACAAAGAAACAAAGGCGGGAGCAACCCTTTCAATAGGTGTTTCCGGCGGCGAAAGCATCCGAGCCTGTGAAAAGGGCGCAAGAAAAGCCCTTGAGATGGCTCTGGGCAGAGGCGGCGATCAGGTTGCAATAAAGAATAAAGACGGCTTCGATTATATCGGCGGCGTGTCAAAGAGTGCCGAAAAACGCAATAAGGTTAAAAGTCGTGTGGTAGGCTCGGCGCTTGCGGAGCTTATAAAATCAAGCAGCAATGTAATCGTTATGGGTCACTCATATACAGACCTTGATGCAATCGGCTCTGCGGTAGGTATAGTCTGTGCCTGTGAAAGTCTGGGCATACCTGCTTACATAGCAACAGACAGAAAAAAGACCCTTGCATCAACCCTCATAGAAAGGCTTGACGGCGCAAACAAGGGCAGTGTTATCATAGGTCAGGAAAAGGCGCTTGACCTTATGGACAGAAAAAGCCTTCTCATTGTTACCGATACTCATATTTCAACTTTTGTGGAATTTCCGAAAATTCTTGAAAAGGCTGAAACAAAGGTTGTTATCGACCATCACAGACGCTCAAAATCCGAAATTGAGAATGCGGTTATTTTCTACCACGATCCCAACGCATCCTCAGCCTGTGAAATGGTGACGGAGCTTCTGCAGTATATAAACCCCGATATAAAAATTGAAAAGGGTGTTGCGGAGGCGCTGCTTTCGGGTATAATGCTTGACACCAAGGACTTTGTAATGGGTACGGGTGTACGCACCTTCGAGGCGGCGGCATACCTCAAAGATAAAAAGGCAGATATGATAAGCGTCAAAAAGCTTTTTGCAAATTCACTTGAAGTCAACAAACTGAAAACAAGGGTTATTTCCTCCGCTGAAAACTATAAGGGGTGTGCGGTATCAAAGGTTGATTTTGAATCGCCGGATGTAAGAGTAATTGCGGCTCAGGCGGCGGATGAACTTCTTAAAGTCAGCGGAATAAAAGCTTCATTTGTAATATTTGAAAACGGTGACTGTGTGAACATTTCGGCACGCAGTCTCGGAGAAATAAATGTTCAGGTTATTATGGAGTCCCTGGGTGGCGGCGGTCATCAGACTATGGCGGCGTGCCAGCTTAAAGGGAGCACAATGGAGTCTGCAAATAATGTACTCTGCAGTGCGATAGACAATTTTTTCGAAAATAATTAAGGAGATATAAATTATGAAAGTTGTACTCATTCAGGACGTTAAAGGTCTTGGCAAAAAAGGCGAGCTTGTCAATACATCAGACGGCTACGCAAGAAACTTCCTTTTCCCCAGAAAGCTTGCAATGGAAGCAAATGCTCAGGCAATGAGCGAGCTTAAAAACAGAGAAGCTGCGGAAAAGCACCGTATTGATACCGAAATTGCGGCAGCAAAGGCAAATGCGGCAAAGCTTGAAGGCAAAACCGTAAAACTTACCGCAAAGGGCGGTGCCGGCGGCAAGCTTTTCGGCTCCGTAACGTCAAAGGATGTTGCAGGTCTTATTTCAAAGGAATACGGCATTGTTCTTGATAAGCGTAAGGTTGTTGTTGAAGATATAAAGGCATTCGGCACATACCCCGTAGAGGTCAAGCTCTATAACGGTATTTCGGCTTCAATGTATGTCAGCGTACAGGAGTAAAATTCTAATCCGAACGGAGAATAACAATGGCAGATAACGGAATGTTTTCCCTCGATAATATTCAGATGCCGTTCAGTGCCGAGGCAGAGCAGGCTGTGTTGGGCAGTATTCTTGTTGAACCTTCGTGCCTTTCTCAGGCGGCGGTTTACATAAACCCCGATTCATTCTATCTTCCTCAGCATTCGGCAATCTTTTCTGCAATGATAACCCTTGACAGCACGGGCAGAACCATTGACCCTCTCGTTGTGCTTGATCTTCTTGTTCAGCAGGGCGTCTATGACAACGGTTCGGGAAGAAATTATCTTTTTGAGCTTGCTCAGATGGTGCCCTCAACGGCGAATGTTGAGATGTATGCCAAAATCGTGCGTGAAAAATTCTATATGCGCACACTTATCGGTATTTCGTCTGAAACGATCGAAAGCGCGGTTTCTCAGGAAGAAACTGCCGATGCACTGCTTGATAATGCGGAGCAGAAGATTTACAACATCCGTCAGGGTAAAACCTCAAACGCACCGTCAAAGCTTAAGGATATCATTGTAAACAATGTTTACGATACTCTCAAAAAAATAACGGGCGAAGATAAAGATCTCTACAAAGGCTACACAACGGGTTTCAGTGATCTTGATAAAATTCTTACAGGTCTCAATAAATCCGACCTTGTGCTTATCGGTGCCCGTCCCGCAATGGGTAAAACAAGCTTTGCACTGAACCTTGCGCGCAATGTTGCGGCAATCGGTAAGCGTAAAGTTCTGTTTTTCTCTCTTGAAATGACAAAGGAACAGCTTGCAATGCGTGTTCTCGGCACGGAAGCAAGAGTTTCAAGCCATAAGATGAGAAACGGCAATATTTCTCAGGATGAATGGGTAAGGCTTGGTATGGCAACAAGCGCACTCAATGACTGTGAGCTTTATTTTGACGATACTTCAACCATTACCGTTCCCGAAATGAAGGCAAAAACAAGGCGTCTGGGCGGCGTTGAATGTGTTATTATTGACTATCTCGGTCTTATCAAAGGCAGTACACGAACGGAAAACCGTGTGCAGGAAGTCAGCGAAATTACAAGAAACCTCAAGATGATGGCAAAAGACCTTAACATACCTATTGTTTGCTGTGCACAGCTTTCCAGAGGTACCGAAGGCAGAGGCAAGTCACACAGACCTCAGCTTTCCGACCTTCGTGAATCAGGCTCAATTGAGCAGGATGCGGATATCGTTATGATGCTTTACAGACCCGATTATTACAGCGGTGAAAAAGACGATAACGATGAGCCCGAAGCACCTCGTCAGGATGTGAACATAGCAGAGGTTATTGTTGCTAAAAACCGTCACGGTGAAACGGGTACGGTAGAATTTGCCTGGGACGGCGAGCACACCCTCTTCCTGCAGTTGGAGAAGAATCTGGATGATTGATAAAGTTAAAGCAAGAGTTAAAGATATGATTCCCGAAGGCGCAGCTGTTGTTGCCGCGGTTTCGGGTGGCAGCGACTCAATGGCTTTGCTCAGCATTCTCAATGAAATCAAAGATGAATTCGGCTTCAGTCTTTGTGCTGCACACGTCAATCACTGCCTTCGCGGTGATGCGGCAGACGGTGATGAGAATTTTGTGCGCGAAAAGTGTGCCGCAATGGGCGTAAAGCTTTATGTGAAGCGTGCGGATGTTGCAAGCCTTGCCGCAGAGCAGGGGATGGGTCTGGAAGAATGCGGCAGAAATGTACGTTATGAGTTTTTTAACTCGTTGGGAGATAATATTATTATTGCCACGGCACATAACCTCAGTGACAGAGTTGAAACCTTCTTTTTCAATTTTGCAAGAGGCAGTGTTTTGCGCGGGCTTTGTTCAATTCCTGAGATTAGAGGCAATATTGTCAGACCGATTATTGACTGCACTAAGGATGAAATTTTTGAATATTGCGTAAAGAACGGCATTGAGTATGTGACGGACGCAACCAACGATGATGTTGTGTACACTCGCAACAGAATCAGGCACAACGTTGTGAAAGAATTCAGGCATATAAACCCTTCTTTTGAAAAAAGCGCAGGCAGATGTATTTCTGCCATTAATGAAGATGAGGCTTTTCTTTTGTCTCTTGCATATGAAACGGTTGAAAAGGCAAAGTGCGAAGGCGGATATTCTGCATCTTTACTTGGTTTATCGGCGATGCCTGTCAAAAAGAGGGCGTTGATAAACATAATTGAGAGCTGTAAAGGTGTTACACCCGAGTATAAATTCATTGATAAAATCTGCGTATTGCTGAAAAACGGCGGTTCGATACAGATTAACGGCGGTGTTACCGTAAGAGTTCGCAGGGGAGTGCTTGATTTCCCGTCTGCCTGCGAGGAAATCCCTGAAACCGAACTATGTGAAAGGCTGGATTTTGGCTCTGCCGTAATTACTGCAGAGATTATTAACAGAGAAGAAATAAATAATTTACAAAACATTTCAAAATCGGTATTGGAATATTATATTGATTGTGATAAAATACACGGCAGGGCAGTAGTGAGAAGCCGTATTGACGGCGATTTCATAGCACTTGCATCAAGAAAATGCACCAAAACCCTAAAAAAGCTTTTCAACGAGCTTGCAATTCCGCCTGAAAAGAGAAACGGTGTTGCGGTTTTTGCGGATGATGACGGTGTTTTTCTTGTTGAAGGTGCAGGAATATCCCAAAGCGTTACCGTTGATAAAAACACAAAAAAGGTTATGATAATACGTATTGAAAGACGTGATGTGTGAAAATGCTTAACGATGTTGAAAAGATATACAGTGAAGAAACGCTGAAAAACATTGTGAATCGTCTTGGTGCACAAATAAGTGAGGATTACAAAGATAAAAACCTGCTTCTTGTCGGTGTGCTCAAAGGTTCCGTTGTGTTTATGGCAGATCTTATGAGAACGATCACCGTGCCCTGTGCCACAGATTTTATGTGCGTTTCAAGCTATGCCAATAAAACAGAATCATCCGGTGTTGTCAAAATCGTAAAAGACCTTGATATCAACCTTGAAGGCTGGGATGTTCTTATAGTTGAGGATATTCTGGATTCAGGTAAAACTCTCAGCTACATCAAAAAAATTCTGCTCAGCAGAAATCCCAAAAGTATCAGGATATGCACATTGCTTGATAAGCCCGAACAAAGAGTGGTCGACGATATTTATGTGGATTATTTAGGTGCCGAAGTTCCCGATGAATTTGTTGTGGGCTACGGTCTTGACTACGATGAAAAATACAGAAATCTGCCTTACATAGGCGTTCTCAAAAGAAGTGTATATGAAAAATAATTCTTAACCCGTGGGGAAAGATAGATCAAGGAGTGATTGTTCAAATTGAATCCTAAAAAGACTAATCCGGGCACACAGAAAAGGCGCTTTTCGTCAATTCTGGCATATGTGCTTATTCCGCTTATGCTTATCAGCGGTATTGCTTATTTTATGACTGCTCAGAAGCAGGAAAAAACCGAATACTACCAGATTGTTGCTCTTTTTGACGAAGGTAAAGTAATCGAATATTCTCTTAACCTGAGCAGCGGTGCTCTTACCTACAAGCTTCAGGGCGAAACTGCAGAAAAAAACTTTTCAGTACCCAGTGTTAATCTCTTTATTGAAGATATTCACAGCGGTGTTATAGAGCATAACAGACAGAACCCCGATAATCCCGTAAAGGCAAAATATATTGCAGGCACAACGGGTCAGTGGCTCTATAATATCGTACCCACATTACTTCTTCTTGCAGTTATGGGTATTCTCACCTTCGTTATGTTCAAGCGTATGAACCAGACAATGAGCAACGAGAATAACCGCACTCTCAGTTTCGGCAAGGCAAGAATCAAGCAGGCAAAGGATGAAAAGAGAAAAACAACCTTTGCGGATGTTGCAGGTGCAGATGAAGAAAAAGAGGAGCTTGAAGAAATTGTTCAGTTCCTTAAAAATCCTTCAAAGTTTGATTCTCTCGGCGCAAGAATTCCCAAGGGCGTGCTTCTTGTAGGCCCTCCGGGTACAGGTAAAACCCTGCTTGCAAGAGCTGTTGCAGGTGAGGCTGATGCACCTTTCTTCTCAATTTCAGGTTCCGATTTTGTTGAGATGTATGTAGGTGTGGGTGCTTCCAGGGTCCGTGACCTTTTTGACCAGGCAAAGAAAAGCTCGCCTTCAATTATTTTCATTGATGAAATTGATGCTGTAGGTCGCCACAGAGGTGCAGGTATGGGCGGCGGACACGATGAAAGAGAGCAGACCCTTAACCAGCTTCTTGTTGAAATGGATGGTTTCGGCGCAAATGAAGGCGTTATCGTAATTGCCGCCACAAACCGACCTGATATTCTTGACCCCGCACTTCTCAGACCCGGCAGATTTGACCGTCAGGTAACTGTTAATTATCCCGATACCAAGGGAAGAACTGAAATTCTTAAAGTTCACGCAAAGAAAAAGCCTCTTGCTCCCGATGTTGACCTTAACAGCATTGCTCACGCAACCGTAGGCTTCACAGGTGCAGACCTTGAAAATCTTCTTAACGAAGCAGCACTTCTTGCCGCAAGACGCGATAAGAAAGCAATTACGATGGAAGAAATTGATGAGGCAGCACTCAAGGTTCAGGTAGGTTCGGAAAAGAAATCACATAAAATGACCGAAAAAGCCAAGAAACTGACCGCTTATCACGAGGCAGGTCACGCAGTTTCAAGCTATTATCTTGAATACGAGGATCCCGTTCATCAGATTTCCATTATTCCAAGAGGTATGGCAGGCGGCTACACACTCTACAGACCCACAGAGGATAAGAGCTACACCTCAAAGAACGAAATGCTTGACAGCCTTGTAGGTCTTCTCGGCGGACGAGTTGCCGAAGCACTTGTGCTTGGGGATATTTCAACCGGCGCTTCAAATGATATCGAGCGTGCAACCGAAATCGCAAGAAGTATGGTTACAAAATACGGAATGAGTGAAAAGCTCGGTCCCATCGCCTTTGGCAGTGACGGACATCAGGTGTTCCTCGGCAAGGATTACAACAATGTAAGAAACTATTCCGAAAGCGTTGCGGCACAGATTGATGACGAAATTGAAGCTATCATCAGAAATGCTTATGCAAGAACAGAAAACATTCTCACAGAGCATATGGATAAGCTTCACCTTATTGCACAGTATCTTTTCGAAAACGAGAAGATGAGCGGCGAGGAATTCGCAAAGGCAATGGAAGAAGAGCCCGAAGTTCTTACCGAAGAAACAGCAGAATAAAATAACCTCCGGCTGAAAAGGGCGACCTTTCATAAGGAATTTAAGCCTTAAAAAGGCTATTTTGGTATATAACTGCGTTGAAAATGTTCGGAATCCGTCAAGGATTCCTGTGCTTTTCGCCTTGTTCTATATCCAAACTATCTCTTTTTAAGGTGCGAAGCAGTTTTTATCAGGTTATTTTTCGTTTAGACAAAATGACAAAAACCCCGTAATACATCAAGTATTACGGGATTTTTTCGTGAAGTATTAACGGAAAAGAATCGATAAAAACCTTAACTTCCTTGTGAAGTGTCGCCCAATCGGAGGTGTTTTTATGACCTTTTGGTAATTTTGCCTGCGGCAAAGCAAATGATGAATGCAACTATATCTGCCGCAACAATGGTGGAGCCTACGGGTGTACCGTAAAGAATGGCAACGAGTATGCCTGCCACCGCACAGGTGACGGAGATAATTGCAGAGCTGATTATAACTGAACGGAAACTTTTGAAAAGCCTCATTGCCGAAAGGGCGGGGAAGATAATCAGTGCCGATATAAGCAGTGCACCTACAAGGTTCATTGCAAGCACGATAACAACCGCAGTTACAACCGCAATAAGTGTGTTGTATGCCTTGGTATTTGTGCCTGTTGCAGAGGCAAAGCCTTCGTCAAAGGTAACGGCGAAAATTCTGTTATAAAACAAAACAAAAACAAGAATTACAACAGCGGTAAGTGCGAGGCAAAGAATTACATCGGTTTTTGAAAGAGTAAGAATTGAAGTTGAACCGAAAAGCGTTGTGCATACATCACCGCTGACATTTGACGAAGTTGAAAAAACATTAAGTAAAAGATAACCGAGAGCAAGAGTGCCTACGGATATCATTGCAATGGCGGCATCGCCTTTTATTTTTGTGCTCGAATTCAGCCCCAGAAGAAGTATTGCCGCTGCGATTGTGACGGGTAACGCAACCGTCATGGGTGCCGTGCCGCATACGGCGGCAACCGCTATTGCGCCGAAGGCAACGTGCGAAAGACCGTCACCTATCATTGAGTATCTTTTAAGTACAAGGCTTACACCCAGAAGTGCGGCGCATAGTGCAATAAGCACACCTGCAACAATGGCATATCTGACAAAGGTGTAGCTGAAATATGATGATAATGATTCAATTATATTCATTCGTCACAACCTCCGTCGCAGATAAAGCAGTGGCATCCGTCACTGTTTTCATAATCTTCTTTTGTGCCGAAAAACAGAGGCTTGTTGCCGATGTGAAGAATGTGGGATGAAAACTCAATGGCGGCGTGAATATCATGAGACACCATTATTACGGTTATGCCTTCTTTGTTTATTTCGGTGATTAAATGATAGAGGTTTTTGGTTACTACGGGGTCAAGACCTGCTACGGGCTCGTCGAGAATAAGCAGCTTTTTTGTTGCACACAAAGCTCTTGCAAGAAGTACTCGCTGCTGCTGACCGCCTGAAAGCTCGCGGTAGCATCTGCCTGAAAGGTCTGAAATGTTCAGCTTTTCCATAATATCCGCTGCCTGCTTTTTCTGAGCCCTTGAATAAAAGGGTCTTATTCCGCAGCCGTTAAGACAGCCTGAAAGAACTATTTCCTTTACAGAAGCGGGGAAATCCTTCTGTACCTCGGTTTGCTGAGGCAGATATCCGATTTCGTTTTGTTTGAGTCCGTCACCGAATTCGATTTTGCCCGCAATAACGGATTTCTGACCCAGCAGGGTTTTCATCAGCGTGCTTTTACCCGAGCCGTTTTCGCCTACAATGCAAAGGTAATCGCCTTTGCCTACGCTGAAATCAAGGTCGGTTACAATGGCTTTTCCTTCGTATCCCAGAGAAACGCCGCATACATTTATAAGAGCCATCAGTTGAGAGCCTCCCGTAAAACTTCAAGATTGTTTTTCATTATGCCGATGTATGTTGTGCCGATTGCTATATCGGTAAGTGAAACCGATTGGCATGAATCAAGCATGGCAGATTTTGCACCGCTTGATTCACACACGGTTTTGGCTATTGACCCGTCAGAGCCGTCGATTGTAAGCACAACGGGTAAATTCAGTTCCTTTGTTTTGTCAATAAGAAATGCCATAGTCTGAAAGCTTGCTTCACTTTCGGATGAACAGCCTGCAAATGCTGCATAATATTCAAGAGAATAATCTTCAGTAAGGTAACGGAATGGAAATCTGTCGGCAAAAAGCAGGGTATTTCTTTTTGCAGTGCGGACCGTGTTCTGATATTCCGAATCAAGCTTGTCCAATTCATTGATGTAAGCCTGAGCGTTTGCTTTATATTTATCTGCATTTTCACTGTCTGCTTCACAGATGATATTGCAAAGCTGATCGGTTATTGATGCGGCATTTTTAAGTGACAGCCAGATGTGTTCATCTTTGTTGCGGCGGCTTTCAGCTTCGTGATTGTGCTCGTGCTCCATACCTGCCACATATTCTTCTTCGTATGTTTCGACAAGCTGCATAAGAGCAACTGATTTGAGGCTTTTATTGTTTGCGGATGCAAGCACGCTTTCAACCCATTGGTCGCTGATTCCGCCAACATAAACAAATATATCCGCAGATGCAATTTTTATTATATCCTGAGCGGTGGGCTCGTAGCTGTGAAGGTCGCCGCCGTCATCAAGAAGCAAGGTAAGCCCTTCTTCAGTGCCCAGAATGTTCTTTATGAAATCAAATTGAGGAAAGGCGGTGCACACTATGCTTAACCCGTCCTGCTCTTTATTTTCAGTCGTACCGCAGGCACAAAGACCGAGCAATACAGCCGCAATAATTATTATTGAAACAAATTTTTTCATTTTATTCTCCCTTATTTACACATTCCGCATTTGCCCATAAGCAGGGTGTGGTTATCAATCTCAAAGCTTGTACTGCTGAGAATATTGTTTTGTATCTGTGCTGTTACATTGCTGTCAAGGTGGTAGACCTTGCCGCAATCGATGCATTTCATATGAAGATGTCCTTCACATTTTTTATCGCTTATATACTGATAAACAAAGCTTCTGCTGGTACCTTTGACCGTACGGTGAACAAGACCGTCCTCAACAAGCTTTGTCATCAGTCGGTATGCGGTGCTCTGGCTTATTTCACCGCCGATCCCGTTTATTATTTCTTCTATGGTAAACGCTTTTTCGCTGTTGTTTTGCAGGTAGTCTATAAGACTTTTCCGCTGATGAGTGTTGTATGTTTTCATTTTCAGTTTGCCTCCGAATTTGAGAATAACTCCTAAATTATTATACATGAATAAGAAGTAATGTCAACATTATTTTTCAGTTTAGTTGACTTTGTATTTAATTTGTTATAAAATATATAGGAAAATTTAATAGGAGGCTCAGAATATGAAACGTATTCTCTCACTTGCACTTGTGCTCGTAATGGTTTTCAGTGCATTTGCCGTTAATGCTTCGGCTGCTGACGACGGTGTGCTCAGATTTGACGAAAACGGCGAGTTCAAGATTATGCACATCTGCGACTGTCAGGATGATTATCCTGCAAACCCTGAAATGCTTATATTCCTTGATGCTGTTGTTAAGGAATACAAGCCTGACCTTGTTGTTCTCGGCGGTGACAATACGGTAGGTCCCGAAAACATGACAAAAGAAGACAAGGAAGCCGCTATCAACGAACTTGTTTCGGTATTTGTTAAAAACGAAACATACTTTACACTTGTTTTCGGTAACCACGACCATCAGCAGGGTTTCAACGATGATGAACTGTTTGTTATGTACAAGTTTTTCGGAGGAAAGTACTGCCTTGCATATGATGCAGACCCCTCACTTACAGGTACTGCAACACACGCACTTCCCGTTCTCGGTTCAGACAGCATTAAAACAGGGCTTATGCTTTATATGTTTGACTCAAATGAGTATGTTTCCGTAAACGGTACCAGTGAATATGACTGTGTACATCCCGACCAGATTGAGTGGTACAAGAGCGTAAGCAAGGCTGCAGAAATTGCAAACGGCAAGAAAGTTCCCGCACTTGCTTTCCAGCATATCATCGTTGGTGAAGTTTACGATGCACTTTTCCACGAATCACCCTTCGATATGGGTGAGCTTTCAAGATCATTCAACGGCAAGATTTATTCATTCCTTCCCAGAACAGAAAATATTGAATCAGGCTTCCTCTTTGAGTTCCCTTGCCCCGGCTACTATAACCACGGTCAGTTTGATGCAATGGTTGAAAGAGGCGATGTAATGGGTGTCTTCTCGGGTCACGACCACACTAACGACTTTGTTACAGAACTTGACGGAATCAAGATTGTAAATACTCCCGGTGCTACACACGGCGGATACAGCACGGATTTCAACAGAGGCGTAAGAATGATTACCGTTAACGAGAACAACCCCGGCACATTTGAAACAGAGGTTGTAACAACCCGTCAGCTTGCACTTGATAACAGCGATTATGCTGAAGAAGTAGGCATAAGCAAGTTCGGTGCAATGATTGTTATTGCATTCGGCGAATTCCTTATGGCTATGGGTAAGTTTACAGGTATCTTTTCAAGACTCTTTTAATTGAATTTCAGCAATGAAATGCCCCCGGAAAGTTAACCTTTCCGGGGGTTCGCTATTTATTGTTTCTTAGCTGTACATCTGTGAGTAAGCAAGGTTCTTTCTGATAGTATCGCAGTACTGCTTTGCAACACGGTCGGTCCACATTGTCTTTTCATCAACAAAATTTTTACCGTCTTCCTTGAAGAGGTCTTCCTGGAATGCTGTGAGTTCTTCGCTTGTCATTTCGTCTTTGATAGCGGCTTTCCAGTCAACATCGTCTGTGTTGTCGCTTACAAAATACATAATGTGATAGCCGTATTCTGTTTCAACAATACCTGTGTCGCCTGCTTTTCTTGCAGGGTCAAAGCTCCATTTTTCAAAGTTTTCAACATAGTTATCGCTGATTCTGATGTTTTCGTAAAGACCGCCGGTTTCTGCTGATGCTGTATCAGCGGTGTTTTCGGTAACCATCTTTGAAAAAGCATCCTCTGTTACCTTGTCGCCGAGACCTGTAAGAAGATCATTTGCAATCTTGTTTGCTGCCTGCTTTTCAGCATCGGTAACATTGTTTTCGTCTTTTGCATCAAACTCAACAAGGCAGTGACGTACTGAAACACTGTTTGATGTGTATGCGGGTTTGATTATGAATACGATGTTTGCTGCCTTTTCGCCTGCAAAGGTGTTAACTTCACCTGCCTTACGGCCTGCTGCAAATACCCAATCTGCACCTTCGGTACCGATAGCGGTATCAAGTGATGTATATGAAGTTGCGATTAATTTCTTTGTTGTATCTTCTTTGCTGTCGTTGTAAGCCTTTACAGCCTCAATAAGTGCGTTTTCATCGGTTGCTTTTGCTGCGATATCCTTTGCGGCAGCAATAAGCTTATCGTTTTCGGCCTTCTGTCTTGCCTTAAGAGCATCGTCTGTTTCGCCCTCGTTCTTTGTGAGAGTCTTGAAAGCGATTGAATAATAACGCACATCTGCGTAGTCGTATTCCTTCTGATTTGCCTTATACTCTGCAGCAACTGTTTCATCTGTGATTGCATCGCTTACTTCCTTCTGCTTTGCATCTGTGAAGTTCTGTGCAAGAAGTTCCATTTCAAGCTGCTTTACAAACGCTTTCTCGTTAAAGCCCGCACCGAAGTAGGTCTTAAGAAAAGCGTTGAGTGAGTAGTTATTTTCAGCAGCCTGAGTTCTGTAAGTTTCAACTGTTTCGTTGATTTCGGCTTTCTGGTCCTCGGTGAGTTCTGTGCCGGCGGCAACAGCTTCATTGTAGTAACCGATTGTCTGCTGAGCGATTGCAACTGCTCTGTCTTTAAGAACTACATCCCAGGTGAGAATATTACCGTCTTCATCCTTCTGAGTTGATTCCTGCTCATCGGGGGGGAGTGAAGAATCAAATCCGAGGGGATTATAGCCGTAAGCCTGTTCGTACTGATATGCCTGATTTGACATTTCGTTGAATGCCATTGAGTAGTAGTAGTTAAATTCTGCTACCGAAACCTTGGTGTCACCGACTTTAAGCGCTGTTGCGGCTCTGTTGATAACGCCTGTTGAATCGAGAATTTTAAATCCTGCAAAACCTACTATTGCAACAACAAGCACGATTGCAACAACCTTTTTGATAATACCTGCGGCGGTTGTCCTTTTTTCTATGCTCTTTGCATTTTTCTTTGCTGCTTTGGCTATTCTTGCTTTACGCTCCTCGCGGTAAAGTTCAGCCTTGCTTTTTGAGCTTTCGTTTTTTGCCATTACTGTTCATCCTTTTCTTTCTATGTTTTGATAACCGCTGTGTGACGGTTAAGTGCCAACCGAACAAAATCGGCACAATGACATTATATTATACTATTTCAAAAGAATTTGCAAGCGTTTGCGGTAAATTTATATCTTATTAACAAATAGAGAGGCGATTATTTGGTAAGAGTGCCGTCAAGAAACTCTCTTTTAAACCAGACATCGGGAACTTCAAAGCTTTTTTGATTAAGATATTCAAGGCAGCCCGCTTCAGTTGAGAATGTAAATTTAAGTCTGTAAGAATAAAGAAACTGCTTTTTGTATCCCAATGCTTTGTTGAGTGCGTTGGTGCCGTATTTGCCGTCACCCAACAGCGGATGTCCTATGCTTGAAAAATGTGCTCTTATCTGGTGTGTTCTTCCCGTGAGAAGTTCAACCTCAACAAGGCTCAGCCCATCCTTTTCGGATATAACCGAATATTGAGTGCGGATTTCCTTTGAACCTTTTCTTTCGGAAGTGAAAACTTCAACCTTATTTTTCTTTTCGTCCTTGATAAGCCACCCTGTCAGAAGGCCGCTTTTCTTCTTTAAAGTGCCGTGAATAACGCAAAGGTAGTATTTCTCCATTTCACGGTCTTTCAGCTTTTGATTAAGTATACGCAGACTTTCAGCATTTTTTGCCGCAATAACAATTCCGCCGGTGTTGCGGTCAATTCTGTTGACCAGTGCGGGGGCGAAAGAATTTTCATCCTTGGGGTTATATTCACCTTTTTCATAAAGATAACGCTTCACTCTCGTAATCAGCGTATCGTTGTATTCGGTTTCATCGGGATGGGAGAGTATGCCCACTTTCTTGTCAAGAAGTATGATGTTTTCATCCTCATAAACAACATCCAGCTTTTTTGATGCCGAAAGAAAGTCATAATGCTCATCGGCAGGTGCAAAAAATTCATCGTTGATATACATATCAACAATATCGCCTTCACAGAGTTTAAGCGCAATATCTCCCTTTTTGGAGTTTACCTTTATTCTTTTTGTCCTTATGTATTTATACATAAGCGACTTGGGCAGTGCAGGTACGGCTTTTGAAATGAATTTATCAAGCCTTTGTCCCGAGTCGTTTTTTGAAATTGTGAATGTTTTCAATATAATCGCTCCGAAAATTTATTTACAAAAATTGAAAATTGTTGTATAATATAAAAAGTATTTGTTTTTCAAGAGGTACGCTATGGAAAATAAACAGAAAAATCCCCACGAAAACCACAGAGCAAGACTCAGAGAAACCTTCAGACAGGCGGGGATTGACGGAATGCCTGACCATAATCTGTTGGAATTTCTTTTGTTTTATTCAATTCCCAGAAAAGATACAAACGAACTCGCACACAGACTTATTTCTTCCTTCGGATCGTTGAACGGGGTGTTTAATGCAACCTACAACGAGCTTCTCAAAATTGAAGGAATAGGCGAAAACTCCGCAATGCTTATTTCTTCGGTGCCTGCCATATGCAGAAGGTATGAAGAAGGCATTACCAAAGGAAAAATCAACCTTTCCGAGCCTGAGAAAGCTGCCGGGTATGTGATAAAGAAGTTTTACGGCAGTAAGGTTGAAGAATTTTATATGCTTTGTCTTGACGGTGCAGGCAATCTTTCAAACTGCTGTAAAATCGGCAGCGGGACCGTGACCTGTGTGAATGTGGATAAACGCATCGTTCTCGAAACCGCATTCAGAAATAATGCCGACGGTGTGATTTTTGCGCACAATCATCCGGGCGGAGTAGTTGCACCTTCAAGAGAAGATATCCTCCTCACAAGTGAACTGTGTTCGCTTCTCAAAAATGTGGGGATAAGACTTATTGACCACATTATCGTATCGGGCGGAGATTATCTTCCGCTGGCATCAGTTGAAAAATTCAGGAATTTATTTGTCTGATAACAAGGCTGTATCACCTTATGATACAGCCTTGCTTTTGTTTAAAATTCAACTTTAACGGTATGAACACCTATACCTGCAGTGACTTTGAGCATGGCGGCACTGCTTTCACCTATGGGTTCAAGAGTGTATTCGCCGTCGCATACAATATTCTTTGCGGTTTTGGGAAGATAAATTTCGGTAGGTGCGTTATATTCCTTATCCTGTTCATATGTAAGGGTAAAGATGTTGTTTTCTCTGTCAGTAGCGTATTCTTTGATATCGCCGCATACCGCAACAGGGCAGGCTCTTACAAGGCAGGTCATTATGGGGTCGTTGAGAAGTCCGTCATAGTATGCCCAGTATGTATTGCCCCAATGATAGCCGTCAAACTTATCAAGAAGATAATTGATGTGGAAAAGCCAGTCCGTGCCTTCGGATGCGCCGCCCCATTCACCTACTATCAGAGGAACATCCAATCTCTGCTGTGAGCGTCTGTGCTCATCAAATATTGACCCTACTCGGCTGTTGCTTGCGTATTTGTAAGCAGGAGTATCAACCATAAGGTCGTATGCGTGAGGCGCAAAGCAAAGCTTTTCTTCACGCTTGCCGTCATAGTTTACTGCGGGTGTGGAGTAGGGGATGCCCAGATTTGAATAATAGCTGTTTTCCATCATAATGATGCCGTTATCGGTAACCTCACGCACAGCCTTTGCGGTTCTGTTTATGAATTCTGAATAATAACCCGTATCAAACTTCTTGATAAGAGCATCGGCACCGCTTGTTGCTTTGCGGAAAAGTGCAGGGTCGTTGAAGGGTTCAAGGCATTTTATAATGTTGCCCGTAAATACCTGCTTGAGCATCCACAGCTTTTTGCATCGTTTGTCGGTAAGAACGGTTTTTGCTACACCGCCGATAAGCCTTCTGAATACCTTGCCGCCTACACTTCCGGGGAAGGGTTCATTAAGAAGGTCAAAGCCGAAAAGAGCGGGATGGTCTTTAAAACGAGCTGCCACGTGCTTCCACATATCGCAGAAGTATGTCTGCAAGGGCGTGCCGTTATATTCCTTGTTTGCCCAGAAGTTGTCGAAGCAGTTGTGTACTGCCTTGCCCCAGAAATAACCTTCTGCCCATACAAGCTTTGTAGGCTTGAATTTTGCACCTTCCGAAAGGCAAGCCCAGTAGGGTGCACCGTCGCCTGCGGTGTTGTAGAAACCTGCATAGAGGTCCTGATGCATATCGAGGTAGAAATAGATGCCGTATTTTGCACATAAATCAGCAACCTTCTCTACCTTATCGAGATATTCTTCGTTGTATTGACGGGGTTCTGGTTCAACCGCATCCCAGGTAAGACCCAGTCTGATAATGTTAAAACCAAGCTCGCTTAAGCGTGAAATAAGTTTTTCATCAAAATCAAGAACATAGGTTCTTCTTTCGTTTTCGGATTTGTTGTAGCCCTTGTCGCAGAGGTTCATACCGCTGAATATTCTTTGTCTGCCTTCGGAGTCAATGAATTTTTGACCGGATGTGGTAATTTTAAGCATAAAAATTTTCCTTTCGCATTTTTGAAATGTGGTAAAAAATTTATAAATCACAAATGTTTCCGTTACAGTATGATATGTATATAGTATTGATAAATCCTGTTCCGTCGTTATTTGCCGTGTATCGGATTATTGTCAAGTTGTTAAACGAATCATAGTAGAATATTTCATCATTGTACTCGATTTTTTGAAGGGTGTTCAGATAGCTGTCAATAAAAACATTGATTTCATCAGGTTGTTTGAGAGTTTTTAACTGTGCGGTAGTTTCATCCATTCCGCCTGTTCTCATATAGTATGAAAATCTGGGAATCGGAATATTTGCACTGCTTGCACAATTCGGATTGAAAGTTGTGCCGAAAAAAGTTTTGTTAAGTGCCAATACAATAATCAAGGCTGATAACGACAGTGCCAGAAATGTTATTACGGACAGAAAAATCATCACAATTCTGTTTTTTTGCCTTATATAACGCTCATATCCGATAAGCGCTTCGTTGGAAAGTTGATTTGATTCATCATTATGATGTTTTTCGCCCGTTAACAGTTCATTGAATGATATATCCAATTCTTGGCAAAGCGGTTCAAATAACGAAATGTCGGGCATGGTTTTTGCGTTTTCCCATCTGCTGATTGATTTGTCTGAAACTCCTAATTTTTCAGCCAACTGTTCTTGGGTCAGATTTTTTTCTTTTCTGCATTCTGCAATGAATTTTCCGATTTTTTCCTGATTCATAACAGTGCTCCTTTCAGTTTTTCAAGAACGATTATACTGAAAATTCTGAAATTTAACAGGACAGAACCCGAGAGTTCAACCGCATCAATGGGCTTTAGTTGCCCGTACTTTATAAAGTATAGCATTTTTTGGTGATGTTTGCAACTGTTTTATGGTGTTACAAAAATTGCACTGTTATTCGGTATTGACTATTGCACAGAGGGTAATTATATGGTAAAATTATAAAAAATATATTGACGATTGGAGTAATCGAATTGGCAGCTTCAACACTTTTCAAAATGTATTGCAGAACCTATCAGGGAATATTCAGAGTGGCGGTTAACTTCCTTAATTGGAAAGAGCCTGAGCTCGTCAAAGGTGCAGGCAGCGTAAAAAAGCTTCCCGAGGTAGTTAAAGGCAACGGACACAACAGCGTTCTTGTTGTAACCGATAAGGGTCTTATGGGTCTTCACCTTCTTGACGGACTTTTTGAAGGACTTGACAAGGCAGGAGTAAAATATGCTGTTTATGACGGCACACAGCCTAACCCCACAATCAACAACATTGAAGAAGCAAGACAGCTTTATGTTGACAACAACTGCTCTGCCGTTATTGCATTCGGCGGCGGTTCACCTATGGACTGTGCAAAGGTTGCGGCAGCGAGAATTGCCAGACCCAAAACAAGCGTGCAGAAGATGAGAGGTACTCTCAAAATCCTCAAAAAGCTTCCTACCATCTATGCTGTACCCACAACCGCAGGTACAGGCTCCGAAACAACAATTGCAGCTGTTGTTTCAGACCCCACAACACACGAAAAATATGCTTTGCAGGATCCCGTACTCCGTCCCAAATACGCAGTGCTTGACCCTGAACTTACGGTAGGACTTCCTCCTCACATCACTTCAACCACCGGTATGGATGCTCTTACCCATGCAGTTGAAGCCTATATCGGTCACAGCAACACCAAAGGTACAGCTGCTGCTGCCGAGAAGGCAACAAAAATGATATTTGAAAACATACTCAGAGTTTACGAAAACGGCAAAGATCTTGAAGCAAGGGAAAATATGCTTGAAGCATCATACCTTGCAGGTATTGCATTTACAAGAGCATATGTAGGCTATGTTCACGCAATTGCTCATAATTTCGGCGGTATGTACGGCACACCTCACGGCCTTGCAAACGCAGTTATTCTTCCCTATGTGCTTGATGCATTCGGTGAAACGGCACACAAGCCTCTTGCAAAGCTTGCGGATATTGCGGGTCTTGAAACATCAGGTATGACAGAAGCACAGAAGGCTGAGCTTTTTGTTGCAAAAATCAGAGAGTTCAATAAGCTTCTTAATATTCCCGAGCATCTTGATGTTCAGGAAAAAGATATTGAAACCATTGCAAAGCGTGCAAACAGAGAGGGCAATCCTCTCTATCCCGTTCCCAAAATTATGGATGTTGAAGACCTTAAAGGAATCATCCGTAAGGTTGGAAATCTGGATTAATCAGACTGTTTCCGTATTTTTTACCGAAAGGAGCGCAGTGAAATGAAAGTTCGCAGAATTATAAGCTTTTTACTTGCGTCGGTTATGATTTTCAGCGTGTGCACGGGTGTATCCCTTGCTGCCGATAACAACAAGTGGGAGCCCAAAAACGCCGAGCCTTTTGTGTTTGTTCACGGTCTTAACGGCTGGGGCGGTGCAGAGGATATCAACGGAATTGTACCTTATTGGGGCGCAACAACAGGCGACCTTATGGCTTATCTTCAGGGCGAGGGTTATGAATGTTATTCCGCATCCGTAGGGCCTCTCAGCAGTGCCTGGGACAGAGCCTGCGAGCTTTATGCTCAGCTTATGGGTACAACGGTAGATTACGGTGAAGCTCATTCGAAGGAGCATAATCACGACCGCTTTGGCAGAACATATTACAGTGCTCTTATCCCTGATTGGGGTGAGCTTGACGAAAACGGCAAATTGCAGAAGATACATCTTATCGGTCACAGCTTCGGCGGTACCACAGTGCGTATGCTTGTTCAGCTGTTAACCGAAGGCTCCGGTGAAGAAAAGGCTGTTACTCCTGAAAATGAAATTTCAGGTCTTTTCACAGGCGGTAAGGGAGACTGGGTAAAGAGTGCAACCGCAATCTGCACTCCCCATAACAGCTCGTCGGTTTATTATCCGCTTGTTGCACTGGGACTTGACGTTGTGATTCAGACAATCAGCTATATTTATGCCGGTATAATGGGCAGGTCGTTCCTTAACGGCGGCATGGTTGATTTTCACCTTGAACAGTTCGGTCTTACGGATGTACCCGGCGGAGAAAAGGCGGATAATTTCTTCGTTGCTCTCAACAGGATTCTTGCAAATAAAAAAGATTCCTGTCAGTATGATCTGACTCCCGAAGGCTGTGCGGAAATGAACGGTATGCTTGATATAAATGAGGATATCTATTATTTTTCATACCCGTTTTCGACAACAAAGCGTTTACCCGGAATGGAAATTGAGATTCCTTCAATCAGAACCAATCCGGTTATTTTCCTGACAGCGGCGGTTATGGGTGTCATGCAGTTTACCGATCCCGTTACGGGCACAGTCTATGACGAAAAGTGGCTTGCAAACGATGCACTTGTTAATACCGAAAGTGCAAAGTATCCCTTCGATGAGCCTTATAAGGATTTTGACGGTGCATACGAAAAAGGAATATGGAACATTATGCCCGTTCAGGAGGGCGATCACGGTGCGGCAATAGGGCTTTTTGCGGATAAGGATAAAACCCGTAGCTTTTATCTTGAACTTTGCAAAATGCTCAATGCTCTTCCCGAATAAAAACAAAGGGGCTGTTTACAGCCCCTTTAAAATTAAGGAGAAAAATATGGCAAAGAAAATAATTGCGTTTTTACTTGCGGCATCCTTCATTTTCAGCGGATTTTCGCTGACAGGTGAGGTTAGTGATGTCAGAAGAAATATAGAGGGTTATATTGAAACGGCAGTAAGAGCATTAAAGAGTGTATTTGATATCAGAAACTATTCGGATTATACGGAGCTTTGCGAAATTCCGGAAGTGGAAAACGGCTATGTGCCTCAGGGTTACTGTTTCAGCGAAGCATACAATATTCACTTCATTTCTTATTATCACGACGATGCGGCAACGGTAATTTCACTTATTGACGGTGAAAACGGCGAAAAAATCAAAACCCTTCCTCTCAGAAAAACAAACGGCAAGGATTTTACGGGTCACGCAGGCGGCATTGCCGAAGACGGTCAGTATCTTTACATAGTTGACGGCAAAAAGATATACCGCATATCATTGGCTTTGGTGTTTATGACTCCCGACGGCGGTCCGCTTTTCCTTCTTGATAAAGTGAATACGGATGTAAAATGTTCATATCTCAACAGTGACGGAACATATATTTATGCAGGTGAGTTTTATACATTCACATCGGACGGAAGCTATGATACCGATAAATCTCACCATATGGCAATATCTTTATTTGAAACATCATATGCACGGTGCAATGCATATAAAATTTCAGAGTTTGACTTTACTCCCGACAGTGAAATAATCCCGGTTCCTTCAATGATTTTCACTACTCCCAACTGCGTTCAGGGCTTTGCAAGGCTGCCTGACGGCACCTTTGCACTCAGCATCTCCTACGGCAGAAACAATAATTCATCCCTTGCATATTACGAAGACGTGACTTTGGATGAATGTGATTTTACCGTTGATTACAGCGGAGTTGCCGTGCCTGCTTATCATTTGAAAAACAGTACAAAAATCAAATCATTTCGCCAGCCTCCTTTGCTTGAAGGCATTGACGATATGAATGGCAAGGTTTCGGGAATATTTGAATCCTGTGCTCAGAAATACAGTGATGCGGCATTTATTGTTGAAAAAATCTGTGTTTTTTAATAAAAAGTTTACCAAACTTTTTTATGCATTAAATGTGATAATCGACATTGTTTGTCTGTTTTGAACAAATCATGCACGGCTTAATTGTGCAAAACAAACAAAATAAATTTTGTCACTTTCTTTAATCTGTTAAGGCTGAATAATTTTGAAAACCTCATTATTTGTTCACTTTGCACAAATATATGTGTTTGAATTTGTGCAAAATCACTTGACTTTTTCGGGGGATAGTGTATAATGAAGCCACAACGAAAAGAAAGGATGAATGTAAATGAATTTCGAAAAAGTAACATTTGAAGCAGAAAAAAGACTCCTTGATGAAATCAGCAGTGAGAAGAAGTTTCTTACATTCAAGAAGCTTTGCAAAATCTTTGAGTTGAATGCTCTTCTCAGCGGCCGCAACTAATCGGCAGCAAAGGGCTGATTCTCATCACCCCGCACAAACATCACCTTTGCGGTGATTTCATATAATCTGAGGAGGCTTGCCTGCTCAGAGCAACAGAAAAATTACAGACCGAAAAGCTATGACTTTTCGGTCTTTTTTTATCTTTTTTTAATATGATTTTATGGAGGAGATGTTTATATGAATTGCTGTATTACGGAATTACGCTGCAAAGAAGTCATCAATAAGTCCGACGGATGCCGTCTGGGTCTTGTGAGTGATGTTGAAGTTGATACCTGTTGCGGCAGGGTAGTGGCACTTGTTATTTACGGCAGACCTAAGTATTGGGGTATCTGCGGTAAAAGGGAAAGAATAAGAGTTTGTTGGGAAGATATTGAAGTTATCGGTGCAGATACAATCCTTGTCTGTAAATGTAATAATGATGATTCAAGACGACGCCGATAAAAGAAAAACCGACACCGATTATCACGGTGTCGGTAATTTTGTTAAAGCGTTGAACCGAAATCGGTAACAATAGTCTGTCCTGTTTACAAAAGAAGCAGAAGTGTCAAGCGAATAAGCAAAACCGGATTAACAAGAATAATTCATTTAAGCACATAAGAAGCAATATACTCGAATTCGGGGGTTGCTGCAAGTTTTGGATCTTTTTGCGCAAACTCTATGCTTAAATTATTTTCCTTTGCGGCAAGAGCAAAATGACAGAGTGCTATGCCGAGGTCGACCTTCTGCATATCCGGTTTTTCTTCGTGGCTGCTGCCCAAACTGCGTTTGAGATAAAAGTGAACGGAATTATCTGCTGCAACAACACGCCACGGCTGCTTGTTTACAGCAGAGGGAGCAAGACGAACCATTTCCAAAGGCTCGGCAAATTTGCCGGCTTTTTCTTTTGTCAGAGGAGTGTCAAATGAACCGTCGAAAAACAAATCCTCAAAGGGCAGGCGTTCGTCGGCTTTAATTGCCTTTCTCATCATAATCTCACGCAATGACATTTTTTTTGCAGTATAGCCAACAGGAGTGGCGCAAGGCATCATCTCGTCTTCTTCAAGCTCCATTGCCTGCTCATAGGCTGCACGATTCATTGTGCCGCCAAGCCAGACTGTGCCGATTCCGAGCGCCTGTGCATACAGTACCAGCATTTCAAAGGAATATCCGAAGGCAACATTGGCATTCGGCATACATTTGATTTTTCCGCCTATATACAAATCTGTGCCGTTTACAACGGGGCAGTTGAGCCCGTGCTCCTTTGCTTCCATCAATTTGAATGTTACAGGAATATCAAAGGGGTTTTCAATTTTCTCCGTAAATTTCAAAAGTTTTTCTTTTGTGATTTCATCAAGAGTTCTGCCGTCAAAGTTGCGTACGCTTCTTCTCTGACGGATGTGTTCTGTAATATTTTTCATATTGTTTATTCTCCTTGTTCGGTATTTTTATTGTAAAGATTTTTCTGATTATTGTCAAGATACGGTTGCAAAGCAGGGTTGATTATTGACACGGAATAAAACAAGCAGTATAATTGTTGCATTAACAACTGTTGCGTACGCAACAATTGCGGAGGTTTTTATGCGTGGAATAATGAAAAGTTTAAACAGCATAAGCCGCTGTCAGGCTGCATACAGAAGCGAAAAACTGAAAGCAGACGGAATATGCGCTTGTCATCATGCTTTTATATTGATTATTTCAAAGACCCCGGGTTGTTCGCAGGAAGAGTTGACCCGTGAAATGTGCCTTAATAAAAGCACCGTTGCGAGGACTCTCAGTCATCTTGAAAATTGCGGGTATATAACCAGAACACCAAATCCCGACGACAAACGTCAGGTCCTTGTTTATCCGACCGATAAACTGCTCGAAATTCTGCCGAAGGTCAGAATGATAGCCGGGGAGTGGAATGAGTGTATAGCTAAAGGAATATCCGAGGATGAACTTGAGATTTTTCACTCGGTTTTGAATCGAATGGAAGCCAAGGCAAAGAGTATAGTTCGGGAGCTGTAAAATGAAAAGGATTTTATCTTATCTTAAACCATTCAGGCTTAGGATGCTTGTCGGGTTTATCATTAAAGTGACGGGGACGATGGCAGAGCTTATCTTGCCGTATATTTTAACGCATATTCTGGAAAATGTGATAGTTGAACTGAATGTGAGTAAAATTGTGTTTTACGGTGCGGTTATGGTGTTCTTCAGCATTGTTGCTTGCCTTGGAAATATTATTGCTAACCGAATGGCAGCAAGAGTTACAACAAACTTTTCAAAAGCAATGCGACAAGATTTGTTTGAAAAAACGCTTTATCTCTCCTCGGCTGATACCGATAGCTTCACCATACCTTCACTTGAATCGCGCATAACAACCGATACATATAATGTTCATAATTTTATCGGTATGATGCAGAGGATGGGTGTCAGAGCTCCGATTCTGCTTATCGGAGGAATTTCCCTTACTCTTATCATGGACAGAGCGCTGGCTTTTGTTATGATTGCCACTTTGCCTGTTGTTTTTATAACAGTTTACAGCATTTCACGCAAGGGTGTGCCTCTTTACACCAAAGTTCAGAAATCAGCTGATAATATGGTCAGAGTTGCAAGAGAGGATGTTCAGGGAATAAGGGTTATCAAGGCTCTGTCCAAAAATGAGCATGAAAACCGACGCTATGACAAGGTGAATTCCGATCTCTCAAAGCAGGAGAGGTGGGCAGGCACGGTTATGTCCGTAGTTAATCCCGTAATGACGCTGCTTATGAATTTGGGCATTGCTGCCGTTGTGGCAGTTGCGGCTTTCAGAGTTTCTAAGGGCTTATCATCGTCGGCAACCGTTATTGCATTTATGCAGTATTTTACGCTTATTTCAATGGCGATGATGTCTCTTTCGCGAATGTTTGTTATGTACACAAAGTGTGCCGCCTCTGCAAAGCGAATAGCCGAAGTTCTTGATACTCCTGATAAATTTAAAATAACCGAAGATACAGAAAAATCCGAAGGAACCCATATTTCTTTTGAAAATGTATCTTTTTCATATCTTGGCAAAAAGCACAATCTTCACGATATATCCCTTTCTCTCAAAAAAGGAGAAAGGCTTGGTATAATAGGTGCTACAGGCAGCGGTAAATCAACCTTCATAAAGCTTTTGCTTCGTTTTTATGAGCCAGAATCAGGTAAAATCAAAATAAACGGCAGAAACATAACCTCTTACAGCAGAGAACAGCTGACAGCCATGTTTGGCGTTGCATTACAGAATGATTTCATTTATGCCGAAACTGTTGAGGAAAATATTCGTTTCGGCAGGAATATTCCAAAAGAGGATATAATCCGTGCCGCAAAAATCGCACAGGCACACGATTTTATAACCGCTGCTCCGGATGGTTATGCTCATATGCTTTCTTCAAAGGGAACAAATCTTTCGGGCGGTCAAAGACAAAGAATATTGATTTCCCGAGCAATTGCATCAAATCCGGAAATACTGATTCTTGACGATTCGTCTTCTGCGCTTGACTACAAAACAGATGCAAACCTGCGCCGTGCTCTTGATGAAAATATGGCAGGTTCAACTGTAATCACCGTTGCACAAAGAGTAAGCTCGGTCAAAAACTGCGACCTTATTCTTGTTATAGATGACGGTAAAATTATCGGTCAGGGCAAGCATGAGCAGTTGCTTGAAAGCTGTGCCGAATACCGTGAAATAAGCGAATCCCAGATGGGGGGTGCCTTTGTTGAATAATAAATCAACAGAAAATAATATTCCGCATAAAAGAGATAACAAGGGCATTATGCTGAGACTGGGCAGGTATGTAATCAACCAATGGCATTTATTTATTCCCGCGGTTGTTTTTACTTTGCTGTCAAATCAGCTCTCTCTGCTCGGCCCGCGTTATTCGGGTGCAGCCATTGATGCAATCGAATCGGCGCAGGGCGTTGATTTTTCCGTTGTTTGGGAAAATGTTATCAAAATGATTGTTTGCTACGCGCTTTCGGCAATACTTTCTTATGTTCTTGCGGTGATTATGATTCACCTGAGTCAGAAAATAACCTATAAAATGCGAAAAGAGCTTTTTGAAAAGCTCAATACTTTGCCTGTGGGATATTTTGATACACACACCACGGGTGATATCATCAGCCATCTGTCATATGATATTGACACGATAAACGGCACACTTTCACATGATTTGGTTCAGGTTATGACAAGTGTTTATACCGTTGTGGGCTCTTTGATTTTTATGTGGCAGATTTCAAAGCCCATGATTCTGATTTTTGTTTTTACCGTTCCTGTTTCGGTGTTGTTTACCCGTTACCGTTCAAAGAAAGTTCGCCCTTTGTTCCGTGCAAGATCAAAAAAATACGGCGAGCTTAACGGTTATGCAGAGGAAATGCTTTCGGGTGCAAGAACGATTGAAGCATACGGAAGGCAGAATGTTATTTCCGAGCGCTTCAATGACCGCAATGAGGATGCCATGAATGCCTACTACAATGCTGAATACAATGCTGCAATGCTTTTCCCGACGATTAACCTTATTAATAATGTTTCAATTGCACTTGTGGCAATCTTTGGCGGAGTTTTGTATATGTATTCCCAAAGCGGAGCGGTTCTGGCGGGATCAGTGTTATTTATCACTCTCGGCGGTGTTGCTCAGTTTGTTCAGTATTCCCGCAAATTTGCAGGTCCTATAAATGAGTTTTCAAATATTCTGCACGAGTTTCAGTCGGCGTTTTCCGCAGCGGAGCGTGTTTTTCGCATATTGGACGAAGAACCCGAACCGCTTGATTTGCCCGATGCAAAGGAATTGAAGGAAGTTAAAGGGAATGCAGAACTTGATAATATCACATTCGGATATACTCCCGAAAAAACAATTCTTAAAAATGTTTCGGTAACTGTACCAAAAGGAAAAACTGTAGCAATCGTAGGACCTACGGGTGCGGGAAAAACCACAATTATCAACCTTCTTATGAGATTCTATGATCCGCAATCCGGTGAAATCCGTATTGACTCAATACCTGCGCTTAAAATTAAACGCTCGGATTTAAGGCTTGCATTCACCATGGTGTTGCAGGATACCTGGCTATTCCACGGTACGGTATACGATAATATTGTTTACGGAAGAGAAAAAGCAACGATGCAGGAGGTTAAGGCGGCAGCGAAGGCTGCAAGGATAGACACCTATATAGAAAGTCTTCCCGACGGCTATAACACGGTTCTGTCGGATGACGGTGTTAACATCTCCAAGGGGCAGCGCCAGCTGATAACTATAGCAAGAGCTTTTCTTTCTGATGCCCCGATGCTGATTCTTGATGAGGCAACCTCAAATGTAGACTCCAGAACAGAGATTCAGATTCAGGGTGCCATGAATGACCTGATGAAAGGCAGAACCAGTTTTGTAATTGCTCACCGTCTTTCCACAATACAGAATGCAGATACCATTCTTGTTATCAGGGACGGCGAAATAACCGAACAGGGTAATCATGATGAGCTGATAAAGCTCGGAGGCTTCTACAGCACGCTCTATAACTCACAGTTTTCATAAAAATCATAACCACTCGGTTGACGGGTGGTTATGATTTTTTACAGCTCTTGAAAAAGTTTAAAAATTATGTAACCTTTATCTGTTCTAAATTGTTATAATAGTGAAAGGACCTTTCAAGCGGTGGTGATTTAATGGATGGTAACGATTTTGAGCGAGTGTTCAAAAGAAACAACAAACGGTTGTTTCTGATTGCACTTTCGTTCACGGCAAATCAATATGATGCAGAAGATATTCTTCAAAACTCTTTTATGAAGCTGTTGAAAACAAAGACAGAGTTTGAAAACGACGAACATATTGATAAATGGCTGACTTCGGTTACGGTGAATGAATGCAAAAATCTTCTCAAAAGTGCGTTCAGAAAAAAGAGTGCAGATTTTGAGGATTACGTTGCAACATGTTCTTTTGAAAGTGAAAAAAGCGAGGATTTGTTCAATGCCGTTATGTCACTGCCTAAAAAACTGCGGACGGTAATCCATCTGTTTTATTATGAGGATATGCCAATCAAAGAGATTGCCGATATGCTCAATATCAAACAATCTGCGGTTAAAACAAGACTGTGCCGGGCAAGGGAACAGTTGAAAATTCAGCTTGGAGATGATTGGAATGACGAATAAAGAAAAATATATCAGTTCTTTTTCAGGTGTTGAGCCGTCTGACGAAATCAAAGAAAGGATTTTGAATATGGCATCAACAAAGAAAAGATACTCTTTCAAAGCTCTCGCCGTAGTGTTTGCCGTTCTCATAATGGTTGCAGCAGCTATGCTTACCGCAAATGCCGCAACGGACGGAGCGATAGGCGAAAAAGTCATTGAACTCAGCAAAGAGATATCCGAAAAAATCAGTGTTGTAGTTAACGGCAAAGAAATAGAAGCAACGTTTAATTATAAGCCGATAACAGACGAGAATGGAAAAACAAGTATTGTTGAAATTGTTATTCCTGAAAACCTTCCTGAAAATCTTCCCGAAAACGAACAGGGCGTAGACGAGATTGTTTTTGCACTGGATGAAGAAATGAAATATGTTGGTAAAATAGTTATTCAAAAATCGGATGACAGCAGCACAGGATTTGAGATTGATTTGAAAAATGAATCAGAAAATTATAAGGTAGTTGCAGAAAGTGATTAAGTGTTTAAGCCGAACAGCAAACTTTAAAAGAGCTTGCTGTTCGGCTTTTTGTAGTTCTATATTGAACTTAATTGTATATAAAGCACTGAAAATATTGATTAAAACAAGAATTGTTGTTATACTTAAATTACATTTTCATTAGGAGTTGTTTCAATGATTAAAAATGTTATCTTTGATTTGGGGAAAGTTTTAATCAATAACGACCCGAGCGAATATTTAAGAAAATACGGATATGATGAAGAAAAATATCAGGCTTTGCTCGATGCAATATGGACAGATTCTCTTTGGGGAGATATGGATGTAGCGAAGTATGAGAGCTTCAAGGATATTATCGAAATCTATGTTGATAAACATAAGGAGTTAGAGCCTGAACTCAGAAGATTTTTTGCCGAAGATTGGATGTCGCTTTATGTTACACATGACGACACGGTGGAATTCTATAATGAAGTTTACAGTCAGGGTTATGATATTTATCTGCTTACAAATTTCTCAAAAGACGGATATGAATACATCAGCAATAAATTTGATTTCTTCAAAAAAGCAAAGGGTGCTGTTGTTTCATCACATTTAAAAATTGCAAAACCCGATATGAGAGTTTATAAATACCTCTTGGATACATATAATCTCAATCCCGATAAATGTATTTTTATTGATGATTCGGTTGCAAATATCAATGCCGCAAATGAACTCGGTATACACGGAATTGTTTATACGGATATTGAGAGTTTGAGAAAAGATTTTAAAATGATTACTGAAACTGAAAGGTAATTCTATGAACGAAAACATTATTGATTACATAAGTGAGAATTTAAACGATGATATTAAACAGAATGCTTTAGATTTTGTAAATTATTTGCAGAGTAGCAATGTTGAGTTTCTAAAAGACAACGGCTATTGGAAAGACAAAATATATTTTCTTTGCAAATTTAACGGTGAATATGTTTGTTTTATTGCAATTAAAGATCCTGACGAGCCTCATAACGATTGGACTATTTGGTCTGAGGACAGCAATGCCTTTGAAGATGTAATTGCCGATGAGAATGTAAAAAATGCAGCATGGAAATATGTTGATCATTGCGGCAAGTGCGGTTCTTGCGGTGGAGGAAAAACAAAAAATATTTTCGGTAAAATTTTTGACGATGTATGTGGTTGTACTTTCCGTATTGATAATGCCAATAAAAACGATTTGCCGTTTTTGAAGAAAATGATTGAATTGCGTATCTCTGAAATTAGAAGAAAAACTATATAAGTTATCGAGGATAATGTATGAACAAAGATTTTGATAACATATTGAAAGAGTGTTTCAGTACTGACTCTCTTATTTCTGTCGCTACTGTTGACGAAAAGGGAAAGCCGTGGGTCAGAATTGTTGATGCAATTTATATTGACGGAGCTTTCTATACAATTACAAACGCTGCAACCAATAAGATGAAACATATTAACGCCAATCCTGTTGTTGGTATTTGCGGTGAATGGTTTTCGGGACATGGCAAAGCTGAAAGTTTAGGATATATTCGCAAAGAAGAAAATAAAGATTTGGCTGACAAGTTGAGGAATGCGTTTGCTTCTTGGTATAATAATGGTCACACCGATGAAGGTGATGTTAATACAATTATTCTGAAAATAATCGTTACAGACGGTATTGTATATAAAGACGGAAAAAGATTTGAATTTTAACGGAGTTATTCTTATGAACTTGCTTAAAGAAAGTGAAATGTTCAACCAAGCGGCAGAGTATTACGATAAATACAGACCCGGTTATCCTGAAGAAATTATAGATTCTTTAATATCTGTTACAGGAATCTCCAATGGCTCTGATTTGTTGGAGATAGGTTGCGGGAGTGGTAAGGCAACCGCACAGTTTGCCGGAAACGGTTTTACCATTTTGGGTATTGACCCCGGTGAAGATTTGGTTCGTATCGGTAACGAACGATTCAAAAACGAAAACATCAATTTTGTTCAGGGTAGATTTGAAGAACACGATTTTGTTCAGAAAAAGTTTGATGTTATATATGCGGCTCAATCGTTCCATTGGGTGCCTCAGCCAATCGGATATAAAAAGTGTGCTGAGATTCTGAAGGATAACGGTTACATAGCTTTGTTCTGGAATATGTATGTTCTTTATGACAACGATTTGGACAAAGAACTGCTTGAAATATCAAAACGATATGGCGGTATAGCAGATTTCGTTACGGAATCCGAATGTGAAAACAGAATCGCTGCTATTGTGTCACAAATAGTTAATTCTGAACTTTTTGAAAAGCCGACTGTAATCAGAAAACTGTGGAAACAAAACTATACTGCTGATGAATTTTACGGTTTTGCTTTGACGGGAAATAGATTTATGCAGAATTCAGATGAAGATAAGAAAAGAGCATTTAACGATATTGTTGCGTTAGCTGAAAAGAACGGCGGAATAATTGAACGCCCGTATTTATGTGTGCTTTATATAGCAAAGAAAAAAGCAGTTTAAATTTGTCCATATAAATCAAGAAACGTAATTGATTTACTGTTATCATATTTCAAGGGTGCCTTATGAACGATTTAGAAATAGTTGTAGCTACACAAGAATACATAAAAACACACCATAATGATGTTGATTTCAGTATTGAAAATGTCTGCAATGCTGTCGGATATTCCCGCCGTCAGCTTGACAGATTGTTTCGCAAGTATATGCAAACAACTCTTTATGAGTATATAAATGCTGTTGTTTTGAGCGAGAGTGCCGTAAAACTGATAAACACAGATAATAAAATTCTTGATATAGCTTTGGACAGTCATTACAACACTCACGAGGGATATTCACGGTCGTTCACAAAAAAGGTTTTCCGTAACTCCCGACGAGTATCGAAAAAGCAAAATCGCTATTCCTATGTTCATACAGTACCCAGCAAATCATTATCGGATTATGAAAGAAGGGCAACCAATGGAAAACACATCAATCTGCACCGTTATACCCGTAAACAGACCGAAAAGAAAACTGATTTATCTCCCTTCAAAATGTGCAGACGGTTATTTATCATATTGCGAAGAAGTGGGATGTGATTGGGAAGGTTTACTTAACAGCATACCCGAAAAACTTGATACGGCGGCACTTCTTGATTTACCCGAATTTTTACAAGAAGAAGGGTTCGGCGATACTGCTTCGGGCGTTGAAGTTCCACATGATTATGATAAACCTTTACCCGAAGGATATAAAATCGCAGAGCTTCCCGAGTGCATAATGCTTTATTTTCAGAGTGAACCTTTTGAAAATCCTGATGATTTTGGTATTTACATTGGTCAAGTTTTCAAAGCAAAAGACAACTATAACTTTGAACGCTATGGTTATAAAGTCGCAAACAATATCGCACCGTTCTTTAATTTCGGAGCACAAACCGAAGTGGGAGCAAGAATTGCAGTCCCGGTAACAGAATAAGTAAACAAAAAGAGCTAACTGACTATAAAAATCAGTTAGCTCTTAACTTTTTGATAATTCAAATGTTGCCAAAACGTTGCCACGGTGCATTTGTGAAACCTCAAGATTGAGGCATATCAACGCTCGAGCCGTTTGGATGTATTATTCCCACTCTATCGTTCCGATGGGCTTCGGAGTGAGGTCGAGGAGGACACGGTTGATGCCTTCAACCTCGTGAGTGATTCTGTCGGTAATCTTGTGAAGAATGGGGTAGGGGATTTCTTCAATTGTTGCTGTCATAGCATCCTTGGTATTGACAGCTCTGATGATTGCAGGCCAGCCTTCATAACGCTTGCCGTCTCTTACACCAACGCTCTTTACATCGGGAATTGCGATGAAATACTGCCATACTTTTTCGGCAAGACCGCAGTTGTCAAATTCTTCGCGGAGAATAGCATCTGCTTCGCGGAGTGCGTGAAGTCTGTCACGGGTGATTGCACCCAGGCAGCGTACGCCGAGACCGGGGCCGGGGAACGGCTGACGGTAAACCATAGCGTGGGGAAGGCCGAGAGCTTCGCCGACTACTCTTACTTCGTCTTTGTAGAGAAGTTTTACAGGCTCAACAAGCTCAAGCTTCATATCCTCGGGAAGACCGCCTACGTTGTGATGAGCCTTAACGCCGTCGGATTCAAGAATGTCGGGGTAAATTGTGCCCTGAGCAAGGAATGCGATGCCTTCAAGCTTCTTGGCTTCTTCGTTGAAAACTTCGATGAATTCGTTGCCGATAATCTTGCGTTTCTTTTCGGGCTCGTCAACACCTGCAAGAAGGTTAAGGAAACGGTCTGTTGCATCAATATAAACAAGGTTTGCGTCAAGTTCTTTGCCGAAAACTTCAATTACGTTTTCGCTTTCGCCTTTACGCATAAGTCCGTGGTTAACGTGAACGCAAACGAGCTGCTTGCCGATTGCTTTTATAAGAAGAGCGGCAACAACAGATGAATCTACGCCGCCTGAAAGAGCGAGAAGTACTTTTTTATCGCCAACCTGAGCTCTTACCTCAGCAACCTGTTCGTCAATGAAGGCTTTGGCAAGCTCGGGAGTGGTGATGCGTTCCATGGTTTCGGGTCTTACATTTGTGCTCATTTTACATCCTCCGTTCAACAATCAGTTTGTATAATTATCAAAGTAGCCCTGAACAAGAACAACGGGTGTGCCCTTGTCACCTGAGCCGCTTGTAAGGTCACAGAGTGAACCGATAAGGTCGGTAAACTGTCTGGGGGTAGTGCCCTGAGATGACATATCGCCTACAAGGCTGCTTCCGTCCTTAGCTTCGATTTTCTTTGAAATTGCTTCTTTGAGAGCGTCGCCGCTGAGGTCTTTAAAATCATTATCAGCAAGATATTTGAGCTTGAGCTCATTGGGTGTGCCTTTAAGACCTTCGGTATAAGCAGGGGATACGCAAGGGTCTGCAAGCTCCCAGATCTTACCCTGGGGATCTTTGAATGCGCCGTCGCCGTAAACCATAACTTCGATGTGCTTGCCGCTTGCTTCACAGAGAAGTTCCTGAGTTCTCTTGACAAAGGGGAAGCAATCTCTGGGGAAAAGCTTGATGGTATCTTCGGTTGACTTGTTTGAACCAAGGAGACCGAAAGCCTCGTTGCAGCCGCTGCCGTCAACAGAAGCTGTAAGGATATCATCAAGTCCGCATACTGCCTTTGCACCTGCAGCTTTGAGTAAACGCTTTGTTCTTGCTCTTGTGTGAATATCACAGGTCAGAATGCAGTCTGCATAAGCAAGGATGCTCTTTGCCTGATTTGCAAAGATGATTTCACATTCGGCACCGGCATCCTTGATGATCTGTGCGTAGTAATCAACGTAATCAACGCCGGTAAATTCATGAACATTTGCACCGAAAAGCTCACGGTATTTTTCGAGGGTAAGGACATCGCTGTAAGGATTGACACCTGCTTCGTCGAGCTGGTCGTATGTGAGAAGATGGTTACCTACTTCGTCGCTGGGATAGCTGAGCATAAGGACAACCTTTTTTGCACCCATTGCGATACCTTTAAGGCAGATTGCAAAACGGTTTCTTGAAAGGATGGGGAAGATAACGCCGATTGTTTCGCCGCCAAGCTTAGCCTTCACATCCTTGGCTATTGCTTCAACGCTTGCGTAGTTACCCTGGCTTCTTGCAACGATTGATTCGGTTATGGCAACAACGTCCTTGTCACGAAGTTCAAAACCATCGCATTTTGCAGCATCAATAACGCTGTCGCAAACGATCTGTGCAAGGTCGTCGCCTTCACGGATGATGGGGCAACGAATGCCTCTTGAAATTGTGCCTGTTTTTCTTTCCATTAATAAACCCCCTAATGAGTTTCGGATTTTAAGAATAATTTCACATTCTGTATTTTATCACTGTAAAAGGCAGAAATCAATAGTAAATATGAATATTATTCGCCGATATAAGGAAAATACTTTTGTATTATTTTTCCTTCCAACCAAAAACGGAACAGCCCGTACAGACTGTTCCGTTTTCTATCTATTTGATTTTTGATGCAAGGAATGCCGCGCCGATTTTGTTTGCGTCATTACCCATTTCAGCTTTCACAACCTTAACACTTTTGAAGCTGGGCATAAGCTCTTTTTGCAGACGGATATTGATTTCGTCAATGATATACTGCTCATTCATTATTCCGCCTCCGGCAACTATGAGTGCAGGATTGAATATGTGAACAAGCCCTTTCAGACCGACAACAATTTCGTCAATCCAACCGTCAATGACATTGCGGATTACCGGATTTCCGAAATTTTCAAAAATCTCTCTGCCGTTGAGTGATTTGCCTGTTTTCTTTTCAACCGCTTTGACCAAAGCGCTTACCGAGGCATATGCCTCATAGCATCCGCAACCGCCGCAGGTGCAGCTTATGCCTCCTGCATGGGTTACCATATGTCCGAATTCACCGGCAGAGAACGAGCTGCCGGTGAAAAGCTTACCGTCAAGATAAATTGCACCGCCGATGCCTGTGCCGTAGGTCAGACAAATAAAGCTGTCACAGTCTTTTGCGGCACCGAAAACAGCCTCACCTATAGCAGCGGAGTTGACATCGTTTTCAACTGCCGCAGGTATGCCTGTTTCGGATTCAATGATTTCCTTTATTTTTGTGCCTGTGTATCCGGGAATGCTGTCGGTGGCAAAGATAATTTCGCCTTTTTTGCTGTCAACCTGACCTGCTGTGGAAATTCCGATTCTGTCAATATCGCTGTGTATTTTAATAATTTCAACAATGCGCTCAATTATTCTCGCACCGCCTTCACAGGCATTGGTGGGAACAGATTTTTTTTCGGTCAGATTAAAATTTTCGTCGCAAAGGGCATATTTTATTTCTGTGCCGCCGATGTCAAATGCGAGGATTTTCATTTGCTTTCCTCCAAAGCCTTCACAAAGCGTTTGGTGATATCCATAGGTCTTGTGATTGCAGTACCCACTACTGCCGCATATGCACCGCTTTCAAAAGCCTTTACAAGCTCATCGGGTGCCCAGATACCACCTTCGGCAATAACGGTTGCATCCAGTTCTTCCTTGTAACGCTTCATAAGAATGAAATCGGGCAGGGGAGTACCTTTTGTATAAGGCGTATAACCGCTCATTGTTGTGCCGATAAGGTCAAAGCCCAATTCAAGTGCAAGCTTGCCTTCCTCAAAGCAGGAGGTATCCGCCATAAAGAGCTGTTCGGGATATTTTGCACGGACTTCCTTGAAGAAATCCTCAAATGATATACCGCCGGGTCTTGTTCTGTTTGTTGCGTCAACAGCAATGATGTCACAACCGATTTCAACAAGAGCATCCACTTCTCTCATTGTGGGAGTGATATAAACATCGCTGTCGGGATACACTTCTTTGATAATGCCGATGATCGGAAGGTCGACTCTTTCTCTGATAGCCAGAATGTCAACAACAGTATTTGCCCTTATACCCACGGCACCGCCGAGAGCTGCGGCATAAGCCATTTTGCTCATTATGTAGCTGTCATACAATGGCTCTGTTGACAGGGCTTGGCAGGAAACAATAAGTCCGCCTTTGATCTGTTCCAGGATTTGTTTGTTACTTTTCTTTTCCATACTCGTAATTATATCACAGAAAATGTGCAGATTCAACAGAAAATAAAAAACTCTTGTAACTTTTGTTCTTTTGTGATAATATAATCTGGTAAAATTCCGATTTGAAGATATCACGGAGGATTAAATATAATGAAAGAGCCAAGGACATATAAGGTGATGAGAGGAACCCTTGATTTCCTTTTCAGAGTTCTTTTCAGACCTACCATAGAAGGTGCCGAGAATATTCCGGAAGAAGGAAGAATCATTCTTGCGGGCAATCATACTCACTTTATGGATTGTATTACGGTAGCTGCGGCAACAAAAAGGTGTGTTCATTTTCTTGCAAAATCCGAGCTTATGGAGCCGCCTCTCAAATTCTTTTTTGCACCTTTCGGAATTATTCCCGTGCACAGAGAAACCAAGGATAAGGCCGCACTTCAAAGTGCAATAGATGTGCTTAATGACGATAAGGTGATAGGTATTTTCCCCGAGGGCAAGGTTAACAATGAAACAGGTACGCTTTTGCCTTTGAAATTCGGTGCAGTCAAAATGGCAAGCGTAACAAATTCAAGAATTGTTCCCTTCGTTATCACAGGTAAATATAAATTCCTCAGAAAGAGGATTCACATTAAATTCTTTGAGCCTGTAACCGTAGGCGAAAACCTTGAAGAAGCCAACAATATGCTCTGGAATGTTATTAATGATAACTTGCAGAGAGAGATTAAATTGCTTGATAAATAAGTTTACAAATTGTTCATAAATTAAATATCACATTTCGACATTTTACGGTGTTTTAAATACAGGAAGGTTTGTGCCTTCTGAAAGGAGTACCGTTGTGGCAGTAACTCCCCAATATAATGATGAACTCCGGCATATTGAGTATGCCGTTGAGAAATACAGTCAGATGCTTTTCAGAATATGTTACAGTATTCTGTGTAACAAGCACGATGCAGAAGATGCTTTGCAGGAAACTTTTTTGAAGTATATGACCAAGGCTCCGCTTTTCAGGGATGATAATCACGAAAAAGCGTGGCTTATAAAAGTTGCAACCAACATAAGTAAGAATATGTGTCGTTTCAATAGCCGTCACGCAACCGAAAATCTTGACGAGCTTCGCGAAATCGGTATAAGTGACAGCGACAGAGACATTTTTGAGCTTATAATGCGTCTGCCTGCCAAGTATAAAATCGTTCTTGACCTTTATTATATTGAAGGCTACAAAGCAAACGAAATAGCACAAATCACAAACACCTCACCCGTAACAGTCAGGAAACGCCTGCAATACGGTCGTAAAATGTTGAAATCTGAATTTGAAAGGAATGATTTGCAGTGAAAAACAACAATTGCCGCAGTGAATACATCCGCGCAATGGGAAAAGTTGATGTTGAAGAGTCGGTAAAACAGCAAATCATCCGTAACTGTGCCCGTTACAGCACGCTGAATAAAATCAAGGCGGGCAAATACAAACTTACTGCAGTCAAGAAAGAGCAGACGGCAGAAAAGATTTAAGTTAATAATGGTTGCGGCGAGGCTTTCGGGCTTCGCCCATTTTTACGGTGGAGGGCTTCGATGTCAAAATCAAAGCCGTAAATTTGTGTAATTTTACCAAATTAACATATCGGAGGACAAAAGAAATGAAAGAACCTTTATTTTACCGCGCGGTCAGGGGACCGCTTACGGCTTGCTTCAAAGCAATTTACAAGCCGACATTAACAGGAGAAGAGAATATACCCGAAAACGGCAGGGTTATCCTTGCAGGCAACCACACGAATTATTTCGATTGTCTGCTTGTGGCAAGTGCAACAAAGCGCTGTGTTCACTACCTTGCCAAGGATGAGCTTATGAGAGGACCTCTCAAGCTTATTTTCGGAAGCCTGGGTATAATTCCCGTTAACCGCAGACAGAAAGATAAGGCGGCACTTGAAACCGCCGAAGCAATGCTCAGAGAAGAAAAACTTATCGGTATTTTCCCCGAAGGTACAATCAACAGAACGGATGATATCATAATGCCGTTCAAATTCGGTGCCGTTAAAATGGCGAGAGATACGGAAACCCCCGTTATTCCTTTTGTTATTACGGGAAAATACAAGCCCTTCAAAAAGAGTGTGAAAATCAGATTTTTTGAACCGATTACAGTCGGTGAAAATCTTGAAGATGCAAACAATAACCTTATGGACACAGTAAAATCAGAGATATTAAAAGAAGGAGAAAAGTAATGAGTAAAACAGTAAAGAAACCCGAAGACAGAGAGTTCGGATACAAATTCCTGACACCGATTATGCGTCCGCTTTTTAAGCTTTTTTATTCACCGAAAATCATCGGCGCAGAAAAAATCCCCAGTGATTCCGCAATTGTAATCGCAGGTAACCACAAGCATGTCTACGACCAGTGTCTTACCATTATGGCAACCAAAAGAGTTATCCATTATATGGCAAAGAAGGAATATTTCGAAGGCAAGCTTGCTCCGTTTTTCAGAGCGGTAGGCTGTATCCCCGTTGACCGTTCAAGGAAGGATCTTTCAAGTGCAATGTCAGCTATGAGAGTTCTCAAAGAAGGTGGCGCAATCGGTATTTTCCCTGAGGGCACACGTAACAAGACGGATGATTTTCTTCTTCGCTTCAAAACCGGTGCCGTTTCAATGGCAAAGAAGACCGATGCATACATAGTTCCTTTCGGACTTACAGGTGATTATAAATTCCGCAGTAAGAATCTTACCGTGCGTTACGGAGAACCGTTCAAAGTTGACGATATGACTGTTGAAGAAGCAAACAAAAAGCTTTATAATGAAGTAGAACGTCTTATGCGTGAAAATCTTGCAGAAGAAAAATCAGCTTAAAATCGGGAGAGAAAAATGAGAATAGGTATGGATGTGGGTTCAACCACTTTGAAGTGTGTTGCAATCGATGATAACAATAATATTGTTTACAAAGCATACGAGCGTCATTATTCCAAAATTGCGGAAAAAAGCTCAAAAATGCTTTCGCAGATAATTGATGAAAACCCTGAATTCAAAAGGGCAAGCCTTACGGTGTCGGGCTCGGCAGGTATGGGCTTTGCCAATGCTCTGGGTCTTGATTTCATTCAGGAGGTTTATGCAACCAGAGTCAGCGTTTCAAGGCTGCTTCCCGGTACGGATGCGGTTATTGAGCTTGGCGGTGAGGATGCAAAAATACTTTTCTTCACCAACGGCGTAGAAGTGCGTATGAACGGTTCCTGCGCAGGCGGAACAGGCGCTTTCATTGACCAGATGGCATCCCTTCTCGGCGTTGAACCGCTTGAAATGAATACCCTTGCCGAAACACACGAAAAAATTTATTCAATCGCATCAAGATGCGGTGTTTTTGCAAAGTCCGATATTCAGCCCCTTCTTAATCAGGGTGCAAGGAAGAACGATGTTGCTGCAAGTATTTTCACAGCCGTTGTGAATCAGACCGTTTCGGGTCTTTCACAGGGCAGAAGAATAGAGGGTAACGTTGTTTATCTCGGCGGACCTCTTTATTTCCTTTCTGAGCTTCGCAAGGCTTTTGATAAGGGTCTGGGTGTAACAGGTGTATGCCCCGAAAACGGACTTTACTTTGTCGCTCTGGGTGCCGCATATTCGGCAAACGGAGAAGTTCTTGATATGGAGGAAGTAACCGAGAAAATCAAAAACGCAAGAGAAAGCGGAGAATATCTGGGCGCAAAGCCTCTTTTCACAAGCGAAGCAGAGTACAAGGAATTCTCCGAAAGACACGCAAAGAATTCTGTTGAAGAAAACTGTCCTCTTGCGGATGGCGAAAATGTTTACATAGGAATTGATGCAGGCTCAACAACAGTTAAGGCGGCTGTTATCAACAAAGACGGCAGAATCGTAATGAGCCGCTATATGTCAAATAATGGTGACCCCGTTTCTCTTATCAGGGATTTCCTTGTTGATTTCTATAACGAGCATCCCAATGCGGTTGTGGCATCAAGTGCCGTTACGGGCTACGGTGAGGATATTATCAAAAACGCTTTCGGCATTGACATCGGTCTTGTTGAAACCGTTGCTCATTTCACCGCCGCAAAAAAGTTTAAACCTGATGTTGATTTCATAATTGATATCGGCGGTCAGGATATCAAATGCTTTAAAATCCGTAACAATGCAATCGATAATATTTTCCTTAACGAAGCCTGTTCATCAGGCTGCGGTTCCTTCCTTCAGACTTTTGCCGCCGCATGGGGATATGATATTGAGAAATTTTCAAAGCTCGGCATTTATGCGGACAAGCCCGTTGACCTTGGTTCACGCTGTACGGTATTTATGAATTCATCCGTAAAGCAGGCACAGAAGGACGGTGCATCAATCGAAAATATTTCGGCGGGTCTTTCAATAAGTGTCGTCAAGAACGCAATTTATAAGGTTATCCGTGCCGCCAATGCAGATGAGCTGGGCAAGAACATTGTTGTTCAGGGCGGTACTTTCCTCAACGATGCGGTGCTCCGTGCTTTTGAGCAGGAAATCGGCAGAAATGTTGTAAGACCCACCATTTCAGGTCTTATGGGTGCGTACGGCGCGGCTCTCTATTCGATGGAAAGAAAGCCTGAAAAGAGTACGGTTATTACACCCGATGAACTTAAAAACTTTGAACATAAGGTTAAGGCTGTTACTTGCGGTAAGTGCAGCAATAACTGCCGTCTGACCGTCAACACTTTCTCAAACGGCAGAAGCTTTATCGGCGGAAACCGTTGCAGCAAGCCCATTGCAAAGTCAAACGCTGTCAAGGGCGAGAATATGTTTGATTACAAGCGCGAGCTTCTTTCAGAGTATAAGCCTGTTAAGGGAACAAAGCCCACGATAGGTCTGCCTATGGGTCTGAATATGTTTGAGCTTCTTCCCTTCTGGCACAAATTCTTTACCGAACTCGGCTTCGGTATTGCGCTTTCCGAAAAATCCTCAAGAGAGCTTTATGTAAAGGGTCAGCATACAATCCCTTCGGATACGGTTTGTTACCCTGCAAAGCTTCTTCACGGTCATATAGAATCCCTTATGGAGCAGGGGGTTAAAGATATTTTCTATCCCTGTATGAGTTACAACCTCGACGAAAATCTGGGTGACAACAACTACAACTGCCCCGTTGTTGCTTATTATCCGGAGGTTATCCGTTCAAATGTGGGCGACCTCAAAAATCTTAACTTTATGGCGGATTATGTGGGCCTTCACAGACCCAAGGATTTCTCAAAGAAGATTTTTGAAATTCTTTCTGCGAAATTTGACGGATTAAGTCTTAAAGAAGTCAAAAAAGCTGCCGAAAAAGCATATGCGGAATACTATTCATTTATGGATAAGATTCATAAGAAGGGTATGGAATACCTTGCAGATGCAAAGAAGAAGGATATGCCCGTAATTGTTCTTTGCGGCAGACCCTATCATCTTGACGAAGAAATCAACCACGGTATAGACAAGCTTATATGTGAGTGTGGTGCAACGGTTATAACGGAAGACAGCGTAAGTCCTCTTGTTGAAAAGTTCCCCACAACCGTACTTAATCAGTGGACATACCATTCACGCCTTTATGCGGCGGCAAAATATGTTGCCAAGGCAAATGACAAGGACCTTAACGTTGTTCAGCTTGTTTCATTCGGTTGCGGTGTTGATGCTATCACAACTGACGAAATGAGAACAATTCTTGAAAAAGACGGTAAGATTTACACCCAGATTAAGATTGACGAAATTTCAAACCCCGGTGCGGTTAAAATCAGACTCAGAAGTCTGTTTGCCGCAACAGGCAGATAAGGAGGTGCGGAAATGAGCAAGAAAATTGATACGGACAGAGTAGAATTTACCAAGGATATGATGGATTACACTATCCTTGCACCAAATATGCTTGATATTACTTTCAGGCTTTTTATCAACATTTTCGGGCAGTACGGCTACAAAACCGAGCTTTTGCAGAATTACGGCAGAGCGGTTGTTGACGAAGGTCTGAAATATGTTCATAACGACACCTGCTACCCTGCACTGCTTGTTATCGGACAGCTTATCGATGCTCTTAATTCGGGTAAATATAATCCCGATAAAACCGCGCTTCTCATTACCCAGTCGGGCGGCGGATGCCGAGCATCAAACTATATTCATCTTCTCAGAAAAGCCCTCAAAAAGGCAGGCTATCCTCAGGTGCCCGTTATTTCTCTTAACCTTTCCGGTCTTGAAAAGAACAGCGGCTTCAAAATCAGAATCTCAATGGCACTCAAAATGCTTTCAGCCTCAATTTACGGCGATCTTATCACACTTCTCAAGAATCAGGTTGAGCCCTATGAGGTCAACAAAGGCGATTCCGCAAGGCTTGTTCAGAAATGGATTGACAGCCTCAGTGCCGAAATGAAAAAGGGCAGGGGATATTCGCATTTTGCAATGAAAAAAAGACTGCCCGAAATCACAAAGTCCTTTGCCGCAATTCCCGTTAATAAAACGGAAAAGACAAAGGTTGGTATCGTAGGTGAAATCTATGTTAAGTATTCACCTCTTGCCAATAACCATCTTGAAGAATTTCTTTTCGGTCAGGATTGTGAGGTTATGGTACCCGGTCTTCTCGGCTTTATCAACTTCAAGGTTGATAACCGCCTCGAAGATATAAAGCTTTACGGCGGCAATCCCTTCAAGAAAATTGCAATGAGAATTGCAATGTGGTATCTTTCAAAGGTTGAAAATAATCTTATTACCGCTGCAAAGGCATACGGTAACTTCACCGTGCCCGCACCTTACGCACATATCAAAGAAATGTGCACCAAGATTATCGGCCCCGGCTGCAAAATGGGTGAGGGATGGCTTCTGACCGCAGAGATGATGGAGCTTATTGAATCGGGCTACGGCAATATCGTATGTGCACAGCCCTTCGGCTGCTTGCCAAATCATATTGTAGGCAAGGGTATGATAAGAAAGCTTAAAGAGATGTATCCTCAGTCAAATATCGTCCCCATTGACTATGACCCCGGTGCAACTCAGGTTAACCAGGAAAACAGAATCAAGCTTATGCTTGCCATAGCAAAGGAAAATTCAGGCTGTTCAGGCTGTGAGGCCTGCGGTGCCTGCAACAAATAAAAATTGTAAATGTAATCCCCGGATATCGGAGTAAAATCTGATACCCGGGGAATTTTTTATTTTTCGATTTTCATTTCATAAGAAGTATCTTCCGTAATTTCCGTCAGGTCAATGCCTGCCGAAGCATAGGAACCGTTAACATAAAATGCCCAATAGGTGCCCGTAACTTCATACTGTGCGTATATACCGTTGACTTTGTTTACATATAAACCGAATTCGCCCTCACTGCCTTCAAGCAGACCAAGTTCTTCAAGCGCTTCGCCCACATATGTTTTATCAGTGCTGATGCTGAATTTATATTCCGTGCCCTCAGCATCAACAGCAGTAAATTTGAACTGCTTGTTACCGCTGCCCAGTTCAACAACCGACTGTGCTGCCTCGGGATAAAGCGCTTTATCTTCTGCAGGTGTATCGGTTGCACCGCAGGCACACATAAGAAGCATAAGAAGCGTGGCGATAATAACAGATATTGTTTTTTTCATAATTGCACATCCTTTCGAAACAATTATACAATCCGATGCCGTCAAATGCAACATAAATTATTTTTACGGGAATAATATTAACTGAAAGAGAGTGAGCTTTATGGTCATCAGAATAAAAAAGAGTTTTGCCGTTTTCTGTGTTGCCTTGCTTTGCGTATTACCGCTTATATCCGTCGGTATAAATGCGGTGCCAGTACTGTCGGTGCAGGGCGGCGAAAGGCTGCCTGTCGTTATGTATCACCAGCTTACAACGGATAAATCAAAGGCGGGCAAATATGTTCTGACCGTTGAGCAGTTTGAGAAAGATTTGGTTTATCTCAAAGAAAACGGTTATTCTTCTGTTACCCTTACTCACCTTTTTGATTATTCGGAGGGTAAGGGGAGTATGCCGCAAAAACCCGTTATGATAACCTTTGATGACGGCTGTGAAACCGTTTATACCTACGCTTTACCCCTCCTTGAAAAATACGGTTATACAGCGGTTTGTTTTATTATCGGTACCGTTACCGATAAATACAGCGGCATAAACGACCATAATCTTGCTTATTCGAATCTTGACTGGAACGAGGTGAAAAAGCTGTGTAACGGCGGCGTAATTGAAATTCAAAGTCATACCTATGATTTGCATGAAAATACAAAGGGCAGAAACGGAATAAAAAAATTAAAAAGTGAAACTTTTGAGCAGTACAATGAATTTTTGACAGCAGATGCGTTAAAAATGAAAGAGAAGATGATTGAAAATACGGGTGCCGCGCCCGTTGCCATAGCCTATCCCTTCGGCAGTTTCAGTAAAGAAAGTGCGGGCATACTGAAAAACTGCGGTATAAAAGCAACCTTTACCTGCGAAGAAAAGGTGAACATAATAAAAAAAGCCGAGTCCGATTGGCTTTTCGGACTCGGCAGATATAACAGACCCGAGGGTGTAAGCTCAGAGAGCTTCTTTGAAAAATGGGAATAGTGGTTACTTGATTAACCGAGAATCTTTTCAATTGCGGAAATCTCAACGCAAAGGCAAAGAATCTCAACCGCCTTGCAGAGTTCGTCCCTTGACGGGAAGGTGGGGGCAATGCGGATATTTTTATCTTCGGGGTCTTTACCGTAGGGGAAGGTTGCACCTGCACCTGTCAGTGTAACGCCTGCTTCCTTGCAAAGAGCAACGGTTCTTTTTGCACAGCCTTCATAAACATCAAGGCTGATGAAATAGCCGCCGTTGGGCTTTGTCCACTGTGCGATTCCCTTGCCTGCAAGCTTCGCATCAAATGCATCAAGTACTGCGCTGAACTTGGGCTTGAGGATATCTGAGTGACGCTGCATGTGTGCCTCAACACTTGCAAAATCCTTAAGATAATTTGCGTGGCGGAGCTGATTGATTTTATCGTAACCGATTGTCTGTACGGTCATTCTGCTCTTTATTGCGGCAATGTTTGCATCCGAAGCGGCAAGTGCTGCAACGCCTGCACCGGGGAAGGTGATTTTTGAAGTTGATGTCACTTCAATGAACATATCTTCACTGCCGTATTCTTTTGCGGCATCAAAAATATTCATCAGGCTGTCGTGCTCATCGCTTATGTGATGAACGCAGTATGCGTTATCCCAGATTACTCTGAAATCCTTTGCGGCAGGCTTGAGTGCGGCAAAGCGGCGCACTGTTTCGTCCGAATATGTGTTGCCTGAGGGATTTGAATACATAGGCACGCAGATGATACCCTTAACCTTTTCATCAGCTATAAGGCTGTCAATCATATCCATATCGGGGCCGTTTTCATCTGTGGGGATATTGATCATTTCAATTCCGAAGTGCTCGAGAATTGAGAAATGTCTGTCATAACCGGGTACGGGGCAAAGGAATTTGATTGCACCCTGTTTTGACCATGGCTCTTCGCCGCAGCCGAAAAGCATACACTGTGCAATGTAGTCATACATAATTGTAAGGCTTGCATTGCCGAAAACTATTGTGTTTTCGGGCTTTACGCCGAGAATATCCGCAAAAAGCTTTTTGCACTCGGGGATACCGTCAAGAATACCGTAGTTGCGTACATCAAAGCCGTTGGATGCTTTGAAGTTGCCCAGGAGTGCAGGGTCAAGCATTTCGTTTGTAAGTTCAAGCTGGTCTGCACCGGGCTTGCCTCTTGACATGTCGAGGGTAAGGCCCATTTCCTTGTATGAATTATATTCTTCCGTAAGGACGGCAAGTCTTTCGGCAAGCTGCTCACGGGATAAATTCTGAATGTTCATCAATAAAACCTCCGAACTTTTTGGCTCAATGTCATACATTGTATATTATATGACGTGATTTTGCAAGTGTTATTTTTGAAACTTGCAAAATTTTGTTGTTTTGCACTACTGTTCAAGGGGTTTTATAATTCAAAGTGATGTTTTTTACATAAAATTATGCAAAAACGGTTTATTGGTTAAGGTGAATACCGTAAAGATATTCATGAAGTTCTTCGCCGTTTTCAACAAAGTAATAATTACCCGAACCGCTCTGGAATGCCACGATACCCTTGTTACAAAGAACCAGTGAATGTTCGTAGCCGTTGCCGTCGATAATTGTGATTGCATAATCGGGATAAACCACCTCGGGTATCTCAATGGGAGTAAATCTGAGGTTGTTGTAAAGAGCTGTAACCCTTGCAAGCTGACGGCTGTCAAGAAGGGAATAGGTGTGATTTGAGCTGTATGAAGCAAGGTTGAAATCCGCCGCAACGGGATTTTTAACTTTTTGCAAAAGGCTCGCTCTTTTTACGGTTTGTTTTGTAACGGTGAATTCAATTTCAAATCCCGTGGGTTTGGTGAATTCAAAATCTTTTCCGATAAAGGGTGTGATTTTGTATCTTCCGTCTTCGGGATTGTTTATATATTTATCCAGACGATAGAATTCATGAATACTTGTTGTATACACAGTTTCTTTTCCTAAATCAGAGGTTTTGCCCGGGTCAATTTCTCTTATCTGCTCCATATCGGTCCACTGACCGCCAACCTGTTTTTGCAATATGAAATCACTGCTCATATAAAGCTTTGTGTTGGGCTTTACGGTGTAATTGACATACAGAGCAGCTCCCGAATATGAGCTGACCGTCAGCTCGATTCCCGCAAGACTTATGCCGCCGCTTATGTTTGATTTTACATCCGTCAGCACATATACGGTTTTCGGCTCGGAGTCAGGCGGAGTAATCTGCTTGTCGGGAACGGTGACATAGCCACTTATATCCGACGGAGGAACAGGTGCAGGTTTGATTTTAGTTGTGCCTGCGGTGGGCTTGACATACTGATTTTTTGTTGAAATTTCCGTTTTGTCGGCTTTTGTGCTTGATGAGGTTTCAATCGCTTTTGCTGTCTGAGTTTCTTTTGGCTGAGCCTCCGTTATATCTGCGTTTTCCGTCTGCGATTCAACACTTTCCAAGGATGTATCCGGAATTTCGGATACATCCTTTGTGCAGGCACAGACGGAGAAGCAGATGATAAATACGAGAAAAATACATATAAATTTTTTGAAATTATTCATCTTTTGTCCCTTTCATTTTACAGCCTGTCCGATATTTCGGCTGTCAGCATTTCATAAAGCTTTTCGCCGTTACGGCTTGTGTAATTTCTTTGGTTGATACTGACAACACCGTCATCATAAATAACGAAACGGTATTTATAACCCTTGTTGTCAATAACCGTTACTCTTGCGGCTTTTTCTTTGAGAATACCCGTGGGCTTTTCTTCCTCAAATCCGCCTTGATTATAAAGCTCTGCAATTTCAAGAAGTTCATCCTGAGTGAAAGCGGTATAGTGGAAGTTATCACTGCTTTTTGCCCTTACATCAATCTGAACGGGCATACCTTCAAAACTGAGTGTATCGAGTTCTGTTATCATATAAGCTTTCACGGTGAACTCAATCGTAATATGGTTTGAAGATTCACCGATAACAGGCAGGTGAATGCGGTATGTTCCGCCCTCCAAATTCAGATAGAATTTGTCTGTGAAAAGCTGAGCGGGGCTCGTACCGCCGGGTTCCGCAAACTCAGCGTCAAGAGCTTCGCGGTTTTTGATTTGCTCAACGCTCTGCCACTGACCGTCAACAAGCTTATCAAGGGTATAATCTTCCGTATAACCTACTGTTTCACCGCCTTCATTCATAAAGCTGATGTTGAAGAATGTGTCAGAAACAGAGAAGCCTATAAGCCTGAAACCGTCGGCAGGGGATGTGAATTTTATATTGCTTACGATATATTCCGGTGCAGCAGCCTGACCGGTGTTTTTGCCCGTGTATGTTTCTGTGGTTATCAGGTTCGGATTTTTTACAAAAATACCCGTTGAGGTTTCGTATCCCGAATCAACCATATCGCTCATAACGGCGGTGTAGGTTTCATTTATGTAATTGTAGAGCTCGTCGGTGTTTAGTTCGATATTCGGTAATTTGCTGTATTCCGCATTGCTGTCTTTAATGAGGTTTTCATAAATGATAAAGTTATAATTCCTGCCTCTTTCATCCGTCAGTTCAACCGTGTAGGCTTTAAGCTGTTCGGGATAGCTCATTTCTCTATTATTATAAGAAAATACGGATTTATCAAGAAGTTTTCCGATTTGTTTAAGATTTTTTTCGCTGAGAGTTACTTTGTTCAGAGCAGAACTGCAAGGGTAAATTTCACCCGATACAAAAGCTTCTCTTGTTGCCTCAAATAATCCGGGGTTATGTCCGACATTCAGGTTATCGTAAGTAAGAGAAGGTTTTGTGAATGCTGAGGGCGAAAGGTCGTCAACCTTGAACTTGACACAATATTCTTCATAAGCATTACTGCTGTCTGTCTGAACGAAAAACTTGATTTCGTATTCACATTCTTCAAGCTTATCAATGTACTTGGAAAGATATGCAAAATAAAGCACTTCTCTGCCGGCGTGCTTGCCTGACGGTACAAAAACAGTGTCTGAATCGGAAAGTGTTTTTGATTTAAGAGGAATTCTTTCGCCGTCAATGATTTTGGTAAGCTCATAATAATCGCTTATTCTGTATTGACTTACGGAATCGACACAGGCAAAGCTGATTACTGCAACAGGGTTTCCGTAACAGTCGCCTGCAAGCTCAAAGTGCTGTGCTTCAAGCCCGTCAAGCGCAGTGCCGTTGAAATAAGATTCAAAAATACCTTTTGTGTATATCTTTATTTTTGAGTGCTGAGCTTTAAGCTGTTTTTCGGCACGTCTGTACGCTCTGTCACGCACTTCAAAATCATACCGGATCGTTTCGGGAAGCTGAGGTATTTCGCCTTCAACATCCTCAACGGATAAAAGTTTACCGTCTTTATCAAAGCTTGCCTTGAATCCGCTTGTAGGAGGAATTTCCGTAGGATACAGATATTCTTCTTCATATCTTATAAGGTGCTCATAGCTTATATCAAAGTGAAAAAGTCTTTTACGACCGTAAACCGTTGTTGTGCTATCCGGTTCAGCTTCGGTTACGGCTATTTTTGCGCCTGCGGTGTAAATCTCATAGTTGTTTGTTTCATACTGATATGCCTCGGCAGAGAACATTTCTTCCAGACGGGCTTCAATCTGAGTCTGCATATCGTTCATAGCTGTTTCGTCGGTTTTATCTTTTTCAGAAATACCGTTTGTAAGACATACGGCAGCCGCAACAACACAAAGAACAACGCATACGATAACCGCAATAACCTTCGGTTTCTTAAAGCTGAGAATATTTTTTACACGCTTTTCAACCCCGTTTTCACCGAATGAAAGGGGAGTGCCGAAAGAAAGCTTTTTGTTTGCGCCGACGCTGACAAGAGTAAAGCTGTATGCCTTTTTTGATTCGGCGCCCAGTTTTTTCAGTACATTTTCATCACAGCTCATTTCCATATCGTGAATTGCAAGTGTGTATCCTATCCATACAAACGGGTTGAACCAGTGCAGAATAAGAATAATAAACGCTATGATTCTTGTTATATGGTCAAAGCGGCGGATATGATTTTTTTCGTGCATAAGCACATATTCAAGCTGGTTTTCGCTCATACCGCAGGGCAGATAAATCCTGGGTTTTATTAAGCCAAAAACAAAAGGCGAGCGTATGGTATCACATTCAAAAATATTATCCCTGAGCTTTGTGGCAAATTTTATCTGTTTTTTGATTCTTACAACGGAAATTATACCGTAAATACACATCGAAAAAACACCGATAATCCATATCAGACCTGCAATACTCAATAAAATCTGCATAGGATTTACGCTTGCCGTGGGCTGTGCTGAGGGTAATACCGTATTGATAACCGTGTCAGCGGCAGGTATGCCTGTATTGACTTCGGGTATGAGCATCATACCTATATCTTGAGGTATGTAACCGTTTGCGGTAGCACCGCCAACAGATGATTCGGCGGCAGGGGGTGAAATAAAATTGAATACACTGATTATTGAGGAAAATGAAAACGGGCATAAAAGCCTTAAGCCTGCTATTGCCCACAGGCTGTATGAGAATATCTTGGGTGCTTTTTTCAGCAAAAGACGCAGAAGCAGTATGGCGGCGATTATGTAGCTGCCCGTAATGCTCATATTAAGGACGGAAATGAAAATATTTTCAAAAGGTATGTTCATACTTATTCCTCCTTATGTGAGTTGATAAGCTCCGTAAGACGCAGAGCCTCCTTTTCGCTGAGCTTTTTACCCCCCAGGAAAGAGGCGAGAAATGAAGGGAGTGAGCCGTCAAATGTACGCTCAACAAAGCTTTCGCTTTCGTTTGCCTGCACCATTTCTTTCGGTACAAGCACGGTAACAATTGCATTTTCGTTCATGATAAGCCCTTTTTCGCACATTTTGCGTATTGCATTGTAGGTTGTGGATTTTTTCCAGCCCAGCTTTTCCTTGCAAAGCTCAACAAGCTTGCCCGAATTCACGGGTGCACTGTCCCACACAACACACATAAACTTATATTCGCTGTCCCATAACGTAAGGTCACTCATAATATCTCCCCGTTTCATAAATGTGATGGTTTGCAGTTATAAACCTCAATTAAAGTTTATAATTACAAACCTCGTTTGTCAATACCCTGAACCGATATTTGTAACATTGCATAAATGTGGATATTGTTTTTTGTAAAAACGAACAAACCGCAGGCTCACGGGACAAAGAGCCTGCGGTTTGCGCAAAGTTTATTTATTTGTCTTTCTTTTTCTTTATAAGAAGTACGGCTGCCGCTGCGGAAACTGCAAGCGCCGCAAATGCCGCAAGACCTGCCGCAGATGAGCCTGTGTCGGGAATGTCGGTATCCTTTGCAGACCATTTTGCTTCAAAAGTGAGGTCATTCTTAGGCATTTTATCGGGGATTTCGGGTGTCCAACCAGCAAAGTCATAACCTTCCTTTTCAGGGGCTTCGGGTACGGTTATCTTCTTACCGGCTTCAACATTGTAGGTTTTATAAACCTTGCCGTCAACCTTGAAGGTTACTTTATAGGTTTTTGTGATGTTGCCTACTATTGATGAAAGACCGATAACCGCAATAATACCGCCTACGATTGAAAGACCTGTAATTGCGGCGGCGGTAAGACCGATTGCACCGCCTGCGATAAGTACACCGCCGATAAGCACGGTAACAAAATCCTTGTCAACCTCATACTGTGCTTCGAATACAAGGTCCTCGGCAGGCATAACCTCGGGAATTTCAGGGCTCCAGCCCTTGAATTTGTGTGCGAATTTTTCGGGATTCTTTTCGGGTACGGGAATTTTGTCACCCTCGGTAACTTCGTATGCGGCAAAGGATTTATCCTTGCTCATCATATAGGTTACATTGGCATTTTTAAGCCACTTTGCGGTGAAAGTAAGGTCTGATGAAGGTACGGTTTTATATTCGTAAACATTTTTGCCGTTTTCATCAAACCAGCCTGCAAACTTGTAACCTTCCTTTTCGGGGTCAACGGGTACGGTTTCCTCAACGCTTGAACCGAAGGGCACGGTTGCTTTCTTTACCTCCGTACCGTCAGATATAAATGTAATATTTATATCCTTAAGTTTCCACGATGCAGATGCTTCAAGGTCGTTTTCAGGCATTGTTTCGGGAAGCTTATCCTGGTTTTCATTGATAACCCATCCGTTGAAAATATGTCCTTCCTCTGCTTCGGGTGCCTGAGGAGGCTGAATTGCTTCGCCTGCCTTATAGGACTGAGTATCACCGTATTTTTTGCCGTTTGAGTAGTAGGTAACGGTGTATTCCTTGGCAGGTTCTTCTGTTTCAGGTGTCTCATTTTCGTTTGTTTCGGGCTGAGTAACGGTTGTTTCGCCGTTGTCTGCCACCTCTGCCGCAAAGCCCGAAAGGGGAGTTGCGGTCAGGATGAATGCGAATGCAAGAAGCACCGCCAAAAAGCTTTTGATTCTTTTCATTTTATTCCTCCGTTTTATATGAATGTACTTTGAAAGTGCTGTTTGCGGTGTCCCCCTCCGCACACTTTCAAATTGCGATAAAATTATAGCTTTTCTGCGGTTTGCATTCAATTATTCCGCTGTTAACTTTGTATGAACACGGGTAAAACATTTTGTTGACGGAAAATGAATTTTTGTTAAAACGGACGGATATCTGTTCAAAATTTTACATACATTGAATTATTTGGATGAAACGGGTTTTTCTTCACCGTCAAGAAGCCGTGCGATATTTGCTCCGTGCATAATGATTATCAGTACGGAGCATGAGGCTGCAAACATAAAGTTGAAAATATTTCTGCCGTCAGTCATAAAATATGCAAGCAGGGGATAAAGAACTGCACAGGTGCAGGATGCTATGGAGGCGGTTTTTGTTATGAGTGCAATAACTGCAAAAACCGCAATCAATACGGCGGCAGTGACAGGCATAATTGCGGTTGCGGCACCTGCCGCAGTTGCAACACCTTTGCCTCCTCTGAAAGCGAAAAATACGGGGAAACAGTGCCCGACCTGAGCAAAGAATCCCGCAAAGTAAACACATTCATATGGAGCTTCAAAAAACATAACAAAGCATCTCGTAATGATTACCGCAATGAAACCCTTAAGAAAATCAAGGAGAAAAACCGTAGCGGCGGCTTTTTTGCCCGAAGTACGGAGCACATTTGTTGCACCTGCATTGCCGCTGCCTGAGGTGCGTACATCCTTGCCGGTCAGCTTTTTTGAAAGAATAACGGCAAAGCTGACACTGCCGACAAGATATGATAAAACAGAATTTAATATTATGAATTTCATAAAAATCACCCGTTGGTTATTTTAACCGACGGGTGATACTTTTATTTATTTACTTTTCTGCGGATTTCTTCAATGCTCATTTCGGTGAGAGTGCCTTTTTCTGCGTGAAAGCACTTCTGACCCAATTCAAAAATATGAATGTCGTTTTTCAGCGAGTCGGAATAAACATTGATGAATTCTGCGTTGGGCAATGCCTCGGCAAGTCTTACGGGCTTCTGTTTATCCTTGCAGTTGAAACCGTATATTTTGCCTGTTTTCGGATTCATCTTTGTTGCAATCAGCGTGTGCACACCGTATTTTTCGCAAATGGGTTTAAGGAAAAATTCGGGTGATGCGGAGCATACAACAACGGGTCTTTCTCTGTTTTCGGGATTAAAAATCGGGTAAATATTTTTCTGCTGTTTATCCCAGAACTTCTTTGCCATTTTTTCTCCGTTGATAAAAGAAAGAAATGAAAAACATCTGCCTTTGAATTTATCGCCGAAGCCGAGAAAGAAAAGCATCAGATTGAATGCAAGCCAGGGGGCAAGGATAATCAGGTAAGGTCTGTGAAGAATGCAGTAAAACAGAAATACAGTTTCCGAATCCCAAGGGTAAACCGTTTTGTCAAAGTCGTAAAGGTCAAATTTTTCAGGCATTGAAGGTCACCTTTTTGCCGTCAAGCACAATTTCCTTTTCCTTACCGTCTGCAATAACGGTGAATTTGCCTTTACCTTCAAGGCTGTAATTTGATACCTTGCCGTCTTTCCACTCAATATCAACAATAACATTGCCCTTTGCAAGCAGACCGCTTACCTTACCGTTTTTCCACTTTGAGGGCAGTGCGGGAAGTATGTAAATTCTGCCGTTATAGCTCTGCATAAGCATTTCGGTAATGCCGCTTACAAAGCCGAAGTTACCGTCAATCTGGAAAGGAGGATGTGCATCGAAAAGATTTTCGTATGTGCCGCCGCCTTTGGTGTAGTTTATACCCACACTCTTTACGGGGCGGAGCTGCATTTCAATAAGCTTGAGTGCGTGGTCACCGTCAAAAAGTCTTGCCCAGAAGTTGATTTTCCAGCCAAGGCTCCAGCCCGTACCGTTATCGCCTCTGCGTTCAAGGGTTCTGCGGCAGGCTTTTGCAAGCTCTGGTGTGCCGTCAACGGTAATAAGGCGTGCGGGATGAAGGGCATAGAGGTGTGAAACATGTCTGTGATGTATTTCAACTTCGGGATAATCATCGTCAAATTCAAGAAGCTGACCGTCGCTGCCCAATTTGAAATCTGCCATATTTGCAAGCGTATCTTTAAGCTCTGCGGCAAAATCACTGTCAATGCCGAGAATGTCACAGGCCTTGATGCAGTTTTCAAAAAGCTCACGGGCAATGGACATTGACATTGTTGAATACTTTGCAACACAGCAGGGCTTGCCTTCATACTCAAAAGTATTTTCGGGCGATGTACCGGGTGCAAGAACAAGCTTGCCTTCGTATTCGGTCATGATGTCAAGATAGAATTCAGCCGCTTTCTTCATTACGGGATATGCGGTTTCTTTCAGATACTCGACATCGTTTGTATACTCGTAATGCTCAAAAAGATGCTCGCAGAGCCAGCCTGACGAGCCGTGCCAGAATGCCCACTGTGCACTGCCTGCAACGGGAGTTGAAAGACGCCACAGGTCAACATTGTGGTGGGAGGTCCAGCCTTTAGCACCGTACTGACCCTTTGCGGCATTTTCGCCGCTTACGCTGAGCTCCTTTACCATCTCAATAAGAGGATAGTTTACCTCGGGCATACGGCACATAAGTACGGGCCAGTAGTTCATTTCGGTGTTTATGTTAACTGTGTAGTTTGAATGCCAGGGAGGAGTGAGTCTGTCATTCCAGATGCCCTGAAGTGTTGAAGGCTGTGAACCAATTCTCGAAGATGAGATTGCAAGGTATCTGCCGTAGTTATAGACAAGAGTGATAAGCGAAAGATCGTTTTTATCCTTCTTGAATGCATTCAGACGCTTGTCTGTGGGAAGCTCGCCTCTGCCTTCACCGATATCAAGGTTTACTCTGCCGTAAAGCTCGGTGTAGTCTGCGATATGGCGAGATTTTTCTTCATTGTAATCATTGACTGCCGCAAGTGTTTCAAGGCAGGGTTTCCTGTATTTTTTGCCTTCGAGAAAGGGATGCTTGTTCCAACCGTTGAAGCTTGTTTCACTTGCAAAGAAAAGCACTGCTTCGGTTGCATCGGTAACGCTTATACGGTTTTCAACTGTTTTAACGTTACCGTCGGTTACAACCTTTACCGCAGCCCTGAAACGCATACCTCTCATTTCGGGTTCGTCAAAATATTTTTTGTTGCTCGCTTCGTTGTCAATGTTGTTTTCGCCGTGGCATTCACCGTCAAGAATAACGGTATTGCCCTCTGCAACACTGTTACTGCGGAGCTTTGATGTAAGACCGAAGGTGAAGCTCATCTTTCCGCCCTCTGCGGTAAGCTTTGCGGCTATAACTTTTGAAGGATATGAAGCAAAATACTCTCTTGTGTATTTGATTCCGCTTCTGGTATATTCAACGCCTGCAACCGCATTCTCAAGGTCAAGATATCTTCTGTAATCCTTTACTCTGCCTTTGCCTTCAAATTCAATTTCAAGGTTGCCGAGAGGCATATAAGCCTGACTCCAGGTGCTCTGGAAGTTGGTTTCAATTTCTTTTTCTGCTTCGTGAAGTCTGCCTGCAAGGGCAAGGTCGCGTGCTTTCTTGAAAGATTCGGGAGCGCCGTCTTTAACTGTATTTTTGGGTCTGCCGTTCCAAAGCTGGTCATGGTTGAGGCAGAGTGTTTCTTTTGAAGTTGTGCCGTAAATCATTGCACCCAGTGTGCCGTTGCCTATAGGCAGGCTCTGGGTCCATGCTTTTGCGGGTGAGTTATACCATAACGTTGTTGATGATGACATAAGGAAAACTCCTTTTTACAGTGATTTGGATTTATTATACAATATCGGTTTAAAGTAGTCAATCAATAAAAATGAAAGAAATCCTGCAAAAACAGTAATTTCTCCTTGCATTTTACTCTTTAATGTTGTAAAATACATTCCGTATGAAGTGTTAAAGAGGTATGGTTATGTCAGAAAATTTTCAGGCTAAATTGGAAGAAGTATACGGCAGTCTTTCAAAAGGACACAAAAAAATTGCCGATTACATAACGACAAATTATGAAAAGGCTTCGTTTATGACGGCGGCAAGCCTGGGTAAGGCTGTAGGCGTCAGCGAATCAACGGTTGTCCGTTTTGCATCAAACATAGGCTTTGACGGATATCCCGAATTGCAGAAGCACTTGCAGGAAATGGTTAAAAGCCATCTCACAAGCGTTCAGCGTATGGAGGTTTCCGCAAGCAGATTTGAGGGGGATGACCTTATCGGCAATGCTTTTGCTGCAGATATCGAAATGATAAAAGCCACAAGGGATGGCGTTTCCGGAGAGGCATTTGAAAAGAGCGTTGAAGCTATTAATAATGCAAGAAAAATCTATATTCTCGGTGTGCGAAGCTCGGCGGCTATCGCAAGCTTTGCCGCATTTTATTTCAGATATCTCAGCGAAAATGTTGTTCTCATTGATACTTCATCATCCAGTGAGCTTTTTGAGCAGATGTTCCGCATAAGCAGTGAGGATGTCTGCATTGCCATAAGCTTCCCCAGATATTCAACTCAGACGGTAAAGGCTCTTTCATTTGCAAAAGACAGGGGAGCTACCATTATTTCGATAACCGACGGCGAGATGTCACCCATCGCACCTTATGCAACTCATCTTCTTGTTGCAAAGAGCAATATGGTATCTTTCGTCGATTCACTTGTTGCACCTCTCAGCCTCATAAACGCTCTTATTGCGGCTTGCGCAAGAAAAAAGAGCGATGATGTTTACAGCTATTTCAGAGCACTTGAAGAAATATGGGACGAATACCACGTTTACCGCACAGGCGGGGAGGAGAAAAAATGAAAACGTCCCTGCTTGTTATAGGTGCGGGTGCTGCAGGTCTTATGGCGGCAGGCACCGCTGCTAACGAGGGTGTTGAAACCCTGATACTTGAACGCAATGAACGCCCTGCACGCAAACTGATGATTACGGGTAAGGGCAGGTGCAATGTAACAAACAACTGCACCTCGCTTCAGGAACTTATTTCAAATGTTCCGAGGAACGGAAGATTTTTATACGGAGCATTTTCACGCTTTATGCCTGCTGATGTCATTGATTTTTTTGATAACAGAGGTGTTGAACTCAAAACCGAGCGCGGCAACAGAGTTTTTCCTGTTTCCGATAATGCGGCGGATATTGTTGATGCACTTCATTCCTATGCAAAAAGCAGAGCAAGAATTATGCAGGGCAGAGCCGTTGAACTTGTAAAGGACGGGGACAAACTTATCGGTGTCAGAACCGATGACGGCAAAGAGGTTTATGCTGAGTGTGTGATTGTTGCAACCGGCGGTCTTTCGTATCCCGGTACGGGTTCGACGGGTGACGGCTATGAGCTTGCACGGCAGGCAGGTCACAATATAACCGACCTTGTACCATCTCTTGTACCCCTTGAAATTCACGAGGGATTTTGTACCGACCTTATGGGGCTTTCCCTTCGTAATACTGCGATTAAAGTTGTTGATACCGATAACGGTAAAACGGTTTATACAGATTTCGGTGAAATGCTTTTCACTCATTTCGGTGTATCGGGACCTATGATTCTCAGTGCATCGGCACATATGAGAAATATGAAAAGCGGAAAATATAAGATATATATTGACCTTAAACCTGCTCTGACGGCTGAACAGCTTGATGCAAGAATACTCCGCGATTTTTCTGAAAACATAAACAGGAATTTTATCAATGCGCTCAATTCTTTGTTGCCCAAAAAGCTTGTTCCCGTTATTGTGAAGCTCAGCAAAATACCTCTTTCAACCAAGGTTAACCAGATTACCAAGGAGCAGAGGAAGAATCTTGTTCAGCTTCTCAAGGGTATGTGTATAACCGTTACGGGTTTCAGACCTGTTGCGGAGGCTATTATCACATCGGGCGGTGTTGATGTATCTCAGATTAACCCCAAAACAATGGAATCCAAGCTTGTTGACAGGCTCTATTTTGCAGGAGAGGTTATTGATGCCGATGCGTATACAGGCGGCTTCAACTTGCAGATTGCTTTTTCAACAGGTCGTCTTGCGGCACTGAGTGCTGCCGAAAAAATAAAAGAAAACAGGGAGTACAGCTATGAATAATGTTATCAATGTTGCCATAGACGGTCCTGCAGGTGCAGGTAAAAGCACCGTTGCCCGTGCTGCGGCAAAAGAAATAGGATTTATTTATGTTGATACGGGTGCTCTTTACCGTGCGGTAGGTGTCAATTCACTCAGAAAGGGTATTGATACCAAAGATAAACCTGCGGTAGCTGCAAGCCTTTCTGATATCAGCGTTGATCTTGTATTTGAAGATGGCGAACAGAAAGTTTTGCTCAACGGTGAAAATGTTTCCGTTGAAATAAGAACACCTCCTGCATCAATGGCAGCTTCCGATGTATCCGCAGTGCCTGAAGTGCGTGCTTTCCTCTTTGATTTGCAGAGAGATATTGCAAAAAGGAACAGCTGCATTATGGACGGCAGAGATATAGGCACTGTTGTTCTTCCTGACGCAAAGGTCAAGATTTTTCTTACCGCTTCACCCGAAGAGAGAGCAACCAGACGCTATAAGGAGCTTATCGAAAAGGGTACGGATGTAAAGTATGAGGATGTTCTTTCCGAACTTATCGAGAGAGATTATAACGATTCTCACCGTGAAATCGCTCCTCTCAGACCTGCCGAAGACGGCGTGATTCTTGACACGACAGGTCTTTCACTTCAAGATTCGGTTAATTCAATCATTAAAATTATTAAGGAGAATATATAATGAAAGGTTTTGACTACTCAAAGGTTAAAGAAGAAGAGGAGCTTTATGATAAACTCCGTCCTCTCGGACACAAAATTACAAATAAGTGTTACAAAGTCAATTACATAGGTACGGAAAATATTCCTTCCGAAGGCGGTTTCATTATTGCCTCCAATCATATCAGAGCACTTGATCCGCTTTACATAGCCCTTGGCGTTGAAAAGCGTCAGATTTACTTTATGGGTAAGCAGGAACTTTTCAGCAAGCCCATCATAGGTACATTATTCAAAAAAGCAAACGGCTTTCCCGTTGTAAGAGGCAGGGGAGATAAAGAAGCCGTTGATTATGCAATAAGAGTTGTTAAGGAAGGTCACATTCTCGGTATTTTCCCCGAAGGCACACGTTCAAAGGATTATAAGCCTTCAAGAGCGAAATCCGGTATCGGCCTCATTGCCAGAGAAGCCAAAGCGGATATTCTTCCCGTCTCGATTTATAACTGTGATGAAATGGAGAAGGGTTCAAGGCTCACAATTAGATTCGGTGAAATAATTCCCTATGAAGCATTTGGTTTTACAGAGGATGGTTCGAGAGAAGAAGTCAGAGGCTGTGCAAAGCTTGTTATGGATAAGATTGTAAAACTTTGGGGGATGGGACATTGCGAATAACCATTGCCAAAACAGCGGGCTTTTGTTTCGGTGTTGACCGTGCGGTAAATATGGCATATGACCTTGCTTCAAAGAATATTTCCGCCGCAACTCTGGGTGAGCTTATACATAACAATTCCGTCACATCCCAGCTTGAAAGCAAGGGAGTGCGGATGATTGAAACTCCTTCTCAGTCAGAAGAGGGTGAAACGGTTATTATCCGTGCCCACGGTGTGAGCAGGCAGATTTATGATGAGCTTGAAAAAGCAGGAGCAAATGTATGTGATGCAACCTGCCCGTTTGTAAAGAAAATTCATAATATTGTTGCCGAAAATTCGTCGGATGAAGTGCCTGTTTTTATTGCAGGCGACCCCAATCATCCCGAGGTTATGGGCATAAGAGGCCACAGTAACGGCGATGTTTATGTCTTTAACAATGCCGATGAACTTGAAGATTTTCTTTATAAAAATCAATTTTTGTGCAAAAAAGGAATAATAGCTGTTTCTCAGACAACTTTTTCGCAAAAAGAATGGAAAAAATGTAAAGAAAAAATAAAAATATACTGTACAAACCCAAAAATTTTTGATACAATATGCAGTGCAACCCGAAAAAGGCAGGATGAAGCTGCCGAGATTTCAAAACAAAGCGATATGATGATTGTCATCGGCGGGCGGCACAGTTCGAACACCGTAAAGCTAAAAGCGGTGTGCAGTGAAAACTGCGAAACACATTTGGTGGAAAGAGCCGACGAGCTCAGGACCATAGATTTTTCCCAATGCGCCGAAATCGGCGTGACGGCAGGGGCGTCAACCCCTTCCGCAATAATTAAGGAGGTACTTTTAGAAATGTCCGAAATCGTAAACGAAACCACAAATATGCAGGTAGAGGAGGTGCCTTCTGAAGCAGCAGTTATAACAGACGATATGGATTTTTCCGAAGCACTTGAAGCTTCTCTGAGCAGCATGAGCACAGACCAGAAAGTCAAGGGCGTTGTTATGGGTATCACACCCACAGAAATTCAGGTTGATATCGGCAGAAAGCATGCCGGTTATGTTCCCATGGATGAATACAGCGCAGACCCCAATGCTGATGCAGCCAAAGAGCTCAAAATCGGTGATGAAATCGATCTTATCATTATGAAGACTAACGATGCCGAAGGAACCGTTATGCTTTCAAAAAGACGTTTTGACGCACAGAATGCATGGACTGAGATAATTGCCGCTGAAGAAGACGGCAGAATCCTTGAAGGTACGGTTGCAGAGGTTGTTAAGGGCGGCGTCAGAGTTGTTTCAAACGGCGTTCGCGTATTTATCCCTGCTTCACACGCTACAGAGCGCAGAGATGAAAACCTTGAAGATCTTCTCAAAACAACAGTTAAGTTCCGCATTATTGAAGTTAACAAGCAGCGCAGAAGAGCAGTTGGCTCAATTCGCTCAGTTCTTAAGGATGCAAAGAAGGAAGCTTCAGAAGCTTTCTGGGCACAGGCAGCTGAAGGTCAGCAGTACACAGGTACAGTTAAGTCAATGACAACATACGGTGCATTTGTTGATATCGGCGGCGTTGACGGTATGGTTCACATTTCAGAAATGTCATGGAAGCGTATCAAGAACCCTGCTGAAGTATTTGAAATCGGTCAGGAAGTTGTTGTTTACATCAAGTCACTTGACGCTGAGAAGAAGAAGATTTCACTCGGCTACAGAAAAGATGAGGACAATCCCTGGGAGATTCTCAAGAAGAACTATCCCGAAGGCTCAGTTGTTGAAGCTGAAGTTGTCGGTATGACAACATTCGGTGCTTTTGCAAGAGTTATTCCCGGCATTGACGGCCTTATCCACATTTCACAGATTGCTGACCGTCATATCAGCAAGCCTCAGGATGTACTTAAAGTCGGCGAAACCGTAACCTGCAAGATTACCGCTATCGATTACGACAAGAAACGCGTAAGCCTTTCAATCCGTGCTCTCATTGAGCCCGCTGAGGAAGCAGCTGAAGAAGCAGTTGAAGAAGTGGCAGCAGTTGAAGAAGCTCCCGCTGAGGAAGCAACTGAATAATATTTGATTATATGCCGCCCGCAGTTTTCTGTGGGCGGTTGTTTTTGGAGTGATACATATTAAAAAGGAAAAGATTCTCGGTCCTTTTTTCTGTCTGCTTGCGGCGGTTGTATGGGGACTTTCATTTGTTGCGCAAAGTGAAGGTGCACAGATTGGTACATTTACATTCAATGCATTGAGAATGCTTCTGGGCGGAATTGTTCTTATTCCCTTCGCATTTATCAGTGTTCTGAATGATAAAAAAAGAATGCCCGATACCGAAGAAAATAAGATTCCGTTAAAGGAAATTCTTATCGGAAGTGTATGCTGTGCAATTCCTTTCTTTATAGGATGCAATCTTCAACAGCATGCTTTCTTTCTCGGTCTTGAAGCAGGCAAGGTAGGATTTATAACCGCACTTTATATGGTGCTTGTTCCCATTGCGGGAATATTTCTCAAACAAAAGCTTCGTTTCAACATCTGGATTGGTGTTGTTCTCGGCGTGATAGGATTATACATAATCAGTGTTCCCGCAGGCGGATTTACAATCGGTTCAGGTGAACTAATCACAATTTGCGGTGCCTTTGCTTTTGCGGCGCACATTCTCGTTATCGACCATTTCTGCAAAAAAGTAAACAACATTGCTTTATCCTGTGTTCAGTATCTTGTTGCAGGTGTTGTGTCAGCTATATTTATGTTTGTTCTTGAAGAACCGAGCATTGAAGCTGTTAAAGGTGCAGGCATTGAAATTGCCTACGCAGGTGTTATGAGCTGCGGTGTTGCGTTTACGGCACAGATTTTCGGTCAGAAATATTCCAATCCTACCGTTGCGGCACTTCTTCTTTGCCTTGAATCGGTTTTTGCCGTGCTTTTCGGTTGGATTCTGCTCAATCAGGCTCTTTCATCAAGAGAGCTTATCGGTTGTATAATAATGTTTGTTGCAATTTTGTTTACTCAGATTCCCACAGAAATTTTTCTTAAACCTTTTAAGCGAAAAGCAAAATAAAAAGGGGGATTAACGGTGTTCGTTAAAATAATCTCGTTAATTATGTCTGCCGTTATGGCGGCGGCAAGCTTTGTATATACTTCTTTTGACAGCGTTATTGATACTGTTTCGGAATTTATTTACGGATTACCCTATACCTCACAGGCAATCAAATATGACTTTTTCAATGAAATTGACGATGGCGATGTTGTTGCCCTCAGCGAAGAAAAAGGCTTTGTCAGAGATAAGCTTGCGGTTTTTGTGAGCCCCGATATGAAATTTTCAGATAAGGTTAATCTTATCGGTGCCTGCGGCGGAATTGTTTCAGGCTGGTGTATGCCTGCCGACCTCTTTGTAATAACATATCCGACTATGACATATGAGCAGGCTGTTTCAAGGTGTGAAAAGCTTGAAAAGTTTAACGGCGTTGAACTTGCAGTTCCCGTAATGGCATCAAAAACCGAGCCCGATGTGACACCCGTTGACAGCTTTGATATTGCAAATGAGCCTGATTTTGACTGGAACGAGCTTGTTCCTTCAGGGAGCAACTGGTGGCTTGAAGCCATTGATGCAAGGCAGGCTTGGGATTATTCCGATTATTTTTCAAAAATCAATATAGGAATACTTGATTCGGGATTTGAAACCGAACATCCGGAACTTTCAGGCAAAATTGTGTTCCCTGACAGTAAGCAGGCAAGGAGAAATGTGCCCGATAACCACGGCACCCACGTTGCGGGTATAATTTCCGCAAACCACAATGGTCAGGGTGTGGCAGGTATATGCGAAAATGCAAACCTCATTTGTATTGACTGGATGCCCGATATACTTCAGTTATGGAGTACGGATATTTCTATTTTCTTCGGTTTTTCAACCCTTGTAAAATCCGGTGCAAAGGTTATTAACCTTTCTCTCGGTACATCCGGCTCAAAGAAAAATAACAGTATGGGCTTTTTTGAGGCAGTGTTTGAAACTGCCGCAACCTCATATATGATGGCATCTCTTTTGTCGAAAGGTTATGATTTTGTGGTTGTTCAGTCGGCGGGTAACGGCGATTATCTGGGCGACCCCATGGATGCACGCAACAACGGCCGTTTTTGTGCATTGAATGAAGACAATATATTTGTCGGCTCAAAAAATGTTTCCGCATCCGATATTCTTGACAGAATTTTTGTTGTTGCGAGTGCAACAAACAACGGTGACGGCACATTTACACAGTCGAGCTTTACCAATGTAGGCAAAACCGTTACCATTGCTGCACCGGGTGAGTATGTTTACAGCAGCAGCCTTGACGGCGGGTATGAGTATCTGTCGGGTACTTCAATGTCAGCACCCGTTGTAACGGGAATTGCTTCACTTGTATGGTCGGTAAATCCCTCGTTTACAGGTCCTCAGATTAAAGAAATTCTTTGCACATCAACCGACAGAGTTGCACAGGTGTTTACGGAATGGGATTATTGGTATGATGTCGAAACTCTTGAATATCCTATGGTAAATGCAAAGCTTGCAGTTGAAGAGGCAATAAGACGCACTGATTCAGCCGCAGGTACGGTCAGCGGTAAAATCGTCGGTGATGCAGCGGAAATTTCGGTTGACGGAATTTCTCATACGGTATTCTCAGACGGCACATACTCTTTTGTTGCACCCGAGGGTACATATACGGCAGAAATATATTCGGCTGACGGAAGTCTTGCAGGCACAACCGAGATAATTGTTGTTGCAGGTCAGACACTTACGGTTGAGGATTTTATTATTGAAACCGAAAATGAGCATGAAGGAGATATATGATATGGCAGAAATCAAAAAGCATTGGTATAAAGAAATGGCGGTCTATCAGATATGGCCCCGAAGCTTCAAGGACGGCAACGGCGACGGTATAGGCGATATCAAAGGCGTTATGGAAAAGCTTGATTACATCAAGAGTATCGGCGTTGATGCAATCTGGTTTTCACCTCTCTATAAGTCACCTCAGCATGACTACGGCTACGATATTGCCGATTATAAGTCAATAGCACCCGAATACGGCACTCTTGAGGAATTCAAGGAACTCCTCGATGCGGCACACAGCAAGGGTCTTAAAGTTATTATGGATCTTGTAATCAACCATACCTCCGATGAGCATGAATGGTTTAAGGAAAGTCAGAAAGGTCACGATAATCCTTATCACGACTATTATTTCTGGCGCAAGGGTAAGAAAAGCGGCGGCAAAAAGCCGCCCAACAACTGGCTTTCGACCTTCGCAGGTCCCGGTTGGCACTATAACGAAAACCTTGACGAATGGTACCTGACCCTTTTTGCAAAAGAACAGCCAGACCTTAATATGGATAATCCCAAGGTTCGTGAAGAGATCAAGGATATTATCCGTTTCTGGCTTGATATGGGTGTTGACGGTTTCCGTGAGGATGTTATCACCTTCATTTCAAAGAAGGAAGGCCTTCCCAACGGTTTTCCCATTCCCGTTGCCTGCGGTATGGAGCATTACAAATGCGGTCCCCATCTTGACGAATATCTGAAAGAATTCAGAGCGGTTACGGATAATTATGACTGTATGACCGTAGGCGAGGCGCCTATGATGACTCCAAAGCTTGCGCTCCGTTTTATAAAAGAAGGCGCAAATCAGACTCTCAATATGATGTTCAACTTCCAGCATATGGAAGCGGATTCCTTTATGGTAAGCTGGATACCCATGCCTTTCAGTCTCAAGAAGCTAAAGAATGCATACAACAGATGGCAGAATAAGCTTTACGGTATTGCCTGGAATGCAAACTATATCGAAAACCACGATCAGCCCAGAATCATCAGCCGCTACGGTGATGTGAATTACAGAGTCGAAAGCGGTAAGATGCTGGCAACAATGTATATATGCCAGAGCGGTACACCCTTTATCTATCAGGGTCAGGAAATAGGTATGATAAACATTAAGATGAACAGTGTTGACGATTATACCGACACCCAGGTAAAGAGTACATATCAGCTTTTCAAAAAGCTGGGCTTTTCGGATAAAATGTTCCTTAAAGTAGCTAACCGTGCATCACGTGACAATGCAAGAACTCCCGTGCAGTGGAATGCGGAGAAAAACGCAGGTTTTACAACCGCAGATGAAGCCTGGTTCAGGGTTAATCCCAACTATACGGAAATTAATGTTGAGGCGGCGGAGAATGACGAAAACTCAATTCTCAATTATTACCGCAGGCTTCTTAAATTCCGTAAAGAAAATGAAATTTGTATTTACGGTGATTTCAAACTTCATTATAAGAACAGCCGCAATCTCTTTGTTTATGAGCGTAACTATGAAGGTAAGCGTATGCTTGTCATAAACTCATTCACGGATAAGCCTGTTCATTTTACCGCACCGGCAGGATTCGATTTGTCAAAGGGTAAGCTTATGCTTTCAAATTATGATGTTGAGCAGGATAAGACCCTTAACACCTTTGAAACAAAGCCCTACGAAACAAGAGTATATCTTTTTGATTAACAATAAAGCCTCACGGAAATTACTCCGTGAGGCTCCTTTTATAATGCTTTTCTGTATTCTTTTGGTGTTTTACCCGTTATCTTCTTGAAGGTTTTGGCAAAATAGTTCACATCGTAAATTCCGCAGTGCTGAGCGATGGTCTGAATCTGAAGATTTGTTGTGGTAAGAAGATAAGCGGCATTTTTAATTCGCTTTTCCGCAACATATTCCGTAAGGTTCTTACCCGTTTCCTTCTTGAAAAGAGATGAAAGGTAGCTTGCGTTTACATTGAGGAGAGATGAAAATCTTTTCAGGCTCAGATCCGCCGTCAGATCCGCATCGATAATGGTTATAACCTTCTGAACAAGCAGGGAATAATCCTTTGATGAGTGCTTTTTTACGAGTTTGCAATATTTGCGAACCATTTCCTTCATAAGCTCGGTTGCGTCGTGCTGTGAACGCACAAGTTCAATTCTCTGAGCAAATTCGGTTGAAACACTGTCAATATAAAACGGATGAACAGAACCCATTTCAGCGCTTTTTCTCAGGATGGTATTGCTGATAATCAGATAGTTTTTCATATTTCTGACAGGGTCATCGGTTCTTTTTTCAAGTGAAACAATTGAAGCGTGGCTGAACATCTGCTCAACAATGTGAGTTTTGCCCTGAGCAACCGCCTGCATCATTTTTCCTTCTGCTTCATAGCGTTCTTCAAGAAGCTGGATTGAAAGTAACGCATCGTCTGACTTCGCCTTGAATGCGTGCAGAGAATCTGCCGAAAAAGTTTCGTCAAATCTGTCCGTAATATTTTCAACGGAATAATTTGTGCTGCCGCCCCACATAACCTCTGCAAGGCTGTTAAGCAGTGCGTAGAGATGGCTTTCGTCACTTATAACGGGTATGTTGCCGTAATATTTTGTTATCTGTGATACCGTCTGTGCAGGGAATGAATTTTGTTCGGCAGCTTCAAGTATCATTGTTCTTGTGATTTCAAAAGCTGTGTAGGGTCCTGCGATGAGAACGGTTTTTTCGGGTGCGTCGGGGAGAAGAAACGAAACATATGAACAATAAAACTTATCTGTCGATTTATAGACGGTGTTGGGTTTCATTTTTTTCCACGGTTCCGAAAAGATTTTTTGGTAGTTATCATTCAGTTCAAAAAATTTGCGAAGCCCTTTGTCAATATTATCGGGCAGGGGAGTGTTTTCCGAAATAAGATAAGAGTCAATGTGCTGGTTAGCCAGTACACGGCGGAAAAATGCAAGCTCTGAACTGTAAAACACGATAAAAACTCCTTTTTGTTATATTCGGGAGATTGCTTAATTCTATTATTGTATAATTTTTGGAAAAATTCAAGAGGAAAACAAAAAAAATACTTGAATTTGCAAAAAAAATTATAGCATTCCAATGCGATTTATATTAGAATATAAGAGAAGATGTTCGTCAAATCGAACAAACTAAATTCACCTGAAAGAATAAAATTATGAAAGATGAGGGATTCAATGATGAAAAAACAGGCTGTATTGGATTCTAACGGTTACCGCAAGTTCGGTATGCTTGACAAGGTAGCATATGCAGCAGGCGATTTCGGCTGTAATATGAGCTTTGCACTAAAAGGAACTGTTCAGACTTTCTGGCTGGTTTATATGATGCTTGAAACAGGTCTTCTGTCCGCTTTGCTGCTGCTTGTTCAGATTTGGGATGCGGTTAACGATCCTCTTATCGGCAGTATGATTGACAACGACAAGAGAAAATATAAAATGGGCAAATTCAAGATGTATATCTTTGTGGGTGCCTGCGGTCTTCTTGTTGCCGGTGCGGCAGTTTTCCTTCCCTTCCCCAATGCAAGTGTGGTTGTGAAGGCTATCCTTTTTGTCCTCGGATATATTATCTGGGATGCCTGCTATACTGTAGCAAATGTTCCTTACGGTTCAATGCTTTCACTTATCACCGAAGACAGCGGCGAGAGAGCACAGCTTTCAACATGGCGAAGCATCGGTTCAATGTTCGGCAACATCATCCCTATGATTATTCTTCCCATGCTTATCTGGCAGAAGGTTACATATGACGGAACAGGCGATTACCACACAAACCCCATTACCGGTGAAGCATATAAAATCGGTGACCCGGTTCTTGACCCCCTTACCGGTGAGCAGTTTGAAACTCTCCTCGGTGAACGCGTTTTCTGGGCAGCGCTTATTATGGGTGTTCTCGGCTTTGCAGCCTTTATGTTCATGATAAAGAAAATCACAATCCGTGTTGACGAAAACACCGTAAAAACCAATGAAAACAGCGAAAAATTGAATATATTAAAAGCTTTCGGCAAATTTATGAAGAACCGTCCCGCAGTAGGTGCAACAGTTGCCGCTATGGGTATGTTCCTCGGAATGCAGTCTGCAACAACCGCAAATACAATTATGTTTGCAACTTATTTCAACAAAGCCTCAATGTCGGGCGTTGTTCAGATGATTGGCTTCCTGCCAATGGTGCTTTTCCTGCCCTTTATCAAGAAGCTTGTAAACAAATTCGGTAAAAAAGAGGCAGCTGTTGTAGGTACAATCGTATCCGTTATCGGCGGTGTGGTTATGCTTATATTCCCCACCATTGAAAACAGAGATACCGCTCTTATCGTTTACCTTGCAGGTTTGGTAGGATTCGGTATCGGTATGGGTGTTTACACCTGTGTATCCTGGGCAATGATGGCTGATGCCATTGATTATAACGAATGGAAGTTTAACAGCAGAGAAGAGGGTACTGTATATTCACTTCATTCCTTCTTCCGTAAGCTTGCGCAGGGCGTAGGTCCTTCAATCGTTCTTTTTGTAATGGGTACTCTCGGCTATAATTCCGAATTGGGAACAATCGGTCAGAGCTTTGAAACATCACACAATATGTGCTGGCTTGTTGCAGGTCTTTACCTTTTCAGTGCTGTTGTTCAGTTTATCGGTATTGCACTGATTTACAATCTTGATAAAAAGACACTTGAAAAGATGAATTCAGATCTTGAAGCAAAGCGTTCAGCAAATGTAAGCGCAACTGTTTCGGAATAATCAAAAATTAATTCTTTGAACAGCCGGCAGTGATTGTCGGCTGTTTTATTAAATATTCAAGGAGAAAATTAATTAATGAGAAAAGTAATAAGTATAAACAGAAAATGGGCGTTTGCCAAGGAGTCTGTTGTTCCTTCATCAATGCCTGAAAAATGGAATTTTGTAAATCTGCCTCACACCTGGAATGCCATCGACGGTCAGGACGGCGGCAACGATTATTACAGAGGTACTTGCTGTTATATCCGCGAGCTTGACAGAGAAGAGCTTCCCGAGGCGGACAGATATTATCTTGAAATCTGCGGTGCAAATTCATCGGCAGATGTTTATGTCAACGGCAAAAAGCTTGCCCATCACGACGGCGGATATTCAACCTGGAGAGTTGATATCACTGATGAAATCGGTGTTAAAAACCTTATTGCAATCACTGTTGACAACAGCCCCAACGAAGAAGTTTACCCTCAGATGGCGGACTTCACCTTCTACGGCGGTCTTTACAGAAATGTCAATATTATTGCAGTAAGCAATTCACACTTCGACCTTGATTATTACGGTGCACCCGGCATAAAGGTTACTCCCTGTGTTGACGGCGTGAATGCCAAGGTTGAGGTTGAGGTTTTTGTAACAGGTGAAATGGAGGCGCAGACCCTTGTCTATACCGTCAAGGATGCAGAGGGGAAGACAATTGCCGAAACCTCAAAGGATGTATCTGTAAAAAACGTTACCCTTGATATAAATAATGTTCATCTCTGGAACGGCAGAAAAGACCCTTATCTTTACACTGCAGAAGTAAATCTTGTTGCGGGTGATGATGTGCTTGATAATGTGAGCACACGCTTCGGTTGCCGCAGCTTTGAAATAGACCCCGAAAAGGGCTTTATTCTTAACGGTGAATCATATCCTCTCAGAGGTGTATCCCGCCATCAGGACAGATGGGGCATAGGCAACGCACTTCTTCCCGAGCATCACGAAGAGGATATTGACCTCATTATGGAGGTTGGTGCAACAACAATCCGCCTTGCCCATTATCAGCACGACCAATATTTCTATGACCTTTGTGATGAAAAAGGTCTTGTAATCTGGGCTGAGATTCCCTATATTTCAAAGCATATGCCCGGCGGCAGAGAAAACACAATTTCACAGATGAAGGAGCTTATCACTCAGAATTATAATCATCCGTCAATTATTGTATGGGGTCTCTCAAACGAAATTTCAATGGCAGGCTCCGATGAAGACCTTCTTGAAAATCACAGAATTCTCAATGACCTTTGCCACGAGATGGATAAAACAAGGCTCACAACAATTGCTGTTGTTTCAATGTGCAGCACGGATGACCCTTATATTCAGATTCCCGATGTTGTTTCTCATAACCATTATTTCGGATGGTATGGCGGCGATACATCAATGAACGGTCCCTGGTTCGACAATTTCCATGCAAAATTCCCTCACATTCCCGTGGGTATGAGCGAATACGGCTGTGAAGCGCTGGATTGGCATACCTCAAATCCTGTTCAGGGCGATTATACAGAGGAGTATCAGGCATATTATCACGAGGAGCTTATCAAACAGCTTTTCACAAGACCCTATATCTGGGCAACTCATGTATGGAATATGTTTGATTTCGGTGCGGATGCCCGTGCCGAAGGCGGCGAAAACGGACAGAACCATAAAGGTCTTGTCACCTTTGACCGCAAGTATAAAAAGGACTCCTTCTATGCATATAAAGCCTGGCTTTCCGATGAGCCTTTTGTTCACATCTGCGGCAAACGTTATGTTGACAGAGCAGAGGATGTAACAAAGGTTACCGTTTATTCAAACCTGCCCGAGGTTGAGCTTTTTGCAAACGGTGAAAGTCTCGGCAAAAAGTCGAGCGATGAACACTTCTTCTACTTTGATGTTCCTGTTTCGGCAGAAACAAAGCTTGTTGCCGTTGCAGGTGAATACAGTGACGAAAGCTCTATCCGCAGAGTTGAAACCTTTAACGAGGCTTACAGGCTCAAAGAGAAGGGTGCTGTGCTTAACTGGTTTGACATTACCGAGCGTGAGGGTTATTTTTCACTTAACGATAAGATGAGTGAAGTAATAAGTGCACCCGAAGGTATGGCGTTTTTCGGTCAGATTATGAAAAACCTTATGACATCCGGCGGCGGTGCTGAAAGTATGATGGCAGGCTTCGAAATGACCGAGGATATGATGAAAATGCTTGGCGGATTTACCGTTCTCAGACTTACATCGCTTCTCGGTGCCGCAAACATCAAATTCACAAAAGAGCAGCTTCTTGAACTGAACGCACAGCTTAATCAGATTAAAAAGCCTGAATAAAGCGCATAATAAAGGCACTCTCCATATAAGGAGGGTGCTTTTTTTCGCCATTATTATACAATCTTTACCTTGACTTTAAAAAATCAAAATAGTATACTGAATTGTCTTAAAATTAGGAGTGATGAGTATGAGAAGTGTTCCCGAATATTTCGGCTGTATGGTCTTTGACGATAAGGCTATGAAGTCCAGATTACCCAAAGAAACATACAAGGCAATGAAAAAGACTATTCAGGACGGTAAGCGTCTTGATATCGCACTTGCAAATATCGTTGCAAATGCTATGAAGGATTGGGCTGTTGAAAACGGTGCAACCCACTATACTCATTGGTTCCAACCTATGACGGGCATTACTGCCGAAAAGCACGACAGCTTTATTTCACCCAGCGGTGAAGGCTCTGTTATTATGGAGTTTTCGGGTAAAGAACTTGTAAAAGGTGAGTCCGACGCATCCAGCTTCCCTTCAGGCGGTATCCGTTCAACATTTGAGGCAAGGGGATATACCGCATGGGACCCCACCTCATATGCATTTATAAAAGAAGATGTGCTTTGTATCCCCACGGTTTTCTGTTCCTACGGCGGTGAAGCACTTGATATGAAAACTCCCTTGCTTCGTTCAATGGAAGCAATCAGCAAGCAGGCTAAAAGAATACTCAGCCTTTTCGGTCAGAACGATATTACAAGCGTTAAAACAACCGTCGGCGCAGAGCAGGAATATTTCCTTGTAGATGCCGATATGTATGCAAAGAGAAAAGACCTTATTTTTACAGGCAGAACTCTTTTCGGTGCAAAGCCTCCCAAAACACAGGAGCTTGACGACCATTATTTCGGATCAATCAAATCCCGTGTTGCCGCTTATATGAAAGACCTTGATGAAGAACTCTGGAAGCTCGGTATTCTCGCAAAAACCGAGCATAACGAAGCGGCACCTGCTCAGCACGAGCTTGCTCCCATATTCACAACAACAAATATTGCAACCGACCATAATCAGCTTACGATGGAGATTATGCAGAAGGTTGCAAAGAAGCATAATATGATTTGTCTGCTTCACGAAAAGCCTTTTGAGGGTGTTAACGGCAGCGGCAAACACAACAACTGGTCAATTACCACAAATAAGGGTGCAAATCTTCTTGAGCCCGGTGAAACACCCTATGATAACGCACAGTTCCTGCTTTTCCTTTGTGCTGTTATCAAGGCTGTTGACGATTATCAGGATTTGCTCCGTGTTTCTGTTGCAAGTGCAGGCAATGACCACCGTCTGGGTGCAGGCGAAGCTCCTCCGGCGGTTATTTCAATGTTCCTCGGCGATGAGCTTGATGAAATTCTTGAGTCTATTGTCAACGACAGTGCCTATGACGCAAAAGAGAAAGTTCAGCTCAGAGTCGGCGTTCACGTTCTTCCCAGATTTGCAAAGGATGCAACCGACAGAAACAGAACTTCTCCCTTTGCATTCACCGGCAACAAGTTTGAATTCAGAATGCTGGGCTCCGCAAAGTCGATCGCAAGTGCAAACATTGTTCTCAATACCGCTGTTGCAGAGTCACTCAAATCATATGCGGACAGGCTTGAAAATGTTGATAACTTTGAAGATGCACTTCACGAGCTTATCAAAAAGACCATCAAAGACCATAAACGTATTATCTTTAACGGTAACGGCTATGATGACGAGTGGATTAAAGAAGCTGAAAGAAGAGGGCTTTATAATCTGCCTACAACCCCCGATTGCCTTCCCTATATGATTTCCGAAAAGAATGTAAAGCTTTTTGAGGAACACAAGGTATTCACAAGAGAAGAGCTTGAAGCACGCCACGAAATTTATTTTGAAGGCTACTGCAAAACACTCAACATCGAAGCGCTGACCGTTCTTGATATGGTCAGCAAGAATATCCTTCCTGCAATAAGCAAATATGTTGGCAAGCTTTGCAAAACCGCTGAAAGAAAGAGGATTTTTGCGGCTGATTGCTCCTATGAGGAAGATATTATCAAAGAGCTTTCAAGTCTTTCAGCATTTATTTACAGGAAAACAAATGAGCTTGAAAAAGTCCTTTCTTCAATCAAATCGGCTGCAGATACCGTTGAAGAAGCAAATATGTTCAGAGATACAATCATTCCTCTTATGAATGAAATAAGAAAAGCGGTTGATGAAGCGGAGAGTGATATGTCGTCAGAGTACTGGCCTTATCCCTCATACGCAGATTTGCTTTTCGGAATCAGATAACAATAGATGATTTGTCAAACTAAGTGCAACACTTTTTGATAGAATCATCAAATAAATCCAGCGGTTTTTGGTAATTTAAA
>SVOC01000023.1 GCA_015066625.1 Oscillospiraceae bacterium
TGTCCCGACAGAGAAAGAGCCCAATGGTGGGGCGATGTCACAAGTGAAATGATTATGACAATGTACTCTATGGACAGTAATTCCTACCTGCTGTATCAAAAGGGTGTGGAGGCGATGCTTTCTCACGTTGACGACACAAAAGTGCTTCAGACTGTAGTACCTATAAGCGGTGACTATTTTGAACTTCCCGTTCAGCAGCTTGCAGGAATCGTAGGTTTCCTCACTTACTATGAATATACAGGCGACAAGGCTTTTATCGAAAAGGTTTATGATGCTTCCATTGACTACCTGAAGCTTTGGGAAATCGGTGAAAATAATCTTGTTGTTCATCGCGGCGGCTCATGGGATTGGGCTGATTGGGGCAAAAAAGCAGATATGACAGCCATCGAAAATGCCTGGGTTTACCATGCTCTTTCCGCCACGGAGAAGATGGCGGAGCTTTTGGAAAAAGACGAGGACATCTCATTTATTACCGAAAGAAAAGAGGCTATATCAGAGGGATATAAGGCTATTTGGACAGAAGAAGGCTTCAAAAGCAAAGACGTAAAAAAGCCCGATGACAGAGCCAATGCCCTTGCGGTTTTGTCGGGACTCGCAGAAAAAGAGCAGTATGATACCATTACAAACGTACTCACAACCACAAAAAATTCAAGCCCGTATATGGAATACTATGTTCTTGAAGCCCTTTGCAAAATGGGAGAATATGAAGCTGCAAAAGACAGAATAAAGGACAGATATGAAGATATGATGAGTGAGGATTACTCTACTCTCTGGGAATTCTGGAACTCCTGGCAAGGCACCAAGAATCACGCATGGAGCGGAGGACCTCTTGTTATAATGAGTAAGCATTTTGCGGGTATCACGCCCCTTGAAGCAGGCTGCGAAAAGGTTAAAATCGAGCCGCAATACACTCTGTCCGACAGCATAAGCTGTACCGTTCCGAGCGTAAAAGGGTTAATCTCTCTGGATTATGAAAAGACATCCGAAGAATATATTATCGACCTTACTCTCCCGCAAGATATGAAGGCTGTTTTATATGTGCCTGCCCATGCTGTTGTAAATATCAATTCAGAGCCTTTTTACCAAAACGGTGAGTATATAAACAATGATAAAATCGGCAATGTTGAAATTGTGGAAAAAACAGCCGATAATTGAATTCTTACTTGTTGAAACACAATATTTGAAGATGATTGGACTGAGATAAAAATGATTCTTTTTCGTTTTTTGCTTGCATTGCTGACGGTTTTCGGAACGCTGTTTCCGAATGTCGGTCTGAATTTTGAATATAAGCATCTGCCGATTGAGTTTGAGGTTGAGTCCGTGAGCGATATATACGTTCCTGCGGATAACAACGCAAACGTGGTTGAATATTCCTCAATCATAAAGCTCCGCTATCAGAAGAACGAAGCTGATAACGGCAAATTGCTTGCAACTTTTGAAAAGTGGGGTGACACTTATCCCATATATGAAAGCAACGACGATGCCGAAACGTGGAAATATGTCTGCACGGTAAGAGATAACCTGAACGAAGGCTACTGGAACGAATGGATGCCGTTCCTTTATGAGTTGCCTGCGGATATGGGCGATTTTGAAAAGGGAACAATTATCCTTGCTGCAACGTCGATATACGGTGACAGCGTAACCGACAGCACGATTACTCTTTATTCGAGCACCGACGTCGGCAAATCGTTCAACGCTTTCTGCAACGTTGACAGGGCAGGCGGAATAGATTGGGGCGTATGGGAGCCGTATTTAATCTACGAGGAAGAAACGGGAAGACTTTTCTGTTTCTATTCAGATGATTCCGACCCAGAGCATTCGCAGAAGCTTGTTTATAAATACACAACCGACCTTGTTAATTGGAGCGAGAAATTTGAATGTGTTGCCTGCTCCGATTCATCACTCAGACCCGGTATGGTTTCGATTACCAGAATGGGCAACGGTGAATATTTAATGGTTTACGAGATGGTCGGTATTTTTATGAATCCGATTTATTGCAAGAGGTCAACTTCTCTCGATGATTGGGGAGACGTTTCGGATTACGGCAAAATAGTTTCCGCAGGCGGTAAAACTTTCGGCTCATCTCCGTGCGTTGCGTGGTCACCCGTCGGCGGCGAATGCGGAACACTTGTTGTTACAGGCAAACACTCCGTCAGAGGCGAAAGCGACACGGGTGCGGATATGTTCATCAGCTTTGATTACGGCAAAACCTTTGCTCCGATTGATAATCCCATTCCGTATCAGACCGATGATCCTTACGTAAAATGCGGTTACAGTCCGTCGCTCTTTTTCTCGGAAGACGGAACATCGCTTTACTATGTCAACAATCCTCCGTGTTATGAATCAACCTACAAGATAACGGTTGCAAAAATAAGAATTTCAGAGTAACTAAAAGGGTATAAAAACAATACCATATGATATTATCCCCATACTCATATTGATTTTTCGTGTTGAACTAAGTATAATTAATTTCAGGTATTTTTCGTAAAAACGGAGGGTTTCGTATATGGCACCTCAAAACAAAGCAGGAATTATATTAAAAGCAAAAAATGCAATTCATACGGCAAAAGAATATTGGAGTGTGCCTGCCAAGGGCAATTACATTCCTTACAAGGAGGTTGCAAGCCTCAGCGGTGCAGGCTTCGGTGTTTATTGGACCACCTTGCTCGCCTCGACAATCGGACTTGATGCATCAAATTTCCTTGTGGGTGCAAGCATAGGATTAAGACCTATGGATTTGCAGGTTATGCTTATCGTGGCAAATCTTGTAGGTATCCCTATCGGCATTTTCCGCAGCTGGTATTACGACAACCACAACATTAAAGGCGGCAAATTTCTTCCTTTCATAAGAAAAACAGGGCTTCCCATTGTTCTCATAACGACAGCCTTTGTATGGCTTCCTTATGAAAATATGGAGTATATTACCAAAGCGGTCGTTGTGTGGTTTATGTATATGCTTCTGAACATTTTCCTGTGTTTCTACAACGAGAGCTATACATATTTTCAGCAGATAATAACTCCGAATGCTCAGGAACGTGCAACCGTAATGAGCATTTCTCAGGTTATTTATTCTCTTGCTCCTACAATCACAGGCTTTGCCGTTCCTTTCATCGCAGGTATAACCTGGGGTCTTAACAACATCTGGACTTACAGAGTAATCTACCCCATATTTACGGTTATCGGTCTTCTAATCGGCACAATTTTCTTCCGAAAGGTAAAAGAAAGACTTATTCTGCCCAAGAAGAAGCCTGAAGCCGTCAGAATGCTTGATGCAATCCGTGAGGTTGCAAAAAACAAATATTACTGGATAATTCAGGCGGCAGCATGGGTGGTTTTCCTTGAATCGGGCTACGGCGTTGTGCTGGGCTGGTCCTTTGTTTACGGCAACGGCGGTGAATATCAGGAAATGCTGGGCGTTGCAAACACCGTTATAGGCAATGCCGCTTTATGGTCAATGCTCCTTGCTCCCCTTGCCATAAAAGTTATGGGCAAAAGAAATCTGCTCATCACAGCAAACTCCGTTAATGTTGTAATACTCCTTATCCTTTATTTCACTTACAAAAACATCATACTTGTCTGTGTATTATGGTATATCAACAACTTTATCAATACTTTCTGGAACATTGTTCAGCACCAGATAAGCGCGGACATGAGGGACTATCATCAGTGGAAAACCGGTGTCAGAGTTGACGGTCTTTTCGGTCCCTTGGGTATGATAGGCACGGTTATCGGCTTTTTCACGGGAATGGTATACCCGGCCATTTATGAGAAGATGGGTCTGCTTGAAGATTACAATGTTCTCTATGACGACACAATCAGAAACAATCTTTTTGAAGTTCTTATCTTATGCTCTGCGCTGGGTGCACTGCTCAACCTTATCCCCTTCTGTTTCTATGACCTGACGGAAAACAAGCACAAAGCCTATGTTGATGTACTGAAAATCCGTGCAATGTTTGAAAATTATTCTCTCGGCGCACTTGATGACGGTGAACTTACCGAAGCAATGGAAATCATTCATCAGGCAAAAGCTCTTTACGGCAAAGAAAAATTATCCGTTGACAAAAAAGCTGATAAAGCCTCAAAGAAAGAAATTAAGGAAACCAATCTTGCAATAGAACGAGCCGCAATAATTATGGATGACCTTAATAAATTCACAACCGAAGCAGGCAGAGCAAGACTTGCTCAGGCTTATGAGGATTATTCAAAAGGGCTTGTGTATTTTTATGACAATGCAAAAGCGGATATGGATGCCGCAAGAAAATTACCCAAGAAAACCGCTTCAGAAAAAGAAATCCGTTCCGATACAATAAAGAATATACGCACCAAGAAAGAATCTGCAGCACTTATCAGGAAATACGGTATGGATAATATTGTAGCTCCCGATGAAACCGTTAAGGAAGAAATTACAAACAGAGAGGCTCACAACTTTATTGAGAGTATAAAGATAAAGCGTGAACTGAACGCCTGGCTCAAAACGGAGTCAATCTACAAAAGAGTTATCAAGCCTTACACTGATGCTCAGAACCTTATTACTCAGGCAAATAACTACACTCACTACGATGAGCTTGAAGAACTGTATGCCGCTTCATCGGCAGAATAACGTAAAAAGGATGATAAAGTATGGCAACATTTATAAGTCAGATAGTTTCATTTTTTACTTCACTTGCACTGATTATTTCAAACTTTCTCGGAATTACTTCACTTCCGTTTATCGAAAAGGCTGAAAATTTCAAAGTGACGACCTATGTCAGAGGCGAGTACATACAATCGGAAAACAGTCTTTATTCCGAGGATTTTGACATTATAACCGATGTTATTCTTTTTGAATGTGCTTCGTTCAACAGTGAAGGCGAAGTTATCTGCAATGAACCGCTGCTTGAAACGGCACTTGCAAATCTCCGCAAAGCAATTGGTTCAAGAGATATAAAAATCACCCTTAATCTTCTCGGTCCTTGGGGCAAAACGGATTCGGATGTATGGGAAGAACAGATGGAAGCACAGAGCGAAGAACACAATAAGGCCTTTGCAAGCGGAGTGCTTGAAAATAACATCGTAGCTGTGCTTGATAAATACGATTTTGACGGCGTTCATTTTGACTATGAATACCCTATTTCTCTCAACGCCTGGCATCATTACAACAAATTCCTTGTTTCTCTTGACAAAAAGCTGGGAGATTACACTCTGGGCGTAGCGGGAAATGACTGGAACATAAAATTCACAACTGCCGCCATTGAGGCAATCGACACCTTCGAAATAATGCTTTACGATATGGTTGATGAAGAAGGAAAACACGCCACCTATGAAGATACGGTGAAAGCCGTTCAGAAGGTAGGCATTTACGGTATGCCTATTGAAAAGGTCAATGTAGGTCTTGCGTTTTATTCACGACCCACAGATATGTCTGCATATTGGTACGGCTACAACGGCTGTTATGAGGGTATTGACGAAAACGGCTGGTATCACTGTGACGATACGGACAAGGATTTCTGGTTCAACACACCCGAAGTTATCAGAGATAAAACCGAATATGCTATCAACAACGGCTTCGGCGGCGTTATGATATGGCATTACAGCTGCGACCTTCCGTCAAGCCATGAGGATTCCCTTCTCCGTGCGGCAAGCAGTGCAATAAAAGATAACTATTGATTTGAACAAAGATAAAAAAGCGGATTGCAATTCAACTGCAATCCGCTTTTGCTTGTTTTATTTTTCGGATAAGAATCTTCCGTATTCCGCCTCACTCATCAGAGGTTTCGTATATGCAACATCCGTAAATTCGGCAAGCCAAACATTTTTATCAAGAAGAAGCTGAGGATTCATAAGCACATCATCATTCACACGCAGAACTTTGCCGCTGACGGGAGCGACAATATCAAAGAAATCGCAGGATTCAACATCGCCCATAATCTCCCCTGCTCTTATTTCGTCATCCTCGTCACAAAGATTTATTATGAAATTCCTGCAAATTCTGCCGCGGAGGTAATCGGTTATACCGATTTTTACGACCTTTGCGGTTTTTTCAACCCAGCAATGTTCCTTTGAATATCTCATTTTATCATCTCGTTGAATTCTTCTTCCGTAAGAATCGTTACCCCAAGCTGCTGTGCTTTCACAAGTTTACTGCCTGCTTCTTCGCCTGCAAGGACGTAGCTTGTCTTCTTTGAAACAGAAGATGCGGTTTTTCCGCCGAATTTTTCAATTATTGCGCTTGCTTCATTCCTTGAATAAGTGGGCAAGGTGCCTGTCAGAACAAAGGTTTTGCCTTCAAATCTGCTGTCGATTGTTTCTTTCTGAGAAGTCATGTTGACACCGTATGCTGCAAGGGCTTCAATTTCTCTTTTTGATTGCTCAACAGCAAAGAAATCCGCAACACTCTGCGCCATTATTTCACCGAAACCTTCAATTGCGGTAAGCGCTTCAACATCCGCATTCATTATATTTTCCATTGTGCCGAAATGGTCTGCAAGAAGCTTGCCTGCTTTCTGACCTACATGACGGATGCCCAGTGCAAAAACAAGCTTTGAAAGGTCGTTTTTCTTGGAGTTTTCAATGGCATCAACAAGGTTCTGTGACGACTTATCCTTGAAGCCCTCAAGGGTCATAAAATCTTCTTTTTTCAGAGTGTATATTTCGCTTGCCTTGGTAAGCAAGCCGCCTGAAACAAGCTTTTCAAGCACCGCATCGCCCATACCCTCAATATCCATTGCGTCACGTGAGCAGAAATGAATAAGATTGCGTAAAAGCTGTGCAGGGCACTGAGGGTTGACACAACGCACAGCCGCTTCACCTTCTTCGCGGATAACCCCTGCACCGCAGGAAGGGCAAACGGAAGGCAGCGTAAATCTCTCACTGTTTTCTGCGTGAGATACAACTCTTATAACCTCGGGAATAATATCTCCCGCCTTGCGGATAACAACTCTGTCACCCAGCCTTATATCCTTTTCATCAATAAAATCCTGATTATGAAGGGTTGCTCTTGAAACGGTTGAGCCTGCAACAAGCACGGGCTCAAACACGGCCGTAGGTGTCAGCACACCCGTTCTGCCTACGGCAACCTCAATATCGGTAACGGTTGTTTCTTTTTCTTCGGGAGGATATTTGAAGGCAAGTGCCCATCTGGGGAATTTGGCGGTGCTTCCGATTTCCGCACGCTGAGCAAAGGAATCGGTTTTGATTACCGCACCGTCAATATCAAAGGGTAATGATGAACGGATAGCGCCTATTCTTTCAAGCTCTGAAAGTACGTCGTCAACGGTTGAATATTTATTATAGAACGGTATTGTTTTGAAGCCCAGTTCTTTAAGATAATCAATGGACTGCTTGTGACCGGCTATATTGCCGCCTTCAATACGCTGAATATTGAAAACAAATATATCCAGACCTCTTGTTGCGGTAATTTTAGGATTCTTTTGACGGAGAGAACCTGCAGCCGCATTACGGGGATTTTTAAAGGCTTTTTCGCCGTTCTGTTCCTGCTCCTCAACAAGAGATGCGAACACCTTTTTGGGCATATACACTTCGCCTCTTACCTCAATTGTAACATCTTCTCTGAGGCGGAGAGGGATTGAGTTGACCGTACGCAGATTTGCGGTAACATCTTCACCCACATTGCCGTCGCCGCGGGTTGAACCTCTTACAAAAACGCCGTTTTCATATTCAAGCGCAACAGAAAGACCATCTATTTTTGGCTCAACAACATATTCTGCCGAATCAAAAACAGCCTTTACTCTTGAATCAAAGGCAAGGACTTCATCTGTGCTGAATGCATCCTGCAGGCTTTCAAGAGGAACGGAGTGAACAACGGGCTCAAACATACCGTCTGCACTGCCGCCCACGCGCTGAGTAGGAGAATCGGGAGTTATAAGCTCGGGATATTCCTTCTCGATTGCCGCCAGCTCGCGCTGCAGCATATCATATTCGTAATCCCCTATTTCGGGATTATCTTCAACATAGTATTTATGGCTGTGATAATTAAGCGAGTCGCGGAGCTCTTTTGCTCGTGCTTTTGCATTTTCAAAATTCATAATAAACATCCTTGTCCGTTAGTAGATTTATTATACCAATTTCAAGCCGTAAAATCAACGGATTTTTTTATTCCACCATAACATTTGGAACAGTTCCCACAATAACCGTCTGTGCTATACAGAATGATGTTTTTATGTTTTGCGTTATCCGTCTGCCCGACATTGTCAGAACAACGTCGGTTTCAAGGCTGAGCATAACACTGTGCTGAGTCTGATTTATGCCCGCACTCTCAAAAATATTGCTGAAATCGGATTGAGAGGATGAATCAATATGCATTTTTACATCAATATGGGGTCCACAGCCGGACAGAAAAGCCACTCCCGTTGCACTGCCCAGAGGCACGGTAACAGTTACGGTTTCGTTCTGTAAAAAGGCATCGTCAACCGCATTTGTTACCCTTGATTTGAACAGATTCATTTTAACGATATCCGTGGTAATTCCCGTAATGGATCCGCTTTCATTCCGACTTATTGTAACAATATCCGCATAAGCCACTCCGCTTTTTAAAAGTATGTTTTCAACCGCGGTGTTAATAATTTTCACCGCTCTTCCGCGGGCTTCAACCGCCGCCAGGTCATATATTGCAGGACGCAGTTTTGCATCCGTCAGTAAAACTCCGATAAGCAGAGCAAGAAAAATGCAAATCAGTCTGAAAACAATCTTGTTATTGCGTGCACTGAAGCGTCTGTACCGCATACCATCACCCTGTACATTATATGCAGGGAGCTGAATCGGTAAATAATATTTATTTATTTTTGATAAATAATGTTGAATTTATTTGAACAAAGTGTTACAATTAAAAAAAATTGCGGAAAGGACAATGCAATTATGGAATACAAAATGATTCTTACTCAGGAAGAGCAGGACATTCTCAACGGTTCCAAGGGCGAAACCATGGCTAAGGTTATGAAAACCCTGGTGCTTTACGGCGACGCTTTCGGCGCAACAAAAATGGTTCCCGTTGAGAGCAAGATGGGCCACCTTGTTACAAGCTTCGGCCTTAAAGTTATGAAGCCCGTTTATGAGCTTATGGATAAGCTTATTGAAGGCGGCGCACTTTCACAACAGAAGTTCTCTGTTGACCCCAAGCCCCTTGACCCCAAGGTGCCTGCAAACTTCCTTCAGAAGCTTATTTTCAATAAGTTTATGTACAGCATGCAGGACAGCTACGATGCTCAGCTTTCAAAGCTCGGTCTTGTTGACGACAAGTCATACACCTGCACCTGCTATATGGATGAAGTAGGCAATGTTCCCAAGAAGGGTGAAGTTCTTTCATGGGCAGAGTCATCAGCCGTTGTATACGCTAACTCAGTTCTCGGCGCACGCTGCAACAGAAACTCAGGTATCATTGAGCTTTTCGGTTCAATCGTAGGCAGAGTTCCCTACTTCGGTCTTGTTACAGACGAAGGCAGAAAGGCTACCTGGATTGTTGAAGTTAAAACCACCAAGAAGCCCGAAGCTCAGATTCTCGGTTCAGCCATCGGTATGAAGGTTATGGAAGATGTCCCCTACATCAAGGGTCTTGACCAGTGGATCGGCACAGAGCTTGACGGCGACACAAAGGCATATCTCAAAGACTTCGGTGCAGCAACAGCATCAAACGGTGCGGTTGGTCTTTACCACGTTGCAAACCTTACTCCCGAAGCAGTTGAAATGGGCGAAAGCCTTATTGCAGAAGGTGCAAAGGTTTATGTTGTTGACGATGCAGAACTTGAAAGAGTTCAGGCTAACTACCCCGTGATGTGGAAGGATAAGAACGCAACACCCAAGCTTTGCTTTGTTGGCTGCCCCCACCTTTCACACGCTCAGCTTATCGAATGGACCGACAACGTTGTTGCAGGCCTTAAGAAGAACGGTCTTAAGAAGGTTTCAATCCCCACCGTATTCACAGCAGCACCCGCAGTTGTTGAAGCATTCAACAAAACCCCCTATGCAGCAAAGCTTAAAGAAACAGGCGTTGTTCTCAGCTACATCTGTCCCCTTATGTATATGAACAATCCTCTTTGTAAAAAGATGCCCGTTATCACAAACTCAAACAAGCTCAGAACATACACAACTTCACGTTACTACAAGAGTGACGAGATTCTTGATATAATCACAAAGGAGGCAAAGTAAGATGAAACAGTTCAAAGGACGTCCCGTTGTTGCGGGCAAATGCACTGCAAACGCTCTTGTTTCACACGGCGGTTTCAACACTCTGGCTTCCTTCCAGAACGCTCTTCAGTTCGGCGATAAAGAAGCAAAGTGCGGCGATCAGAACAACGCTGACCTTTACAACAAGCCCATGGTAGGCACAGCCCTCTGTCTTCCCCAGACAATCGGCTCAACAACCGGCGGTATGGTTCTTTATTGTGCAAACGCTATGAAGCGTAACCCCAAGTGCATGCTCTTCTCAGAGCACATTGACTCACTTGCCTGTGCAGGTGCAGTTCTTTCAGCTGTATGGGCTGACGAACCCATGATTACAGTTGACTGCCTCGGTCAGGAGTTCCTTGACTACGTTAAGGACGGTATGAAAATCACCGTTGACGAAGACGGCACTGTTACAGTTGAATAATCAGACATAAAAAAGCGGCTTGCACTTGATGTGCAAGCCGTATTTTTTAATTATGCGCCCTGTTTAAGCTCTCTTTCAAGCCATATGCAACCGATATCCATTGCGCTGTAAAGACCCTTACGCTCTGCCTTCTTGACGATTTTATCTTTCATTCTCACATCGGGGTCTGTGTTAACGAGCTGAACTACAACTCTGTCTGCAACCTCAACACCCTTGATTTCTCGGGTGCTTGTTACCTGCATAATTACAACATAAGGGTCGCTCATATAGCCGTAATAAATAGTCTTACCGCTTCTTACAAGAGGTCTGCCCTTATACATAAGAAACTTTTTCTTAGCCATCAGTATCACTCCTTCAAGATTATTCAATTCCCAGATAGCACTTGACCATAGCCTGAAGAAGTTCATCTCTGTCGAGCCTTCTGACAAGACTGCGTGCATTATTGTGTGTAGTAATATAGGTCGGGTCCTCGGAGAGGATATAGCCTACAATCTGGCTGATTGAATTATAACCCTTTTCATTCAAAGCTTCATAAACGGCAAGAAGATTCTTTTTCATCTCTGCCTCATTTTCATCCTTGATTGAAAATTTTATTGTTTTATCAGTCATTTCGGTCACCTCCATACCCTGTTATTATATAACACCTTTTGAAATAAAACAAGGTTTTTTTGAAAATTTATACAGAATATTAAAAAAGCTGTTACTTTTATCAGGGCTGAGGAACAATGGGATGATTTTCGCTAATGTGCTCAACGGTAATAAAATTATTCCTTGCGGCATATGCCCACTTCATTCCCAATGCCTTGCAAGCACCGTCAACAGGGATATAAAGCTGACCCTCGTTGCCTCTGAAAACATCATATCCCAGGTCAAGGCTTCCGCCGTTTGCCAGTGCAATTCTGCTGCCTTCGGTGAAGGTTGCTTCCCTTCCGTAAATTTTCAGAGTAACACTGCCCTCGCCTCTTATATCTTCACCGCCCGCAAATCTTATAAGAGTTGCAAACGCCATATACCATACACCGTCTTTGCATACGGGAGGTGTTGACATATTGCAAAGTCCCAGGTCTGCGCCTTTATAGAAAGCTCTTGTTCTTCCCTCGCCGAATACGGGTGCGATTCTGTAAGGTCGGATTTCATCCTTTTCTTTATCAATGCGGCATTCATCGACTACCCTGCCGTCGTCAAGCTCCGATATGAGAGTGATTTTATCGCCGTCAACCTCGATAAGTGCATAAGCGGCAACCTTTTCTTCCTGAGGATAAAACGATGCGTGCCATACCTTATCCGTTGTTTTTGTTCCCGGAGGATTGAAATTGCCGTTGCCAAGCTCATAATGAACCGTACCCTGAGAAGGTCTGTCAAAAAGCTCCTCATTCTTTATTGGGAATGAGCGGGAAAAATTATGCTCGTGACCCGAGAAAAGCACATCAAGCATCTCCATTGATTCTCTCATCATAGGATAGCTGTCGTCATTGGCAAGGTTGGGACCTGCATAATAAATCGGGAAATGATGTGCTCCGAATTTCCAGGTTTTATCGCTGTTTGAAATATCAGCTTTTGCCCATTCGTTCATAAGCTCAGGTTCATTAACGCCGAAAACAACAAAATGAGCATTGCCGTAATCAAAAGAATAAATTTCGGTCTGCCAGCCATCGGGACCGTTTTTGGGGTATGAATACTCAAGCTGTGTGTTAAAAAACTCGGCAGGCTCGGCATAATATCGGTCAACCTCTTTGGGGAAATACTCCCTGAAGCCTCTGTTATCGTGATTACCGCAGCTCATCATGTAGGGCAGATGTTCCATAATGCCCTGCATTCCCTCAAACATCGCATTCCACTGAATCTCGTGTTGACCGCAGTTTGTGTTATCCCCTGCCGTAAGAATAAATTTCACATCGGGGTGCTTTTTCAGTACATCTTTCAGGAATTTGTTGAGAGAAGAATAATCGGGATTATAATGGTCGTCATCCTTCTGATGGTCTGAAATCGCAATAAATTTAAACTTTGTGAGATTTTCTTCTTCTGTATCAAACCAATACTCTTCACTGCGGTTTTCATTGCTTCCACAGGTATAGTAGTATCTTGTACCGGGTTTAAGGTCTGAGGGGGTCGCCCAGAAAATATTGCTTGTGTTGACATCGCTCTTAAAGGGCTTTACTATTGCTTCAACACGCTTTTTTTCGCCGTCTTTTTCGTAATATTCAACGTAACCTTTTTTTACATCTGCACTTGAACGCCAGGTTACAGTCATTGATGTTTTTGCATCACCCGAAATACTGACCATAATATGGTCAGGCTTTTGGGTTGCAAGCCTTAAATTGGGTTCTCTTTCCATATTCATTTCACCTTTATTCTGAAAAGTCTTGCGCCGTGGGGATTAACTTCGGCAGCAAACACACCGCCGGTTACGGCATATTCGTTGTGACTCCACATATCCCAAACGGAATATGACATACCGCCCATTGCAATATCGGTTACATCAAAGCTGATACTTCGCTGCTCATCATCGGTGTTAAAAAGTGCAACATATTTGCAGTTTTCACCCTTGGATGTCCAGATGATTTCGCCCTTTCCGTCGGTTTCATTACGGCTGAACTGCTTTGCACCGCAGGAATTTTTGAGCATATCAATAAGCTCTCTGTTCTGAAGAAGGGAGAGTGTGAATTCATCGTTATCACGCATCTCGCCGCCCATCATGAGAGGTGAACGGAAGATTCCCCAGAGGGTCATCATTGTTATCTGCTCATCCTTGGTAAAGCGTGTATATCTTCCTCTGTATTCGGGCAGTAATTCCGTAAGCTGAATGTGGCCGAGAGGAAGCATATCGCAATCGGGCCACGCACCGGGCTGAACATAATCCTGCCAGGCATAACAGCGCTCAAACATAGCGTAAAGCTTGGTCCATTCATCCCAGAAATCGCCTGTCATACGCCACATATTTGCGTTTGCAGCAAGATGCTCGTGCTCCCATACAGGTGCGGGACCGGGCGAAAGGCTGAGCACCATGTCTCTGCCGCAGTTATCTATTGCCTTGCGGAGCATTTCGATTTCTCTGCGTGCGGAATAGGGATTATCCTTAAGAAACTCTGTGTTTGAAATATCATCGCACTTTATGTAGTCAACACCCCAGGATGCGTAAAGTTCAAAGAGAGAATCATAATATTCCTGAGCACCCTTTGCATCGGGATTTACGCCGTACATATCCGTATTCCACGGACAGATTGAAAACTGCTGTGCAATATTCCTTGCAGTTATACCGTCACTTTTGATGGGCGTGTTGCGGTGCACCGCCTGACGGGGAATTCCACGCATAATGTGTATGCCGAATTTAAGACCCAACGAATGAACATAATCCGCAATGGGCTTAAAGCCTTTGCCCTGTGCCGATGAAGGAAATCTTTCGGGCGAAGGTATGAGGCGCGAGAATTCATCCATATACAGAGGCACAAAATTGTGATAGTAGTAGCAATCTGCCGTAGGTTCAGACCACTGAATATCGCACACAATATATTCCCAGCCGTAATCTTTAAGATATTTTGCCATATACTCAGCATTGCCCCGGAGTTGTTCCTCGTTAACGGCGGCACCGTAACAATCCCAACTGTTCCAGCCCATAGGCGGTGTCATCGCAAGTCTTTTATGCATAATTACTGTTCCTTTCGATATACTTTTATTTCAAATTCCGCCTCGGTTTCAAGGTAATCAAGGCTGCTGATTTTGTTTTGGTCATCAACTCCCGTTTTGTAATAATACGGGGTCATTTTGAAAAGATTCTGTATCATTTCGCCTGAGTCAAGGCAAAGCCTGCCTTCAAGCTGTTTTGTATAAACACACTCAAAGCCTTCAATTTCAGCCGAAGGCATTTCATTGAGGTAAGGCTTATCGTAAATTGCGGTTTTAAGCCCGAGAAGATGCCTTTCACGAGGAATAACTCTTATAAGATATCCGCCTTTTTTCAGCACTCTGAAGAATTCGGCGACTGCTTCGGGTGAAAAAATGTTAAGCACCGCATCCACGCTTTCATCGGCAAAGGGCAATTCAAAAATACTTGCAACCGCACAAGGAATACCGCATTTCCTTTTGCCCAGAAATTCAAGTGCATCCTTTGAAATGTCAACACCGTATATTTCGGCTTTTTCGTTACAAAAAGCTTTTACGCCTGCAGAATAATAGCCTTCGCCGCAACCTGCGTCAAGTATCTTTGCGCCGTCGGGCAAAAATCTGTGGCAAGCCTCGCAAAGTGCATCACGCAAAAAGGCATACGAGCCCGAATCCAGAAAGTCACGCCTTGCCCTGACCATCATACGGTCATCACCGTGACGCTTTGCAGATGATTTCTGTGACTGAAGCAGGTTAACATAACCGAATTTTGATTTATCAAAGCAATGTCCGTTTTCGCACTTATACAGTTTTTCAAGCTCCGTCAGCTTTTCTTTGCAAACGGGACAGATAAAAAGGCTCATTTTTTCACCCTGTAATTTTCAATTTTGCTTATCATCGCCCTGCCCACATCGTGCATAAACTTCTCGCAGGCAGGCAGAAGGTCTTCGGGGAAATTACGGATAAAGTTATCTGCTTCATAAGTAAAATGGCCCTGATAATCTATCTCACCGAGAGCATGAAGAATATCATCCCAATCCATTTCGGATGTATAAGGCAGAGTGTGGCTATCATTTACATTGTCATTATCGTGAATATGAAGGCATCCCAGCCTTGAACCCATCTGTCTTATCATTGAGCCTGCATTGTCACCTACAAGACCGCAGTGACCCAAATCAAGGCAAGCGGTGAAGTGAGCAGGGTCAAGAGCATCAACATAGCGGTTGAAGTCTTCTGCCACACTGCATACATTGGGAACTATACGGTTAAGCTCGTTGCTCCATCCCCACATATTTTCAAGTGCGATTTTAACACCGTAATCTGCAGCATAGGGCTCCAGCTTATGATAAAGCTCCATATTCTGTTCAAACTGATTTTCTCTGAACTGAACGGGATGAACAACGCAGATTTTCGCATCAAGAACACCTGAAATTTCAAGTGCTCTTTTAAGCTTTTCAAACATTTTTTCATTATACTCCGTATTGCCGTCTTTTGCAGAAGGGAACGGAGCGTGAGCCTGCTCAAAAGTCACACCGTAAGATGCGGCAAGCTTCTTCAGTTCTTCAACATGTTTCTTGTATGCGGATGTATTGAGAATACAATCATCATCACTCATACAAAACATCGAATAGTCCAGCCCGTCAAACCCGCTTTCACAGATAATGCGTACCGCCGCCTCATCGCCAATCCGTTTTGAAATCTGCTCAGTCTGATTTACAAGTTTCATTAAGCTCACCCTTTTTGATGTATAGTTGCCTTTTTAAAATATGCATTTCTATTATAGCAGGAACGGATAAATTACACAAGCAAATATAAACAAAAAATTAATTTCATCAATTTTTTATTGACTTTTTCGAAAAAAAAATATAAATTATTATAAGAGAAAAATTTGGGGGAAGTTTATATGGCAAAGGCAGAATACAGGAGTTCAATACGTTCAAAAAATCTGATAAAAAAAGCTGTGGCAAAGCTTATCCACGAAAAGGAATTAAGCAAAATCACGGTTTCGGATATAATAAGAGAGGCGGACATCAGCCGCGGTACTTTTTATGCACATTATTCGGATGTTGACAGCGTGCTCAAACAGATTGAAAACGAAGAACTGAAAGTTCTTATGGAGTATGTCGAGAAATTCGGACTCGGAAACATTATGACAAATGTCAGCGAGCTTTTCGAACAGATTTGCGAATACCTCAGCAGGGATATGGAATACTACAGAATGTTGGCTCACTCCAATATGTTCAACAACTTTATCTGGAGATTGGTTGAGGTTTATTATGACAGACTTCTTGATCTGGTTATGTCACAGAGAAACGCAACCAACCGTGACGAAGCAAACATTTACCTGATTTATATTACATCCGGTGCAAAAACCACCATTCTTTCGTGGCTTGACGGCAACCTTAACGGCAGCCCCAAAGAAATCGCAAAAATTGTAGGTGCTCTTGTAAGCCTCAATATGAAATACTATTCATAATTACAAAAACCCTTTGCACACAGCAGTGAGCAAAGGGTTCTGTTTTTATAATCCGATGGCACCGAGAAGTCCGTAAGAAAAAACGGACATTATAAGATTTGCTATAAGCACACCCAGGGCGATAACAGGAAATGAGATTTTGATTCTCATGTCAAGAAGTGCCGCTATCAATGAGCCTGTCCAACCGCCGGTGCCGGGTAAAGGAATTGCAACGAAGGTAAGCAAACCCCATACTCTGGATTTTTTGATTTTGTCGCTTTTTCTCAGCGAGCTTGTTTCAAGCTTTTCAACAAGTTTTCTTGTTGCCGTGAATCGCTTGAGAAAAGCAAATATTCGCCTTATAAAAAGAAGAATAAACGGAATGGGTAAAATATTGCCCACATAGCATATAACAAAAGCTTTGATAAATTCAACATCAAGCAGTTTTGCCGCAATCATACCGCCTCTGAGTTCAACAACAGGCAGCATTGAGATAATGAATACTATAAGCTCCTCCGGAATTTTCCCCTGAAAAACACCTACAAGGTAATCGGCAATCGTTTCTGCCATCTGACCGACCTCACTTTTAAACTATATTCTGTTCCGCAAGAAAATCGTGGGCACTGCGAAGAATGTTTCTGTCGTTGATAAAGCGGAGAGTATCCATCGCCTTATCATAATTGAGCCACACATAATCCTCAATTTCTTCACGCTGAATTATGGTCTGTGTATCCTTTGTTTTGGCAAGGAAAATCGTTACGGATTTTTCAACCCTGCCCTGAATGGTATACTCCGATTTTGATGCAAACTGAGGAAGAATCTGAATATGGATTCCTGTTTCTTCAAGAACCTCACGCATTGCCGTCTGTTCGGGAGTTTCGCCCTTTTCAATATGACCCTTGGGGAAACCCCAGTGGGTACTGCGTCTGTTTTTGATAAGAAGATAGCGAAGCTCATCGTTGATTCTGCGGTATACAACAGCACCGCAGGAACGCTCGTAAAGACACTCCAGCTTGTAATCCCTGCCCTTTTCGGCAAAGGCTATGGCATCTTCAATCTGATAGGAAATAAAGCGCATACTTTTGGGAGCGACCACATACACCGCAGGGCTGCCGTCTCCCCTTTTGATTGCTGCAATGACTCTGCCGTCAAAGGTTCTTACGGGATGATTAATCCCCATAATGTAAGCACCGTGTGAGATATTGTCGTATCTCTTTTTTCCTTCGATTGCGCCAAAATTAAGCTGGTACACAAAACCGAACTGTCTGTTTACGGAGCGGATTGGGTTTGTAACCCTGACTCTGACATATTTGCCGAGCATAAAACCACACCTTCCGAAAGGTTATACACGGCGCAAAGCCGCTCTAACCCAGATTAAATACTTCTTTATTATACTAAATAGCAGAATATAACACAATAGTTTTTTCTAAAAAAATTGCACATTTTTTGATTTTTAACCCATCTGTAAGTAATGAATTCGCCTTACAACTTGATTTTTTTATATATTATGTGGTAAAATGTATGCGTATAATTATCTCCCGAAAGCGGTGAATCAATGAAAAAAATACTTGTTGCCGATGACGAAGCAAGAATCAGAAGGCTTGTATGTGACTTTCTTAAAAATTCAGGATATGAAACCGTTGAGGCTGTTGACGGCAGAGATGCCATTGAAAAATTCTTTGCCGCCGGTGATTTCAGTCTTGTCATATGCGATATTATGATGCCCGAGGCTGACGGCTGGGAAGTATGCGGTAAAATCAGAGAATCAAGTTCCGTACCCCTGCTTATGCTCACCGCAAGGAGCCAGGAATTTGACGAGCTTCGCTCATTTGAAAGCGGTGCGGATGACTTTGTAACAAAACCTTTCAGCCCCGTTGTGCTTGTAAAACGTGTTGAAGCCCTTCTCAAAAGAGCCCAAAACGGTGCTGCAAACACGAAGGATATCATCACAATCAACGGTCTTGTTATTGACATACCAGCCCACAAGATAACCCTTGACGGCAAGGCGCTGGAGCTCACCGTCAAAGAGCACAACATACTTGTAAAACTTTCAGGCAACACGGGCAGAATTTATTCCCGCGAACAGCTTCTTGACAGCATCTGGGGTGTTGATTTTATAGGCGACCCCAGAACCGTTGACTCTCACGTTGCGCGCCTGAGAACAAAGCTTGGTATATGGGGTGAAACTCACCTTAAAACCGTTTACGGAGTGGGATATAAGATTGAGGTGTAATTGTTGAAGAAGTTATCCTTGAAAAACAAGAAAAGCCGCATACGCACAAAACTTTTTGCTATTGATGTGTGTGTGCTTGCAACTCTGCTTGTTCTTATTTCTGTTTTCAGCAAGCCTATGCTTTTCAGAGTGTTCGCATTCCAGACATACCGTGATCTCAGCAGTGTTTCGGAAAGTATAAACACTCTTATCCCGGGTACGGCTACATATTATTTTGACCTTTATTCAATTGCCGTGAGAAACAATGTTGACCTTGAAATAGTTAACCCGGACGGTTCATTATCATACACTTCAAGTTCGGGAAACTCGGCAGCAAGCAGCGAGCATTTTGCATCTTCCGGTGCTTCAAGAGCAACTTATGATACCCTCAGACCTTCGGACAGCTACAAGAATGCCGTTGATTACGACAACTTTGAAATCAGAAAAAAAGAAGCCACAAGCATCGAATTTTTTGTATACAGTGCACCTTTGCAGACTGGAGAAACAATTCACATCTACTTTGAGGTTGCCGACGTTGAAAATATAGTTAACGTTGCGGGAAGAGTTTACACACTCATCAGCGTAGCGATGATTATGCTTATGGCTATCGTGTTCTATATTATCGTTGCCAGATTCACAAAACCGCTTGTTGAAATGAACGACCTTACAAAAGATATGGCGGCTCTTGATTTCAACAAAAAATGCGGTGACTACGGACGGGACGAAATCGGTGAACTGGGTAAAAGTATAAATATTCTTTCAACCACGCTTGACACAACACTCAAAGACCTTAAAGATAAAAACAAACTGCTTGAAAAAGATATTGAGCGCCGTCATGCACTTGACAATGCAAGAAAATCCTTTATAAGCAATGTTTCACACGAGTTAAAAACTCCCATCGCCATTATTTCGGGCTATGCGGAAGGCGTTTGTGCAGGCATAAGCGACGACCCCGAGGTTATAAAAGAATACTGTCAGATAATTTACGACGAAAGCCAGAAAATGAATGTTCTTGTTGTTGAACTGCTTGAACTTTCAAAGCTTGAAAGCAAGGCTCAGCCCTTTTATCCTCAGTATTTTGACCTGGGCGCAAAAGCCGCTTCTCTTCTCAATCATCTTTCCCTTCAGGTCGAGCAATCGGGTATAACCGTGCTTAACCGTATCCCTCAGCCTCTTGCCTGCTACGGTCAGGAGGATAAAATCGAGATTGTTCTCAAAAACTATATCACAAATGCAATTTCCCACTGTTCGGGCAAAAAACACATTGAGCTTGTCTGCACGGAAAGCAAGGATAAATTTGAAATCAGTGTTTTCAACACAGGCGAGCATATAAACGATGCCGATATGGCTGAACTTTGGGACAGCTTTTACAGAGCTGACAAAGCCCACGGCAGAAGCGAAAACCGTTTCGGTCTGGGTCTGTCTATTGTAAAAAGCATTATGGATAATCACAAATGCCGTTACGGAGTAAAAAATGTCAGAAACGGTGTTGTGTTTACATTTGAAGTTGCAAAGGATTCAAGTTATTATGACAATAATGAATGATAAAAAGCCTCTTTTTTTCAGAATACTTGCGGCAGTGCTGTGCCTTTGTATGCTCACGCTTCCCGGATGTTCAAAAAAAGAAGAAACCGGTGTTACCGTAAAAAAACATATCGAAACGCGCAACACCGTTACAATGCCTGCCGAAGATGCAAAGGTGCATTACTCCGAAAATGCACAGGCTTTTTCGGAAAAAGCCGCATCATCGGGCTTTGTTGAACTGAAAATTGATCCGTCATCAAACAGTTTCTGCATTCTTGAAACCAGCAGGAACAAAATATGGTCGGCACTTCCCCTTCTTGATGAAATTGCAAGCGGCGAAGCCCTCACAAGCAACGCAAGCACCGTTGCGCTGACCGTAAACGGAGGCACGGATATTTATATCCTCAACTCTCAGGATAATTCCGTTGCTTACGGCACGGCAACGTATAACCTGCTTGAAAACGGCGCAGAGTTTATATATGACATTTATACGGATAAAACCTCTGCCGAAAAGAAAGTTCTTGAAAAATCAGATATCGCATTCAGAGTAAAGCTCAAGGTGACGCTTACAGACGGAAGTATGTATGCCGACTGCACATACGAAAATCTTTCCGGCAATCCCGATGCCTTTATTGAAAGCGTTGAAATTCTTAACGGTTTCGGTGCCTTCAATAATTCTCACAAAGATGATTTTCTGCTTGTACCCGACGGCAGCGGTGCAATCATAAAAACTGCAACCTACGACGAATCCTTTGAACCTCTGACTTTCGGTGTTTACGGCGATGACCCTTCAACGGGTATTGAAAGTGACGGCACTGCCATTGTGCCTGCATTCGGCATAAAACACGGCGATTCCGCCTTTGTTGCGCTTATTCAGAAGGGTGATGCAGTTGCCTCCGTAAACGCAGACAAAGCAACCACCGTCAGTGAATACAACAAAGTTTATTCATCATTCAATGTAACCCCCTCCGTTTATGAAAACGAAACGGTATATTCATCAAAATCATCCGCGGCAAATGAAATTTCTCTCTGCTACCGCTTTCTTTCAGGCAACAATGCAACCTATGCGGGTCTTGCCTCGGCGTGCAGAGAACAGCTTATAAGAAACTCTGTTCTTTCAACAAAAACGGTTGAAAACAGCGACTATCTCCCTTTCTGCCTCACTCTTACAGGTGCCACAAAAAACAGTTTCGGACCGTTCCGTTATCTGAATAAGCTGACAACCTTTGAGCAGGCTCAGGATATGCTTATAAGAATGAAAAACAAAGGCATAAACAACGTGAGCGTAAGGTATTCGGGCGTATTCAGCGGCGGTCTTGATTCAAAAAACATTGAAAATTCACGGCTGCTTACAAGATTGGGAGGAGAAGATAAACTCAGTGAGCTTTTTGACTATATCAGTTCTCAGAAAATGAGCCTTTATCTTGACATAAATCTTCTTTCTTCCTCGGGAAGCTTCAATTCAGGCAATGCAGAAAGTATCACAAAAAGAAATTCGCTTTACACACCCGACAGCCTTCTTAACGATTATACGGGAAATATTTCCTCTGCAAGAAAGCTTCGCAAAATATCAACACTTTCGGATGTTGTTGCAACCGTACTGAACAACACCAAAAACCTCAGTTTTTCAGGCTACTGCATAAGCGATGCGGGCAATCTTCTTTATTCGGATTTCTCTCACGGCGGTCTTCTCCGTGAGGATGCCTCCGTACAAATCGCCAAATCAATAGCGCCCCTTTCCACCGACCACAGCACAATGACCTCAACGGGCAATTTCTATATGCTGAAAAATATTGATACAGTAATCAATCTGCCTCTTGAATCCGCCGCATCCGAAAGCGGTTCATACGTGAGCGTTCCTTTTGTTCAGCTTATACTGCACGGTATTGTTGATTACGCAGGCGAAGCGGTAAACACAAGCATAAACAGCAATGAACTGCTTCTTAAGTACATCGAATACGGAGCTTGTCCTCACTACGAATGGAATTACGAACCCGTAACGGATACAACGGAAACGGATATTTTTTATTACGATAACACAATCAACACCGCCGCAGAATTCTACACCAAAGCAAACGAAGCTCTCAACGACCTGCGTAACGCAAGAATGACCGACCACTACGAGGTTGAAAACGGTGTATTCTGCACGGAATACGACACCGGCTCAATGATTTATGTAAATTATACAGACAGCGACTGCACCGTATTGGGTGCGGTTGTTGAGGCAAGAAGCTTCATAAGAATCAACTAAAAGGAGAACACACAATGCCTTACATCAGAACAACGGTAAGCAAACCCCTTACAGACAAAAACAAAGAAAATCTGAAATCAAAGCTTGGCGAGGCAATCGCTCTTATCCCCGGCAAAAGCGAAGCCTGGCTTATGCTTGCATTTGAAGATAGCACCAGTATGTACTTCAAAGGCGACGGCACTCAGGATTATGCTTTTCTCCAGGTCAGCATTTTCGGTTCAACATCCGATGCGGCTTATGACAGACTTACCGCCGCACTCAGTGAAATCGTTAACGAGGAACTGGGAATTGACAGAGCAAACATTTACATTAAATATGAAGAAGCCGACCATTGGGGTTGGAACGGAGTAAATTTCTAAAATAAACGGAGAACACAAAATGGAAAGACTTGAAATAAAAAAGCTTTTTGAATCACCTGAAAGCTATGCAGACAAAACCGTAACGGTATACGGCTGGGTAAAAACTCTCAGAGATTCAAAAGCAATAGGATTTATCGAACTTAACGACGGAAGCTGTTTTAAAGGCATACAGATTGTTTTTGAAGCAGAAAAGCTTGATAACTACAAAGATATTGCAAAGCTTAATGTAGGTTCTGCCGTCAAGGTAACGGGCAAGCTGCTTCTTACACCTCAGGCAAATCAGCCTTTTGAAATCAATGCGGATGAAATCGGAATCGAAGCACTTTCAACTCCCGATTATCCCTTACAGAAGAAACGTCACTCCGTTGAATTCCTGCGTACAATCGCACATCTCAGACCACGCACAAATCTTTTCAATGCTGCTTTCAGAATCCGTTCCGTTGCCGCATATGCAATCCACAAATTCTTTACTGAGCAGGGCTTTGTGTATGCACACACTCCCCTCATTTCGTGCAGTGACTGCGAAGGCGCAGGCGAAATGTTCAGAGTCACAACCCTTGATCCGGAAAACCTGCCCAGAACAGAGGAAGGCACCGTTGACTACGGTGAAGATTTCTTCCAGAAGCCTGCATATCTCACCGTATCGGGTCAGTTACAGGCTGAAACAATGGCGCTTGCATTCGGCAAGGTTTACACCTTCGGACCCACATTCAGAGCCGAAAAATCATACACACAACGTCACGCGGCGGAATTCTGGATGATTGAGCCTGAAATGGCTTTTGCAGAACTCAGCGACGACATGGATGTTGCCGAGGCGATGATTAAATATGTTATCAATTATGTTCTTGACAACTGCCATATGGAGCTTGAATTCCTTAATAAATTTGTTGATAAGGAGCTTATTGAAAGACTTACCGCAGTTGCAAACTCAGATTTCGGCAGAGTCACCTACACAGATGCAATAAAGCTTCTTGAAGAATACAACAGCGAATTTGAATATAAGGTAAGCTGGGGCTGTGACCTCCAAACAGAGCATGAAAGATATCTTACCGAAAAGATTTTCAAGAAGCCCGTTTTCGTTACGGATTACCCCAAGGAAATCAAGGCATTCTATATGCGTCTTAACGACGACGGCAAAACCGTTGCCGCCTGCGACTGCCTTGTTATGGGCATTGGTGAAATTATCGGCGGAAGCCAGAGAGAAGAAAGACTTGAACTGCTTGAAGCACGAATCAAAGAGCTTGGTCTTGACCCCGAGGATTATGACTGGTATCTTGACCTTCGCCGTTACGGCGGTGTGAAGCACAGCGGCTTCGGTCTGGGCTTTGAAAGACTTGTTATGTACCTTACGGGTATCTCAAACATTCGCGATGTTATCCCCTTCCCCAGAACAACAGGCACGGCAGATTTTTAAAAAAGATAAAAATTTATCCCCATCCGTCCGGATGGGGATTTTTTTTAAAACTGAAACAACGATACGATTTTTGCAAACAAATTCTTTATAACACTTATAAGGTATCTTATAAACACCGGCAGATTTGAGTTGCCGGGCATGGTATCTTCCGCCGTTGCACCGCTGTAATTTTCAAGCACGGTTATGCCGAATGTCTTTTCCGATGTTTTGAAAATATTTTTGGCTTCGGAATATGTAACTTTTATCTCACCGCTTTTTGCCTGTGTTGCGGTAACCGCTACATTAAGACTTTCACCGGGAAGAAGAATCTTTTTTGATGAATAACCGGGATTCACCGCACCGTTATCGCACTCAATGGAATTGATTACAAAAGTCTTTTCTTTTGAAACGTTTTTCAGGGTCATTGTATATTCTTCCCTGTCACCTTCAAGAAGAAGGAAATTGCTGTTTGTATTGGCAAATCTTATTGACAAGTCGGATGTAGGTGCCTCGCTCTGCATAAACTGAGGGAATTCATATGATGAATAGGCATCCATTATTTCATCGGTGAAAAGCAGGGTTTCCACAAGCGCAAGCGACCTGGGGCACCATTCAACCTGACCGTGATATAGCCCTTCAACAACCCAGGTTCTGTGAGGCCAGTAGCCTGCGGAAAGGTCGATTGTTCTGTCAGGCGAAATGCTGTTTTTACCGTTATCAACCGCCTGAACATAACCATCGGGGAAGGTTTCACCGTAAGGTGCACAGATTGCACCGCAGGAATATTGCACATCAACTATGGCATCGGAATTAACCTCTGAATTTGTTACAAGCGGAAAGCCGCTGCAGGCTTTGATTGATATTTCACTGCCGTGGGCGGTTGCGTTTTCAAAGGTTTCGGTTATCTTGCCCATAAATCCGTTATGAAAATTCCTGACCGCTTCAATAACCTTTGCGTTTGCCTGACTGTCAAGGTAAATCGCTGCATATTCATCAAAATCAGCTGCGGGAACCATCTGCCAGAAAGCTACGCAGCCCTTCATGGGCGGAACGATGATATTCTTTCCGATGTCTATTGCACCTGCAATCCACTCACCTTCAAGGAATTCCACAAGCTTTTCCATTTCGGAAAGTTTCAGTTCAATGTGAAGAATATCAGAAAGCAAATCAAGTATAACGGGGAAATTCAAGGTGAGACTTCCGTCTGAAAGTATATCTGTAACAAAGGATGCACCGCCGAGAACGGGAGTATCAAAAACAACTTTGTCAGTCTGTTCAAGATCCGCATACTTGTAAAGATACTGACCTACAACAAGACAGCCTTGGCTTATAGAATAAATGCTTACCTTTTCTGCACCCGTCAGTTCAAGAACATCATCAATGTATGCCTTAAATTCATCGGCAACCACATCATAATCCACACGCCAATCGTACATGAAATTGAAAACATTTTCATCGCCCACACGCTGCGCAATGGATTCCATATCAAGGAATTCGGATCCCGTATAGGGTACATAATCAAGCATATCCTGCAATTTGAATGCGGCAAGTGATGTGTTTTCCGCACCGCTTACAACGGGTTTCAAATCATAGGTCGAGCTTCCGTCGTCGTTGACACGGATTGCCTCGATTATTCTTTCGACTATTGCGGAAAGCTGAACAACATAACCTTCATCCTGAAACCAGATTTCAAGCTCATCAATTGCCTTTTCGAGCGTTAGTTCTTCATTTATACCCAGTGCATTGAGAATTGTATTAATCGAAGGAGGAAAAACTGCCTCTCCGTCTTCAACAAGAGCTGTTGCACCGAATCCCGACACCATAACAACAGGTGTAACTTTCTTTGTTGCGGCGGCAAAGGGTATTGATGCCACGGCAACAATTACCGCCATAACGAAGGTTAAAAATCTTTTCATTTTATTTCTCCTTATATTTCAAATTGCTTTCTGTGGGCAGTTATAATACCGTCATTAACACTCAGACGGCAGATTCTTGCGTTTCGTCTGTCACCGTTTAATCCGTCTTCCTCGGCATTGCGGGCGTGATATATTGCATACCATTCGCCGTTATGCTTTATCATTGAGTGATGACCCGTGCCCTCTTCCCATTCGTTGCTGTTAAGCACGGGAGCATAGGTTTTGTCGTCGGGATATTTCTCAAATTTAATTTTGGTAAGATCGGTTTCGTCGGTCTTTACCCTTGCATAGCCGATGAAATATTTTTCATTTTCATAACAGGCACCGCTGTACATAACATACTGCCAGTCACCTTCTTTGAAATAAAATGCACCTTCAAGGGTATGCCAGTGAACACCTTTTTCGTATCTGTCCCTGCAATAGATTTCTTCGTCAATTGATGCGGTTATAACGGGAACGGGCTTGCCCTCAACGGTTTCGGGGTCGAGAAGCCTGTCAACAACAATGTATGTACCGATTCTTTCACCTTCAAAGGTATTGGTTGAATAGAAAATGAAAAGTCCGTTTTCATTCTTTACAACATGGGAATCAATTGAAAAAGGATGAAGAAGCTGTTTTGCATTTTCGAAAGGTCCAAGAGGGTTTTTGCTTGATGAAACAAACATTGCCTGATGATGTCCCCCTTGGTCGGGAACATCCGCATCATATTCAAATGAATTATACATATAGAATGTACCGTCAAGCTCAATCACCGAGGGTGCCCAGTAATCGTAAACCTTGGGGTCGTCATAATGAAAAACTCTGCCTTCAAACTTCCAGCCCGAAAAAAGCTCATCGGAAGAATAGGCATAAATTCCGTCCTTACCCGTAGTGTAAATATAAAATCTGCCGCCGCTTTCAAGAATAAAAGGGTCTGCCTGACCGATATATTTCTCCTTATTTATTTCAAGTAACTGCATATTACACCTCAATCACATAATCAACAGCAACACTGCTCTCTCTGACGGCGTGCATATGCTTTTTCACAACAGAGCAATGGTACGGGTCATTCTGATAATCCTCAAGTGCCTTTGCATCATCAAGAACAACCTCTAAAATAAGATCATATGAGCGCTCGGAATGAAGAAAATCAATGCCTACCGCAATATCACGAAGCTGGGGCACATTTCCCTTCATTGACATAAGCACATCCCTTGCCTTTTTGCATTCTGCAAAGCTGTTATCTTTCAGTTTGAAGCAAACTATATGTTTAATCATAGCCATATCTCTCCATATCAGAATATTGATTTATTTTATCATATTTTGTTGTTTTTTTCAAGTTTTGATACATAAAAATCCCCCGACATAAGCCGAGGGACTGTAACAACTTATTTCAGAATTATTTATGCAACACATTTTAAAAACATATCAAGTTCCGTGCTTATATTATCGAGAATATCACTTAAATTTATAATAAACACAGAAACAAAAACATTAATATTATCAAAAAATTCAATCGGTGAAGAAGACATAAAAATATCATTAAATGCATGCTTGATATTTTCGATTTCCCATTTTGTGTTGAGTTCAATTTTATCCATTAACCATTCAAGGTTTTCTTTATCTGAAACCTGCTTAACATTACATACATAATTGCCGATTATATCTTCATAAGAAAATTGTATATAGATACTGCATCCCGGATTCTTGGGATCATCAAAATTGCTTGCGTAACCTACATCAATAGTATATATTCTTCCGTTATCAAATTCTATTTCTGCACTGTTATATACATCGATTACACACTCTTTCTTTGTTCCGTCAGTAAATGTAACAGTGACATGCTCGCCTTCAAAAATTTCAGAAGGTTTAAATGAACCGTCATAATAAAACATTACATCGAGATTTTTCTCAACATTACTAAGCTCTGCCGATTCAATAAAGTGTGACAACGGATAAGCTGTTATGGTAACATTTTC
>SVOC01000012.1:0-67202 GCA_015066625.1 Oscillospiraceae bacterium
TAATCAATAAATTTTTTGGAGGTAATTATTATGGTTTTAGCTGCTGTCGGCAAAAACGGCACAGGCAAGGATTTCTTCCTTGAATATGTTGCAAAAACTTACGGCTTCCCCATGATTTCAATCGGTGACGTTGTAAGAGAGCTTGCTGCAAATGACGGTCTCGAGCTCACCCGTGACAACCTGCACGCAACATCAAAGAAGTATATGGCTGCTAACGGTCAGACCTTCTTCCCCGAAATGATTGTTAAGAAAATCAAGGAATCAGACAGCCCCAACTTCCTTGTTTCGGGCATCCGTCCTCCCTCAGATATCGAAGTTTTCAAAAAGGCATTCGGCGACAAGTTCGTTCTTGTTGACGTTGTTATCAGCGACGACGAAGTTCGTTATCAGAGAATGCTTGCAAGAGGCTCCGAAAGAGACGGCAAGAGCATTGAAAAGCTCCGTGAAAACGACCTTCACGAAGAAGAAATCTTCCATACCAGCGAAAGCGAGAAAATGGCTGACTACATCATGAAGAATGACGGCACGGTTGACGATTTCTACGCAGGCGTTAAAGATTTCTACGACAACTATCTTAAAGCAAAGCTTGACTAAAAATATGAGCTTGCCTCACTAAGCGAAGAACAAAAGAAACCGAACGAATGAGAAGCGGCTTGCATTGGTAATTATACCCTTGCAAACCGCTTTTAATTTTTGCTTTTTAGTTTATAGATTGTCATCTTTTGTTTCTTTTTAGCCGTTTTTTCCGACTCGACGTATCACATACGCCTTTCGTCGGAAGAAAACGACTTCTTCATCTTATTGAGACAACCTCTTTTTCTTATGTAAAAAGGCAGCCACGGAATGTGACTGCCTTTGATTTTTATTCAGTTATTAACCGAGAACCTTGCCGATGTTACCGATAACTTCAAAAAGTCTGCCCCAAACATCGCTTTTGAGAGCTTCTGCAAAGAATGCGGGAACGGTATTGAAAAGGAAGTTAAATATACCTTCAAAGAATTCAAGAATCTTTGTGCCTGTATCGCCTGTTCTGCCGATTTTAACATCCTTTGTTTCAACAAATGTGCTTGCTTCTTTCCATTCTGAGCCTTTATACTCTTCAATTGCGAACTTAACTCTTACGGTAACAACCTTTTCCTCATAGCCGGGAGCTGTGAAGCTGCCGTTCTGAGTAAGCTTTACAGTATCCCAGGTTGTAGCTTCCTTAAGCGGAGTATCGCCGAAGGTTACGGAATAAGCAACGGGAACGATTCTTGTATCACCGTAGATGGCCTCGTTCATATTTGCGGGAGCATGGCCTGTTACGGTGAACTTGATTTCTGAGTTTGCATACTGGCCGTCTGCAGCTTCGATTTTGATGTTCTTTACATTTGCCTCAAAGTTTGCCTTTGCGTTTGTTTTTACAACAAGAGTCTTTATTGCATCTGAGGGATCCTGATCCGCATTCGCAATAAGTCTTGCATAGATTGTATACTGTGTATCTGCTTTAAGACCTGTGAACTTGTTTGTCTTTGAATATGTTTTGCCGTCGATTGAATACTCAACATTTTCATAAGCAACAACTGTGATTGAAGTGTTGGTCTTATCTTCAAGTTCAAGCTTAAAGTCGCCTGTGGGAGCAGGCTTCTTTGTTGTTACTGTAATGCTTGCTTCCTCGCTCTCATAGTGAGTATCGGTTGCAGCTTTCTTTGCATAAACAATGTATTTTTCGCCTTCGCCGTCAACTTCAAACTCGATTGCGCCTGCCTTTGTAACGGAAACCCAATCGTAGCCTACGCTTTCACCGTTGATATCGGTAATTGTGTAAAGAAGACCTACCGCTGCTGAAATCTTGATTGACTTTGATGTGATTTCAACGGGAACGGGTGCTGAGGGCTTTGCCTGAGCAAGAAGAAGCTTTACTTTTGCTGATGTGCTGCCGGTTACATCTTTATTATCTTCTGTTTCATCAACAACCGAAACAGTAACTGTGTATTCTGTGCCGGGTACGAGCTGGCTGAATACGCAGAAGTCATCTTCTGTGTATGACTTGAATACGTCCTTTGAGGGAGCGATTGAAACTTCAAGTGCATATTCAACACCTTCATATTCAACGGTTGTGCCCTTTTCGAAGTTTGTGGTGATTGTTTTGCCTTCCTTGTCAAGTTCAAGTTCAAGTTCGTCAAGTTCTTCTGAAAGGTCAACCTTCAAAACGGGACCTTCTGCAAATGTTGTGTCCTCACCGGTACCTTCACCTTCGCCGCCATCGGAAACGGTTGAGCTTTCACCTGTTGAGGGTGTTGTGTTGTCTGTACCGTCGTTTGCACTTACTGAAACTACAAGGCATGAGAGTGCCATAAGCATTGCCATAACAACGGCAATAAATTTCTTTGATACGTTCATTTTCATATCCTCCGTTTTATGATTTTCCCTTTTCAGGGAGTTACACACTGCATTATAACACATACTTTGTCAAAATGGAATAGTTATTTTTTAACATTTTATTAAATTTGTAACGGTGTTGACTTTTCGGCGTGATTTTATTATAGTAAAACTGTCTGAAAAGGAGTGATGTTATGAGCAGAGCAGATAAGGCAAAAGAGCTTTTTGAAGGCGGATGCAACTGCTGTCAGGCAGTATTCTGTGCCTTTCTTGACGAAACAAATTTATCATATGAGGATGCAATGCGTCTTTCCGCAGGCTTTGGCGGCGGTATGGGCAGAATGAGAGAGGTCTGCGGTGCCGTAAGCGGAATGACTATGGTGCTTTCAAACAAATTCGCCTGCACAGACCCAAACAACAAGGAGAAAAAGGCGGCGCTTTATGCGCTTATTCAGAAAGCCGCAGGCGATTTCAAGGCGGGAAACGGCTCCATAATCTGCCGTGAGCTTCTCGGTCTTACGGAAAAATGCTCCTGCCCCGTGCCCGAGGACCGCACCAAGGAATACTATAAAAAACGTCCCTGCTCCGAGCTTGTTCATATGGCGGCAGAAATTGCGGAAAAATATCTTTCGGATGCAGAATAATTCATAAAATATACTTGTATCAGCGAGAAATATATGATACTATATGTTGTGCAAAATTTATTAACAGGAGTGATTTCCAATGAAGCTTCCCGTGGCGGTCCAGCTCTATTCCGTCAGAGATGAAATGGAAAAGGATTTTTACGGCACAATCAAAGCCATGAAAGAAATCGGCTATGACGGCGTTGAATTTGCAGGTCTTTTCGGCAAGAATCCCGAAGAAATCAAGGCATTCTGCGAAGAAATCGGCATTGTTCCCATCTCCGCTCACGTGCCCTATTACGATATGCTTGAAAACCCCGAAGCAGTGCTTGCAGACTATGTTAAAATCGGCTGTAAGTATGTTGTTGTGCCCTATCTTACCGAGGAATGCAGACCCGGCACCGAGGGATTTGCCGCAACGGTTGCAGGCATCCGCAAAATCGGTGAAGCCGCAAAGGCAATGGGTATTCAGCTTCTTTATCATAACCACGATTTTGAATTTGTTAAAATCGACGGCGAATATGCACTTGACGTGCTTTATTCAACAGTGCCCGCTGACCTTCTCAAAACAGAAATCGACACCTGCTGGGTAAACGTTGCAGGCGTTAACCCTGCAGAATACCTTGAAAAATACGAAGGCAGAGCACCCGTTGTTCACCTTAAGGATTTCAAGAAGGTTGAAGGCAAGCAGGGCAAGCTTTATGAGCTTATCGGCATTGAAGACGAAGGCGGCGAGGAAGAGGATGAGGATGCATTCTCATTTATGCCCGTAGGTCACGGTATGCAGGATATGCCCGAAATTCTCAGTGCCTGCGAAAAGGTTGGCGCTGAATGGGTTGTTGTTGAGCAGGATAACCCTGCAAAGGGCGATACACCCGTTAACTCCGTAACTCTCAGCCGCGAGTATCTGAAAACACTCGGCTGGTAAAATTTATAAAATGAGGTAATTGTTATGGCAGAAAATATTCTTGACAAATTCAAAGATGCCCCCGCTGACGAAAAAGTAAGAGATTACAGCAAAAAGGTTAAGGTCGGTATTATCGGTACAGGCTGGATTGCAGAAGCTCATGTAAAGGCTTATCAGAAGTGCCCCGATGTTGAAATCGTTGCAGCAGCTGACCTTGTGCCCGGTAAGGCAGAAGCATTCTGCGAAAGATACGGCGTTGAAAATGTAAAGTTCTACCCCAGCCACAAAGAGCTTATCGATGCAGGCGAATGCGATGCAGTAAGCGTTTGTACCTACAATGCAACTCACGCAGAATGTACTATTTATGCACTTGAACATAACGTAAGCGTTCTGCTTGAAAAGCCCATGTGCGTTACTCTTGAAGAGGCAGTTGCAATCTGCAAGGCTGAAAAGGCAAGCAATGCCGTGCTTTCAATCGGCTTCCAGCCCCGTTTTGACGAAAACATGAAGATGCTCAAGAGAGTTGTTGAAAGCGGCGAGCTTGGTAAGATTTACTACATCCAGACAGGCGGCGGCAGAAGAAGAGGCATTCCCACACCCTTCGGCACATCTTTCATTGAGAAAGAAACCGCAGGTATCGGTGCTCTCGGTGATATCGGTTGCTACTCACTTGATATGGTTCTTAACTCAATCGGCTATCCCAAGCCCCTTACCGTTTCAGGTTATAAGTCAGACTTCTTCGGCAAGAGCCCCGCATACGAACATCACGACGTATTCGGCGTTGACGATTTCGCAGCAGGCTTCATCCGTCTTGAAGGCGGTATCATTCTCGACTTCAGAATTGCATGGGCAATGAACCTTGACACACCGGGTGATACAATTATCATGGGTACAAAGGGCTCCGTAAGAGTTCCCTCAACCGAGTGCTGGAACGGCAGCATCGGCGGTCCTCTTGTAATTTATCACGAAATCGCAGGCGAGCAGATTGAAACATATATCCCCATGAAGCACAACGACGTTGACTGCTTCGATATTAAAATCCGCTCGTTCATTGATGCTGTCAAGGAAGACGGCGAAGCACCCGTTCCCTGCAGCCAGATTCTTTACAATCAGGCAATTATCGACGGTATCTCCCGTTCATCAGAGCTTGGCAGAGAAATTGAAATCGAAATTCCCGAAATCTGAGTTCCAAAAGTATACAGGGCTGTCCCCACGGACAGCCCTTGCTTTTTACCCTTTTTTATGGTACAATGTATGTGTATAAATTCAATTTAAGGGGGTTTGCAGAATGTGTGACTGCAACTTTTTCTGCAAAATATTATGCACAACAGTTCTTGTTGTCGCTTTTCTTTTCAACACTCTCGGCAACTGGATCGGCGTAGGCGATATTATCCCCACGGAATCCTGCCCCTTTGACTGGTGTTACGAAGAAACAACCGAGGAAGAATCAAGTGAGGATACCTCGCAGGAAGGCACAACCGCAGCTTCAACAACAGAGGTTACGGAGCCCTCAACCGAGGATGAAACAACAACCACCACTACAACAACTGCCACAACTACAACTACAACTACTACAACTACCCTGCCTACCACAACCACAACAAGATACACCACCACACAGCCCCCCGAAACCGACGGAGGCCCTCAGCTTCAGGATGCGGCGCAGATTGCCCTTACGGTTTTCGGCGGTGCAAGTGAAAATACAGATGAAAACGGCAACGACATCATAAACGGCGTTGCTCCCACATCCGACGGCGGCTTTGTTGTGTGCGGTACAACGGAATCCAAAAGCGGCACCTTTGCAAAGGTATATGACAGCTCGTGGAAAAGACCCTATTCATTTGTTGCAAAATTCAGCAAAACAGGCACAATGAGCTGGGTCAAGGGCTTCGGCAGCAGCTCCGCACCCGTAACCCTTTCGGATGTTACGGTTCTCAGCAACGGCACGATAATTGCAGTAGGCTACACAAAAGCAACGGATTACGCCGCAAACAAGGATTCATCGGGCAGTGTTGATGCAATTATTCTCAAGCTCAACTCCTCAAACGGCTATATGAGTATGAAAAAAAGCTTCGGCGGTAAGAATACGGATATGTTTACCTGCGTTGAGGCAACGGGCACAACCTTCGTTGCAGGCGGTAAATCCTATTCAACAACCCACGATTTTGCTCACCTTGAAGGCGAAAGTGCAATTCTGATGAGCTTTAACGCAAACCTTGCAAAGCAGTGGCAGACTCAGCTTCACGGCAGTGCGGCATCAAACATAAGCGACATAGCGGTTGACAGCAACGGCAGTATTTTTGCAACCTGCCTTACCGCCGCAACAGACGGCGATTTTGCAGGCTATAAGAATTCAGGCGGATACACCGACACTCTGGTATTAAAGTATGACGGCTCGGGCAACAAAATATGGAGCCGTATGATTTCATCAACTGGCAGAGATGAATTCGGCAACATTGCTCCCGACGGCAAAGGCGGCTGTGTGGTTGCAGGCTATTACGAGCTTCTCGCAAACCAGACTCCCGACGGATCCCTCAAAGGCATTCACCACTGCGGCGGAATTGATGCCCTTGTCTTCCGCCTGAATGACGACGGCACACAGCGCTGGGTTAAAACTCTTTCGGGTCTTGAGGATGATTTCATTACCGATATCGTAAAAGTTAAAAACGGCTTTGCGGTTACGGGCTACACCGCATCCTCAAATCGCGAATTTGCACAGACGGGCAACGAGGGTCTGTATGACGGTTTTGTAAGCTTTGTCAACACAAACGGCGTTACGGTCAACACCCTTACTCAGGCAGGCACTCAGGACGATATGGCGGAATGCCTTGTATACACAGCCCTCGGCGAGGTTTACGGAATGGGTAAAACAAAATCCGTTGATACTGACTTCAAGGATATAAATCCCTATACGGAGCAGACTTATATGGGATATATAGCGAAGTTCACAGTAGAATAAAACAAGGAATCCCCTGACCGGAAGTCAGGGGATTTTTTTAGCCTAAATCAGGAGTGTCATCGAGTATGCATACGGGATTTTCAAAGCCTTCAAGCTCAAATACAACAATTTCATTCTTGCCCTCTCTAAGGAAGGGTGCAGGGATATATGCGGAGCGCTGAGGTCCTACCTCCCAGTGCCTTGAAAGAACTCTGTTATTAACTATAATAATACCTTTTTTAAATGTGGGAAGCTTGATGAAGGTATCGCATTTTTCGTCAATTTCGATTTCCGCTTTAAGAAGCACGGGTGTGCCGTCAAAGGGCGCAACGCCTTCTTTGAAATCAACTTTGGATACATCGTCAAGAGGCAGGGGGTAATTCTTCCAGTGGTAAACAAAATTGTTGCCGAAGCCGATGCCCTGAGTGATACCCTTTGCATCCTTAAGCTTTGCGCCGTAGTTTACTCTGCCCATATTTTCAACAAGCACCGCAAGCTCCGCACCCTCTGCTTCGATTGAAACCGAATTTACGGGCTCCTTGTCGTTTCTGTACTGAACACCGACAAACTCACCATTTTTGTAGATATAGCCTCTGTCGTGAACATCCTGAAGTCTTACCTTCTGCTCATCACGGGGGCCTCTTACAAAAGCCTTGTAAAGCACAAAGCCGTAGCCCTGATTCAGCTTTTCCATTGTAAGGGGCATAACGGATTCAACGGGAACCGAAAGCACGTCAAGGTTATCGAAGAGCTTTGCACTGTGTGTGAACTTCACTTCGCCGTAGTTCTTTTTCTTTATGGGGTCAGGAAGCTTCACATCGGGAATGGGTGCATATTTTGAAATGACTTCTCTGAACTTGAAATATTTCTCGGTAAGCTCGCCGTTTTCGTTAACGGGAGCATCGTCATCGTAGCTTGAAATTGTGGGCTCGTAGAAATCATAATCGTTTGCACCGTTCATATATCCGAAGTTTGTGCCGCCGTGGAACATATATGCCGAAAGGCTTGCACCCATTGAGAGGATTTCATCCATAGCGTTTGCCGCATCCTGCGGGTCGCGGCTGTGATGCTCTTCCGTCCAGTGGTCAAACCAGCCGTTCCAGAATTCGGTGCACATAAGAGGTCCGTCGGGCTGATATTCACGGAGCCTTGCAAACTGCTCCGCTGCCCTTGAACCGAAGTTTGCGGTTTTATGTATTTCAGGCACCGTGCCTGCGGTAAGCATCTGATATTCCGCACCGTCGGATGTGAAGAGAGGCACGTCAACACCTCTGTCTTTCAGACCCTTGGCAAGATAACGGATGTATTCGCTGTCGTCACCGTAGCTGCCGTATTCATTCTCAACCTGAACAAGAATAACATTGCCGCCTTTTGTAATCTGACGGCCTGCGATACGGGGAATAAAATCGTCAAAGAAACGGTCAACCGCCGCAAGGTAATCCTTATCCATGCAGCGAAGCGCCATTGAGTCGTTTTTGAGAAGCCACCAGGGCAGACCGCCGAAATCCCACTCCGAGCAGATGTAGGGGCCGGGACGGACAATGGCATAAAGACCAAGCTCCGCCGCAATATCGAGAAAACGCTCAATATCAAGCATTCCGCTGTAATCAAACTTACCTTCGTAAGGCTCGTGAAGATTCCAGGCAACATAGGTTTCAACGGTGTTAAAGCCGCAGGCTTTCAGTTTCAGAAGTCTGTCATACCAATAATCCTCGGGCACTCTGAAATAATGGATTGCGCCTGCAATAACTCTGAAGGGCTTGCCGTCAAGCTTAAAGCCGTCTTTTTCGATACTAAAAATACTCATAATATCCTCCTTAATCGGGTAATTTTTCTCTTTCGTAGGGATATTCGCTGAAAACTTCAAACTTTTTTGCACGCATCCACAGTGAGGGATTCACCTTGATTGTGAAGCCGCAGCCGTTGGGTGTGAGCCACTCATGCATGGGGTATTCGGGTATGCCGTAGGCGGCAAGAATTGTCATTATAACACCGCCGTGGGTTACGATTGCCGCAGAGGTTGTGCCTGTTTTCATAAGACCCTCCGCAACCTTCTCAAAGGTTTCGCATACTCTTTTTGCAAAATCCTCATTGCTTTCGCCGTAGGGAGGGCGCACGCCCTTTTCGCCTGCAAGCCAGCGTGAGAATTCCTCGTATTTTTCAAGCTGCTCGGCGGTTTTATTTTCAAACTCGCCGAAGTTGTATTCGATAAAGCCGTCAATTACGATGGGCTTATTGTCGGGATAAAGTATTTCCGCCGTTTTGGTGCATCTTTTCAGCGGACTTGTGAAAAGTGCCTCCACGGGAGGGTAGATAAGCTCCTCCTTCATCTGAGCAAGCTGTGCCATGCCGTCTTCGCTGAGTTCAACATTGGTGTGGCCGATGTATCTGCCCTCCAGTGTTTCGTCGGTAAGACCGTTTCTGATTAAGTGAATGGTATAGGATTTCATTTTTCCTCCAAAAAAGGGATTTGATTTTTGTGAAAATCGGCAATATACTTTCTGTATATTCACGTGTATAATATATAATACTTTTTGTTGATGAGAGGTATTTTTATGGATAGAAATTTTTCGGTTGTTCTCAGCGAGCTGAGAAAAGAAAAGGGGCTCAGCCAGAAGGAAGCTGCCGCAAAGCTGGGCATTTCCCAGGCACTGCTCTCCCATTATGAAAAAGGTATAAGAGAATGCGGCCACAGCTTTCTGATGAGAGTTGCGGATTTTTATGATGTATCCTGCGATTACCTTTTGGGCAGAACAACGGAAAGAAGCGATTTCAATGCCGTGGCTTCAAATATTCTTATGCTCAACGACGACTATTCGCCCACAAGCAAAACCTGCATCAAGGCGGCAATGATTCTGCGCGATGCTATGAAAAACAGCGATAATCTTGCAGGCACAAGGTTTGATTTACTTCTTGCCATCGGAATTTACAGATTGCTTCTTATCCAGGCTTACGCAGGCAACATTCCGAAAACCTGGGCAGGCAGAGCATATGCAGACGGCAAAATCATGTGCAGCCCCACTTATCTTAACATAATCGACGCCGCTAACTACAATGCGTTCAACATCGCTCAGTCAAAAAACCCCGTTGCAGACGAGCCTGTGCCCGAAGCAGTGGAAACCCTTGTTAAAATGGCAGAGGATTTTATCTTTGGTTCCGTGACAAAGGATATTCCGCCCATACCTCTTGAATTCATAAAGTAAATCAGCACAAACCGATTTAAGGGACTGTTCGAAAACAGTCCCTTTATTTTTTACATCAGCTCTTCGTAAAGCTTGATATATTCTCTTGCCGAGCGTCCCCAGCTGTTATCGCATTTGAGCGCTCTCTCAACAAGCTTCTGCCAGCCGTCCTTATCCGCATATGCGGCAAGGGAGCGTCTGATTGCATCCAGCATATCGTAAGCATCGTAGCTCTTGAAGGTGAAGCCGTTGCCCTTACCGTCGCCGCTGTCGGTGATGGTATCCTTAAGACCGCCTGTTTCTCTTACGATAGGCACTGTGCCGTAGCGCAGAGCAACCATCTGAGAAAGACCGCAGGGCTCGCTCTTTGAGGGCATAAGGAACAGGTCGCAGCCTGCATAAATTTTTCTTGCAAGGTCGGGAATAAAGCCGATGCGCAGACCCACTTTCTCGGGAAATGCTGCTGCAAGTTCCTTGAAGAAGGATTCATATTCCCAATCGCCTGAGCCGAGAACGGCAAGCTGTAAATCCGTGGTTTCAAGAAGCTCCCACATAATACGCTTCACAAGATCAAGACCCTTGTGGGCAACAAGCCTTGAAACAATACCCATAACGGGTGTATCCGCCTTTACGGGCAGACCGAAAAGCTCCTGCAATGCAGCTTTGTTTTTTGCCTTTGCGGAATAATCCTTGGCGTTGTAGTTATAGAAAATATCCTTATCGGTTTCGGGGTCATAATTGATAACGTCGATACCGTTGAGGATGCCGCTGAGCTTACCGCTTCTCTCTTTGAGAATGGGGTCAAGACCGTGGCTGAACCAGGGGTCAAGAATTTCGCCTGCATAGGTGTTGCTTACGGTTGTTACCTTGTTGGCGCACTCAATGCCGCCCTTCATAAGGTTCACGCAGCCGCCGAAATCAAGCAATGATGCGTGCTCCTCACCAAGACCGAATACGTCGCCCAGAATTTCTCTGCCGTATTTGCCCTGATACTGGATATTGTGAATGGTGAACACGGTTTTGATGCCTGTGTAGCCTTCTCTGTTTGCAAAATATGTTGAATAGTAAACGGGCACAAGTGCCGTCTGCCAGTCGTTGCAGTGAATGATATCGGGCTTGAAATCGATATAGGGCAGAATTTCAAGCACTGCACGGGAGAAGAATGCAAATCTCTCGCCGTCGTCATAGTGACCGTAGAAGGTGTTGCGTTTGAAATAGTATTCATTATCGATGAGATAATAAATCACGCCGCCTGCCTTTGCTTCGTAGATACCGCAATACTGCCTGCGCCACGAAACCGGCACCATGATACTTGTTATGAACTTCATATTTGCACGCACTTCATTGCTGATTGTGCCGTAAAGAGGCATAACAACTCTGCAGGCAACCTTGCGTCTTCTCAGCGCCTGAGGCAGTGAGCCTGCAACATCTGCAAGTCCGCCGCTGGCGGCAAAGGGAAGTGCTTCGCTTGATGCGTAAAGTACCTTCATATTCTCAAATCCTTTCTGTCAAATCCGGGTTATGCCTGTTACCCTAAAAGAACCGAAGTGTAGTATTGACCTTCGTATTTTACAACGCCCACACCGATCTGTTTTGTTTCCGCGCTCATTAATTTATCTCTGTTTGCGGCGGCTACCTGCTGATAAACAGGATTTCCGCCGTATTTGGTGATGAGGGTATATGCATTTCCGTTGCCCTTGCCGTAAATATCGGGCAGTGCAAGTGCCATGCTGTTTGTTCTTGCGGAAGCTTTGAGGGTAGTTGTGTGCTGAAGCGGTTCAAGACCCTGCTCCTTACGGTCTGCGTTGATCTGGTCAACAATTGCCTGAGCAAGAGCATCGTCACGCTTGACCTCCGTCTGGATAAACGGTGCCCTGGTGGTACCCTCCTGAGTATTCTCGCTCCATATATCGGGGCCCTTTGTTGTGGTTTCGATATATGTCACAACCTCGGTTACGGGGTTACCGCTTACATCCGTCTGCACGGCACCGTCGGGGTCTGTGACGGCAACAGCCGATGTTTTAGGCTCTGCCGTAGTGGGCCGGGTAAGGCTTTCCTCCGCAATGGTATAGGTCATCACCTCGGTAACGGGCGTACCGTCATCGTTGAAAAGAGGAATACCGTTGGGGTCAGTCAGATGAACATAGCTTGACTGCTCAACATATTTAACCGTGGTTGCTTTGGTTGTGGTGGGTTTTGGTTTTTTGGTGGGATAGCGGTGATTTGACGACACCTTGGGTCTTGCGTACTTGGTGACCATTGTTATGAATTCGATTTCACCCTGCTCATTGGTTTCACTGACAACGATGATTTCGGATTCGATAACGGTCTGGGGCTGGGTCAGCGAACGGGTATCAACAACTCCCGTTTCAATCAGCACCACAAACACTACAAGCACCAACGCAAGTGCCGCTATTGCACCTGTAATAATGTTTTTCTTGGACATCAGATTTCACACTTTCTCAGATTACGATTCCCTTTCCGATATATACGGGATAATTTTCTGCACCGCAAAGCATTTTGCCGGGCTTGACCACGGCGGATTTATCAATAATCACGCACTGCAGAGTTGAGTTTTCACCAACAAAACCATTCTGCATAACGATTGAATTCTTGATTTTTGCACCCTTCTCAACCGTTACTCCTCGGAAGAGGATTGAATTTTCAACCTCACCCTGAATGTTACAGCCGTCTGCAATAAGTGAATTCTTCACATTTGCACCGATGCCGTAAACAGAGGGAACTCTGTCGCTTGTCTTGGTGTAAACGGGTCTTTCGGGAGTAAACAGAGCCTTTCTGAAATCGGCTTTGAGAAGCTCCATGCTGATATCGTAGTAAGCCTGAAGAGAGCTGAGCACTCTTACGAAGCCTGTTTCTTCATAGCCGTAAATTCTCAGATGCTTCACATTCTTTGAAATAATGGTTTCAAAATCATCAATCTGCGCGCTGTGTGCCTCGTGAAGAAGTCTTTCAAGCAGAGTTCTTCTGATAACCATTATTTTGAGAGAATAATTAACGTTTCCGCTGAAGCAGTCGATAACACCTGTTTCAACAACCTTGCCGTTTTCGTCAAGAATAAGCTCCGTGCCGTTTTCGATTGCGGGAGGATTGCCCTTTGCGTATGCAATGGTAACATCCGCATCCTTTGAAATATGAGCCTTGATAAGCTTTTCATAATCCATATTGCAAACAACATTGCAATCGGTGAGCAGAACGTGATCCTTGCCTGACTTTGTTATGTAGCTGATCGAACCGTAGAGGGCATCCGCCTTGCCGTGGTTCAGACCTGTTGAAGGTGTATCGAAGGGAGGAAGAAGGGTCATACCGTCTCTTTTTCTTGAAAGGTCCCAGGGCTTGCCTGTGCCGATATGATCCATAAGTGAACGGTAGTTGCTCTTTGTGATAACGCCTACCTGAGGAATACCTGCGTTGACCATATTTGAAAGAGGGAAGTCAATAAGACGGTAGCGTGCGGCAAAGGGTATTGAACCCATTGTTCTCAGAGCCGTAAGCTCGGGAAGAACTTCATCATAGGCATTTGAAAAGATAATGCCGAGAACATTTTTGGTTGACATTATTCCGCACCTCCTACATCGCTGTCTGTCATAGTATCGGGAGCAATCTTTGCGCCCTTGCCGATTGTGACACCGTTACCGATAACGGCTACACCCCAATCCTTGATATCTGCCATATTTTCAGGGCTTTCGCCTACAACCGCGCCCTCTTCGATAACCGCATTTTCAGCAACTATCGAATACTGAACAACGGCACCCTTTTTGATGACCGTGCCGGGCATAACGATTGAATATTTGACCTCTGCGCCTTCTTCAACGGTTACGTTTGCAAAAAGAACGGAGAAATCGATTGAGCCTTCAATTTCACAGCCCTCGGTTACCATTGAATTTTCAACCTTTGCGTTTGCGCCTACATAATGGGGAGGTGCAACGGGTGTGCGTGAATAAATCTTCCAGCCGTCATCGTTAAGGTCAAGGTCAACCTTGGGGTTAAGCAGGTCAAGGTTTGCATCCCAGAGGCTGCTGATTGTTCCTACATCCTTCCAGTAGCCGTCAAACTGATAGGCAAACATTCTCTCACCTGCGTTGTGCATTGCAGGGATAACATCGTGACCGAAGTCGTTGCCGCTGCCTTCCTTTGCCTCATCTTCAATGAGGTATTTTCTCAGCTTCTTCCAGTTAAATATGTAAACACCCATTGAAGCCTTGTTGCTTCTGGGGTTCTTGGGCTTTTCTTCAAACTCGCTGATTGAGCCGTCGTCATTGACAATCATAAGACCGAAGCGGCTTGCCTCTTCCCAGGGAACTTCAAGCATTGCGATGGTGCAATCTGCATTCTTCTCCTTGTGGAAATCAAGCATCTTTGAATAATCCATCTTGTAAATATGGTCGCCTGAAAGAATGAGAACATATTCGGGGTCATATCTTTCGATGAAGTTGATGTTCTGGTAAATTGCGTTTGCGGTGCCTTTATACCATTCAGTGCCCTTAATCTGCTGATAAGGTGAAAGAATGTGAACGCCGCCGTTGGCACGGTCAAGATCCCAGGGCTGACCGTTGCCGATATAGTCGTTCAGTTCAAGAGGCTGATACTGGGTAAGCACACCTACCGTATAAATGCCTGAATTGACACAGTTTGAAAGAGGGAAATCGATAATGCGGTATTTGCCGCCGTAGGGTACGGCAGGCTTTGCAATGTTTTTGGTCAGAATGCCCAGACGGCTTCCCTGACCGCCTGCAAGAAGCATTGCAATACATTCGGGTTTTACTGCCATGAAAGGGTCCTCCTTTTAATTTAGTCGGGTTGTTACACCCTGAAAATTTGATAAATTCTGTTTGTCACTTTTCTGTGACATCGGGAAATCGTTCAGCGGTTATTGAGAAAGGATGACAGATGCCGTTTTTCTCACCCGATGGCGTATCGGGTATACGTTGAGGGTGAAAAAACGGCAAGTAAACGCAGCCTGCGTTTACGCTCTGTCGCCTTTATCGGCAACCGATAACGATTTTTTTCTTGACGTGTTTTTTATAAACATACAGCTGAGACCTTCGATATCGAATTCTATGCTGTAATCATATCCGTGCATGGGTTCTTTTTTTGCTTTCACCGAACCGACGGTGCTTTCTCCCCTGCCGCCGAACTCGGGCAGTGCGGAGCTGAATACAACTCTGTAAGTGCCTCCCTTGGGCACGCCTATGCGGTAGCTCTGCCTTGTGACATTGGTGAAATTGCAGACGGCAATTATTTCGTTACCGGATTTATCCCGTCTGATATACGAAATAACGGAATTTGCACTGTCATCACCCGATATCCACTTAAAGCTTTCGGGGTCGCAATCTCCTTCCCACAAAGGAGCAGATTTAAGATAAAACGAATTGAGTGCCGCAAAATAATGTTTGAGCTGACTGTGTTTATCGTAGTCAAGCAGATGCCAGTCAAGAGACTGCTTGAAATTCCATTCGCTGAACTGGCCCATTTCGCTGCCCATAAAAATCAGCTTTTTGCCGGGGTGTGACATCATGTAGCCCATAAAGGAACGTACCCCCGCAAACTTCTCGTCATATGAACCGGGCATCTTATTGATAAGCGAGCCCTTGCCGTGAACAACCTCATCGTGAGAAATGGGCAAAACATAATTTTCCGTGAATGCGTAGGAATAGGTATAAGTGAGTTTATCGTGATGAAATTTACGGTATATTCCGTCAAGGTTGAAATATCTGATGCAGTCATTCATCCAGCCCATATTCCACTTGAAGTTGAAGCCCAGACCTCCCATATAGGTAGGCTTTGAAACCATTGGCCAGATTGTGCTTTCTTCCGCAATCATAAGCACATCGCCGTGCTCTCTGAAAATGCTTTCGTTAAGCTTTTTGAGGAAGGCAACCGCTTCAAGATTTTCTTTGCCGCCGTGAATATTGGGTATCCACTGACCGTCATCACGGCAATAATCCAGATAAAGCATTGAGGCAACCGCATCAACACGAAGGCCGTCAATGTGGTATTTGTCAATCCAGAACATTGCACTTGAAACAAGGAAGCTCTGCACTTCGTTTCTGCCGTAATCAAAAACTCTTGTTCCCCATTCGTAATGCTCGCCCTTGCGAGGGTCTGCATATTCGTAAAGAGGTCCGCCGTCAAACTCGTAAAGACCAAAAGCATCCTTGGGGAAGTGGGCAGGCACCCAGTCAAGAATAACACCTATGCCTGCGGCGTGAGCCTTGTCTACAAAATAAGCAAAATCCTCGGGAGTGCCGTAGCGTGAAGTGGGTGCGAAATAACCTGTCACCTGGTATCCCCACGAACCGTCAAAGGGATGCTCCGTAATGGGAAGCAACTCAATATGGGTATAGCCCATCTCTTTGACATAAGGCACAAGCTCTTCTGCAAGACCTTTGTAGGTCAACGTATAACCGTTGCCGTCTGCCCGCCACGAGCCTGCGTGAACTTCATATATATTGACGGGCGAAGCGTAAATATCCTTCGCCTTTCTCTTTTTCAGCCAGTTTTTATCCGTCCATTCAAAATCGGGCAAGCCGTAGAATTTGGAGGCGGTATCGGGTCTTGTTTCGGTATGAAAAGCATAAGGGTCGCTCTTATAAATCAGCCTGCCGTCACGGGTTTTTATCTGAAACTTATACGAATCATAAACCTTCACGCCGTCAACCGTGCATTCCCATACACCCACACTTATTTTCTCCATAGGTGCGTTGTGGGGCTGCCAGCCGTTGAAATCGCCGCCGACACCTACCCATTCAGCATTGGGTGCCCATACTCTGAAAGTAACCGAGCCGTCCCCGTTGCCGTGAGCACCGAGAAATTCATATGCCTTTGCGTTTGTACCCTGATGAAAAAGGTAAAGAGGAACATTATTTTTATCCTGCATATGCCGAACTCCTCCATTTTTATATAAACTTATTATAGCAAGTCCTTTTTTTATTTTCAAGTGCATATCAAGAATAATAGTGCCAAAATTTCATACAAAATATACAACAGATTGCCCATAAAGGTTACAATTCTGTCACTTTCGTTGACAAATCTGTATTTCTTTGCTATCATTACTTAGGTTATTTTCAAAAAAGGAGCGTTCTGCAATGATTAGTTCAGACAATCTCTGTATGAGTTGTATGAAGGAAATTGGCGAGAAAAAGCAGTGTCCCTATTGCGGATACCATGTTGATTCCGCCCAGATTCCTCCCTATCTGCCCGTAAGAACGGTTATTTCAAACCGCTACCTCGTGGGCAAAATGCTCGAATACAACGGTGAAGGCGCTACATACATCGGTTGGGACCTCACCGAGCGCAAAGCCGTTAAAATCAGGGAGTTCATCCCTGATTCCTTCACCACAAGAACAACCTCAAATCTTACCCTGCAGGTTATGAGAGGCAGTGAGAATGTATTTCTTGAACTGCGTCAGAGCTTTGTTGAGCTCTGGACAAAGCTTGCAAGGCTCAAGGGTCTTTCGGCTCTCATAAGCGTTACGGATGTTGTGAACGATTACGGCACATCCTATGCAATCTATGACCACTTTGAGGGTATTTCGCTGCGTGATTTCCTTCTGCGCAGCAAGACGGGCTATGTTTCGTGGGAAAAAGCAAGAACTCTGCTTATGCCCATTCTTTCAACTCTGGGCACACTTCATTCCTCGGGCATTATCCACAGAGGAATATCTCCCTCAACTCTCATTATCGGCCCCGACGGAAAAATAAAAATCACAGGCTTCTGCACAGGTGCCGCAAGAAATTCAAGAAGCGACCTCAACAGCCAGCTTTATGACGGCTATGCCGCCATTGAACAGTACGGCTTCGACGGCGGTCAGGGCACATGGACGGATATCTATGCTTTTGCCGCCGTGCTTTACCGCACACTTATCGGCAGCGACCCGATTTCGGCAAAAGAGAGAATGAGCAACGACAAGCTTATGGTGCCCGGCAAATTTGCGGAGGCACTGCCCGCTTATGTCATAAACGGTCTTATCAATGCATTGCAGATTCTTCCCGAAGACAGAACAAGAACCGTTGAACAGCTCCGTGCCGAGCTTTCGGCTTCACCTGCGGCGGCTTCCGCATCCGGCGGATATCAGAAGCCCGTGCCCCCTGCCGCACCCTCGGGCAATGCAAAACCTCAGGCAAAGCCCGCACGCACCTCCGAGCCCAAGGGTGAAGGTGCGGAATCACCCAAAAACGATAACGGCGACGGCAAAAAGACAATAATTCTTACTGCGGCAATCAGCCTTGCGGTGGGAATGATTATATTTGCGATTCTTATTTTCGGACCTCTGCGTGAACACGTAACCTTCCTCGGGAACGGCAACACCGACAGCACAATCACCACCACCGAGGGTGAGCTTGTAGAGGTGCCCGGTTTCACGGACAGACTTTTCCTTGACATTTCATCGAACCCCGTTTTCACAAAGAACTTTGTTTTTGTTGACGAGTATGTTTACGACAGCGAGGTTGATGTGGGATACATCGTTAACCAGAGCATAAAGGCAGGCGAAATGGTGCCTGCAGGCACAAAAATCACCCTTTATGTAAGCAAGGGCGAAGAGGAAATTATTCTTCCCGATGTTAAGGGCTCCGATTACGAGGAGGCAAAGCTCCGTCTTGAAGAGCTTGGATTTGTATGCAAAATCAGCGAAAGAAACGACAGTTCATACAGACCCAACGAAGTAATTTCAATGTCGCCCGTTGCTGAAAAAGCATACGCCAAGGGTTCAACCGTTTTCCTTATTGTCAACATTGTTGAGCCCGAAACCGTTACGGACGAATACGGCAACATCATCGAAACCGAAGAAGAATCGTCCGAAGAAGAAATTTATTGATTTGACGGGCGGCCTTACGGGGTCGCCCCGTGTTTTTGAATATGAAACTTACCTTTCCCGACTACTGCAAAAAATTCACCTGCATTGCGGATAAATGCACCGACACCTGCTGCAACGGCTGGGATGTTGTGATTGACGGCGAAAGCCTTGAATACTACCGAAATCTCAGCACAGATTACGGCAAAAAAATCCGCAGTCTGATTACCGTTGACGAGGACGGCGACAGCATTTTCGTTTCGGAAAAGGGCAGATGCCCCTTCCTGCTCGATAACGGTCTGTGCGATATGTATATCAATCTGGGTCACAGCTGTCTTTCACGGACCTGCCGCATTTTCCCCAGATTCACTAACTCCTTCGGTTTCAGGGCCGAAAAAGGTCTTTTCCTTTCCTGCCCCGAGGCGGCAAGGCTGATTTTTGAAAGCAGGGAGCCCGTTACATTCATAACAGAAGACGCCCAAGACGATATGGTGCCCGCAGATTTCGATAACGAGCTGTATTTTACACTGCTTGATGTCCGAAAAACGGCGATAAATATACTTCAGAACAGAAAATTTTCCGCAGCAGAAAGACTTTGTGCATTTCTTCGGCATTCGGAGCTTGTGCAGGAATTCATCAACCTTTTTGAATATGAAGGTGCAGAAAACATCTGCGCCGATATATTTTTTGAGAAAAAAACTGAATATTCTTCTGCCCGTGCAAAGCGTGCGCTTAAAGGGATTTTTAAATTTTTCGGGTCGATGGAATTCATAAACAGCGATTATCCGTCCGTTCTTTCAGCCGCCGAAGCTGCCCATATGCAAGGCTTTACGGCTGACGATATATTAATTGAGCATCTGGCGGTATATTTTGTTCACCGCTATTTTATCACCGCCGCCTACGACGGCAGATTACTTGAAAAAGCAATTTTCGCCGTTGTGTGCACAATCGTGATTATGAGAATTTCAGCTCTCGGCAACGGTGATTTTCAGACGGCGGCACAGAAATTTTCAAAAGAGATTGAGCACTCCGCACTGAATATGGAAATTCTGGTGAAAGCAATCGGAAAAAGCCGCTGTTTCAGCACCGAAAATATCATAAATATCCTTTCCGAAAAGGAGAAATAAATAATGAAATACTGTAATTATGTCAACACAAAGCAGGGCAGCAAATCCGTTCACCGTTACTCAAACGGCAACACTCTGCCCCTTGTTCAGCTCCCCTTCGGTATGACCGCATTTGCACCTCAGACCGTTGAAGGCAACATCAGATGGTATTACCATCCCGACAGCCGCAGCTTTGAGGGCTTAAGGCTTACCCATCAGCCCTCCCCCTGGATTGCGGATTACGGCTCAATGATATTTATGCCTCAGAATAAACTGCTTGGCGGCTTTGACGGCGAGGACCGCTGGTCGGGCTTCCGCCCCGAGGATGCGGTGCTGACTCCCTATTACCTTAAATACCGCCTTCTGCGTTCAAAGTGCGACCTTGAAGTTACTCCCACAGAGAGATGTGCTGTAATAAAAGTTTCCTTCGACGAAGACGGCGACAATTATTTTTCCGTGCTTCCCGTCAAAGGAATGTGCAGCTACCGTTTCGATAAAAAAACAAACACACTCTATGCATCAACGGATATGCATATGAGCGGTGAAGCGGTAAAATTCAAAAACTATGTTGTGCTTAAATTCCCCGAGGGCAGTGTCAATGCGGAAAAGACACTTATCAGCAACGACGATAAATTCAGAAACGGCACAAAATGCAGAGGCAAAAAAGCGGGTATACATATTTACCTTAACGAAAAAGTTACCGAAATCAAGCTTGCCTCATCATACATAAGCTTCGGTCAGGCAATTCTGAATCTTGAAGCAGAGCTTTCGGGCAAAAGCTTCAAGGATGTAAAAACCTTTGCAGAGGATATTTGGGAAAGCTGCCTTTCGAGAGTCAGAATCGAAACCAAGGATAAGAAGCTTCTCAAAACCTTCTATTCCTGTATGTACCGTGCATTCCTCTACCCCCACAAGTGCCACGAATACGATAAAAACGGCAACGCAATTCACTATTGCCCCCACGACGGCTCAATTAAAAACGGCGTAAGATATACGGATAACGGCTTCTGGGATACTTACCGCACGGTTTACCCCTTCTTTGCCCTTGTTGCAAAGGATGAGCTCCGCGAAATGCTCGTTGCCTTTATCAACGAATATAAAGAAAGCGGCTGGCTTCCCAGATGGCTTTCAATCGGCGAATGCGGCTGTATGCCCAGCACCCTTATTGATGCGGTTATCTGCGACGGTGCGGTAAAGGGCTTCATCGATAACGACCTGCTTGAGGTTGCTCTTGAAGGTATGATAAAGCATTCCGTGACAAATGCGCCTGCACGCCGCTTCGGCAGAAACGGTGCCGAGGAATACTGCAAGTTGGGTTACGTTTCATACGAAACCGAAAAAGAAAGCGTAAACCTTACCCTTGATGCCGCATACGGCGACTGGTGTATTGCGGAAATCGCAAAAATTCTGGGCAAAAGCGATATTGAAAAAGAATACAGAAAGCGCGCCCTCAACTACAAAAAACTTTTCGACCCCGAAAGCGGCTTTATGCGTGCCAAGGATAAGAAAGGCAATTTCAGACCCGGCTTCGTGCCCGAAGGCTGGGGCAGGGATTATACCGAAGGCAGTGCCTGGCAGAATTCATTTGCAGTGCCTCACGATATCGAGGGCCTTGCAGAGCTTTACGGAGGCAAGGATAAGCTGATTGCAAAAATCGATGAGCTTTTCGCAACTCCTCCCCACTACGATATCATCGGCTACGGCTGTGAAATTCACGAAATAACAGAAATGGCTGCAGTTGATTTCGGTCAGTGCGGCATGAACAACCAGCCCTCTTTCCACATTCCCTATATTTACTCCGCACTGGGCGAGGTTGAAAAATCCGCATATTGGGTAAAAGAAATCTGCGACAAGCTTTTCTCATACGAAGATGACGGCTTCCCCGGTGACGAAGACAACGGCACAACCGCAATCTGGTATATTTTCGGCATTCTCGGTCTTTACCCCTTCTGCCCCGGAAAACCAGAATATGTGAAGGGCATAAAGCAGGTTGACAAAGCATTCATCGGCGATAAAGAGCTTGATGTGAATAAATTCGACGGCAATAAAATTCAGTATAAAGACCTTATTTAAGGAAGGAGAAAACACAAATGGACAGATATCTTATTATCAACGCAGACGATTTCGGTATGTGCAGAGGTGCAAACCTTGCGGTTATGGACCTTATGAAAGACCCGGGCAGTGCGCTTACCTCAACAACGGTTATGACCCCCTGTGCCTGGGCACCCGAGGCCTGCCAATTTGCGGCTCAGAATCCTGAGCTTGCAATCGGCGTGCACCTTACATTCACAAGCGAATGGTCAAAGTACCGCTGGGCACCCGTAAACTCAAAGAACACGGATTCACTCCGTGACGAAGAAGGCTTTATGTGGCACGAAAGCGACCAGGTTGAACAGAACGTTGACATTGACGAGGTTGAAGGCGAAATCAGAGCACAGATTGAGCGCTGCAAGAAGCTGGGGCTTGTTACCCCCTCACATCTCGACAACCATATGGGCTCACTTTACGGTATTGAAACAGGCCGCTTCGAGCTTCTTCAGAAAACACTTGAGCTTGCAGGCGAATACGGTCTGCCCTTCCGTCTGCCCGGCCACATCACAGACGAAATGATGGGCAACTCAATGCTTGAAATCAATGTTGACAAGAGCATGATTGAAATGGTGTTCGGCAAGATTGTTGAATTTGCAAACGCTATGGGTGTTGCAATCCCCGATTACCTTATCCCCAACGAATGGGGCGGTCCTCAGGACGAAAGCTACGAGAACTTCAGAGAATATCTCTATGACCTCTATGCAAACTTCCCCGAAGGCATAACCGAAACCTACCTGCATCCGTCGCTTGAAACCGATGACCTTAAGGGCACATCAGGCTGCTGGAATCGCAGAGTATGGGAATACAAGGTTATGAAAGACCCTGCAACAAAGCAGCACATTGAGGCTCACGGCATCAAGCTTATCAACTACCGTGACCTTGCGGCGATGAAGAAATAAAATCAAATGGCTTGCACAGGTACAGTTGCCTATGCAAGCCATTCTTACTTATATTTGTTTCTCACTTATTGAGGCAGTCCTCACATTACTTAAACGCTACATATCTGTAAGTCGTGCCCAGGTCATTAAGTGACGGATAACAGTTTGAATAACCCTCGGTGGTTGAGCTTTTCACCTTGAAGCCCGAGCTTGTGATTTCAAGACCCATTGTTGCACCGTCGTTGAAACCTACCGCACAGTATAAACTGCTTTTACCGGTTTTGGTATCTGTTATCATTAAGGGCATGCCGTTAATCATAACGATAACAACACTTGGATTGAACCCCAGATTTATTGACATTGTACCGTTACCCATTCCGAAATACGAACCCGTGACAAAGGGAGTATCAAGAAAATCCTTCTGAGAAGGCGAAATGTGAATATCCTCATTACGGATGTGTGTGCCGCAAAGCAAATCCTTTGTCAGGAATGAGGGGAAATCAAGGCTCGATGTTGCCGCAGGGCAGAGGGATGCGTTTACCGTTGCCCACGCCGCAAGCACAAAGGCATCCGTATCTCTGTCGGATACAACGGATTCACAGCCTGAATTGAGAATATCAAGCCCCGAAGCGAAGGTCATGCAGTCAATGATATCCGTAAACGCACTGTGGCAAGCCTCGCCGCCCCACGAATAGGGAGCGTGAATTGAAAGCCTGAGCCGGATTCTTGCCTGCCTGCAATATTCGTTTTCAACAAGCACGCCTTCATCGTTTTCCGTAAAGGAATCAACAATTTCCATTCCTTCAATACCTACCGCAACGGTGGTGTGCTTCAGAGGAATCGCCTTTTTCACCGCAGGGAATTCCGTAAGAAATCTTATTTCGGAAAGCTCCTCTCTCGTTTTAAGCCAGTCAACGATATTTGCGGGCAATGCACTTATTTCACTCATAAATCACACCTCATTCCGTTTCAACCATAACACGGATAATCGCCCATATGTAAAACGGATTTTCGCCGTTATAAACCTTTTCGGCACGGTCAATTCTGTATTTTTCGCCAAGACAATAAATGTATGAACCATCTGCTGCGGCGGTCAGGTCAGGGTCGGGAGGCCCTATATAAAGATAATGACCCTGTGAATTATAACCGATTTCCGTGTTGACACCGTAAAGGTACATCTTATTCTTGTATCTCAGAGGGCTGATAAAAGCCCTTGTTTCAACTTTTTCGCCGTCTTTTGTTACAAAGGCCGCAGGTCTGCCGTAATGCCTGAAAACAGGTTCAATATTCATACGCTCACCTGCCCGAAGAAAAATCCGTCATCTTTAAGCAGTGGCAGTGCCGCAAGCATTGCCGCCGCTTTTTCTTTTTCCGCCTGCTCAATGAGTGCATTGGGCGAAACGCTGACGGTTACGTCGCCTGCCTTGAAGGAGGTCATACCCTCTGCGGAATGCATATTCTTAATGCAAAGGCGGTGGTTAACCATTGCCGCCGCAAGGTTTATGAGCCTGACATCGGAATGCTCCGCCGAGGCTTTCACACGGGGCATAAGCTCCCTTGCCGCCGCAGTGCAGAGAGGAGCAAGCTCCTCATCCGTACCTTGGGGTGAATAATATTCCTTCAGAGCAGAAAGAATGCTCAGACAGTCAATCAAATCAAATCCCTCCGTTAAACGGAAAGCACCTTTGATGCACCGTCAAAAATCTTTGCGAAGCCTGCGGTGCAGCTGATAACCGCACGCTCAAGCTGACGGTCAATGAGCTTATCATATTCCGTCATAATATCGCCTGCCTTCACCATTTCAAGTGCGGCAGTCTTATCGATACCGATAAGCTTACCCTCACCTACGGAAGCGGATTTGAGAAGCTTTGCGCCCAGAGGCGTAATCATATCGCCGCTGCCGTGGAAGTTAAGACCTGCCGCCGCATCCCTGAACTGCTCCATATTAAGCATCTGTGCGGTAACTGCAGGGTCGGCAATGATTGTGTTAAGCTCATAGGGGTCAAAGCCGTTCCAGAAGTTTACGAGGTCGGCATAAGTGAGCGTACCCGACTGTGCACAGCTCACAACCTCTGCCGCATTGCCGCTGCCGTCGCCGTTTTCAATAACACCGATTGCATCCTTGAGAAGAGTTCTTGCAATGTATGCACCGATCTGTCTGAGAGTTACGGTGAAAAGGTCAAGACGCTGAAAACGGATTGCCTCATATGAAGCGACAAGGCTTCTGCCTCTCTTTTTAAGGCTTACAAGGTTATCCTTGGTGTGAACCGTGGTTTCGGGAATGAACGCACCCTCCTTCACAACCTTGAGCTCCTTTTCATCCTCTGTGGGAATCGAAGTGATTGAACGGTAATCCATACCGTCGATAACCGTTGTTGAAGCAACGATATCCGAAAGAATATCTGCCTGTTCAAGGCCCTGTCTTACGGCTCTTGAAATGTATTCGGGGAAAAGCACCGCACTGTCGGAATTCTTGAAGAACTTGTCAACAACGTCACTTGAAGATCCGCCTACCTTGATACCGAAGCGTTTGAGCTGGCGCTGATATGCGTCAAGACCTTCCATTGAAGTGCCCTTATAGTTTTCGGTGGGGTCAATGCTTTCAAGCGCCTTTGTGAAGTTGCCCGATGCATAAAGACCCTTTTCAAGTCTGATATTATCAAAATTAGCCATTTTAATTCCTCCTTACATAATAAATGTTACGGTTGAATTTGCTTCGTTAACCGCAACAACAAGGTATTCTCTGCCCTCGGCACCGCTCTTTACGCCTTCACCGCCGCAGACAAGATTTGCAAAGCCTGCTTCCACCGAGCCGCTGAGCTTTGCAGTCACCGCACCGCTGAGCTGTACGCTTGCATAGCCGCCGCTGCATTCGTTTGCGATACCGCAGAAGGCTTCACCGTCGGCACAGGCGGTAACGGTGCCTGAACCGTTCATTTTTACGGGTGTGCCCTTTGCAATTTCTTCGTTTGCCTTAAAAGTTGCGGTATTTTCGTTAAAACCGCAGAATGATACTGACATAATTTATCCTCCTTAAAGTTTCACTTTATATTTTGTAGACGGAATTTTCGCCGTCATTTCTGATTTCGCCGCCCTCAAGCTGTCTTATGACGGGCAGGCTTTTCTGTGCATTTTCTCTGAATGCATTATGCATTTCACGCAGGGATTTAAGTGAAAGGGATTTGCAGATTTCTTCAATCGCCTCGCCCTTCATTTCGGGAATAACCCTTGCGGCGCAGCGGATGATACCGTCTTCAAGCTCCTGCCTTATTTCCTTTGCAATTTCTGCAAGGTCTTCACTTTCCCGTGAGGGGTCGAAGCTTTTGACGATACCCGCATTCTTCTGTGCAGGCACCGCAACAAAGGACCATTCGTAGGCATCCGCAGGGTCGTTAAGAAGGTAACAGCAGAGCTTTCCGCCGTAAACCTTACCCTTTCTGTGCTCACAGCCCTGTGTTTTGATGTCCTTGCCGCAGATTGAACATTTTATTTCCTTGACACTGCAGCCGACGCTGGTTTCTTTCTTGATACCTGCATCGATTTCCGCAATAAGATCCTTATTCTTTTCGGTTCTCACCGTATATGCCTTGGCAAGGATATATGTATACACCTCACCGTCGGCAGTCTTACGGGTTTCATCCGTCATAACCTCTGCCGCATAAATTCTTGCCGTCTGGTCCTTGCTTTTCATATTGTGGTCAAAGATACCTGTTTTGCCCACAAAAAGCTCTGCCAGCTTATGAAGTGACTCAACAGTGAATTTCTCATTATCCCTGTCAATTTCGTTATCGCAGAGAATAAGCGAAAATGTATAAAGCTCATCCCTGCTCAGTTTCTTTCTTGCAAACCGTCCGATAAGCTCAAGCTCTTCATCGGGCAGAATGTTATTTTCCTTTTCCGTTTTCATTCACCTCTCCTTATTTTTTCCGCCTGAGCTCTGTAAAGCTCGGCTCTGCTCAGCTCAACCTCATCCTGCAGGGTGATTTCATCCCACACAACTCTTGCCGTGCAGGAATAGCCTCTGCTTCTGAGATAAGCGGTGCAGATTTTTCTGATTACCGGCGTAAGAATACGTCTGTATGCTTCAAGCTCGCTTGTAAGCACATCCGCCTGCTGTGAGCTCATACGCTCCGTGCTTGACCAGGAAAGCCCCAGCATAAAGGGAGGCAGACCCGTTTTTGCAACAATCTGTTCAAGCATCTGTCTTACAGGCACATTGCTGTCCAGAATCTGATTATCCGCACCGATAACCTTAATCTGCACATCGCCAACCGCCACAAAATCCCTGACCTCGGAGCCGCTCTGCATCGCCTCGCCCCATTCCCTTGCAACCTGCATCGCTCTGTCTTTTGCATAAGCTCTGTCCATTGCATCGTTTTTGGGGTTATAGGTAACGGCAAACCTCAGGTTGCCCACTCTCTCCCAGTTTGCGCCGATGCTCTCAAATATTTTGAGCAGAATTGAGCTGACAAAGGGCAGTCCTTTGAGCATCGAACAGCCCGTCAGTGCGCCGGGCTCGGGATTAAGCACGCTGAGAAGGCACATTTCGGGTCGTGTAACCTTCTGAAGTTCTGTGCCGTTACGGACGTAAACATCAACATCAAAGCCGTTTTTATTTCTTTTAAGCTCAATGCAGTCAAGAGGTGCGTTGAAAAGACCTCTGGGCACACCGTCGGAATCCGTAACGATTTCGCCCAGTGCGGTGCCGCAGGTCAGAAGCTGCTCAAAATAGCTTTCGATAAACGCACTCATTCCCTGACGGTTGCCGCCTACAGGCACGGAAAGAATAAACTCTTCAAGCTCAGCCTGAGCCGCCTTACTGTCACATTCAACCGTAAAGCCGCCCGTAAGACGCACAAGCTTGAACACCGCCGCATCAATAACGGGCACCGCCTCGCGAAGTGCGTAATAAAGCTTATTCTGAGGTGCGGCAAGGGGCACATAGCCGTCAAGAATACCAAAGGGCTTTGAATGAGTATGCTGTGTTACGGGTGCCGAAACTCTTGATGCTTTTCTCTTTCTGAATACAGCCATTTTCTTCTCCTTTCTGTGAAAAATATAATCGGTCATAGGCGGAGCCTATCCTCAACTATTCACTTTTCACTATTCATTTTTCACCTATCGTCTTTTTGCCGCAATGGCGAAAAATCCGCCGTCATCCTCTTCCGTAAGCACGGTTGAAACGAAATAACGGATATCGTCCATTGCGTGGTCGTTTTCTTTTCTGACGGAATCCTTTGCGCTGCTTTCCTCCCAGCGGTAAAGCCCGAATTCACGGATTGTATCTTTACATGAGGGAGAAAAAAGAATTTTTCTTTCTTTGAGGCAGTCCGATACACGGCGGATTCCGTCAATAACATCGTTTCTTGCAGGTATGACCCTGAATCTGCCGCCCCGCCTTATGCATTCCATAAAGCTTGCCGCAGACGGGTCAACGATAACGGCTTCAACGGGCAGATTTTCCGCAAGCTCACACAAGGCTTCATAATGCTCGCTGTCGGTTTTCTGCCTGCCCTCGGTGCGGGAATTGAAATAATACTCCCTGATTCTGTACCACCTGCCGCCGTTTTCGCCCCACAGGCCGAAAGAAGAAGGGTTGACCGTACCGTAATCGCAGGAAATGTAGTATCTGCCGAAGGTGTCGGGCGGCTGAACAACATGGTTTTCCTGCGAAAACATAGGGTAAACACTGCCCTGAGCCGCTACCCATCTGCCGAGAACGAATCTTTCGTAGAATGCACCCGAATAAAGCTTTTCGTACCTTCTGATGACCGCAGGTGTCAGTGACGGATTATCGCTCATTGCAAAGTGCAGATAAAAGCAGTTTTTCTCCTCACGCTTTTTTATCCACTCCTCGTGAAACCAGTGCATAGGGTGCTCGGGGTTGCAGTTGAACCAGAATTTTGACCCCTCTACCGAACACCTTGCAAGTGCCTGCTCCACGAAGGAACGGGGCATCAGGGTAACCTCATCAAAAAGCACTCCCGCAAGGGTCATACCCTGAATGAGCGCTGCCGAGCCCTCATCCTTGCCGCCGAAAAGGTAAAATCTGTTGGTGACACCTTTAAAGGTGATTTCCACAAGATTTCTGGAATACTTTTCCTCACATTCAAAGCCAAGCTCACGTAGCACAGGCAGCATAACCGTCACAACATTGCGGCGCAGGGATGCGATTGTTTTGCCGCAAAGGGCAAAGGAACGGTCCGAAAATTCCGAAAAAGCCCAGGTGACAAACGAAACGGACATACACATTGTTTTTCCCGAGCGCACCGCACCGTCACAGATTATTGCGTCACGGTCCGCATAGGGGCTTTGGGGAAGCCACCAGCAGAGAGCTTTCATCTGTTTTTGAGAAAAGGGTGTGAAATCCTGTTTTTTGCTCACTCCTCATCCTCCCGTGAAAGCATTTTTGCGCCCTCGGCAAGTGCCTGCACAAAACTGCTTTGCGTGTTTTCTTCTCCCGTGCCCAGCTTTTCAAGCCGTTCAAGGGCTTTGAGTCTGTCAAAAAATTTGATTTCAAGACCTCCGCCCTTGGGCCGTTTGATATCCGATACATTGAAAAGGTCCAGCTTTTCGATTTCTTCCGCAGACATGGTTTCTTCGCAAAGCATAAGCTTCAGCGCATCTGCAACGGAACCGAAGGCAAGGCGGCACAGACCCTTTTCAACTGCCGCCGCAGTGGCTTTCTTCTCTTTTTCGAGCCGCGAAATCTCATTGCGGATTTCTTCTCTGGCAAGAAGCCTTGCGGCGCTTCTTCGGGGCGCAACAACAAAGCCTGCCCTTGCGGCACAGCCTCTCGCATCGCCGTCTTCGGCATAATAAGAACAGAAAAGCCGTTCTTTGTCGGTCATGGCATTCATCTCCTTTCCGAAAGGGATTGCTCATAATCCCCTTCAACCTAAGCGCAAACTGCCGCTTTTTTTGACCCGTTCAGGTGAAAAAATCCGAAAATTCATTTCGCATCACCGTGCGAATTCTCCCGTTTTCGCCCGTATTCACCCATATATCGCCGTTTTTCTCTGTTTTTGCACAATATTTTTATCTTTTGAATTTTTTTGCATTTTTGCTTGACTTATTGCGACTTTGGGTATAAGATTAACAGGTAGAAAAAATTTTTTGAAGTGTGGTGAAAATCATGGCAGGTTCCGATATACCCAACCCCCGAAGTAGATACATAACCTTATATTTTGCCGCACAGTCGGAGCTGCGCCCAAAGTGATTTTGCCTTGAATCGCTTTTCTTCGGTTGCATCCCCTTTGCGGTAAGCCGCGAAAGGAGATGCTTTTTTATGGAAAATTTTGAAATCCTTCTTGAACAGATAATTGAGCTTGCAGAAAAGGGCGAAATTTCCGCACTGCGTGAAATGCTCAGTGAAATCAACGTTGTTGACGTTGCTCTGCTTATCGAGGAGCTTGAAACCAAAAACAGACTCAGAACCTTCCGTGTTCTGCCCAAGGATATATCTGCGGAGGTTTTCTCATACCTTGAATCCGAAACCCAGGCGGAGCTTGTGCGCTCAATCACGGATGCCGAACTTGAACGTCTGCTCGATGAAATGTTCCTTGATGATACGGTTGACTTTCTTGAAGAAGTGCCTGCAAGCGTTGTAACCCGTGTTCTTGCACATTCGGACCCCGAAACACGAAAGCTGATTAACCGTTTCCTCAAATATCCCGAGGACTGCGCAGGCAGCCTTATGACCATCGAAATGGTTCACCTTCGCACAACTCTCACAGCGGCTGAGGCTATCGATAAAATAAGAAAAACAGGCGTAGACAAAGAAACCGTCTACACCTGCTATTGCATTGATCGTGAGCATCATCTTCTGGGAAGCATCCCCCTGCTTTCGCTTCTGCTTTGCGAGCAGGATACCCTCGTGGGCGATATTATGGAGGACGATGCACAGCTTATTTCCGTCAACACTCACGACGACCGTGAGTATGTTGCGGATATAGTTAAAAAGTACGACCTTCTCAGCGTACCCGTTGTTGACAACGAAAACCGCCTTGTAGGCATTATCACCGTTGACGATATCGTTGACGTTATTGAAGAAGAAACCACCGAAGACTTTGAGAAGATGGCTTTGCTTGCCCCTTCGGATGACGAATATCTGAAAACAGGTGTTTTCAAGCTTGCCAAAAACAGAATTTTATGGCTTCTCATCCTTATGATTTCGGGCACCTTCACGGGCAAAATCATTGAGGGCTACGAAACCCTGCTTGCAGGCTTTGTTGCACTGACAGCCTCGATGCCTATGCTTATGGGTACGGGCGGTAACGCAGGCAGCCAGGTATCAACCCTTATCATCCGCGGTCTTGCGGTTGGCGAAATTGAAATAAGCGATTACCTTAAAATCGTTTTCAAGGAACTGAGGGTTGCTTCAATCTGCGGCGCGGTGCTTGCGGCGGCAAACATACTGAGAATGTATCTTTTCAGCGAAGGCACGTTTCAGGTATTCCTTGTTGTTTCAATCGCAATGTTCTGCGCAATCGTTGTGGCAAAGCTTATCGGCTGTTCACTGCCTATTTTCGCTAAAATCATCAAGCTTGACCCTGCACTTATGGCAGGTCCCATGATTGCGACTCTGGTTGACATCGTTACTCTTGCTATCTATTTCGGACTTGCAAAACTCTTTTTAATATAACTTTTCAAGGACAGTCACGGCTGTCCTTTTTCATTTGTTGACGGGCAAAAAAAGAAGTGATATTATATAAACGGATAAAATATACTTCAAAAACGGAATGTAAACCCGACTTTACACTGTTTTTTACAGATTTTTGCCAAATGTCCACCAAAGTTGGTTGATTAAACCGTCGTTCGGGGCTATAATTCGGGCAAGGAGGACGAAAACAACTATGAATATATCCGAGAAAATACTAAAACTGAGAAAAGAAAAGGGATTGTCGCAGGAAGCCTTTGCAGAAAAGCTGGGCGTATCAAGACAGTCCGTTTCGAAATGGGAATCAAGCGGGGCTTTGCCCGATATAGATAAAATCATTGCAATGAGTGAGCTTTTCGGCGTTTCCACAGATTACCTTTTAAAGGATGAGCTGCCCGAATCGGAAGAAGCACCGGTACCCGAAAATGAAGAAGAAATTGAAGCCGTTGAGGTTGAACCTGCCGAAACGCCCGTTGAAAACGTTTCCGAACCCAAGTCCAGAAACAAGTGGATGAAAACAGCCGCAATAATCCTTGTTATTGCCATTGCATTTACCGCAATAGCGGTGCCCACCTATTTCGGCGGAATAAAAAATATGTGGTATGAGGCAAACGGCGGCAAGCTGAGCTACCCTTATGTGCTTGTTCACGGTCTGGGCGGCTGGGGCGAGGGCAACAGCATCAACGATATGGCTCAGTATTGGGGCGGCGGAAGCTCCGACCTGAAAAAGGTGCTGGAGGCAGAAGGGTACGAGGTATATACTCCCGGTGTCGGCCCCGTTTCAAGCGCCTGGGACAGAGCCTGCGAGCTTTATGCACAGCTTGCGGGTACACGGGTTGACTACGGCGAAGCCCATTCAAAAGAGCACAACCACAACCGATACGGCAGAACCTATACCGAGCCCCTTATTGCAAACTGGGGCATGAAAATGAACGGCGGTCAGACCGTCAAAATAAACCTTGTGGGCCATTCCTTCGGCGGTGCAACAGTAAGACTTCTCACCTCTCTGCTTGAATACGGCAGTGAAGCGGAAATGCAGGCAGGCGGAGAAGATACCTCGCCTCTTTTCACAGGCGGCAAGGGCAATTATGTTCACTCCGTAACCGCACTGTGTGCACCTCACAACGGCTCATCTCTTACCGAGGTGCTCAACACCGTGGGCAGCACTCTTGGCGTTACAAACACAACAGATATGCTTATGACTCTCTGCTTCGGAGTTGCAGGCATTGCGGCACCGGTTGAAGGCATTTACGATTTCCGTCTTGACCACTTCGGCATTGATAAAATAGACCCAAAAAGCGCCATTGCGGCAGTTACCGCATCGGGTAATGACCATGCCGCATACGACCTTTCGCCCGACGGTGCGGCAGAGCTTAACAAAGAAATAAAAACCGTTGAAGGTGTTTATTATTTTTCATACGCTTACAGCACAACCCAGCAGGGCAAAATCCTCGGCAGGCAGGTGCCTCTGACCTCAACTCTGCCCATACTTTCACCTTTTGCGCTGGCAATGGGTCAATACAAGGGCACAACCGCAGGCGGAATAGAAATTGATGAATCCTGGCAGGAAAATGACGGCCTTGTGAACGTTGTTTCCGCAAGATATCCCGCAGGCGAGGAATATATGTCACTGCCCGAAAGCCCCGAAGATATCAGCCGCGGCATATGGAACGTTGCACCCAAACGCACAGGCGACCACGGCACGGTTATCGGTCTTAACGCCAAAGCAGGCAAGACGAAGGAATTTTATATTGAGCTGTTCACTATGATTGACAGCCTTGAAAGGTAGGTTTTTATGGGCACATCGGTTCTTTTGGTTTTTCTTGCACCGCTGATGGCACTTTATGCGGCAGTTGAAAATGCTTTCAGCTTGCTCGGCTTTGATTTTTTTGAAAAGCTGTCACAGTGGACAGCCGAAAATTCCGATAAAATCATTGAATTTCAGATTAAGGGAATGTACGTTCTTCAGTTTGTATTCGGTACATTCTATTCAATGATTTTTGATTGATGAAGGAAGATTTATAAAGTCTGGCAGAACTTTTAAGAATCCTTCCGTAGCATTTCTCAGGGCAGCCCTTGCGGCTGTCCTTTTTCTTTTGATTGACTTTCAAAGAAACGGATGTTATGATAAAATCAGAATTTGTAACTGGAAGGATGAAGAAAATGAAATGTGATTTTTGCGATTGTAACGTAAAAAAAGATGACGAATTCTGCCCCCATTGCGGCAAACAGCTTATAGAAAAAGACAAGCCGTCAGATAAATCCGAAAAATTCGGAAAAACTCTTCGCTTTTACGATTACAAGGATGGTCTTGCCCTGCAATCTGTTTCCTTTGTTCTTTTAGGTCTGGTCATTATCGCGGCAACCGTGTATTTCATAGCCGACTTCAGTTATTACTCTTTTTATTCCTCTTCACGCATAATGAAGTGGCTCCTTTTTGCGGCTGTCGGCTTTTTGCTTGTCATTATGGGAATTGTTTCGTTTTTCAGGATGAAAGGTTGTAGCGTTTCTCTGTGTGAAAACGGAATTTACGGCTATATCCCTGACGGGCTTTTCAAAACGGTTTATTTTGAGGTGTTATATGAGGACATCGAAAATGTTAAACGAAGCGGCTTCGGAACAGCACGTAACTCTCACCCCAAAATAATCATAAAAACCTCCGACGATAAATTCACAATCAGTTTCCCTAAAAAAGAAAACACCGTTGACCTTTCGGAATGTTTTTACCGTATACTGGATATGTAACCCGCATCTCCGATCCTCCTCCTTTGCCAAAGGAGCCTGAACCGTCATTTTCATCCCCGCTTCTGAAAATCCGACTTCAAGAAGTCGGAAAATCAAACTTCAAGAGTTCTGAAAATCAGACTTCTTGAAATCGCAAAATCAAGCCCTAATAAGACTGAATATAATAATAACTACTTCATCAAGAACTATCTATCAATCTCACTTGACAGATGGGATTCGATAGGTTTGCCGACAGGGTTATCCGTATATTTTATTTATATATTACATTTCACCAAAAAAGGCCGCTTTTTGCGGTCTTTTTTAGTTGCGGATTGCATTGATTTTTTACATATTTTAGGGTATCATATAAAAGTAAAAATTTATAATGCGGGAGTTTTGGATATGATGAAGAACACAGACAAAACCATGGAAAAAATCGTTGCTCTCTGCAAGGGCAGAGGCTTCATTTTTGCAGGCAGCGAAATCTACGGCGGCCTTGCAAACACATGGGATTACGGCCCTCTCGGTGCAAGAATGAAAAACAACGTCAAGGATACCTGGCGCAAGCGTTTCATTCAGGAAAGAAAGAACAGCTACGAGGTTGATGCCGATATTCTCATGCATCCCAGAGTATGGGAAGCAAGCGGCCACGTTGCCAGCTTCTCAGACCCTCTTCTTGACTGTAAGGAGTGCAAAATGCGTCACAGAGCCGATAACCTTATCGACGACTTTGACCCCGAAGCACACGCAGACGGCATGACAAAGGAAGAAATGTTTGAGTATATCAAGGCTCATTCAATCCCCTGCCCCAAGTGCGGCAAGCACAACTTCACGGGCATCAGAGAATTCAACCTGATGTTCCAGACCTTCAGAGGCGTTACAAACGACAGCAAGAGCGTTATCTATCTCCGCCCCGAAAATGCTCAGGGTGAATATGTCAACTACCTCAATGTTCAGCGAACAATGAGAGCAAAGCTTCCCTTCAGCATCGGTCAGATCGGTAAGGCTTTCAGAAACGAAATCACACCCGGTAACTTCACATTCAGAACAATCGAGTTTGAGCAGATGGAGTTCCAGACCTTCTGTAAGGAAGGCACAGACACCGAGCTTTACGATTACTTCAAGGAATACGGTATGAAGTATTATCAGGATCTCGGCATCAAGGCAGAAAACCTTCGTTACCACGACCACGAAAAGCTTGCTCACTACGCAAAGGCAGCCTGCGATATCGAGTTCCTCTTCCCCTTCGGCTGGGGCGAAATCAACGGCACACATAACAGAACCAACTTCGACCTTACAAGACATCAGGAATACAGCGGTCAGAAGATGGATTATCTCGACCCCGAAACCAACGAGAAGTACATCCCCTTCATCATTGAATCAACCTACGGTCTTGACAGAACAGTGCTTGCACTTCTCTGCGAAGCTTATGATGAAGAGGTTATCGACGCTGAAAAGAACGACACAAGAGTTGTCCTTCACCTCAGCCCCGCAATCGCACCCTTCAAGGCAGCGGTTCTTCCCCTTTCAAAGAAGCTTTCACCCGATGCACTCAAGGTTTACGAAAAGCTGCAGAAGAAGTTTATGGTTGATTTTGACGAAACAGGCTCAATCGGTAAGCGTTACCGCCGTGAAGACGAAATCGGTACACCCATCTGCATCACCTTCGACTTTGACTCACTTGAAGACAACTGCGTAACCGTGCGTGACCGTGATACAATGCAGCAGGAGCGTATCTCAATCGATGCTCTTGAAGATTACATTGCCGCACGCGTCAATTTTTAATCAGCAGATAATTTCCAAGTTAAAAGAAAGGAATTTGAGTTTTTATGAAAGTTAATTTCACGGAAACAGTGCTCAGAGACGCCAACCAGTCACTTATCGCAACCAGAATGCCCTTCAAGGATTTCAAGCCCGTTCTTGAAAAGCTTGATAAGGCAGGTTACTACTCACTGGAATGCTGGGGCGGTGCAACATTCGACTCCTGCCTCCGCTACCTTGACGAAGATCCCTGGGAGAGACTCAGAAACATCAGGAAGGCTTGCCCCAACACAAAGCTTCAGATGCTCCTCAGAGGTCAGAACCTTCTCGGCTACAAGCATTACCCCGATGACGTTGTCCGTATGTTCATCAGAAAGAGCGTTGAAAACGGCATCGACATCATCAGAATTTTTGACGCACTCAACGATGTTCGTAATATCGAAGTAGCAGTTGATGAAACCCTCAAATGCGGTGCACACGCATCGGGTACAATCTGCTACACAATCAGCCCCATCCACAATCTTGATAACTATGTTAAGCTCGCAAAGCAGATTGAGGCTCTCGGCGTTCAGTCAATCTGCATTAAGGATATGGCAGGCATTATGAGCCCCAAGGAAGGCTACGACCTTGTTAAGGCTCTTAAGGCAAACGTAAAGGTTCCCATCGTTGTTCATACACACTCAACAACAGGTCTGGGCTTTATGACACTTCTCAAATGCGTTGAAGCAGGTGCAGACGTAATCGACTCCGCAATCTCCTGCTTCTCAGGCGGTACATCACAGCCTGCAACAGAAACTCTCGTATACACTCTCAAGCAGTACGGCTACGAGGTTGACGTTGACGAAAACGTATGCAAGGAAATCAACGATTTCTTCAAGCCCATCCGTGCAAAGGCACTTGAAAGCGGTCTTCTCAACCCCGTTGTTATGGGCACACAGACCGACGCTCTTATCTATCAGATTCCCGGCGGTATGCTTTCAAACCTTGTTGCTCAGCTCACTGCACAGAAGAAGCTGGACAAGCTTGACGAAGTTCTTCTTGAAACTCCCAGAGTTCGTGAAGACCTGGGCTATCCTCCCCTTGTTACTCCCATGAGCCAGATGGTAGGCGTTCAGGCAACTGCCAATGTGCTTGCAGGCGAGAGATACAAGAACATCTCCAAGGAAGTAAAGAGCTACATCAAGGGCGAATACGGTCAGGCACCCGGTAAGGTAAGCAAAGAACTCCAGAAGCTTGTTCTCGGCGACGAAGAACCCTTCACAGGCAGATTCGCAGATACCCTTGCTCCCGGCCTTGACGAAGCAAAGGAATACCTTGGCGATAAGGCAAAGAGCATGGAAGATGTTCTTTCATACATCGCATTCCCTGCTCAGGCAGAAGCTTTCTTCGAGAAGCGCGAAGCAAAGAAGAACAGCACATTCACCTACACAATCACAAGAATTGACTGAGGAAGATAAATATGTTTGCAGATAAATTAGAACTGACAATGTCAGAAACAATGCTGGTTGCAGTTGCAGGCATCATCGTAGTTCTTCTTGAACTTGCAATTCTTGCAGTCCTCATTGTTTTACTTTCAAAAATATTCAGAGCCATTGAAGGTAAACTCAATTCATCGGCTGACGAAACACCTGCGGCGGCACCTGTTGCAGCTCCGGTTTCACCTGCCGCACCCGTTGCTCCCGTTGCAGCACCTGCTGTTGCGGCGGCAGGCGGCATTCAGCTTATTGATGTTGACGAGCCCACAGCGGCTGTCCTTATGGCAATCACAAGCGATAAAACAGGCATCCCCCTTGAAAAGCTCAGCTTCAGGTCAATCAGACGCATTCCCGGCCCCGAGCTTATTAACGTAGACGAGCCCACAGCGGCAGCCATTATGGCAATCATCAGCGATGAAAGCGGTATTCCGCTTGAAAGACTCAGCTTCAAATCAATCAAAAAAGTGGAGGAATAATCATTATGAAATACGTTGTAAATCTTAACGGTAAAGCATACGAAGTAGAGGTTGAAGAAACCGAAGCAGTTATCACAAACGTAGCAACAGCTACTGTTGCAACAACAGCACCCGTTGCAGCTCCCGCTCCCGTAGCTGCTCCCGCACCTGCAGCAGCTCCTGCTCCCGAAGCAGCTCCCGCTCCCGCACCCGTTGCAGCTGCTCCCGCAGACGGCACAAAGATTGCTGCTCCCATGCCCGGCACAATTCTTGCAGTCAACACAGCAGTAGGCTCATCAGTCAACGCAGGCGATGTTATCATCATCCTTGAAGCAATGAAGATGGAAAACGAAATCGTTGCTCCCTGCGCAGGCACAGTTAAGCAGATCCTTGTATCAAAGGGCTCAACCGTTGATACAGATGAAGTTCTTGCAGTTATCGGCTGATCTGAGGAGGATTCTCCGGAATGGAATTTATTAAAGACATTGCTCTCGGAATATGGGAAAACTCAGGCTTTTCCATGCTTTTCACTCAGGAAGGCGGCTGGAAATACGCCATAATGATTCTTGTTGCTTTCGTATTCCTTTATCTTGCCATCGCAAAGAAATTCGAGCCTCTTCTTCTTGTGCCCATTGCATTCGGCATTCTGCTTGCAAATATGCCCGGTGCAGGAATGATGGCAGACCCTACGGGTCTTATGGACACATCAAACATCGTTGAAGGCGCTCGTTGGTATGACTCGGGTGTTCTCAGGCTGATTTACGCAGGTGTAAAAAGTTCAATCTTCCCCTGCCTTATCTTCCTTGGAATCGGTGCTATGACGGATTTCGGCCCTCTGCTTGCAAACCCCGTCAGCCTTCTTCTCGGTGCGGCGGCACAGCTTGGTATTTACGTTGCGTTTGTTATTGCAATCCTTCTCGGTTTCACACCTCAGGAAGCCGCATCAATCGCAATCATCGGCGGTGCAGACGGCCCCACGGCAATTCTTGTTGCCTCAAAGCTGGCAGGTCATCTGCTTGCACCCATTGCACTTGCCGCATACTCTTATATGGCACTTATCCCCATCATTCAGCCCCCTCTTATGAAGCTTCTCACCACAAAGAAGGAGAGAGAGGTTGAAATGAAGCAGCTCCGTAAGGTAAGCAAGGTTGAAAAGATAATTTTCCCCATAGTTGTTTTTGTTATCGTTGCTCTCATCCTTCCCGACGCTGCTCCCCTTATCGGTATGCTTATGTTCGGCAACCTGCTTAAAGAATGCGGCGTTACCGACAGGCTCAGCGACACCGCACAGAATGCACTTACCAACATCGTTACAATTATGCTTGGTGTTACCGTAGGTGCAACCGCAAACGGCGTTGACTTCATTCAGATTAAGACGCTTATGATTGTTGCACTCGGTCTTTGTGCATTTGCATTCTCAACCGTAGGCGGCATACTTCTGGGTAAGGTTCTTTATGTTGTTACAGGCGGCAAAATCAATCCCCTTATCGGTGCGGCAGGCGTTTCAGCCGTACCCATGGCAGCCCGTGTTGCTCAGACAGAAGGCAGAAAGTATAATCCCACAAACTTCCTTCTTATGCACGCAATGGGTCCCAACGTTGCAGGTGTTATCGGCTCTGCCGTTGCGGCAGGCTTCCTGCTTCTTATGTTCCAGAAATAAAAAATCAGCGGTCTGCAACTGATGCAGACCGCTTTTTTCGATAACCCGGCTTATTTGAAAAGATTAAGAATATACTCACCGATAGCGGCAATGTAAAGGGGAATATCGCTGAGAAAAGCAATTATTGCAAGCATTGTCTTTGCCTCCTTTTTATTATGCATTCATTATACACTGTTCTTTACATCGTTGCAACGGTCAGATTATACTCTGTGCACAATTCTCCTTGACTTTTACGATGTAAAGTGATAAAATCTTATTGTTCGGAAGGTGATTTTATGACAGGTACACTGGTAAATGCCGCTGCGGTTATAATCGGCGGTCTTATAGGTATACTTCTCAAAAAAGGAATAAAAGAAAGCTACACTCTGAGCATCAACAAAGCGTTGGGTCTTGCGGTGCTGATTATCGGCATAAACGGCGTTGTTGCCAATATGTTCACATATGACGGCGGTAAGCTTTCAAGCAGCGGCGAGCTGCTGCTGGTTGTTTTTCTTGTAATCGGCACATTCATCGGCGAGCTTTTAAAGCTTGACGAGCGTTTCGGCAAACTCTGCAAAGGAATTGAAAACAAATTCAAATCCGACGGTTTTGCATCGGGCTTCGTAAACGGCACCGTGCTTTTCTGCGTGGGCGCAATGTCAATAGTCGGCTCAATCAATGACGGTCTTACGGGCGACAGCTCCGTTTTACTTGTAAAAAGCGCGCTGGACTTTGTAAATGCGGTTATCTTTGGCGCAACCCTGGGCTACGGAGTTATTTTCACCTTCATTCCCATTCTTATTTATCAGGGCGGAATTTCACTGCTTGCCGGCTCTCTCAGCGGCATACTTCAGGGTCAGCTTCTTGAACAGATATGTATGGTGGGTTATGCAATCATTATGGCAATCGGGCTGAATTTTCTGCTTAAGGATAAATTCAAAACCCTGAATATGGTACCTGCCCTGCTGCTGCCCGTTGCTTATCATTATATTATGCTGCTGATAAATTACATAAAGGCATAAAAAGTGCGGTACCTTTCGTATGAAAGATACCGCTTCATTTTTAGAAGTTTTCGTTGTTCTTCTTCTTGTTCTGAGCGTTGTTCTGGTTGTTCTTGTTCTGCTGATTGTTCTGCTGGTTGTTCTGTGCGTTGTTATTCTGCTTGTTCTGATTCTGCTGGTTGTTCTTATCCATTTTAAAAGACTCCTTTTAAATTATATGAACTCTCGGTTCAATCATATTATAACCGTATGTTCGACTAATATTTATTGACAAAAATTTTTACCGATGTTAAAATTTAGAAGTTAAATGACTCGAACTCCATATGGTTTTGAAAGGCATATTCAGTTCGAATCATTTCACTCCAGAGAGGTGTTTTTATGATTTATTATTTTTCAGGCACGGGCAATTCACGCCACGCCGCGCAGCTTATTGCAGAAAAGCTGAATGACACAGCCTTCGATATTGTTGAGGTTATTAAAAACGGCAGCTTCGGCAGTGAGAATGACGAAGTTACGGGTTTCGTTTTCCCCGTTTATTTCTGGGGTCTGCCCGAAATCGTGAAACGCTTTGCATCCCTGCCTCAGGTTAAAAATTCATTGGCTAAATATGTTTTTGCCGTTATCACCTGCGGTGCAAACACAGGAACTGCGGATAAAATGCTTGAAAAAGCTCTGGGCAGAAAGCTTGATTACGTTTTCTCGCTGAAAATGCCCGATAACTATGTGGTTATGTATGACCCCTGCACCAAAGAAAAGGCGCAGAAATATCTTCGCCACGCAGACCGTGAGCTTGAAGCAATCTGCACCGATACAGGTGCAAGAAAGAGGGGCACCTACGGCGCAAGCGGCGGCAAGCTTAACAGTGCTTTTGTTTCACTGCTTTATAATCCGTTCAGAAACACCAAAAAATTCTATGCAGACGAAAAATGCATTTCCTGCGGACTCTGCGAAAAGCTCTGCCCTGAAAATGCAATAAAAATCACCGACGGCAAGCCTGTATGGACAAAGAAAAAATGTCAGCACTGCACCGCCTGCATCAACCGCTGTCCCGCCAAGGCAATCCAATACGGCAAGGCAACGGAAACAAGGGGCAGGTATAATTATTATACCGCCGTTGACGGCGAATAAAAAACGATATATAATGTAATTAATTGGAGGGTTTATAATGATAGTTAAAAATTTATTCGGAAATACAGCCGACGGCAGGCAGGTTGACTGCTACACAATAAGAAATTCAAGCGAAACCGCCGTTGATATCATCACCTACGGCGCAACGGTAAACAGCATTTATGTTGCAGATAAAAACGGAATTTTTGCCGATGTGCTTGCAGGCTTTGATAATATTGACGGCCACGAAAACCATTCCGATTACGAAGGTATGACCGTAGGCAGATACGCCAACAGAATCGCAGAAGGCAAATTCACCATTGACGGCGTTGAATACAATGTTGAGAAAAACGAAAAAGGAATTACATGCCTTCACGGCGGCGGCGAGCTTTCAACCGCAATCTGGAAGGCAATGATTGTTGACGATAACTCCCTTGAAATGACCTATACAAGCCCCGACGGTGCAATGGGCTTCCCAGGTAGGGTGGATTTCAGAGTAGTGTTCACCCTTCACGAGGATAACGCACTTAAAATCGAATATCACGCCGTCAGCGATAAAAAGACGGTTATCAATATGACAAACCACGCATATTTCAACCTTGCAGGCAAGGGCAATGTGCTTGACCATATTCTGCAGATTAATGCGGACGCGTACACTCCCATTGACGAAAACAGCATTCCCACAGGCGAAATCAGACCCGTCGAGGGCACTCCCTTTGATTTCAGAGAGCCCAAGGCTATCGGCAGGGATATCGGTGCAGAGGATGACCAGCTTGCAATCGGCAAGGGCTATGACCACAACTTCTGCCTTAACGACGGTGACGGTCCCGCAGCAACGGCTTACGACCCCGAAAGCGGCAGAATGCTTGAAGTATTCACAGACCTTTGCGGCGTTCAGCTTTACACGGGCAACTTCCTTGACGGCACAATCATCGGCAAGGGCGGCAAGCCCCTTGTTCAGCACGCAGGCTTCTGCCTTGAAACTCAGTATTACCCCAACACTCCCAATATGCCCGAATTTCCTCAGTGCACCTTTGATGCAGGTCAGAAATTCTGTTCCTGCACCGTTTTCAGATTTTCTGTTAAATAATTGTTCATTATTTGCGGCATAATGTAACAGTTTATTTCACGGCAATTCATAAATTTGTTAAAAATCGGTGTATAATTATAATTGTAGACTGATAAAAATGAGTGAAAAAAGGAAAAGTTAAGAGTGAAAAGTTTCGGATAGGCTCTGCCTATGACCGAATATAACGGGTAAGGGCGAAGCCCTTCCATAACTATTCACTATTACCTGTTCACTATTCACTTGATAATATGGAGGGGACTATTATGGCAGCAGAAAGAATTCTTGTTGTTGATGACGACAATAACATTTGCGAGCTTTTAAGACTTTACCTTGAAAAGGAAGGCTATGACGTTATCCTTGCCCATAACGGCGGCGAGGCGGTCAAAATGTTTCAGGAGCTTTCACCCGACCTTATGATTCTCGATATTATGCTTCCCGTTCTTGACGGCTGGCAGGTATGCCGTGAGGTCAGAAAATTCTCGGACAAGCCCATCATCATGCTCACTGCAAAGGGCGAAACCTTTGATAAGGTGCTGGGCTTCGAGCTTGGTGCAGACGACTATGTTGTAAAGCCCTTTGAGGCAAAAGAGGTTATGGCAAGAGTGAAGGCGGTGCTCCGCAGAAGCGGTTCGGCTGAAAAGACAGATATCAAGGAAGTGCGCTACGACAAGCTCGTTATCAACCTTACAAACTATGAGCTTCAGGTTGACGGCAAAAAGATTGACACTCCTCCCAAGGAGCTTGAGCTCATTTATCACCTTGCAAGCAATCCCAACAGAGTTTTCACCAGAGACCAGCTTCTTGACGAGGTATGGGGCTTTGATTACTACGGCGATTCAAGAACGGTTGACGTTCACGTAAAGCGTCTTCGTGAAAAGCTTGAAGGCGTTTCCGACAAGTGGGAGCTCAAAACCGTATGGAGCGTAGGCTACAAATTCGGTACTATGGATTGATAAGGTGTTTGAAATGAAAAAAAGAAAAGCCTCAGGACTTTTCCGCAAATATTTTCTTGTTACAATTTCAATAATCCTTGCAAGCTTCGTCTTTTTAGGCGGAGCTCTCTTGCTTTTTGTTTCAAAGCTGTGGATGGACGAAAAAACCTCTCTTCTTGAAGAAAACACTCTCAGCGTCGCACAAAATACTGCGGCGGTGCTGGGCTCAGATTATCTGGGTGAAAGCGGCAGAGGCTCGGTAATAGTTATCTGTAACACGCTTCACCAGATTTCAAATGCCATTGACGCCGATGTTTTTATCACCAACACCGACGGTCAGGTTGTTTACTGCAAAGAAATCCTGCAGTCGAACATGGCGCTTTATACGGGCAACTGTATGGTGCACAATGCATATTCCGTGCCTGCGGATATAATGGCAGACACGCTGAAAACAACGGTTTCAACAACGGGCACTCTGGGCGGTGCGTTAAACGATGTCCACTTTGTTGTCAGCTCCCCCGTTGTGGTCAACGGCAAAACCGTTGCGGTTGTTTTCTCAACCCAGGATGTTATCGGCGGTCTGACACCCTATGTTGCCGGTATTCTGCGTGTATTCTCGGCAGCAACTCTTTTCGCCTTTGCAATGGCATTCATACTTGTTTACCTTGTATCTCTCAGGCTTACAAAGCCTCTGCGTGAAATGAGTGCGGCGGCAAGGCAATATGCAACAGGTGATTTTTCAAAGCGAATCCCCATACGCTCCGGAATTCACATACTGGGTCACGATGAAACCGACGAGCTTATTACGGCATTCAACTCGATGGCACAGGCGCTTGCAACCCTTGAAATGAGCCGCAGAAGCTTTGTTGCCAATGTTTCGCACGAGCTTAAAACTCCCATGACTACCATTGGCGGCTTTATTGACGGTATTCTTGACGGCACCATCGAGCCAGAAAAAGAAACACAATACTTAAAAATAGTTTCCGATGAGGTCAAGCGTCTTGCAAGGCTTGTTACGGGAATGCTCAATATGAGCAAAATCGAAGCAGGCGAGCTTGAGCTGAAGCCCGTGAAATTTGATATTTCAGAAATGATTTTCCGCACACTTCTCAGCTTCGAGCAGATTATCGATAAAAAGCATATCGAAATCAAGGGTCTTGATTCCTTTGAAAGCAACAGCATCGTTGCGGATAAGGATATGATAAATCAGGTTGTATATAATCTTATTGATAACGCGGTCAAATTCACTCCCGAGGGCGGATACATTGAGGTTTCTTCAAAAGCAGATTCCGAAAAGGTTATAGTGCGCATACGCAACAGCGGTATGGGTATACCCGGCGATGAAATTGACAAAATATTTGAGAGATTCTATAAGATAGATAAATCCCGAAGCTATGATGTAAAGGGCGCCGGTATGGGGCTTTACATCGTAAAAACCATTATCGAGCTTCATGGCGGCAACATTGTTGCACGCAGTGAACCCGGTCAGTATACGGAATTCATATTCCAGCTTCCCTTGATTTAACAAATATTTACCCCAAGTTCAAAATATATTAAAATTCTTTATCTAAAATAAAGATACAGACACTACACATCGGAGGTCATCCCCATGAATGACGAAAACATGAAAAACAATCTGCCCGAGGAAGAGCTTCCCGTAACCGAAGCGGAAGAAATCTCTCCTGCCGAAGAAATTGAAGTTGCCGAGGAACAGCCTGCTGAGGGAGCTGTTTCGGAAGAGGCAGTTGAAGAAGTATCGGTTGAAGCGGCTGAAATTGAAGAAATTCCTGCCGTTCAGACAGAGGAACAGGCAGCACCCGAAAACCCTGTTTACACTCAGCAGCCCTACACAAATACACCCAATTACGGCTATAATCAGAGCAGCTATCCTCCCCCGTCATACGGCAGAACAACGGTTAATCAGAGTGCCGTATACGCGCCTGCACCTCAGCCCGTGAAAAAGGAGAGAAAGGGTCTTAAGGTTTTTGCAGCCTGCCTTGCACTTGTTCTCGTGTTTGCACTGGGCTTCGGCGTTGCATCAATCAGAAAAGATAACAACGGCAGCAACATTTCCGCATCAAACAAGAATACAGACGGCCCTCAGCTTAACATCAACGAATCACCCGTTACACCTACGGCGGCAAGCGTTGACGGTGCACTGACCACCGCACAGATTGCAGAAAAAGTTAAGCCTTCAATAGTCGGCATCGTTGTATATACTCAGCGTTCAAACTCTTCCGCAGGCGAAGGCACGGGCGTTATTATGGGCGAGGATAAATCCGGCGAATACACTTATATTGTTACCTGTGCCCACGTTATCAGCGATGCAGGTATTCAGGTAAGAGTCCAGACCGAGGACGGCACGGCATACGATGCTGAAATCGTGGGTATAGATACAAGAACAGACCTTGGCGTGCTTAAAATCAAGGCAAAGGGTCTGCCTGCCGCAGAATTCGGCGATTCAAATGCACTGAAAGTCGGCGACAGTGTTTATGCAATCGGCAACCCCGGCGGCGTGGAATTTTTCGGTTCATTCACAGGCGGCTTTGTTTCCGCTATTGACAGACCCGTAAGCAGTGAAATCGGCTACACAATGAAGTGTATCCAGCACGATGCGGCTATCAACCCCGGTAACTCAGGCGGTGCACTTGTAAATGTTTACGGTCAGGTTATCGGCATCAACTCACAGAAGATTGCGGCAACCGATTATGAAGGTATGGGCTTTGCAATTCCCACAACCGCCGCAAAATCAATTATCGATGACCTTATTGCCTATAGCTATGTACCCAACAGACCCAAGCTCGGTATCACATACTATCCCGTAAGCTCAAGCGCACAGTACAGCATGATTGCACAAATCAAGGGTCTGCCCGCAGGCACGCTTATCATCAATGAAATCAGCCCCGACAGCTCACTTGCAAACACCGAGGTCAGACAGTACGATATGATCACCGCCGTCAACGGCAAGGCGCTGACCACCGCCGATGTTCTTCTTGAAAAGATTGATAACGGCAAGGTTGGCGACAAAATGACTCTCTCAATCTGCAGAGTCAACGGCGATTATTCCATTGAAGAATTTGATGTTGAAATTACCCTTGTTGAGGATAAAGGCGGCTCCGAGCCTGTAACCACAACTCAGTATTATATCGACCCCTTTGAATATTTCAATCAGTTCGGTTATTAAATGACGAATCCCCGTACCAAGCGGTACGGGGATTTTTTGTTATTCATTTTCAAAAACTTCGCCGTTGTTAACCTCTTCTATTTCCTGAGAGGTATATATTTTAAGGTAGGTTCTGTCTTCTGCATCCCAAACATTAACGGCAACATCGTGGCTGCCCATCTTTGTTCCGTCCTGAAAAGCTCCGGTACGGTCGGTCACAAATTCTGCTCCCGTATATTCAAACCAATACCATTCCGATTTCATATCACCGTCGAAGAATTTTTCGCCCAGATATCTGTAATTGTATTCCTTGGTAAGCAAATTAATATATTCATCAACAAGAGCCTTTGTTTCTGCCGATTCCACACCGTTATCTAACGTATAAAGATATGTAATTTCTTCGCCTTTATTCTTTTTCTCACGGGAATCAACACCTGCAAAATCCGAAAAGCTTGGTATTACCGCACCTGTTCTGTTAACGGCAGGAACGTCATCGGATGAATCTGAAAAAAGAGTTACCATTGCCAGAGCAACAACCATAACAGCTAATGCTTTGCCGAGAAACTTTAAGATTTTTCGAAGTTTCTTCAAAAATCTGAACATCAAAAGACTCGTACGGTGCCTTTTGCCGTTACGAACATCTTCCGTCAGTGAATCTATCAGTTTCTGCTCATAGTTTTTACTGTCGTCTATTCTTTGGGTAGAACCCGTCATAATTTCAATATCTATGGGAATATCAAAATTTTTAATTTTCAAAGCGTGTACGGGTATATTATGTGCTATGGCAAAGCTGAGTTCGTTTTTGACATATACCGATTTAACAGACGCAGGCGATAACAGAACAACACACGCTGATGATTTGAACAAACGGTCTGCAATAACCCTGTTCCAATCGTCACCCGAATGCAAGCCCTTATCGTACCAATAACGGATACCGAAGTTTTCAAACAGACTTTTTATATCTTTCATTGCCTGTTCGTCTTCGTGAGCATAGCTTATGAAGACATAAGGTTCATTGCCCTCATATATGCCTTTGCCGTTATACTGATTGCCTTTTTTCATTCAATTCACCCCAATTTCCGCTTCTTGATTATAACACCATTTTCCCGATAATTCAATATATTAATCAAAATTTCCGAATCAGCATTATAAATCAGAGTTTATTATACAAAAAACGGCGCTGTGCTCATTACGAACACAACGCCGTTGGCTTATTGCTTATTTGCTGTACTTGCCTCTCTTCACATAGTGAGTGTGAAGAACTTCATGTGCAACGTGGCTGCCGGGCTTCTCGAAATACTCGGCATAAACCGCCTTAACAGCTTCGTTTTCGTGTGACTTTCTTACGGGGAGATTTGCATCTGCCTCATAAAGAGCCTTACCTCTGATGCCTTTAAGGTCAACAAAGTTGCGGACGCTTGCGGGCTGTACGGGCTGACCGCCGCCGTTTACGCAGCCGCCGGGGCAAGCCATAATTTCAACAAACTGATAGTCTGCTGTGCCTGCCTTGATTTTTTCCATAACAGTCTGAGCATTCTTCAGACCGCTTGCAGCGCAAACCTTGATTTCCTTGCCTGCGATGGTGTAGGTTGCTTCTTTAAGACCGTCGGTACCTCTTACCTCGGTGAATTCAAGAGCCTTGAGCTCTTCACCTGTAAGAACTTCGTAAGCAGTTCTGAGAGCTGCTTCCATAACGCCGCCGGTTGCGCCGAAGATAACGCCTGCACCTGAGCCTTCGCCGAGAGGATTATCGAATTCTTCGTCGGGAAGATTGTTGAAGGTGATGCCTGCGGTTTCAATCATTCTTGCAAGCTCACGGGTTGTGAGAGCGTAGTCAACATCTGCATAGCCGCTTGCTGACTGGTCTGCTCTGCCTGCCTCAAATTTCTTTGCGGTACAGGGCATAATGCTTACAACAACGATATCCTTGGGGTCAAGGTTCATCTTCTTTGCATACCAGGTCTTGATAACTGCGCCGAACATCTGCTGAGGTGACTTACAGCTTGAAAGGTGGTCAATCTGCTCGGGGAAGTAATGCTCGCAATACTTAACCCAGCCGGGTGAGCAGGATGTGATAAGGGGCAGAACGCCGCCGTTGTTGATTCTGTCAAGAAGCTCGGTTGCTTCTTCCATGATTGTAAGGTCGGCTGAGAAATCGGTATCGAATACCTTGCTGAAGCCGAGTCTGCGGAGTGCAGCAACCATCTTGCCTGTTACGTTTGTGCCGATAGCGTTGCCAAAGCATTCGCCGAGAGTAACTCTGATTGAAGGAGCAGTGTTGACAACAACAAACTTGTCGGGGTCAGCAATTGCTTCAAATACCTTTGCGGTATCATCCTTCTCATAAAGTGCGCCAACGGGGCAGTTAACAATACACTGACCGCAGGATACACATGAGAAATCGTTAAGGGGAAGCTCGAAGGGTGAGCCGATATGAGTATCGAAGCCTCTTGCGCTTGCACCGATAACGCTGATTGCCTGATTGTCACAAGCAGCTACACAGCGGCGGCAAAGCACGCACTTGCTGTTATCTCTGATCATGTGAGCAGCCGAATCGTCATACTGGAATTCGGGATATACACCTTCAAAGGTGTCAAGCTTGTCCACGCCGTAATCCTTGCAAAGCTTCTGAAGCTCGCAGTTACCGCTTCTTACACATGAAAGGCAATCCTTTCTGTGAGTTGAAAGAACAAGCTCAAGGTTCATCTTGCGGCTCTTTCTTACCTTCTCTGTGTTTGTGAAGATTTCCATACCCTCGTTTACGGGGAATACGCAGGATGCAACGAGTGAGCGTGCGCCCTTAACTTCAACCATACACATACGGCAAGCGCCGATTTCGTTCATTTCTTTGAGGTAGCAGAGAGTGGGGATTTCGATACCCGCATATCTTGCAGCCTCAAGGATTGTAATGCCCTTGGGAACACTCAGGGGCATATTGTTTATTTTAATGTTTACCATTTCCATTATATTATGCCTCCTCTGTTAAGCTTTGCTGATAGCGCCGAACTTACATGAATCCATACAAGCACCGCACTTGATACACTTGGTTGTATCGATGGTGTGGGGGTTCTTGACTGTGCCGCTGATTGCGCCGACGGGGCACTTTCTTGCACAAAGAGTACAGCCCTTACACTTATCTGCATCGATTACATAGTTAAGAAGCTTCTTACATACGCCTGCGGGGCACTTCTTATCAACAACGTGAGCAATGTATTCCTCACGGAAGAACTTAAGTGTTGCAAGAACGGGGTTGGGAGCTGTCTGGCCAAGACCGCAGAGTGAGTTTTCCTTGATGTAATATGCAAGCTCTTCAAGCTTATCGATATCTTCAAGAGTACCGTTACCGTCGGTAATCTTCTCAAGAATTTCCATCATACGCTTTGTACCGATACGGCAGGGAGCACACTTACCGCAGGATTCGTCAACTGTGAAGTCAAGGAAGAACTTTGCAATGTCAACCATACAGTTGTCTTCGTCCATAACGATAAGACCGCCTGAACCCATCATACAGCCGATAGCTGTAAGGTTATCGTAGTCAATGGGAGTATCGATAAGGCTTACGGGGATACATCCGCCTGAAGGACCGCCTGTCTGAGCAGCCTTGAACTTCTTGCCGTTGGGGATGCCGCCGCCGATATCATAAATGATTTCACGGAGAGTTGTACCCATGGGAATTTCAACAAGACCTGTGTTTTCAATCTTGCCGCCGAGAGCGAACACCTTTGTACCCTTTGACTTCTCGGTACCCATTGATGCAAACCAATCAGCACCTTTAAGAATAATCTGAGGAATGTTTGCAAAGGTTTCAACGTTATTTTCTGTTGTGGGCTTGCCGAAAAGACCCTTTACTGCGGGATAGGGAGGACGGGGTCTGGGCTCACCTCTGTTGCCTTCGATTGAGGTCATGAGAGCAGTTTCTTCACCGCAAACGAATGCGCCTGCACCGAGACGGATGAACAGGTCAAAATCAAAGCCGCTGTCAAATATGTTCTTGCCGAGAAGACCGTATTCTCTTGCCTGGTCGATAGCAAGCTGAAGACGCTTAACAGCGATGGGGTACTCTGCACGGACGTATACATAACCTTCGGTAGCGCCTGTTGCGTAACCGCAGATAGCCATAGCTTCGATAAGGCAATGGGGGTCACCTTCAAGAACGGAACGGTCCATGAATGCACCGGGGTCGCCTTCGTCAGCGTTACATACAACATACTTCTGGTCTGCTGCGTTTGCTGCAGTGAAGCTCCACTTAAGACCGGTGGGGAAGCCGCCGCCGCCTCTGCCGCGGAGACCTGAATCCTTAACAACCTGAACAACCTCTTCGGGCTTCATTTCGGTAAGAACCTTACCGAGGGCTGCGTAACCGTCCATTGCGATGTATTCGTCAATGTTTTCGGGGTCGATAAGACCGCAGTTACGAAGAGCAACTCTCTTCTGGGTCTTATAGAAGTTTGTGTCATTAAGTGAAATTGTTTTGCCTGCTTCTTCAATAACACTCTCGTCTGCATCCTTGTAAACAAGTCTGTCTACAGGACGGCCCTTGAGAAGGTGTTCCGAAACGATTTCGGCAACGTCACTTTCCTGAACACGGCTGTAGAATGTGCCTTCGGGGTAGATGATAACAACGGGGCCCAAAGCGCAAAGACCGAAACAGCCGGTCTGAACAACCTTTACTTCGTCTGCGAGACCGTTCTTTTCGATTTCGCTTTCGAAGGTTGAAATGAGTACCTTACTGCCCGATGAAGTACAGCCGGTACCGCCGCAAATCAATACGTGAGAACGAATCATATTTCTTTAACCTCCATTATGAGATAGCGTTGCTGATTGTGTATTCCTGAATAACCTTGCCGCCTTTAAGGTGCTTTTCGATAACTTCAGCAGCCTTTTCGGGGGTCATTTTGATGTAGGTAACCTTTTCTTTGTCTGCCTCAAAGATTTCAACAACGGGCTCGTACTGGCAAACGCCGATACAGCCTGTCTGTGAAACAGTAACCTTTTCTGCAAGACCTGCGTTGCTTACGCCTTCAACGAATGCGTTGAGAACGGGTCTTGCGCCTGCTGCGATACCGCAGGTTGCCATACCGACAACTACTCTGATTTCGCCGCTGCCTTCGCGAAGAACAACCTTGTCCTTCATCTTTTCTCTGATTGCTGCAAGCTCAGCCAATGATTTCATAGTATCTATCCTCTCTTTAAATATTAAACATTATTATCAAACGGATTCATAGCCCTCTCTGAGGTAGCCTTCAATCCATTTTATAACTTCGTAATTATCAAGCGGAACATCCCCCAGAATTTCACGCAGCTCTCTTGTATCAAGCTCAACGGAGCCGTTTTCTTTGATATGCTCAAACCGCCACTCAATATAGGGCGAGCCCTGAATAAGTGTTGTCACGGTTGAAACCATATCCCCTACAGGAGTGAAATCAAGGTGATTCATATAAAATTCCGCCGTCACCGTTGTTCCGTGCTTTTGGGGATTATCCTCTTGGCTGACGGAAGCAATTGTTATTCCTCCCCCCGTCTGCTCAGCCGCAAGCTTCAGCAGAGGTACACCCATACCGACGCTCCGTGTGGTGCGTGTGGTGTAGAAAGGATTCATAACGTTTTTTACGGTTTCTTCGCTCATTCCGCAGCCGTCGTCCTCAATAATGAGTGTTAACTTTCCGTCTGCTTCAACAAGCTTTATAAGAATGTTCTCAGCCCTTGCCTTGACGGAATTCATTGCAATGTCAAGAACATTCAGTGATAACTCTTTCATAAGCCTTTCACAAACCTCTCAGCCTTTCAAAAAGCTTTTTGCGGATATTTTCGGGAGTTTCTTCCTCAACATCAAGCTCAAAGCAGTTGAGCCTTCCGCTGATATCCCAGAGATAATGGGCATCTGACGAAACAACAAGGGGCTTGTCTGCAATAATCGGGAATTTTTCTTTATATTCTCCGATTTTGTCGCTGTCGTGAAGCTCGGCACAAGGGAAATACGGCATTTCGGGGAAGATACCCAGAGTTGCGATAATTCCGTTTGCCTCTCTGTCGATATGTGCAGGGTAGCATATTCCGCCAAACCGCTCAACAAGGCTCGGTGCTTCGTCAACGGTAATCAGGGTTGCATTTGAAAGCAGATAATCGTCAACTCCGATAACCTCATCATTTTCATCCATTATCATCTGCCTGCCGAAAATATCAACACGGTTTTTGAACGGTATTCTGCGTGTATTCACTTCCTCGCTGAATTTCAGCGCATCGGAAAGCTGCTCAAAAAGGCAGACAAGGTGAATATCCTCCGCAGTTGTAAGCTCCATGCCTGCAACGGGCACAATGCCGTTTGCCTCAGCAGTTTTGAAAAACGCAGGGCAGTTAAGGCAGGTGTTGTGGTCCGTCAATGCCATAATATCCAGCTTAGCCACAACGCCCATACCTGCGATGTTGTTGGGCGTCATATCGTCGTCACCGCAGGGCGAAAGGCAGGAATGCATATGCAGGTCGTAATAATACTTTTTCATATCAGAGCCTTGATGCCAGTGCCATTGCCGTTTCATAGGCAGGCATACCGGCTGTGAGAATGTTGATGCCCTTTGCATTTGCGGTTTCTTTCACCGCCGTGTCAAGCTCAACACCCTCGGCAAGAATAACGCAGGCAACATCCGCAAGAGCTGCAACGGCGGCAATATTGATGTTGGACATTATTGTTATCCACGCATCGTCCGCCTTGGCTCTGCCCATTACCCAGCTCAGAAGGTCGCCGATGTAAACGCCGTTTATCTTTCTCTCTCCGTCAGGCAGGGTCACTGCTTTGAAGCCCTGCACTGCGGCAAGCTCACTGACCGTCAACCGGCTCACCTCCGTCGTATTCTTTGATATACTTTTTAATGAATTCCTTATAGGCGATTATGCACTCGTTTCTGTCCGCATTACCCATAACAATATCCTCTGCAAAAGCACGGCAGTTGGGAGCGCCGCAGGAACCGCAGTCAATACCCGGCAATTCCTTGCGTAATGCCTGAATCTTTGCCATAAGCCTCATTGACTCGCCTATACTGTCGCTGAGTCTGTTAAGAGGCTTGTAGCTGGGCATATCGGGAAGGAATTTTTCACCCGGAATGTAGCTTTCATCCTCCGGTACGGAATTGAGAGCAACGGGCATATAACGCCTTAAGGTGTGAAGTCTGTTTTTTGCAACATAGGGATTTTCAATGGTAAGAACTCCGCCTACGCAGCCGCCGGGGCAAGCGTTAAGCTCAACAAAATCAATGGGCGGTATGTTGCCGTCCTCAATCTGGTCAAGCACGGAGATAACATTGTTGATGCCGTCTGCCGCAAGAATCTTATCGTTGAGAAGCGCAGAGCCTTCGCCGCCGCAGATAGCCCAGCTTATGCCGATTCTGCCTGACTGTGACGATGCATCGCACTCCTTTTCACGATTCATAACATTTATGAGCCTGAGATAAATCTCGCTCATCGATACAACAAGGTCAACCTCGCTTTTGTAGCTGCCGAAGCCGTTGCGCGCATAGCTCACCTTTGCAGGGCAGGGCGAAATAAAGCAGGTGCATATTTCTTCCCTCTTAAGCTCGGGGTGAGCCTTCAGCGCCTCCTCTTTTGCCGTTGCGGCGGCAACCTCCATGGGAGGAAGCAGAGGCAGAAGATTATCCTTCAGAAACGGGAAACGCAGAGCAATAAGCCTTGCAACAACGGGACACGCCGTGCTGATAACGGGCTTTTTGATGCCTTCGGTCTGCAGATAAACCCTTGTGTAATCAGATACAATTTCCGCCGCCCTGGCAACCTCAAAAACTTCATCAAAGCCGATGTCAAGCAAACCCTGAAGCACATAGCTGATGTTGTCAAGATTGTCAAACTGCGCCATAAGTGCAGGTGCAGGCAACGCAATCCTGTATTTGTAATTTTTGATTTCGTCAAAAGAGTTGCATATGCTCTTTTTGGCGTTGTTGGGGCAGTTCCTTATGCACTCGCCGCAGTCAATGCATCTTTCGGAATCAATTACCGCGCAGCCGTTACGCACACGGATTGCCTCTGTGGGGCAATGCTTCATGCAGGTTGTGCATCCCGTACATTTTGATGCGTCAAGTGACACGGAATGGATGTATGTATTCATCCGAAAACCAACCTCCGAATCAGTAATTGACCTTCATCGTGATGGTCGTTCCTTCGCCTACAACCGAATCAATGTGCATATAGTCGGTGTAGCGTTTCATATTCGGCAGACCCATACCTGCGCCGAAGCCCAGTGAACGCACATTATCGGGGGCAGTTGAGAAGCCCTCCTGCATAGCCTGTTCGATATTGGGAATGCCGGGACCTGTGTCTTTAAGAATAATTTCCACACTTTCGTCGCTGACGATAACATCCGCAACTCCGCCCTGTGCGTGGATAACCATATTGATTTCGCCCTCGTACATTGCGATTGAAACCCTGCGGATTGTTTCGGGGTCAACGCCAAGCTCGCGCAGATTCTTTTTAACCTGAACGGAAGCCTGACCTGCCGATGTGAAATTATCGCCGTCAACTTCAAAGTGAAAAACCAAGGGTTCAGCCATGTAATTCACCATTTCCTTTAAGTCCGTTTGAATAGAGTATGCCGCAGGCTTCGTACATACGCCTGGGCGTTGTAAGAATAACCATTCCGCTTTCCTTCGCAAGGTCAATCATATCCTGCGACGGCTGTTTGGAACGGACAAACACTATGCAGAGCATATCCATCATTTCAGCGGTTCTGATAACCTGAGCGTTGACAAGGCCTGTCATAAGCACTGCCTGGTCTTTAACATATGCGAGAACATCGCTCATCATGTCGCTGCCGCAGGCTGAGTGAATTTCTTTTCCCAGGTTTTCGCTGCCGCAAAGCACCTGAGCGCCCAGTAAATCTTTAATGTCATTGATTGTCATTGCCGAATCCCTCATTTTCAAGTGGATTAGTTCTGATATTTTGCGATGATATCGGGAATCTCGTCGGGAGTTACTCTGCCGTAAACATCATCATTGATTGTGAAAACGGGAGCAAGACCGCAGGCACCGATGCAGCGGCAAGCCTCAACCGAGAATTTAAGGTCGGCTGTGCATTCGCCGGGAGCTACGCCGAGAACTTCACAGATTTTATCAAGAATTTCCTGTGAGCCCTTAACATAGCAGGCTGTACCGAGGCAAACCGAGATGTTGTATTTGCCCTTGGGAGTGAGTGAGAAAAGTGCATAGAAGCTTGCTACGCCGTAAACCTTCTGAAGGGGAACATCCATACCGTCAGCAATCATTTTCTGAACCTCGATGGGCAGATAGCCGTAAATGTTCTGTGCCTCCTGCATAACGTGCATAAGCATGCTCTTGTCACCGGTGCACTCTGCAATGATTGCTTTGAGCTGAGCTTCCTGCTCAGGTGTGCCGGTGAAGGGTAAGTTGCTAATCTTTTTCAGCATTAAGCCATTCCTCCTGAATGAAATATTTTTGCTGTTTAATAAAACATAAATTCATGATGCAGACTGTCATAAAACCACAACCCTGCATTCTAAGCCATTATAACATACAATTATAGAAAATGCTACTTTTTTATCGGTATTTTTTGCACGAATACACACAAATTTTTCTGGATTTTTTGTATAAATATTCTCTTTTGCAAGTTTAATTATTCAATCCTGCATTTTCGGAGCTCTGATTGACAACATATGCCGTTTCGTGGTATATTGATAAAAAAATCAGAAGTGGTAGAATTTATGAAGAATAAACGCAATTTTCCTTTTGTAACCGTAACCAAAAAAGCGGAAGCATCAATCAAAAGAGGTCATCCCTGGGTGTACGATGCGGAAATCACACAGTCCGCAGGCGAATTCGAAAACGGCTGTCTTGTTGACGTGCTTTCACTCAAAGGCTCTTATCTGGGCACGGGTTTTCTCAGCGAAAACAGTAAAATCAGAATAAGAATTCTTTCCTCAAACGCAAACGAAGCCTTCACCGCCGCATTCTGGGAAAGAAGGCTCCGCTATGCCGTGGATTACAGAAAAACCGTTATGGGCGATGACTTCAGCAACTGCCGTCTGATATTCGGTGAAGCCGACGGTCTGCCCGGTCTGACGGTTGACAGATTCTCCGATATTCTTGTGGCACAGGTGCTTTCCTACGGTATGGATAAAATCAAGGATATGATTTACAAAACCCTTGTAAAAATTCTCCGTGAAAACGGCGAAGAAATCAGCGGTGTTTTTGAGCGTAACGATGTTGCAATCCGAGAGCTCGAAGGTCTTTCGCAGTACAAGGGCTGGTATGAAGCAATACCCCATCCCGATTCTCCCGTAACCGAAATATGCGAAAACGGAATAAAATATTTTGTGGATGTTGAAAACGGTCAGAAAACAGGCTTTTTCCTTGACCAGAAATACAACCGCCTTGCGGTTTCAAAAATCGCCAAAGGCAAAAAAGTCCTTGACTGCTTTACCCATACGGGCTCCTTTGCACTCAACGCCGCAATGGGCGGTGCAGAAAGAGTAACCGCCGTTGACATCTCCGAAACCGCAGTTAAAATGGCACAGGCAAATGCCGAAAGAAACGGTCTTGACGGCAGAATGGATTTCCTTGCCGCCGATGTTTTTGACCTTCTGCCTCAGCTTGAAGCAAAGGGCGGAAAGCCCTATGATTTCATTATTCTCGACCCTCCCGCATTCACAAAAAGCCGTAAAACAGTAAAGAATGCAGAAAAGGGCTACAAGGAAATCAATTACAGAGCAATGAAGCTTCTCCCCAGAGGCGGTTACCTTGCAACCTGCTCCTGCTCACACTTTATGCGCAACGATTTATTTGTTAAAATGCTTCACGATGCCGCCGCCGATGCAGGTGTACAGCTCAAACAGATTGAAGCCCGTCAGCAGTGCTGCGACCATCCCGTTTTGTGGAATGTGCCCGAAACGGATTACCTTAAATTCTATATTTTTCAGGTGGTGTAAGTATGTTTTATTCAAACTGGATGTCATATATCAAAGATGATGCAAAAATTACAAAAATCGCAATGCCCGGCTCCCACAACGCCGCAACAATGGGTATGAACAAGCTTGCAAGATGTCAGGGAGGCTCTCTCTATGCTCAGGCAATGCACGGCGTGCGTATGTTTGATTTAAGGTTCAAAGCCACGAAAAAGGGAGAACTTATTGCCGCGCACGGCGTTATGAACGGTATGCCCGCAGAGCAGATTTTTGAAAATCTTCAAAGACTTCTGGACAGCACAAACGAATTTTTTGTTATCGGAATAAGAACATATATGAACCAGGGCTTCGGCCCCATAAAGCTGCATTACAACAGCAACAACAGCGAAACCAGCAGACTTATCCGCAAGTATCTCAGCCCCGAAAAATATGCACTGACCGACGTTGAAAATATCGGCGGGCTGACTATGGGCGATATCCGCAAATCGGGCAAGAAATACATACTTCTCAACAAAAATAAAGAGTATGATTTCACCAGTGACGTGCCTATGCCCGACCCCTGGGATTCCGTTGTTTACGGCTATAAGCCTGAAAAATTTATCAAAGAAATCCAAAAATATCTTCGCGAGCCTATGGTTGAGGGCTTTCACTGGTTCCAGACTCAGCAAACACCGAATCTGAACACGGAAAACGGATGGACAAAATGGCCCGACGACCTTGACGAACCCGTAAGAGCACTTTTCCCTCAGCTTATTTCGGATATTGCCGCAGACCCGTATATGCTTGAAAAGGTTAACATTGTTGCAGGCGATTTCATGAGCCGTGACTACCTTAAAGCAAATCTTATTCTCCGCCTGAATCTTCTCAAAGGCGTTGTAAAAGATGAGCTTGTTGAGGAATATACAAACTTCATAAAATGAGCAAAAGGCGGTCAGCAGACCGCCTTTTCAAAATTCACAAAATATCCTATGACAGTTAAAATTAAATTCACACGGAATTAATATTTTGGGGGTACGATTTAAGCGTACCAAGCAGGAGCCGCAACCTGCAGGGTACATACGCAATACCCCTCCTCAATTCAACCCCATGCAGAAGACGGTGTCCTCGGACACCGTCTTCTTGCGTTTTATCTGAAATCCACATACTGCGAAGTAATATACAGCATCATTATAAATCCGATTATCATTGGAATTGTGAGCACAAATGCTTTCATTTTTTTGCCCTCGCTGAGTGCGGTAAACGAAGGCATAAGCCTGCGTTTCTTTTTAAGCACAACAAACGCCGCACTGCCTGCAATCGTTACCGCATAAAGTGCCGCCATTGTTGCATAGTAGACTATATTCAGTGTTTTTTCGTCGGTTATATCCGCAATCATAAACTCCGTTGCAACAGCGTAAAAATTGTTGCAGAAATGAATGAGAATGCCCGTCCATATGCTGTTTGTTATGCACACCGCATAGCCGATTCCCACACCTGCAATCAGAGCAAAGGGAGCCTGAATAAGATTGCCGTGAAGCACTGCAAAAACAAGTGCCGAAGCGAGGATTGCAAACCTGTCGCCGTATCTTCTCAAGGGCTGAAGCACAGCACCTCTGATTGCAAATTCTTCAACCAGTGCAGGCACAACCGCAACGGAAATCACATATACTAATCTGCCGCCCAAATCCCCGGGCACCGAGTATTCGGGTGAAGAAAGAGTAACTCCTGCAGAATCCATCACATTCACAAATACACTTGTAATGTAATTCCCCGCAAGGCACACAAAAAAGCCCAGTGCGGCTGCGGTAATCATCAGCGGAGTGCTTACGGGTTTATTGAATTTAAAAACATCCGTGCCCGTCTTTTTTTCAAGGTAAAATCCCGCTATGCCAAAAGGTATAAGCAGGCTCAGCACGGAGTAAAATATGGTTATGACGCTCTGCACCGAAGGGCTTGTGTTATAAAGCTCGCCCAGAGGAGTGAGCAAAATAATGACGGAAATAATATTCTGTATAAGAACATACCCCATAACGCAAAGCCCCGCCGCATTGCTCAGCAGACGGATATTCTTTTTTTCGTTTTGCTGACGGATGTATAAGTCATATTGAGGATTGTCGTAGCCGTACAAATTCATCACCGTTATTTCTTTTTGCAATTCTGCCAATTTTTTTATTATTATACCGCAATTTTCTATGACTTACAAGGTAAAAAAGTAAACTAACTGTTAAAAAGTTGTTGTAATATGCTCATTTATAGTGTAAAATGTAAAGATATACAGGAGGATGAATACATGGCAATTACCAAAACTCAGCTTGAAGAAATGATTTCTTCAAAGCTTTCACACTTTTTCGGCGTTTCACCCAAGGACGCTACCAACGAGCAGTTTTACCGTGCTCTTTCAATAATCGTGAGGGATATGGTAAGGGATTCACGCAGAGAGTTTGACAAGGCTTCAAACGAAAAGGGTCAGAAGAAGGTTTATTACCTCTGCATGGAATTTCTTATGGGCAGGGCCCTCAAAAACACCCTTTATAACCTTAATCTTACCGAAACCGCAAGAGAAGCCCTTGCCTCATTCGGCGTAAAGCTTGACAAACTCTATGACTGCGAGCCCGACGCAGGTCTGGGCAACGGCGGTCTTGGCAGACTTGCCGCCTGCTATCTCGATGCCCTTGCAAATCAGGGCTACTGCGGTATGGGCTACTCAATTCTTTACGAATACGGTATTTTCAGACAGAAAATCATTGAAGGCTGGCAGACCGAAATGCCCGATTTCTGGCTTCCCGGCGGCGAAGTATGGCTTGTACCCAGAGAAGACAAAATCGTTGAAGTCAAGTTTGAAGGCGAAGTTATTGACAGCTGGGAAGGTCCCTTCCATCAGGTTGAGCTCGTAAACTGCAAAACCGTAAAGGCTGTGCCCTACGATATGATGGTTGCAGGCAAGGACGGTAAAGGTGCCGCAGTGCTCCGCCTCTGGAGTGCAAAGGTTGACGGCATTGATATGGCAATGTTCAATCAGGGCGATTATATGCGTGCCATGGAAGAAAAGGCAATGGCAGAGGTTATCAGCAAGGTGCTTTACCCTGCGGATAATCATCAGGAAGGCAAAAGTCTGCGCCTTCGTCAGCAGTATTTCCTTGTTTCCGCTTCGGTGCAGGATATCGTTGCACGCCATCTCAGGCACTACGGTTCACTTGAAAACTTTGCAGAAAAGAACGCAATTCACATCAACGATACACACCCCACAATGGCAATCCCCGAGCTTATGAGAATTCTGCTTGACGAATGCGGCTACGGCTGGGACGATGCATTCAGAATTGTTGAAGAATGCTGTGCATACACCAACCACACCGTTATGGCGGAAGCTCTCGAATGCTGGGGCGAGGACCTCTTTAAGCGCCTTCTTCCCCGTATTTATCAGATTGTCAAGGAAATTGACAACAGATTCAGAAAGAAAATCTGGGATGCAACAGGCGATGCGGGCAGAGTTGAAAGAATGGCTGTTATTTCGGGCGGTGCCGTCAGAATGGCTAACCTCTGCGTTGCCGTATGTCACAAGGTAAACGGTGTTTCAGCCCTTCACAGTCAGATTCTCAAGGATACCGTATTCAACGAATTCTATACCCTTGAGCCCGATAAATTCACAAATGTCACCAACGGCATCGCACACCGCCGCTGGCTTTGTCAGGCTAATCCCCGTCTTGCTTCAATGCTTACCGACCTTATCGGCGACGGCTTTGTTTATGACGCAAGCGAGCTTGAAAAACTTAAAGCATATTCGGGCGATGTAGGTGTACTTTCCGAACTCCGCAGAATCAAAACCGCAAACAAAGAGGATTTTGCAAAGCTTGTTATGAAGAAAACAGGCATCAGCCTTGACCCCTCATCCATTTTTGATGTTCAGGTAAAACGTCTGCACGAATACAAGCGTCAGAATCTCAACGCTCTCAACATTCTTGCAAAATACCTTGAAATAAAAGCTGACCCCAACGGTAACCATACTCCTCACACCTACATTTTCGGTGCGAAGGCAGCCCCCGGTTACTATATGGCAAAGAAAATCATTGAGTTCATCTGCACTCTTGCGGATGTTATCAACAACGACCCCGGTGTAAATAACCTTCTCAAAGTTGTCTACATGGAGGATTACAACGTTACAATGGCAGAGGCACTTATGCCTGCCGCCGATATCAGCGAGCAGATTTCCCTTGCAGGCACGGAAGCCAGCGGCACGGGCAATATGAAGCTTATGATTAACGGCGCAATCACTCTGGGCACAATGGACGGCGCAAACGTTGAAATTTACGATGCCGTCGGTGCCGAGAACATTCTTATTTTCGGCATGAGCACACCCGAGGTGAACGAGCTTAAAAAATCAGGCTACCATCCTCAGAATTATTACAATAACAGCGCGGAAATCAGCAACATTATCAACTTCATCAACAAGGGCTTCGGCGGCAAGAATTTCAGCGAAATCGGCAATGTAATCGCAAACCACGACCCCTATATGGTGCTTGCTGACTTTGCGGATTACAGAAATATTCAGAGGCTTGCGGAAGAGATATGGCACGACACAGCCCGTTGGAACACAATGTCACTTATGAACATTGCAGGTGCAGGCGTGTTTGCGGCTGACCGTTCAATCAACGATTATGCAAGAGATATCTGGCACGTTGAAAAGCTTAATTTAAGATAATAATTTTGCAAAGGGCGGCTTTTCAAGTCGCCCTTTTGGGATGATGTTATGACCGACAAAGATTTTATGACGATTGCAATTGAACAGGCAAAGCTTGCCGCCGACGAGCTTGAAGTGCCCGTGGGTGCGGTTATCGTGCGTAACGGCGAGGTTGTTTCCGTAGGAAGAAACCGCCGTGAAAACGGCAAAAACGCCCTTGCCCACGCCGAAATCGAGGCAATCGACCTTGCCTGTAAAAAGCTTGGCGGCTGGCGGCTGTGGGAATGCGAAATGTATGTTACCCTTGAACCCTGCCCTATGTGCACGGGCGCAATCATCAATTCCCGTCTGCGCCGTGTGGTATACGGTGCATCGGATTACAAGGCAGGCTCCTGCGGTTCGGTCGTGAATCTTTTTGATCTGCCCTATAACCATAAGCCTGAGCTGGTAAGCGGCTTTATGGCGGATGAATGTGCCGCACTGCTTTCGGAATTCTTTGCAAATCTGAGGAAGCGTAAAAATGAAAAATAAGCTGAGAATTACATATATAATCATCTTCATTCTGCTTCTTGCGGCAGAAATTTTCATCGGTGCATTTGTTGACGATTCATTTATCCGACCCTATATGGGCGATGTGCTGGCGGTAATGCTCATATGTGCTTCCTTACGCATTTTCTTTACGGAAAAGCCGAAGCTTCTGCCGCTTTACACTACCCTTTTTGCGGTTGCTGTTGAAGTTTTGCAGTATTTTGATTTTGTGAAGCTTCTCGGTCTTGAAGGAAACAAAATCATAAGCATTGCCCTGGGCAGAACCTTTGACGTTAAAGATATTATCTGTTACGTTGCAGGCGGAATTATATTTTTTGCCGCAGAACAAATAAGGAGGAAAGGAAATGACCGCTGAAAACATACTTTTTGCCATTGAAATAATCGGTACGGTTGCTTTTGCAATAACCGGTGTTATCACCGCACTTGAAAAGAAATTTGATATTTTCGGTGCACTTGTGCTTGGCACGGTAACTGCTGTGGGCGGCGGTATAGTCCGTGACCTTATTCTGGGATACACTCCCCCTATGGCATTCCGCAAATCCGTTTATGCCATAACCGCGGTTATAACCTCTCTTGGGGTTTTTGTCATTGCATATTTCTTCGGCAGAAAAATCAAAAAACACTACAATGTTTATTCTCAGGTAATCAACGTTTTCGATTCAATCGGTCTTTCCGTTTTTGTTGTTGGCGGTGTCAACAGTGCGATTGCCTGCGGATTCGGCGAGAATATGTTCCTTTCTGTTTTTGTTGCCGCTCTCACAGGTGTTGGCGGCGGCGTTATGCGCGACATAATGGCAGGCAGAGTACCCAAAATTCTCCGCAAAAGGGTTTACGCCCTTGCCGCCATAATCGGTGCGGTTATCTATTATCTGTTGTATTATTATGAAATCTGCTCCCCTGCTGTTTCGGTTGTTATCGGTGCAGGGTCAGTGCTCATAATCCGTATTCTGGCAACAATATTCCGGTGGAATTTACCCACTGTCAATAATCTTGATGAATAAAAAAATAACGGATTGCATCGGAACTCTCCTTTGCAATCCGTATTTTTTATGCCTTGATTTTATAAATATTTCCGTATTCCTTGTAGAGGTTTTCGAATTCCTTGTTGTGCACATCCTTGACGGTTTCAAGGTATTCGTGAGCCCCAAATGTACCGTGACCCGATTCGATAACCGCAACGGCAACGTTTGAACAGTGGTCCGAAACTCTTTCGTAGTTGGTCAGCAGATCGCTGAGCACAAAGCCGAGCTGAATGGTGCAGTTGCCGCCTCTGAGCCTTGTGATGTGGTTGCGCTTGACATCCATAATAAGGTCGTCGATAACCTGCTCAAGAGGTTCAACCCTTTTGGCAAGCTCAACATTGTTGCCCCTGAATGCCTCCGAGGTGATTTTCATAATCTCGGCAATGGCCTGCGTGAGCACTGCAATCTCCGCATTTGCTTCGTTGGAGAATACGATTTCTTTTTCGTGCATTTCCTTTGCAACGCCCAGAAGGTTAACAGCGTGGTCGCCGATACGCTCAAAATCGTCAATGGTGTGCAGGATTTTCGCTATGCTTCTTGAATCGCTTTCCGAAACGCCGATTTTTGAAAGTCGCATCATATATGTGCCAAGCTTATCCTCAAATCTGTCAATTTCATTTTCCGCTTCAAGAATTTCATCGGCGGTTTTGCCGTCGTATTTTCCAAGCAGAACCATAGCCTTTCCGAAAGCATCTTCCGAAAGAACACACATATCCCTGACAACATCAAGTGATTTTTCAACCGCAACGGTAGGAACTGCAAGCAAACGCTCATCAAGAACAACATCAAGCTGATGCTTTTCTTCCTTATCGGGAATAATTTTATTTGCAAGCTTTTCAAGCTGCTTTGAGAAGGGCAGAAGAATTGCGGTTGTTACAACATTGAATATTGTATGCACAATAGCAATCATAAAAGGAGTTATCGCCGTATCAATAAAAGCCCACTTGAATATCATATTGCCCACTGCGAAAGGAATAAGGCAGATAAGTGTGCCGAATATATTGAATGAGAGATGCACAACGGCAACCTTTTTTGCATTGCGGCTGACGCCTATGCTTGAAATAACCGCAGTAACGCAGGTGCCGATATTCTGACCCATAATTATGGGAATTGCGATGCCGTATGTGATTCCGCCCGTCATTGAAAGTGCCTGCAAAATGGCAACGGATGCGGCGGAGCTCTGAATAACACCCGTAAACACGGCACCGACTGCAACGGAAAGCAGAGGATTCTTAAATGCGGTAAGAATGCTTGCAAATTCAGGCATTTCGCCCAGAGGCTCCATAGCACCCGACATAAGATTCATACCGAACATCAGCACAGAAAAGCCTACAAGCACACTGCCTATATCCTTGCGTTTTTCCTTTTTGCCCACCATAATCATAAGTATGCCGATAAACGCAAGAACGGGCGAGAAATTGGAGGGCTTCAGCAGATTGACCCATACGATGTCGCTGTCGATACCCGCAAGGCTGAGAATCCAAGCGGTGAGAGTTGTTCCTATATTTGAACCCATAAGCACGCCGATGGTCTGACCGAATTCAAGTATGCCTGAGTTTACAAGACCCACAAGCATAACCGTAACTGCCGATGACGACTGCACGGCAATGGTCATTCCCGCACCGAAAAGCATTGCAATAAATCGGTTTTGAGTAACTTTTTTAAGGTTTTTATTAAGACTTCCGCCTGAGGATTTTTCAAGCCCGTCGGACATAACCTTCATTCCGTAAAGAAAAAAGGCAAGTCCGCCGAAAAGCGTTATGATTGAAAAAACATCCATAGAAACTTCTCCTTTCGTCAAATTGCAACGGAGTACGTTTCATTATAACACATACTGATAAAAAATACAGTGTTTTTTGAAAAAATATGCAAAAAGCTCCGAAGCCTGAGCCTCGGAGCTTTTGTCTTTTGATTTATCTTGCGTAGTCGCCGACCTTCATCATATAGTCGCCGATCTGTGCGCCGAATTCGGGTGCACCGTCCATGATAAGCTTGCTGTCCTTAGTGAATTCAAGCATATCTGCTGTGCCCATAAGAATACCGAGTGCACTGTCAAGGCAGTCAAATCTCATTGTGAAGAAGGGAAGAGCACGCTTGTAAACGCCTCTGCCTGCCTTTGACTTACCTGCCTTGATGCGGATGTAAGCGGAGATATCGGGATATCCGTCAACTGCCCAGGCATAAACTCTGTCGGGGCTTGAAAGAGTCCATCTGTGAATCTCCTCGTGACCGTTCTTGTTGAGTGTGCTGATACCGCTTGAAAGCAGGTAGAAATAGCACTTGACAAGAAGCTTTTTATCTTCTTCCGCCTCGGGAGCCACTGTTGCGGTAAGCATTGATGACATTTTGAGAAGAGTCATCATAAACGCCGCAAAAACAGCAGGCTTCTTTGTAACGCCCTTCATTTTGGGAAGGGTTGATGGTCCTATTTTTCCTTTGAAGAATGCGTTCATCTGCTCAATGCTCTTGAATTCAAGCTCAATGTGAGCATTATCCGCAACCTTGTCTGTATGGCAAAGCCACTCGCCGCTGTTAACAACATAGTGTGTTGCAAACTTACCTTCGGGAGCGTCGGGGTCTTTTGCACTTACCTGAATAACCGCATGAGCGTGCTCAAACTTTTTGGCAAGCTTGGGGTCATCCATAGCAATGGTCTTGACAAGGGGAAGAACGGCACAAAGGAAAATTTTATTGGTTAAAATGTCTTCTCTTGAAGCCATATAAATCATTCCTTTCAAAACTGATAGTGCGGATTCTATGTGGGTCAGAACGCTGCAAAAACTTGCTCCAACAAGCCTGAAATACCTTCAATAGCCTGCGGAATAACATCCAGATACATTTTTATGAATTGTGAAAGGGTTTCAAAATCACCAATCATAATGAGTTCAAATATCTGCAAAATTGTTGCCAAGGTCAGCATCGTTGTAAATCCCATAATTGTACCTCCATTTCAGAAAGAACAAAATCCGTTTTTTGATTTGAGATTAGTTTCGCTTTCGCACTGAGGGAAGTGTATGCGATACACGACCGAAGGAAAGTAAAATAAATCCAATTTCAGATTTGAGATTAGTTTCGCTTTCGCAGCGAGGGAAGTGTATGCGATACACGACCGAAGGAAAGTAAAATAAATCCAATTTCAGATTTGAGATTAGTTTCGCTTTCGCAGCGAGG
>SVOC01000012.1:67212-99761 GCA_015066625.1 Oscillospiraceae bacterium
GTATGCGATACACGACCGAAGGAAAGTAAAATAAATCCAATTTCAGATTTGAGATTAGTTTCGCTTTCGCAGCGAGGACGCGTATCGTTATACGCAACGAGCGAGAAAGTGAAATAAACCCAATTTTGGATTTGAGATTAGTTTCGCTTTCGCACTGAGGGAAGTGTATGCGATACACGACCGAAGGAGAAAGTGAAAATAACTCAAATCAGGCTTCGTCATCCCAGTCGTCGTCAAGCTCGAAGTCCTTACCCATTACTTCACGCACTGCATCGATAATACCGTTCTGGTCAATGCCCAGAGTTGACATAATATCCTCGTGAAGACCGATGGGTGCAAACTTATCCTGAATACCGAGCTGCTTGAATGCACAACCCTTACCTGCTTCAACGATAACCTCTGCAACCGCTGAGCCGAGACCGCCCATAACGTTGTGGTCTTCCGCAGTGATGATTCTGCGAGTTTCCATAACAGCCTTGATGATGGCTTCCTTATCGATGGGCTTGATTGTATGCATATTGAGAACTCTTACCTTGAGTCCGTCGTTTGTTTCAAGGAACTTTGCTGCCTGGTATGCCTGGAATACGCATGAACCGCAAGCAATGATTGTAATATCCGAGCCCTCGTTGATTGTAACAGCCTTACCAACCTCGAAGCCGTAATCCGTGGTATCGTAAAGAACACGGTCAAAGCCTCTGTTGATACGGATGTAATAGGGGCCGAAATTATCGTATGCTGCATGAACTGCATTGTAGGTTTCAAGACCGTCAGCAGGGCAGATAACAGTCAGGTTGGGGATTGAACGGGCAACAGCCATATCGCAGATTGCGTGATGGGTTGAGCCTGCCTGACCGAAGGATGTTCCTGCATGGGTAGCAATGATTTTTGCGTTGATGTTCTGATAGCAGATATCTGTGTGAAGCTGGTCAGCACTTCTGAGCGAAGCGAAAACCGAGAAGGTTGAAAGGAAGGGAACAAGGCCTGCCTTTGCCATGCCTGCTGCCATACCGAACATATTCTGCTCGGCAATACCTACGTTAAAGTATCTGTCGGGGAACTTTTCACCGAACATACCGATTTTGGTTGATTTACCAAGGTCAGCTGTGAGAGCTACAACCTCGGGATGCTTTTCGCCAAGCTCGCAAAGAGCCTTACCGTAAATTTCAGCGGTGGAGAAAGCTGTTGATTCTGTTGCTGTATAGGTTAATCCGCCTGCCATGATCAGATGCCCTCCTTTTCTGCACGAGCTACACGCTCTGCATAGTATTTTTCAAGGCTTGCCTTTGCAAGCTCATATTTCTCTTCGTTAAGTGCGCCGTAGTGCCACTTGTAGTCGCCTTCCATATAATCAACGCCTGCACCCTTGACGGTGTTTGCGATAATCATAACGGGAGCACCCTTGTTTTCGAGAGCAAAATCAATAGCTTCTGCAAGCTCATTGAAGTTATGTCCGTCAACTTCCTTAACGATGAAGCCAAATGCACGCCACTTGTCTGCGAAGGGTTCAAGTGCCATAACTTCTTCTGTGGGGCCGTCGATCATACACTTGTTGCGGTCAACAAATGAAATAAGGTTGTCTGCCTTGAAGTGAGCCGCTGACATAGCTGCTTCCCAGTTTGAGCCTTCGTCGCATTCGCCGTCGCCGAGAATACAGTAGGTCTTGTAGTCCTTACCGAGAACCTTTGCGGCAAGTGCTGTGCCGAGAGCGATTGAAAGGCCGTGACCCAGTGAACCTGTTGAAGCGTCAACGCCCTTAACCTTGTTTGAGTCAAGGTGGATACCCATTGTTGAGTTGCTCAGATTGAAGGTCTTGAGCTTTTCTTTATCGTCAAAACCGACGTGACAAACAAGGCTTGCAAGAGCAACGCCTGCATGACCCTTGCTGAGGATGAAACGGTCTCTGTCTTCCCAGGTGGGATTTTCAACCTCATATTTCATGTACTTGTAATAGAGAATGGTGAGCATATCCATAACGCTCATGCCGCCGCCGATATGAGCACTGCCTGCCCAGAAAGTTGTGTCAAGGCAAAGCTTGCGCAGCTCGTGAGCCTGCTTTTCAAGTTCAAGCCATTCCTGTTTGGTTAATGCCATGGAAAATTCCTCCTTTTGATATGTGTAAGCGTTTTCTTTACGCTTTAAGTCCGTTGTTGAGTGAATAGTGAAAAGTGAATAGTTGAGGACGGGTTTCACCCGTACCCATTATATTCGGTCATAGGCGGAGCCTATCCGAAACTCTTCACTCTTCACTTTTATCTTTTCACCGGATTATCTGCCAAGTTCGGGATGATTCTTGCGGAGAGTGTTGAATGCATCTTCCGCAACATCGATTGTGAACTTGATATCTTCATCCGAAAGTGATGCGTTAATGAAGTGGTTGTGGTGGTTTGTCATATATACGCCTCTCTTGACAATCTCGGCAATCCACTCCTGATGAAGCATAAGTGAATCATCATCTTTAAGCATAAGATAGAAGAGTGCAGGCTCGCCCGTAACGGAAAGATTGAAGCCGTTGTTTGCGGCAGCAGCTTTAAGACCGTCGCAAAGCATTGTGCCCTTTTCAAGACAAATCTTGGGAAGGTCGATTTCCTTCATCTTGTTGATACAAGCGATAGCCGCTGCGAAGGGCACTGCGCTCATCCAGTAGCTGCCTGTGTATGAAAGACCGCTGATTGCGCCCTTGAGCCAATCCTTACCGCAGAGTGCGGATACGTTCCAGCCGTTTGCAAGCGCTTTACAGAAGCAGATAAGGTCAGCTTCTATGCCGTAGAAATGGTCTGAACCTGCAAGGTCAAGTCTGAAACCGCAGCGAACGTCGTCAATGATAAGAACGATGCCCTTTTCGGTACAAAGGTCACGCACCTTCTGCCAGTAGCCTTCGGCAGGAAGAATGTTATCAACAAAGTTGCCGTGCATATAAGGTGTTGAAATGAATGCGGCAATTTCGCCCTCGTTTTCTTCAACTACCTTTTTGAGACCTTCAAAATCGTTCCAGTCAACAAAAAGATTGTTACTTACGTCCTCGGGGATAACACCGGGATAGTCAATCTTCTGGCACCAGGGTGCAACACCGTGATAGTAACCCTTAACGAAGATAATTTTCTTCTTATGGGTTGCTGCTCTTGCGGTCATAATAGCGGCTGTTGTTGTGTCGCCGCCGTTCTTTGCAAAGAACGCCCAGTCTGCGGAAGCAACGGTATCAACCATAAGCTCTGCAAATTCTATAATCTTTGTTGAAGGTGCGGTAACGCAGTTTTCAATCTTCATCTGCTCCATAACGGCCTTGTCAACATCGGGGTCATTGTAACCGAGAACATTGGGGCCGTATGCGCACATATAGTCTATGTATTTGTTTCCGTCAACATCCCAGAAATAGCTGCCCTTTGCCTTCTGGCTGAAAAGAGGGTAAGCGGAAACGGGGATGCAGCAGCCTTCGGCAGGGCCCTGATGGCCGTAAAGACCCGAAGGAATTACTTTGGCAGCTCTCTGGAAGAGTTCTGCACTTTTTTCGTGTGTATTAATTTTCATGCTCATTTCTCTTCCTCCTTATGCAAGATACAGAGCAACTCTGTCAAGAATTCTGTTAAGGTTATCAATCATGGAAATCATACCCTTCATAACGATATCACCCGTACCCACGCAGGCAACAGCGTTGACCTTGCCGTCAAAGAGGGCTCTCGCAAGCTCGATACTTGAAAATTCCATAATTGCTCTGGGTGATTCGCTGGGCTTCTTGATACCGAGAAGTCTGTGATCCTTAACTCTGACGGTTGTTGAAGCGCAATCCTTGATGCTGATTGAAATTTCGCCGTCAACCATATATTTGGCGGAATGCTTGCCGATTTCATCATTGTTACCGATCTGAGCGATTGCGACAGTAATGGTGTTAAGCATAAGCAGTGTGCTGATACGGAAGAAATCGGGGTCTTCAAGGTCAGCAGGATCGGGTCTCATATACTTTGTGAGAAGATCCGTAAGCTTTGTGAAGTCGTTAAGCAGGAATTTGATATGCTGGAAGCCCTTTGAGGGGATGGGGGTTGTTGTTCCGTCAATAAGTCCGTTGAATTTCTCGCAGGAGCTGAACGGAAGCTTTACGTCGCACTTTGCACAGCCCTGCTCCATTCTGCACTTTCCGTTGGCAAAGGTAATTGTTGCCTTGGGGCCGTCCTTTACGTCAAAGCCGATTGAAACGGGCTTTTTGTTGGTCAGGATACTTCCTGCTTCGGGAGCAAGCTCGCAAAGATTTTCGAGTGTACCCAGAACACCGTAAAGATTGATGTAGGCCAATGTTTTCTGATCAATCATTTTGATTTCCTCCTTTAAATGAAAGATATTTAATTTATTTTAACAAATCGGTTGTTGGTTGTCAACAAATAATGTATTTATTTTTAAAAAATATGCGTAATTTTGACCAAAAAAGAAGAAGGACTGCCGAAGCAGTCCCTTTCGTTGCTTATGCATTCATCGCAAAATATTCAATCAGCTTTGCAGCGTTTGCCGCCGCAACGGGCAGAAATTCGCCGTAATCCATGTGAGATGAACCGTCTGCGCAGTCGGAAACCGCTCTCACAACGCCGAAGGGAACACCGTTTGAGAAGCACACCTGAGCGATGCTTGCACCCTCCATTTCGCATACGATTGCGCCGAAATTATCGGTGATGAATTTCTTCTTTTCATCACTTGCGATGAACTGGTCGCCCGAGGCAATCACACCCGTCATACCCTTAACGTTATCAAGGGTTTCAATGCCTTTCAGGAGCACTTCGGCAACCCTTTTATCGGCAGGAATATTCACCAGATTCAGCCCCGAAATAAGACCTACGGGGTCACCCAGAGGCGAGGTGTCCATATCGTGCTGAACAAGGCTTTCGGCAACGGCAATATCCCCTATTGCAAGTCTTGTGCTCAGACTTCCTCCAACGCCTGTATTAATGATACATTCGGGCGAATATTTCAGTATCATTATCTGCGTGCACATTGCCGCCGCAACCTTGCCGATACCGCAGACCGCAATAACAATTTCTCTTCCGTGAAGAGTGCCTTTCACGAATTCAACACCGCCGATTTTCTCGGCAGTTTTATTCTCCATAAGTGATTTTATCGTTTCAACTTCAATGTGCATCGCACCGATTACGCCAATCATTTTCAGTACCTCCGTGAATTTTTACCCGATTATTTTACCACAGTTTCATATAAATTTCAACAGAGAGAATTCCGTTGGGGAAAATAACAATTTTTCGGGATTTTTGAAGGTCAAAACCCTTGCCTATTTGTAATGTATGTGCTATTATATAAAATATGTAAAATGGAGGATTATTTTATGGAATATGTTATCATCGCAATGCTTGCGGCGGTTATCATTCTTCTTGCCGTTATTCTTGTGAGACAGGGCAAGGATAAAAACGAAGAATCAAACCGTAAAATAGATTTACTCAGTGAAAAAACATCTCAGCTTTCTCACTCTCTGGGCTCGGAATTTGAGCGAAGCCGCCGTGAATCTTCGGAATCGCAGCATAAAATGAGAATGGAAACCTCGGCAAGGCTTGCGGAAATGAGCGAAAAGGTCGAAAGCATCCGTGTCAACAACCTTGAACAGAATGCAAGGCAGAGCAAGGCACTGACGGAAGCTGTTGACCGTATGCGCGAAAGCAACGAAAAAAAGCTTGAAGAAATGCGTATCACCGTTGACGAAAAACTCACCTCAACGCTTACTCAGAGGCTTGACAGCTCGTTTAAAACCGTTTCAGACAGACTTGAAAATGTTTATAAATCCCTTGGTGAAATGAAGGAGCTTTCAAACGGTGTTACCGCAAACGTTACCGCACTCAACAAGGTGCTCACCAACGTCAAGGCAAGAGGCACCTGGGCAGAGGTACAGCTCGGTGCAATTCTCGACCAGACCTTGCCCGGTATGTACGAAACAAACTTTGTGTGCGTTGAAGGCTCAAAGGACAGAGTTGAATTTGCGGTGCGTATCCCCTCAAACGAAGGTACCGTCACCTATCTGCCCGTTGACTCCAAATTTCCTATGGAAGACTATGTGCGTCTTTGCAATGCGGCGGATTCCGCTGACCCCGATGCGCTTGCGGCGGCAAGAAAAGCCCTTGAAGCAAGAATTCTTTCCGAAGCAAGAACAATCACGAAATACATAAATGTACCAAAAACCACTCCCTTTGCAATTATGTACCTTGCAACGGAAGGTCTTTATGCGGAAATCTCATCATCGCGCACGGGCATTGCGGAGAAAATCCGCAGCGAATTCAACATAATGATTGCAGGCCCCACAACAATCACCGCCCTGCTCAACTCGCTTTCCCTCGGCTTCAGAGCCGTTGCCATAAACGAAAAGGCAAACGAGGTAAGGCTTCTGCTTGCCGCCGCAAAGGTTCAGTATGATAAATTCGGTGTGGTGCTTCAGAAGGCAAGGCAGAAAATCGACGAGGCAGGCAAATCACTTGACGAAGCAGGCAAGCGTAACGAAATAATCCGCAAAAAGCTTCGTACCGTAGAAGAAATCGACGGCGTTACCGCCGATGAAATACTTTTGGCAGAAGATAATTTAGATACTTTTTGATTACCGTTTCAAAAAGTACACATAAGGAGGAACACAAAATGAAAGACCCCAAGGAAATTCTCGCTCAGATGACTCTTGAAGAGAAAGCCGCTATCTGCGACGGTGCGGATTTCTGGCACCTCAAAGGAATGGAAAAGTACGGTTTTCCCTCAATCATGGTCTGCGACGGCCCTCACGGACTCCGTAAGAAAGACTACTCAAAGACAGGCGACAGCCTTTCAAACAGCGTACCCGCAATCAGCTACCCCACGGCAGCCACAACAGCCGCTTCGTGGGATTCGGAGCTTCTTTACGAAATGGGTGTTGCTCTGGGCAAAAAGTGCCTTAAAGAAGAAGTAGGCGTTCTTCTCGGACCCGGCATCAATATGAAGCGTTCCCCCCTTTGCGGCAGAAACTTTGAATATTTTTCAGAAGATCCCATCCTTGCAGGCGAGCTTGCCGCAGGCTTCATCAACGGCGTTCAGTCGATGGGTGTAGGCACATCTCTCAAGCATTTCTGTGCCAACAGCCAGGAGACACGCAGAATGACCTGCGATTCGGTTGTTGACGAAAGAGCACTGCGAGAAATCTATCTCACCGCATTTGAAATCGCCGTAAAAAAGGCAAAGCCCTGGACCGTTATGAACTCATACAACAAAATCAACGGCTTCCACGGTTCGGAAAATAAGCACACCCAGCTTGAAATTCTTCGCAACGAGTGGGGATTTGACGGCGTTGTAGTCAGCGACTGGGGTGCAGTAAACGACAGAGTTCTCGGTCTTAAAAACGGCAATGACCTTGAAATGCCTTCATCATCGGGTTCAGGTGCAAAGAAGATTGTTGAAGCCGTTAAGAACGGCACACTTGACGAAGCCGTCCTCAACGAAAGAGCGCTCAATATGCTTAACCTCATCAAGAAGGCTGTTGACGGCGCAAAGGCAGATTATAAATACAACGATGCAGACGACCAGCCTCTTGCAAGAAGAATTGCCGCAAACTCAATGGTTCTTCTCAAGAACAACGGCGTTCTTCCTCTCAAAAAGAACGGCAAAATCGCAGTAATCGGCGAGCTTGCAAGAAAGCCCAGATATCAGGGCGCAGGCTCATCACACATCAATCCCACTCAGCTTGACAACGCTCTTGACGAGCTTAAGAAGGCAGGCTTTGATATTGAATTTGCTCAGGGCTACGAGCTTTCAAACAAAAAGGCAAAGAAGAATGCAGCTCTTGCCGCACAGGCAGCAGAGGTTGCAAAGAAGTGCGAAACAGCAGTTGTATTCATCGGTCTTACAGACGAATACGAAGCAGAGGGCTTTGACAGATCTCATATGAATCTCCCCGCTGCACACGATGCACTTGTTGAAGAAATCCTCAAGGTAAACAAGAATGTTGTTATCGTTCTCGCAGGCGGTTCACCCGTTGAAATGCCCTGGAACGACGGCGTTGCAGCCATTCTCAATTCATATCTCGGCGGTCAGGCAGGTGCAGGTGCGGTTGCGGATATCCTTTCAGGCGAGGTTAACCCCTCGGGTAAGCTTCCCGAAACATATCCCATGACCTATGCGGATACTCCCGCAGTCAACAATTTCCCCGGTAACCCCGCTTCCGTTGAATACCGTGAAAGTGTTTACATCGGCTACAGATACTACGAAAAGGCTGATAAAGCAGTACGCTATCCCTTCGGCTTCGGTCTTTCATACACAACATTTGAATACTCAGACATAAAGCTTGATAAGACAGCTATGGATGAGAACGATATTCTCACCGTAACCTGCAAAATCAAGAACACCGGCAATGTTCCGGGCTACGAAATTGCACAGCTCTATGTTGCTGATAAGGAAAGCACAATCTACAGACCCGTAAAGGAGCTTAAAGGTTTCAAGAAGGTATGGCTTAACCCCGGCGAAGAAAAAGAAATCAGCTTCGAGCTTTCAAAGAGAGCATTTGCTTTCTACAACGTAAACATCAACGATTGGTGTGTTGAAAGCGGAGAATTCGACATTCTCGTAGGTGCTTCAAGTGCGGATATCAGACTCAGTGCAACAGTTAACGTAACCGGTGCAGCAGCAGATATCCCCGACTACACAAAGACAGCTCCCGTTTACTACACAGGCAACGTTCAGAATGTTGCAGACGAGCAGTTCATCGCAGTTCTGGGCAGAGAGCTTCCTCCTGCAGACTATGACCCTGACAGAAAGCTCGGCATTTGTGACACCTTCGAAAGCTGCCGCCACGCTAAGAACGGCAAGCGTTTCTATAAGCTTCTTTCAACTCTTATCCCTGCAGGCTTTGCTCAGGCAATCGCTCTGCAGACTCCCTTCCGCGATTTCATCAGCATGAGCGGCGGTGTAATGAGCGAGGATATGGCAAACGGCCTTGTTATGTGGATAAGCGGCGAAAAGGGCGGTATCCGCAAGATTCTCAAGGGTATTCCCGGCGCAATCAAGGGTATCGGACCCCTTCTTAAAAATATTTAAGGGATGATGAAATGAGAAAAAGGAAGTTACACATCAAAATAATAAGCATTGTGCTTGCACTTTCAATGCTTATTGCCTGCGTGCCTATGACGGCAAGCGCTGACACTTCAAAAATACGTTTCGGCGTTGTTTCCGATTTCCATTACTTTGCCGATTCGCTTAAATACGACGGTGATGTATGGGATGAGTTCCTCTACAACAGCCATAGGGAATATGATGACCTTGATTCAATTATCGATAACGCACTTGACGGTGTTCTCAGGAATGCCGTCGAGGGCGGTGAAAACTATGTGCTTGTTCCCGGTGACCTTACCAAGGACGGCGAGCTTGAAAGCCACAAGGCTCTTGCAGAAAGACTTGAAGCTTTTGAAGAAGAATCCGGAATTCAGGTTCTTGTTGTTCCCGGCAACCACGATATCAACAACAGCAACGCCGTGACCTTTGAAAACGGTTATGAGGAGCCGGCCGAAATCACAACTCCCGAGCAGTTCAGAGAGATTTACAAAAACCTGGGCTACGACCTTGCAGACAGCTTCTTCGTCCCCGAAAGCGGCAAAAAAGGCGGTATGCTTTCATATGCCTGCACACTCGGCGGTTACAGACTCGTTGCGGCAGATACCTGTGTATACAGCGATGATAACGGTGCAGAAAACAATGAGCACGAAACCTTCGGAAAAATCTCAGAAAATCTGCTTGACTGGATTGTTGAAGAATGCCGCAAAGCAGAGAACGAAGGTCTTACCGTTATCGGTATGCAGCACCATAATATTGTGCCTCATACAGACATTGAGGAAGCAACCTTCCAACCCTTTGTTGTAAATGATTGGCTCAGAGTTGCCGAAACCTATGCCGATGCAGGTATGCACTATGTTTTTACGGGACACCTTCATTCAAACGATGTTGTTTCGCACATCAGCGACAACGGTGAAATCGTTTATGATATCCTTACACCCACTCTTACGGGTTACCCCAACTACTACAAAATAGTTGATTTCGTTTCAGACGGCGAAACAACAACAATGGATATGCAGACCCTTGATATTGACGAGTATCAGCCCGTTGTGAACAAGGACGGCATTCCTTACGAAAAGCCCTTCAAGTTTACATATTCATACGAAAGAACCTTTGGTGAAGGCGGCGTAGGAAGCCTTGTTGAAGGCTTTGTGTATCCCTTCATCACAGACCTTTTTGAAGAAATTCAGGCAGCAGGCGGTCTGGGCGAATACCTTAAAACAAAAAATCTTGACCTTGAAAAGATTATTGTTGATGCTCTGGGCACCAACGGTCTTGCACTTGGCAATATTGAAATTCTCACCGTAAGCTCAAATGTTATGGGCTTCATAAATGACCTTTTCTCGCAGATTGACGAGGTTTATATCAACGATACCGAAGGCACTCTTGCAAAAATCGAAGTAATTCTCGATAAGCTCCTCACCTTTGAGCTGAGCAGCCTTGAAGCCACTGTTCCCAACGAATATATCGGTCTTCCCCTTACGGGCAAGGGCTGCACTCTTGAAGAATTCGCCACATCTCTTCTTATCATTCACTATCTGGGCGATGAGGATGCTTCATCTTATCCCTACATTGCGGATGTGCTTGAACGCTTTGACAGCGGCGAGCTTGCAGAAGAGATTTTTGCACTTCTCCGTCAGGTTCTTATAAACGACCTTGTTCAGGATGAAATTCTTGCGAACCTTGATTTCAACCCCGGAGAGCTTTTCCCGAAGGGCAATATATTCCGTCTTCTCGGTCTTGTTCTTCAGGGCTCGGTTGAAGCACTTCTCGGAGGTGACAACAGCTTCATCAACCTTGTTGATTCGGTGCTTTCAATCCCCCTTGTGCCCGAAGAATACAGCTCCGTCGATGCAATCATTGACCATCTTATGGGAGAATACATCACACCCAGCCAGTATGAAGCCTGGGGCTACACCTTCAAATGGATGTTAAGCTCCTTCTTCTTCGACAACGAAACCGAAGACAACAATTTCTCCGTTACATACAGCGGACCCGTTGAGGTTGAGGCCACTCAGGATAATTACCGTCTGCCCTCACACATTGCGGTTTCTCTGGGTGCGGATTCATCAAGTGAAATCAGCATTACCTGGCTTACAAAATACAGTGTTGAAGGTACGGATATTGAAATTCTGCCTTACAGCGAAAACCCGAAATTCACGGGTATACCCACAAGCGGTAAAAAGGTAACCGCAAAATGCGAATCCGTTGACAAAACCTATTACGGCGCAGACCTCGGACTTATCGGTCTTCTCGGATTCACAAGAGATTACAACAAGCACACAATTACTCTTTCGGGTCTTCAAAGCGGCACAAAATACAGTTACAGAATCGGCGATGCCGAAAAAGGCTGGTGGAGCGAAGCAGGCACAATCACTACCGCAGAAGGCGGCGACGAAGCCTTCACCTTCTTCTATGTGGCCGACTCTCAGGCTCAGCGTAAAGACCAGTATGAGCGTTTTGCTCAGGTTGTGGAAACCGCACAGGGTCTTTACCCCGATGCACGTTTCATTGTTTCCGCAGGTGACCAGGTTGACGAGGAATCCAATGTAAAGCACTGGAATTACTTCCTTAATTCAACCGATGCACTGCTTGACCTTCCCTTTATGCCCACAACAGGCAACCACGAAAAAGCAGGTGCGGCAATAACAGAAAACTTTGAGCTTCCCAATATCCCCGAGCAGAACCTTGAAAGCGGCGTTTATTATTCATATGATTATAATGGCGTTCACTTTACCGTACTGAACACCAACGACGACGAAGACGATAAGCTCAGCAAAGCTCAGATTGAATGGATGATAAACGACATCACTTCAAGCGACGCAAAGTGGAAGATAGTTGTGCTCCACAAGGCACTCTATTCCAACGGCTCACACTATGACGATGGCGATGTTGAAGGCTTCAGAAAGCAGCTTGGCGCACTTCTCCCCTATCTTGGAGTTGATATGGTGCTTCAGGGTCACGACCACGTTTATCTGAGAACGGATGTGCTCAACGCAAACGCAGTTGTTCCCACCAAGACAGGTACAAAGATTTATAACGGCGTTGAGTATGTGACAAAATACAATCCCAAGGGAACAATTTACTCAATCTGCGGCACATCGGGTGTTAAGGTTTACCACACCAAGGATGCGGCGGCAACAGACGAAAAGTTTCCCCGTGCGGAAGCAATCGTTGACGTTGAAAATTCAATGTTCAGTGCAATCACCGTTGACGGCGATACGCTTTACTACAATGCATATGAGGTTGACGGCGGCAAGGCAAATACGGTCGACACCTTTGCCATCGAAAAGATCGGTGACAAGGCACCCGTAGACACCTTCGGCAGCAGCATTGCAAACTTCCTTGCAGACTTCAATCTGAACTTTATGTGGAAAATCGTCAACTTCTTCCTTGGCATCATCGGCAAGTTTATGAATCTTATTTGGAGTATCTAAAGCAAAAACGGGCAACGCTACCCTGACGGTAATGTTGCCCGTTTTAAATTTTGCACTTTGCACTCAACCCGTGTAACACTTCTTACCGTACCCACATATGATGTGAATGTAAGCGGCAGACAAAACCGCTTAACCGGAAACGGAGGTAAGATACATGGGTTGCGGATGCAATAACAACTGGTGCCTTTTCATCATCCTCATTCTTCTTTTCTGCAACAACGATTGCGGTTGCGGTTCAAGCTACAACACAGGTTGCGGCTGCGGTGCAGTGAGAAACAATGATTGCGGCTGCGGATGCGGTTGCTAAATAATTAAAGCAAGGATTTGTGCCGCCTCTTCCTGCGTCAGACCGCCGGGGGAGGCGGTGAAATTTCCGGGAATCACGCTCTGCCAACGCAGGGCGTATTTTTTTGCCTTCTCCTCACCTATCGATACACCTTCAAGGTCCGTAAGGGATGCGATAACCGATTTCACTTCGTTCATATCAGCCGTCATTGCAGTAAATTGGGCAAGCTTCTCGGGTGCGAATTCGGCACATCTGTCGATATAGGGTGCAAAAAATGCGGCACACGCCATACCGTGAGGCACACCGTAATTTTCGGTCAGCACATATCCCAGCGGATGAGGAAATCCCGTTCCGCAATTATTTATGACAAGCCCTGCATATACTGAAGCATAGTAGAGTGAATCACGCAGCGCAGAGTCAACGGTTTCCGACTGTGAAAGAGACTTCAGACCTCTGTAAAGTGCAGGAATGCAGTTTTGTGCAAAAACCTTGTGTATACCCTCGCACCTTTCGGTGAAAAAGCCTTCGGTTGCGTGAGCAAAGGCATCCAGTGCGGTTGAAACCGTTGTTCTGTATGACATCGACTCCGTATATTTCGGGTCGCAAAAAGAAACCTTTGCATAACAGTCGTTGCCCTTTATGCTCTTTTTGACACCCGTTTCATCGTTTGTAAGCACGGCAACAGCCGTAACCTCACTGCCCGTGCCTGCGGTTGTGCCGATAAGTGCAATGGGCAGAGGTGCATTTTTATACTCTCTTTTGTAAATATCAACAGGTTCAAGGTCGGCATTAGAAGCATAAATCGCTATTGCTTTTGATGCATCAAGCACAGAGCCGCCGCCTATGCCGATAATAAAATCCGCGTCTGCCTCCCTTGCGGCAACACCGGCCTTATGGCAAGCGGAAATCAGAGGATTTTCACCTATTCCGTCGAAAACCGCGTATCCTATACCATGTTTTTCAAGAACGCTTATTGCATCGTCAAGAGCACCGCTTGCCTTTGCTCCGTTTTTGCCCGTTACGATAAGACAGTGTTTGCCCAAAGCAAGGTCACCGCCGTTTTCCTTAACACAGTTTCTGCCCCATACACACTTGACGGGCATATATACCGAATTGGTCATAATTATCATTCCTTTCGCTTTGATTTTACCACATTTTCAATAGAATTCAATCGTAATTCCATTATTTTTCAAACAAATTCGATAAATAATATTGAAATATTTAAAAATAGGGTGTAATATATATAATTATAATTGGGGAGGTATGGTGCTTGAACAGATTCGCAAAAATCGGTATAGTAATTGCCGCCGTTTTGCTTATGACTTTAATCGTTGCCGACACCGTAAAACCCACACTCAAATTTGATTTTTTTGCAATGAATACTTTTGTTTCGGGCGAAGTAAAAGGAAAAAAGCTTAACGAAACATACAAAGAAATCGAAAACACTATAAACACTCTGGATAAAATGATTCTTTCCCGCACCGCAGAGGATTCTTTCATTTATAACCTTAACAAAAACGGTGAAGCCATTGCGGATACGGAGCTTTTTGAATACTTCACAAAGCTTTCGGAGGTCTGCCAAAAAAGCGGCGGTGCCTTTGATTACACCCTGGGCAGAGTCAGCGACCTTTGGAATTTCGGCGGCACGCCTTCAATTCCCGACGGCGCAAAGCTTACCGAAGCCCTTTCTCACAGCGGATACGAAAAGATTATTCTTTCAGACGGCAACATCACCCTGACAGATAAAAATGCGGTTGTTGATTTCGGCGCATCGGGCAAGGGAATTGCTCTTGACGAGGTAAGGGATTACCTTGACACCGCAGATGTGACCCGTGCAGTTATCAGCGTAGGCGGCAGTGTGCTTCTTTACGGTGACGACGATTTCACGGTAGGAATAAAAAACCCCTTCGGGAACTCAGGCTATGCCGCAAAGCTGACAATAAAGGAATGCTGTGTTTCAACATCGGGAAGCTATGAACAAAGCTTCGAAAGCGGCGGCAAAAAATACCACCACATTCTCAATCCCGAAACAGGTTATCCTGCAGAAAGCGGAGTTGTAAGCGCAACGGTTATTTCGGATAGCGGACTTCTCAGCGACGCACTTTCAACCGCCTGTTTTGTGCTTGGTATTGATAAAGGCTTTGACCTTGCGGAAGAATTCGGCGCACAGGTTATATTCATAACCGAAGACGGCTCAATTCATCTCAAAGAAAATGCAGATATAAACATTACTCCCGACAGCGGTGATTTCACCGTTGTTAAACACTGATATGAACATTAAACTTTTCAAAAAAGGCGACCTTGCCGTCATAATCGCTGCTGCGGCTGCCGCACTGATTTTCGCATTTCTCGCAAAGCCTCAGTCGGACAGACCCGTTGCGGTAATCAGTGTTGACGGCGTTGAGGTTGAAACCGTTGAGCTTTACTCCCTCAAGGAAAGAAAGGAAATACTCCTCGGCGGCGAATACAATATAAAGATAGTTGCAGAAAACGGCGGAATTTATTTCGAACATTCCGACTGCCCCGACAGGCTGTGTGTCAACGCAGGCGTACTTAAAGAAAGCGGCGAGATTGCGGTGTGCCTGCCTGCAAAAACGGTAATCACCGTTGAGGGCGCGGATGTGGATGCCGTTGTATATTGAGTTATGAAAAAAAATTATAAGACTGCACTTGTTGCAATTCTTTGCGGACTTGCACTGTGCCTGGGCTTTCTTGAAAGCCTTATTCCGCCAATCCCCCTTTTGCCTCCGGGTGCAAAATTGGGATTCTCAAATATAATAACAATGTTTGCGGCAGGAAGCCTGGGTCTTCCCTCCGCATTGCTTATAGCAGCTTTGAAAGGTGGCTTTGCATTCATCACAAGAGGTGCAACGGCAGGAATAATGAGCCTTTCCGGCGGTATTCTTTCCGCCGCCGCAATGTATCTGCTGATGAAATGTGCACGCAAGGTGCTGGGTCTTATCGGAATTTCCGTCATATGTGCCCTTTGCCACAACGCAGGTCAGCTTCTGGCGGCAATATTCATCACAGACACCGCAAGTATTGTTTACTATGCCCCTGCCCTTGCCCTTTTCGGCATAGCCACAGGCACGGTTACGGGTATAGTCCTCAGGGCAGTAATACCTGCACTTGAAAAAATAAAAAAACATTTCGTAAACTTCAAATAAGTCAGGAGGAATAATTATGGCTAAGACCGGATTTGACGGCGTTTTGCAGGCTGTCAGAAAGGTCAGAGGCGGCGTTAAGGTTGACCACCACAAAAACACCGCCGAAAAAGAGGTTGAAAGACTTCCCGTACCCTCAAAGGTAGTTATCCCCATGCAGCAGCATATCGGCGCACCCTGCGACCCCGTTGTAAAGGTTGGCGATATTGTTGCGGTTGGTCAGCTTATCGGTGATTCCGACAAATATGTCAGCGCACCCATTCACGCATCTGTTTCGGGTAAGGTTACCGCAGTAGGCGATGTAAAGCTCCCCAACGGTGTTATGTCAAAGGCTGTCACCATTGAATCCGACGGCGAAATGAGGCTCTGGGAAGGCATTACTCCCCCCGAGGTAAAAACAAGAGAAGACCTTATCAAGGCTGTGCGCAATTCGGGTCTTGTAGGTCTCGGCGGTGCAGGCTTCCCTACTCACGTAAAGCTCAACTTCCCTGCGGATAAGAATATTGATACCCTTGTTATCAATGCCGCAGAGTGTGAGCCCTTCATCACAGTTGACTACCGTGAATGTATGGAAAATTCCTGGGATATCCTTTCAGGTGTTTATCTGCTGAAGGACCTTCTGGGCTTCAAGCAGGTTATCATCGCCGTTGAAGATAACAAGCCCGATGCATTCAAGGTGCTGAAAAATATTGCCGACCATTCCGAAGATGTGCACGATGAGGTAAAGCTTATGGTGCTTGAATCAAAGTATCCTCAGGGTGCTGAAAAAATGATGGTTCAGTCCGCAACAGGCAGAAAAGTTCCTCCCGGAAAGCTCCCTGCCGACGTTGGCTGTGTTGTTATGAACGTTGCATCCGTTGCGTTCATTGCACGTTACATAAAGACGGGTAAGCCCCTTGTAAGCCGTTCACTCACCGTTGACGGCTCTGCAATCGCAAGCCCCAAAAACGTAAGAGTTCCCGTTGGTACAAATATCGGTGATATCATTGAATTCTGCGGCGGCTTTAAAGAGGAACCCTGCAAAATTCTTACGGGCGGACCCATGATGGGTCTTGCCATAGTAGGCACCGACCTGCCCGTTCTCAAGCAGAACAACGCCCTTCTCGCATTTTCAAAGAACGATGCCGTTCTCAAGAACGAAACAGACTGTATCCGCTGCGGACGATGCGCAATCGCCTGCCCCATGAGCCTTATGCCCACAAACATCGTAAGAGCCGCAAAGGCAAAGGATGCCGCAGCTCTCAATCAGCTCGGCACCATGGTATGTATGGAATGCGGCAGCTGTGCTTTCGCCTGCCCCGCAGGCAAGCCCCTTGTTCAGCATATGCGACTTGCAAAAGCAATTATCAGAGAGGAGGGCAACAAATAATGGTAAACGGTAAAAAGCTTGTTGTCAGTGCGTCGCCCCACCTTCGCACCAAAGACACAACAACCAAAATAATGCTTGATGTTATCATCGCTCTGCTGCCCGCTCTCGGCGCATCAACGGCGATTTTCGGACCCCGTGTTCTTGCAGTTACCGCAACAACGGTTATCAGTGCCGTTCTTTCGGAATATGTTGCAAGAAAGGTTATGAAAAGGCACAACACAATCAAGGATCTGAGTGCGGTTGTTACAGGTCTTATCCTTGCATTCAACCTTCCCGTCAGCATTCCTCTGTGGATGGCGGCAATCGGCAGCTTCTTCGCCATTGTTGTAGTCAAGCAGTTCTTCGGCGGTATCGGTCAGAACTTTGCAAACCCTGCCATTGCGGCAAGAATTTTCCTTCTCATCAGCTTCGGTCAGGCAATGGGCAACTGGACTGCTCCCCTTGCGTGGAAAAATGCAGAAGCTGTTTCATCGGCAACTCCCCTTGCAATTCTCGGTAGCGAGTCCGCCGAGGCAATGCCCTCACTTTTCAATATGCTTATCGGCGTAAGAGGCGGCAGCCTTGGCGAAACCTGCTCAATAGCGCTTGTTCTCGGCGGTATCTATCTTATCGCAAGAAAGGTTATTTCACCCAAAATTCCCGTTGCATATATCGGCACCGTTGCCGTTGTTATGCTTATCGCAGGCAAATTTGACCTTGAATTCCTTGCCTATCAGCTTATGGGCGGCGGACTTCTTCTGGGTGCATTCTTTATGGCAACGGATTATTCCACAAGCCCCATCAAATCAAATGCAAAAATCGTATTCGGTATCGGCTGCGGTCTTATTACCTGCGTAATCAGACTTTTCGGATCACTGCCCGAAGGCGTTTCGTTCGCTATTCTTATTATGAATCTTCTTGTGCCTCATATTGAGACAATTATGGCTCCCAAGCCCTTCGGCACCGTCAAGGAGAAAAAGTCAAAGGCAAAGGAGGGCGAGGCAAAATGAAAAAGCTGAAAGAATACCTTGTTCCCACCGTTACACTTTTCATAATCTGCCTTATCGCAACCCTTCTTCTGGGCGTAACAAATTCCGTTACCGCACCTATCATTGCAGACCTTGCGGTTGAAACAGAGAAGAAATCAAGACAGGTTGTCTTTGCCGATGCTGCAAGCTTCGGTGAAGCTGAAACAGCAGAAGACGGCACGAGCGTTGTTACCGCACTTGACGAGGCAGGCAATGTTATCGGTCATGTTGTTGTTAACATTGCAAAGGGCTACGGCGGAGATATTTCCGTTATGACAGGTGTTGACAAAGACGGCAAGGTAACGGGCATCAACATTCTTTCCCACGGCGAAACCGCAGGTCTGGGAGCAAAAGCTGCGGAGCAGAGCTTCCGCGACAGATTTGTGGGTCTTATTGAAGGAATCACCGTTTCAAAAGATAAGGCAGGCGATAATTCCGTTGACGCCATTACAGGCGCAACAATAACATCAAGAGCGGTTGTTGAGGCTGTCAACGCCGCAATTCAGGCAGCAGGAGGTGCAGACAATGGCTGAGAAAAAATCCCTCGGTAAAGAATTTACCAAAGGTCTTATTGCAGAAAACCCCGTTTTCCGCCTTGTGCTGGGCACCTGTCCCACACTTGCAACCACAACAAGCCTTGTCAATGCCCTCGGCATGGGCATTTCGGCAATGATTGTTCTTGTATGCTCAAACATCGTTATTTCACTTCTCAGAAAAATAATTCCCTCAAAGGTGCGTATCCCCGCTTACATAGTTGTTATTGCATCCTTTGTTACCATAGTTCAGATGATAGTCAAGGCATTCGTTCCCGCACTTGATGCCGCACTGGGCGTATTCCTTCCCCTTATCGTTGTTAACTGCATCATCCTCGGCAGAGCCGAAGCTTTTGCGGGCAAGAATTCCGTTATCGCTTCTGCCGTTGACGGTGTCGGTATGGGCGTAGGCTTCACAATCGCCCTTTGCCTTATGGCTTCTGTCAGAGAAATTCTCGGCGCAGGTACATTCCTTGCAGGCGCACAGAATCTGCTCGTTCTCTTCGGAGATAACGTTCTGGGCGGCTTCAACGGCTTCACACTTCCCTGGACTGAGTATCTTACACCTATGACGGTTTTCATTCTTGCACCCGGCGGCTTCCTTACCTTCGGTCTGCTGATGGCCTGTGCCAACAGACTTGCCGAAAGCAAGGGCAAAGCAAAGGCTGAGCTTGGCGGCTGTCAGGCTTGCCCCATGGCTAAAAACTGTGCACTTCTTGCAGAAGGCAAGGCTTGCAACGATGAAAAGAAGGAGGGTGCAGCAGTATGATTCTCGTAAAATCTTTCCTTGCAATTATTCTGACCTCCGTGCTTACGGAAAACTTTGTTCTCTGTAAATTCCTCGGCATCTGCCCCTTCCTGGGCGTTTCAAAAAAGCTTAACACCGCAGTAGGTATGTCGGCGGCGGTTATATTCGTTATGGCGCTTGCAACCGCAGTAACATATCCCATCAACAAATTCCTTCTTGTGGCAAACGACCTCGAATACCTTCAGACAATCGTTTTCATTCTTGTTATTGCCGCACTGGTTCAGCTTGTTGAGCTTGTTCTTAAAAAGTTTATGCCCCCGCTTTACAATGCACTGGGCATTTATCTTCCCCTTATCACAACAAACTGCGCTGTTCTCGGCGTTGTTCTTCTCAACCAGACAAAGGGCTACGGCTTTGCGGAATCAATGGTAAACAGCGTTGGTGCAGGCCTTGGCTTTATGGTAGCAATGGTTATTTTCTCAGGTGTACGCAGCAGACTTGAAGGTGCGGATATTCCCAAATTCCTTCAGGGACTTCCCATCGTACTTATTGCGGCATCAATAGTTTCACTTTCGTTTATGGGCTTCACCGGCCTTGTTGACGGAATTTTCGGTTAAGGAGGTAACAGAAAATGGATCCTATTATTACTGCTGTTATCATCGTTTCCGCTATCGGACTTATCGCAGGTCTGGGACTCTCAATCGCTTCAAAAATATTTGCGGTGCCCGTTGACGAAAAAGCAGAAGCTATCAGGGAATGCCTGCCCGGTGCCAACTGCGGTGCCTGCGGCTTCTCGGGCTGCGACGGCTATGCCGCCGCACTTTCAAAGGGCGAAACAACAGATACCGCCCTTTGTGCCCCCGGCGGTAATGACACCGCAAAGGCAATCGGCGAAATCACCGGCCTTGCCGCAGGTGAAGTGAAACCCTCGGCAGCGGTTGTGCTTTGTCAGGGTCACAATGTAAACGCCGCAACAAAGCTTGAATATCAGGGCGTACAGAGCTGTAAAATGGCTGCACAGATTTTCGGCGGTCCCAAGGAATGTATCTACGGCTGTCTGGGCTACGGCGACTGCGTTGCAGTTTGCCAATATGAAGCAATCAGCATCTGCGACGGCGTTGCAAGAATCAATCCCTATGCCTGCAAGGCTTGTAAGATGTGCGTTAAGACCTGCCCCAAGGGTCTTATCGAAATGCTTCCTCTTCACGAAACAAAAGCCGCCGTGCTTTGCAAAAATCACGATAAGGGCGCGGTTACACGCAAGGAATGCACTGCAGGCTGCATAGGCTGTATGAAGTGCGTGAAGGCTTGTGAAGCAGGTGCGGTTACAATTGATAAATTCTGTGCAAAGGTTGATTACGACAAGTGCACGGGCTGCGGCAAATGCCACGCCGAATGCCCCGTAGGCGCAATTGATTTAATGACACTTTGCTGATAAAAAAAGCGGTCAGTTCAAACGAACTGACCGCTTTGATTTTATTATTCTCAATAGTATCTGTAACTTGCGATAACCTTACCCAGAATAATTACCTCATCAACAATTATGGGTTCATAGGCATCGTTTTCGGGCTGAAGCCTGAAATGACCGTTTTCTTTGTAGAAAGTCTTGACCGTTGCCGAATCCTCAACAAGGGCAACAACCATTTCGCCGTTGCGTGCGGTAGGTGTTCTTTCAACAATAACGATGTCGCCGTCAAGAATACCTGCCCACAGCATACTCTCGCCTCTTACCTTAAGTGCGAAAAGCTCCTTATCCCCTGCACCGGGCATCGAGAAGGGCAGATAGCCCTCAATTTCCTCAACCGCAAGGATAGGCTGACCTGCGGTAACCGTACCGAGAAGGGGTACGTGAGTTATATTCTCTGCCTGACCCACGATTTTGATGCATCTTTTAAGCATAGGGGGACGCCGGATATAGCCTGCTGCTTCAAGTGCATCAAGGTTAGCCTGCACCGATGAGGTTGAACGCAGTCCTACTGCCGCACCGATTTCGCGGACACTGGGGGTCATATTCTCTTTTGCCATCTCCACAAGGAATTCATATATTTTCTGCTGAATAGGGGTGATTGGTTTCATAACTCATCCTCTTTTCCTGATTTTCAAGCTGTTTTTCGGGTGTACGCACCCTTTCCGTAATCATTATAGCACAAATGTTCACAAATTGCAAACATTTGTTTGATTTTTTTAAAAAAATTTTTTGGGGTCTTTTATAATCTTTGTGATTATGTTATAATCGTTTCATAATCTGCAATTTCGAAAGGAAGCAATATGTCGGCTTTTTCACCGAAACAGAATACCGCAAGCGAAAATCACGGTAAAAACAAAAAGCTTACCGCCGTGGTTTCTGTCTGTGCTGTCCTTGCAGTGCTTCTTATTGTTTTTCTTGTTGCAAAAAACAGCATCTTTTCATCCCTTGCAGGCATCAGTGCGGAAAAAGAAAATTACAGATATGCCGTAACCCTTGCAGACAGCTCATCCTCCGAAAAGGCACAGGTTATAAAGGATTACTCCGTGCTCCGCATAGAGATAAATAAATACTATCCCCTGCTCACTTCCGAATTCAATCTTGATAAAATCCGTCAGTGGAGTATTTCGGCAAAAAGCATAAACGACCGCAGTTATCTGCTCAGCGAGGAGCTTTCCGCCGAGATTATGGAGCTTGACACCGCACTTTCGCAGATAATTTCCTGCTGTGAGGAATATGAGGCACTCAAACCCGATATACTTGATATGATGGATGTTTTCAACGAAATCAACCGTCTGCACACCAAGGATACGGAGGGCAAGAATACCGCCTTCACCGCGGAGCAGGAAAGGCAGATACTTGACCGCTGGAACACCTCCAACGGAAGGCTACTTGAATTCATCACCCGCATTCCCGACAGTGAGAATATATATCTCATCAATTTTCTTGCCAAAGAAGCTCAGGGTGAAATTGCCGAGATTAATAAGGCCATCAACTCGGTTGCTCAGCTTTACGGCGAAACCGCACTTGTCCGTTTCGGCGGCGATGCCCTGAAGCAGTATCCCGACATATTCAACAGCAGCGGCGAAAGAGTCAATCTTCTGAAAAAAGAAGAATTTGAAAGCTTCGTATACACCGAGCTTTGCGCCGAGCTTGTTCACAGCCTTGCAGGCTTTTACACGGCAGGCTGATTATTTATTTGACAATTCCTTCTTTATATGCTAAAATACAGTAACAAGTTAAAGGGGAGTAGCTTAATGGCTCCGTCATAACCGATTGTCAACAACCGATGCACCGCATCTGGCAAATCGGCCCATTCAGGGAAGCAAGACCTTTGACAGAGAATTTTACCCGTTCTCTGTCAGAGGTTTTTATATTACAAGACGAAAGGATTGGCACAGATGAAGTTCTACCTTGAACAGGTTGATTCCGTTCTTGCTCATGTCAAAAGCTCAGAAAAAGGTCTTACCTCTGCAGAAGCTGAAAAAAGACTGAGTGAAAACGGCAAAAACAAGCTCAAAGAAGGCAAAAAGAAAACTACGTTCCAGAGAATTATGGAACAGCTGTCAGACCCCATGATTATCATTCTTATCATTGCCGCAATTATTTCGGCAGTTACGGAATGGTTTGAACACGGTTATTTCCACTTTGTTTTTCCCACCGACACCGTTATCATTATGGTTGTTGTTGTTATCAACACAATTCTCGGTGTTGTTCAGGAAAGTAAGGCTGAGGCGGCTATTGAGGCCCTGCAGGAAATGAGCGCCGCAACATCAAAGGTTCTCCGTGACGGCAAGCTTGTTTCCGTAAGAAGCGAAGACCTTGTTGTGGGCGATATTATTGTTCTTGAAGCAGGCGACGCCGTTCCCGCAGACTGCCGTATTTTTGAATCCGCCAGTATGAAAATTGAAGAAGCCGCCCTTACAGGCGAATCCGTTCCCGTCGGCAAGCTTATTGACGTTCTTAACGGCGATAAAAACGGCGATGTTCCCCTGGGCGACAGAAAGAATATGGCATATATGGGTTCAACCGTTGTTTACGGCAGAGGTAAAGCCGTTGTTGTAGCAACAGGTATGGATACCGAAATGGGTAAGATTGCAGATGCAATCGCTCAGGCAGAAGAGGGTCAGACTCCCCTTCAGATAAAGCTTGCACAGCTTTCAAAGATTCTTACAAAGCTTGTTCTGGGCATCTGTGTTGTTCTTTTCGCATATCAGATGGTTGTTTCATACATTCAGACCGGTTCAATGCCCGAATTTGCAAAGATTCTTGACAGCTTTATGGTTGCTGTTTCTCTTGCGGTTGCCGCAATCCCCGAAGGTCTTGTTGCGGTTGTTACAATCGTTCTTTCAATCGGCGTTACCAATATGTCAAAGAAAAACGCCATTATCAGAAAGCTTACCGCAGTTGAAACTCTGGGCTGTGCTCAGATTATCTGCTCCGATAAAACAGGTACGCTTACTCAGAATAAGATGACCGTTGTTGACCATTACGGCGACAATGAGGCACTTATCGCAAAGGCAATGACTCTTTGCTGTGACGCTGAAATCGACGAAAACGGCGAGGTTACGGGCGAGCCCACCGAAGCCGCACTTGTCGGCTTTGCTTATAAGCTGGGTATGCACAAGAATGACCTTGTTGCAAATGCTCCCAGAATCGGCGAAGCTCCCTTCGATTCAGGCAGAAAGATGATGTCAACCGTTCATCAGACCACAGAAGGCATCATTCAGTATACCAAGGGTGCACCCGACGAAATTCTCAAAAAGTGCACACACGCATTCATCGACGGCGAGGTTGTTCCCTTTACCGACGATGTAAAGGCAGCTATCCTTGCAGATAACAAGAGAATGGCTGATCAGGCACTCCGTGTGCTTGCTGTTGCATTCAGAAAATATGATGCCGCTCCCGCAGATTACGCTCCCGAAGCACTTGAAAACAACCTTGTTTTCATCGGACTCACAGGCATGATTGACCCTGCCCGTCCCGAAGTAAAGGCAGCTATTGAAGAATGCCGCTCAGCAGGCATCACTCCCATTATGATTACAGGCGACCATAAGGACACCGCCGTTGCAATCGCAATCCAGCTGGGTATTATCGAAGATGCTTCATGTGCAATCACAGGTGCTCAGCTTGATGAAATCAGCGATGAGGACTTTGCTGAAAGAGTTACGGAATTCAGAGTATATGCCCGTGTTCAGCCCGAACACAAAACAAGAATTGTCAACGCTTGGCGTGCACGCGGTATGATTACCGCAATGACAGGTGACGGTGTTAACGATGCTCCCTCAATCAAGAGTGCGGACATCGGCGTAGGTATGGGTATTACCGGTACCGACGTTACAAAGAACGTTGCAGATATGGTTCTTGCCGACGATAACTTTGCAACCATCGTTGCCGCTGTTTCCGAAGGCAGAAGAATTTACGATAACATCAGAAAGGCAATTCAGTTCCTTCTGGGTTCAAACCTTTCGGAGGTTCTTTCAATCTTCACAGCAACAATCCTTAACTTCACAATCCTTAAGCCTGTTCACCTTCTTTTCATTAACCTTGTAACAGACAGTATCCCCGCACTTGCTCTGGGTCTTGAAAAACCCGAGAGAGATATTATGCAGCGCAAACCCAGAAACAGCAAAGAAGGCGTTTTTGCAGGCGGTATGGGCTTTGACGTATTCTATCAGGGCGTACTTGTTACAATCCTCACCCTTGCCGCATTCTTCATCGGTGAATTCCTTGAAACAGGTCACTGGCAGTTCACAAACATTGCAGACTGTCAGGAAGGTATGACAATGGCTTTCCTTACAATGTCAATGTGCGAAATCTTCCACTCCTTCAATATGCGCTCACAGAGGGGCTCTGTTCTGAATATGGTATTCCGTCAGAAGTCACACAACATCGTTCTTTACGGCGCAATGGTGGCTTCGCTTATTCTCACAACCGCTATTATCGAAATCCCCTTACTTGCAGAAATGTTTGAATTCGTTCACCTTGATGCAACGGCATACGGCATCTCAATCGGTCTTGCATTCCTTGTAATTCCCATTGTTGAAATCGTAAAGGCAATTCAGAGAGCAGCATCAAAGAATAAATAATATATGCAAAAAGCCCCGTACCGCAACGGTACGGGGTTATTTTTATTTGGTTGCTCTGTATTCATTTACAAATTTCTCTATCTTCTTACCGTCTTCATAGCCAAGCTGATAAAGCTTTTCCATATTCTCCTTTTCGCCTGAAATAGTATTTACATCAAAGCACTCACGGGGATAGATAACAATCGCCTTACCCTGTCTTTCAAGCTCCAGTATCGCCTCTATGCCGTTGTTATACATATTGTGCATTGTGAGAATGTTATCCCTTACCTTGGGATGACCTGCAAGAAGAAGCTTTACAAGGAATTCGGGCATGGGGGTTTTTCTGTAATCAATGGGCAGTGTGATGCAGATAATCAGCTTGTCACAGCCGTCTGCAAATGCCTTGTTGAAGGGCAACGGGTCGGATACACCGCCGTCATAGAACTTTTCGCCCTTGAATTCTATAGGCTTGCGGCAGGCTACGGGCATTGCACAGCAGGCCTTGAGTAAGGTGTAATCATCCTGCTTAAGGTCATTTTTTGTAAAATAGCGAGGCTGTGCCGTTTTTGCAAGAGTTGTGACGCAGTGAAACTGCTTTTCCGAATTCTTTATTGCCTCGTAATCAAGAGGGTCCTTGCCCGTGCTGTTGGTTATTTCGGAATAAATATAATCAAGGTTTATAAGCATTCCTTTTTTTATGTAGCAGCCGGGTCCCAGATACTTTTTCTCAAAGGAATACTCGGTGTAGAAACGCTTTGTTCTTCCCCTCTGACCTGCCACATAGGTAATAAGATTGGCACTGCCCGACGAAACACCAAGACAGTATTCAATGTCAATGCCGTTATCCATAAGGTAATCATATATTCCGCTCGTGTATATTCCGCGGAGTCCTCCGCCGATATCTATTATACCTAACATAAATTTTCTCCTTAATGCGTTTGGGGTAATTATATATCATCTGCCGTTTATTTTCAATCTCAAAATAAAAAAAGTATTTTCCATTCGATAAATTTATTTTTTCTTTGACAAATTGTGTAAATATTCTTGACAATTATAACAATTAATGGTATAAATATGTTGTGGAGTAAATCCGCATCAACGCTTTTATGGAGGTATACAAAAATGTACGCTGGCTTTATCAGAGAAATCGATTGCGTGGGCAGAATCGTTATTCCCATGCAGATGAGAAAGGAACTTGGTCTTCTTGACCGCGGCAGCAAGCTTGAGCTTTTCTGCGACGGCACACAGATTGTTTGCAAGAAGGCAGTTAAAGACTGCTGCTTCTGCAAGTCAAACGAAGAACTTACAGAGTTTGAAGGCAAATACATCTGCAAGACCTGCCTTGCAAAAATCAAAGGTGAATAAAATTTACCGCATTCCTCCGTTCCTTGCAAAAGGTACGGGGGATTTTTTTATGCCCTTCTGAATATAATTTACAAAACTATACTTTTTGAAAGGATAGGCTCCGCCTATGACCTTCTTAAAGTGAAAAGTTAAAAGTGAAGAGTGAAGAGTTTCGGATAGGCTCCGCCTATGACCGATTATATTTTGGGTGTGGGCAACGCCCACCATTAACTATTCACTTTTCATTATTCACTATTCACTGTTTCAAAAAGAATACTTTTTGAAACAGTATACGAAAGGGAAAATATATGGATTGGCATTCTTTGAACCCACGGCAGACAGCCGAAGAACTTAAAACAAATCTTTCTCAGGGTATAAGCGAGCAAAACGCAAAAAATCTGCTTGCCAGAAACGGAAAAAATCTGCTTAAAGCCGAGAAAAAGGACTCTGTCTTAAAGCAGTTCATACGGCAGTTTTCGGATTTCTGCGTGATAATTCTTTTTATAGCCTGCATAATCTCGTTTCTGACCGGAATTATTGAGGGCAAAGGCGATTTTGTTGAGCCCGTTGTAATTCTTCTCATCGTTATTCTCAACGCAGCTATGGGGGTATATCAGGAAAGGCGGGCAGAGCGTGCACTGGAGGCACTGCAAAAAATGTCTGCGCCCGTTGCAACGGTAATACGCTCGGGCAATCAGAAAAAAATTCCTGCTCAATTGCTTGTGCCGGGCGACCTTATTCTGCTTGAAAGCGGCGATATGGTGCCTGCAGATGCACGGCTTATTGAGGCAAACTCCCTCACCGTTCAGGAAAGTGCGCTGACGGGCGAATCAGAGCCCTGCGAAAAATCCGCAGAGCATATACTGCCTGCCGACTGTGCCGTGGCAGACCAAAAGAATATGATTTTTTCATCCACAACCGTGCTTTCGGGCAACTGCCGTGCAATCGTCACCGAAACAGGAATGTCAACCCGCGTAGGCAGAATTGCACATCTTCTTTCATCCGAAGATGCACCGCAGACACCGTTGCAGATAAGGCTGGGCAAAATCGGAAAAGCACTGGGTATAGGAGCGCTTATAATCTGTGCCTTTGTTTTTATTCTGGGAATAATAAGAAAAAGCGGAATACTTCCCTCTTTTATGCTCTCTGTCAGCCTTGCGGTTGCCGCCATACCCGAGGGTCTGCCTGCCATTGTTACCATTGTGCTTTCAATGGGCGTTCAGCGTATGGCTAAAAGCAATGCCATTATCAGGCATCTGCCTGCGGTTGAAACCCTTGGCGCAACAACCGTTATCTGCTCCGACAAGACAGGTACCCTCACCCAAAACAAAATGACCGTCACTCAGGTTAGAAATACCGAAGGCTTGCTTTCACTCGATAACCCCGAAATCAAGAAAATTCTTACCTTCGGTGCTCTGTGCAACAATGCCCGTGCCGTGAAAAAAGGGAAATCTCTGAATTTCAGCGGCGACCCTACGGAGGCTGCCATTCTCCGTGCGGCGGCAGATACGGGAGAAAAAACACCCGATCTCGCGGCGGCTTATCCGAGACTTTCCGAAACTCCATTTTCAAGCGAAAATAAGTTTATGGCAACGGTAAACACCGTGCAGGGCAAGAATCTTCTTATCGTAAAAGGTGCACCCGATGTAATTCTGAAAGCCTGTACAAAAGCTGAATATAAAAATTCCGTGCACACCCTTTCTACTGCACTTCAAAACAAAATTCTCCGCCATAACGAGGATATGGCACGGCAGGCACTGAGGGTTATTGCCGTTGCGTACAGAGATTGCTCGGGTTCATATGACAGAGAAATAAGCGGTCTTACATTTCTCGGTCTTATAGGAATGATTGACCCTCCCAGACCCGAAGCCGCCAAAGCTGTCGCAACCTGCAAAAAAGCCGGAATTATCCCCGTGATGATTACGGGCGACCACATCACAACTGCCTGTGCGGTTGCGGAAAATCTGGGCATTCTGGAAAAGGGCTGTACCGCCGTAACAGGCAATGAGCTTGACCGTATGGATGACGGCAAGCTGAAAGATACAATAAAGACTTGCAGGGTTTTTGCAAGAGTCAGCCCTGAACACAAGGTGAGGATAGTCAAGGCATTCCGCACGGCAGGTCATATTGTTGCAATGACGGGTGACGGAGTAAATGACGCTCCTGCCCTGAAAGCCGCCGACATAGGCTGTGCAATGGGTAAAGGCGGCACGGATGTTGCAAAAAACGCCGCCGATATGATACTCACAGACGATAACTTTGCCACCATAGTCAAGGCGGTTGAGCGTGGCAGAGGAATATATGATAACATAAAAAAAGCCGTTCACTTCCTTCTCGGCACAAACATCGGCGAAATTCTTGCGGTTTTTGCCGCTTCCCTTTTAGGGCTTGAAGCACCGCTCATACCCATTCAGCTTCTGTGGGTAAACCTTGTTACGGATTCACTGCCAGCTATGGCATTGGGCACCGAAAAAACCGAGCCCGACATTATGAAACGCTCCCCCGTTTCACCTGAAAAGGGATTTTTCTCCGACGGATTATGGCTTGACATTTCGCTGGAGGGTATGCTTGTGGGAACAATAACAATTCTCGCCTTCCTTCTGGGCACCCTTTCCTACGGCACTCAGAGCAGTCTGATTCTGGGCAGAACAATGGCATTCTGTACCCTCAGCTTCTGCGAAATCACCCACGCAATAAATATGCGTTCTTCTCTGCCTCTTTATAAAATCGGCTTTTTCTCAAACAAGACAATGAACACGGCGTTTATTCTCTGCTGCGCTGTGCAGGCGGCAGTTGTTGTTATTCCGCCCCTTGCCCGTATTTTCGGAGTTACCGCTCTCAGCAGTATGCAGTGGCTCACGGTTGCAGGTCTTTCTCTTATCCCTCTTGCTGCAGGTGAAGCAGGCAAAATATTATTTAAGAATTCAAAATAGAAACTCACACAAAAAGCCCCCGTGCCGAAGCACGGGGGCTTGAATTATGAGTTATTGCGGATTAAAGCAGACCCTTGATAAGGTTGCCGAGTGCCTTGAAGAGTGCGATAAATGATTCGATTGTGAACATACTCTTAGGTGCGAATATGGGATCGAGTCTCATTGTAAGACCGCCTTCTGTTTCAAATGCAATCTTGAAGAGAAGAACAACATTGTTTTCGGGATCCTTATTGAGTGATGTGTCGCCTCTCTTGCATACGTAGTTGTTGTTCCAGTAGTAGAGCTTGAAGTTCTTGCCGAGAGCCATATAGATCTTACCGTCTGTACCGTATACTCTGAAGAAGAACTCTGAATGATGCTTCCATTCAGGCTGATAGATAATTGTTGACTTGGCAATTGTTGAGCCTTCGTCGTTAATACCGGGCTTCCAGTTTTCCTTGTCATAAACATCTGCCCCAGCTTCAACATGGTATGTATTCCAGCTTACTACTTCGTAATTTTCACCGGGTTTACTGCCATCGGGAATGATACTTCTCATAATAAGTGTACCAACACCCATCTTGATACCGTTTTCAATATCTTCTTTTCTTTCAAGGTCATCGCCGTAAACAACGGGATTCTGAGTAAGAAGTGATGAAACTGCCATTGTATCCTTCAAGGGAAGAGGATTGCCGTTTTCGTCTGTCTTATTGCTGTTGTAATCAACATAAATAAGGATGTTCTGTGCAAAGTATCTTGCGTAAACATCAAGACCGTAAGCAGGCATTTCGTTGATAACACTGTTATCAAGAGGCATGAAGTTCTGATATACATAACCTTCGGGAGTGCTTTCTGTTACGAGAGCAAGATTATCGCCCTGAAGCTGAAGGTTGATTGTTTCTCCTGTCTTATACTTGACAATGATGGGCTCTGCATACTTTATGTCTTCAACAGGAAGTGACATATCTGCATCGGGAGTTGCATAGAAGAATCTGAGTTCATACTCAAGTGCTTCCCACTGAGCGGTAATTGAAAGTGTTTCGCCAACGGCGTACTTTTCAACCATTTCGGTTGTAAGAACATCAGCTATTGCAATGTCTGTTGCATTTGCACCGGTGCCAAGCTTCCAACCTGTGAACTTGAAGCCGTAGTTGTTCATGAAGGGATTTGCAAGCTCTGAGTTTTCCTTACCGATAACGGGAAGTTCAACTTCCATGCCTTCAAGGTTTGTGAGTGTGCCGATTGAAGGATCAATAGCCTCGCCAACCTTAACGCCCTTTGAAAGTGTGATGATATCTGAAGATGCATTTTCACGGTTAATAACAAACTTGATTGTGTACTCAGTCTCCTGGAAGTCTGCTACATAAACAAGAGTGCGTTCTGAGTTACCGTCAAGAACGATACCGTTCTTTGTGTATTCAACAGCTTCGCCTGTTGCTTCATCAATCCAACCCTTGAATGAGAAGCCTGCAGGAGCAGTTGTATCTGCATTTGTCTTTGCAAATGTTGAGTAAACGCCTGTTTCACCGCTGGTTGAAGTCTTTGCTGTTGAAGTTGTTTCTGTGTATTTACCGGTGGGCTCGCCGTTTTCGTAAACGGGAACTTTCCATGTGATTTCGAAGTTAAGCTCTGTAGCTACATAGAGAACCTTGTCGCCTTCGTAAACAACGTTTGCGGTTGTATCAACATAGGTCTTGAGTGCTTCATCGCTGTAAACATATGCTTTACCTGCGGGTGTACGTCCGACCTTAACATTATTGTCAGCTTCAATAGCTGCAAGGACTGCTGTTGATTCTCTGGGAGCAAGGTTTGCGCCACTGTCATTATGCTTAACTGCTGCAACCTTCCAGCCGCTGCCGTTTGCATAATCTCTGATCATGAAGGTGATTGATGAATCATATTCTGTCCATACTGCGTAGAAGCTCTTGTCGGCTGCGTATGAGTAGTCAACTGTTTCGCTTGTTGATACAATTTCGTCTGTTTCAGCATCTTTCCAGCCTGCGAACTTGAAGCCTTCGGGAGCTTCGATTGAAGCCTTGGTCTTCTTGCCGTATGTAGCATCAATTACAAGTGCTGCCTCTGCATCGTCCTTGTTTGTGAAGAATGATGCCTTATAGGTGTTTGCAGTCCATACTACAGCTGCATTTGCGCCGTTGATGTTGTCAATTGTAACTGTTTCGGGGTTCCATGTACCTGTAAAACCTTCCTTAGCGGGAACGGGAATTGCTTCGTTAAGGTTGATTTCGTCATTGAAGTTAGCTGAAAGAACGATGTCGCCGTCTTCATTGAGTGTTGCGCCTTCGGGAAGTGCAGCTTCATCAATTTCGCCGCCGTTAACATCAAGAACAACCTCGAACTCGTCTGTGTCAAGAACTCTCTTGAATTCAGCATTTCTTACTGCAACATAATCTGTAAGGTCAGCGATTGCGCCTGTTGCTGTGTTTGCCCAGCCGATCTGACCGTCAACAGCTTCGGGAACTGCAACTGCAGCATCCTTCACATATTCTGCTGCTGAAATTTCTGTGCCGTCATTCTCAAGGAATGTTACTGTATACTTCTTAACGGGTGTGCCGCCTGCTGCGGGGTTAGCGCCGATTGTGAATTCGTGGGTAAGATCTTCAAAGCTGAACTTCTCAATAAGTGAGTAGTTGATGTATGAAGTTCTTGCTGATGTGAT
>SVOC01000013.1 GCA_015066625.1 Oscillospiraceae bacterium
ATGAAACAGAGGAGTATTTTGACTCTCTGAATTCTGCTTTAAACGGTGGTTCTACTGTGGTTGCATCTGTTCCACCAATGAAAAAAGCCTTGAAATCCTTGAAGGTAAGGATTCCGAGGCTTTTCTTTTTTTGTTCGGTTTTGTTTTACTGAAAGATTCCTTACATATTTCCGTCAAACATATATCGCTGGAATGCAAGTGAATCTGCGGCATCCTTGTCCAGCATTTCGGGTGTGATGCCGGGGATGAGCTCGCGCCAGATTTTGATGTCACTGCCTACCTGGCCGCCTGTATTGACGAAGGGTTCCATTACAACGGTTTTGTTGTAGCCGATTTCACGCAGTGCCTTACCGATTTCGCGCCAGGGGATTCTGCCTCTGCCGGGCACCATACGGTTGCACTCGCCTGTGTGGAAGTGACCAAGCAGGCTGCCTGCGGTGCGGATTGCCTGTGCAATATCCGTTTCTTCAATGTTCATATGGAAGGTGTCAAGCATAACCCACACATTGTCGCAGTTGACCTCTTTTACGAATTTGACGCATTCTTCGGCAGTGTTGATAAGATAGCCTTCAAAACGGTTAAGGCTCTCCATGTTAAGCTGAACACCGTGATTCCTTGCGATTTTCGAAAGAATCTGCATACCCTCAACCGCAAGCTTCCAATCTTCTTCTTTGTTTATGGGCTGAGAATAATCAACGGGCCAATGTGAATAAAGTGCGCCGCCGATTACGTTGCTGCCGATTTTCTCCATACCGTAGAACATTTTTCTGTACCATTCAAGTGCGCCCTCACGGGTTTCAAGGCAGCCCACATCGTGGGCAGGTGCGGGGCCGTAGCCCGTTGTGATTATAATGCCGTTGGCATCTGCGGCGGATTTGATTTCGCTGAGCTGCGCGTCATTGAGTGCAGGCAGTGCGGCACCGCCGATTTCAAGAATATCAAAGCCCAGCTTTGCGGCTTTTTCGATATAAGGAATGTAGTCTGCAGCCCATTCCTTTTCCCAATATGCATAATAAATGCCGTGTTTCATAAACAACAACCTTTCTTTCGGTAAATTCAAATCAACCATAGAGCACAACATATAATCGGTCATAGGGAGCCTGTCCGACACTCTGCACTTTGAACTTTGCACCCATTATACTCTCTTTACCCTGAAAGGTCAATATGAGTGTTTTCGGGAATGCGGGCGAACAATTGTTAATTATTTTGTAATCTTTTTTTAATTGCTTTATTACACTTGAGGTGTTATAATACATAATGGATTACTAAAATATTTCAGGGGGGAATATTATGAAAAAGTGTATTATCATCGGCGGCGGTCCCGCGGGACTTACCGCAGGCTACGAACTGCTTAAGAATTCTGATGAGTATGAGGTTATTATCCTTGAAGCAAGCGATGTGCTGGGCGGAATTTCAAGAACCGTAAAGCACAACGGCAACAGAATGGATATCGGCGGCCACAGATTCTTTTCAAAGGATAAGAATGTAACGGATTTCTGGGCAAATCTTATGCCTACTCAGGGTGCACCCTCACTTGATGATAAAATTCTGGGCAGGGAAAAGCCTCTTGCAAAGGGCGGTCCCGACCCCGAAACCGAGGACAGGGTTATGCTCATCCGCCGCAGGGTGTCGAGAATTTTTTATCTCAACAAATTCTTTGATTATCCCATTTCCATGAAGCCTCAGACATTTATCAATATGGGCTTGCCCCGTACGGTGAAGGCAGGCTTCAGCTATCTTAAATCGACTGTTTCAAAGAAGGAAGAAACCTCGCTTGAAAACTTCTATATCAACCGTTTCGGCAAGGTGCTTTACTCAATGTTCTTTGAGGGCTACACCGAAAAGCTCTGGGGCAGACATCCAAGCGAAATTTCCGCAGACTGGGGTGCACAGAGAGTAAAGGGTCTTTCAATCCTTGCGGTTATAAAGGATATGCTTTCGAAACTTGTTCCCGGCAAAAACAGAAAGGTTGAAACCTCGCTTATTGAGGAGTTCGTTTACCCCAAATTCGGTCCCGGTCAGCTGTGGGAAGCTGTAGGCGATGAATTCACGGGTATGGGCGGTAAAATTCTTTACGGTCATAAGGTAAAGGATGTTGAAATCGCAGATGGCAGGGTAGTATCCGTTACCTGCGAAAACGGCGAAAAGCTTTCGGGCGATATCTTCATTTCGTCAATGCCCGTCAAAGATCTTGTTGCAGGTATGGGCAGTGACGTGCCCGACGCACCTGCCGAGATTGCAGAGGGTCTGCCCTACAGAGATTTCGTAACCGTGGGTCTGCTTCTCAATAAACTCAACCTCAAAAACGAAACCGATATAAAAACTCTGGGCAATATCGTTCCCGATTGCTGGATTTATGTTCAGGATACGGGCGTAAAGCTTGGCAGAATTCAGATTTTCAATAACTGGTCACCCTATCTTGTCAATGACCCCGAAAATACGGTTTGGGTCGGTCTTGAATATTTTTGCGCAGAGGGCGACGATTTCTGGAATATGAGCGAGCAGGAATGCGTTGATTTTGCTGTTAAGGAGCTCAAATCAATGGGTGTTATCGATGCTGATGCAAAGGTGCTTGACAGCCACCGTGAAAAGGTGCAGAAGGCATACCCTGCATACTTCGATACCTATGACAGAATCGGTGAGCTTGTTGAATATCTTGACACCTTTGAAAATCTTTACTGTGTAGGCAGAAACGGTCAGCACAGATACAACAATATGGACCATTCAATGGTAACATCATTTGAAGCGGTTTCAAATATTCTCAGCGGCAAAAAGACAAAGGAGAATATCTGGAGCGTAAACACCGAAGCGGAGTATCACGAGGAGAGCTCTGATGAAAACAAGAATTAAAAGCCTTCTGCCCTTAGCGGTTATCTGCCTTGCGGCAGTGCTTATTGAGCTTCTGCTTTCAAATTTCGTGTGGATTTCATATGTACGGGGCAGGGACGAGGTAAAGGATTTTGTTCCCTCGGGCTTTACGCAGGAATTCATAAACGAAGCCGATAACAGCTTTGCTGTTGACGGCATTGATTTTCCCGTAAATTCCGTAAGCTATACGTTGAAAACCGCAGACCCACAGGCGGCGGATACTCTGCTGACGGCGGCATATTACATTGCGGATGAAGCAAGCACCGCATCTGCCGCACTTGCACGCAGAGAGAGAATTGCCGCAACACCTGAGGGCTACCGTGTCACATCCTTTGTGAATTCATACGGCAACGCGAAATATGTCGACATAACCTTTGAGGATGCCAAGGGTGAGCTGATTGTAACGGATTTTACCCTGAATCCCTCTTATAAATTCGGCTTTGATGCTTTGCGTTTTGCCTTTGTTTTTGCGGCACTGATGCTTGTTTATGTATTCAGACGCACAAAGGCAGGGGAGAGCTTTGCCAAAAAATTCACCCACACTCAGGCAGGCATAATTGCCGTTGCGGTATGCGTCATCCCTGCGGTGGCGGTGTGGGTTATGAGTGCATCGGGTGAGGACGGCAACTGCATTTTTTATCCTCTCGAATACGGCGCAGAGCATTATTCACCCTATATCCAGCAGTTTGACGCTTTTATGAAAGGTCAGCTTCACTTTGATGTGAAGCCCTCGGCTGAAATGCTTGCACTCTCAAATCCCTACAGCCCCGACGAAAGATACGGCCTGAATTTCCTTTACGACAGAGCCTTTTTTGACGGAAAATATTTTTCTTATTTCGGCACAGCACCCATACTGACGGTGTATTATCCTCTGTATCTGCTGACGGGAGTTCTGCCTGCGGACAGTACGGTGACGGGAATATTCTCCGTTTTAACCGCAATCTTTCTTCCCCTTGCGGTGGTTGAATGGTCAAGATTCAAAAAATACGGCAGTCCCTTGCTTGCCCTTATCTGCGGTACGGGAGCTTATTTTGCAAGCGGTGCCCTGATTATTCAGCGTGGCAGAGCACCTTTTTATTACATTGCAAGCATTGCAGGAACGGCATTTGTTGCAGTGTTCCTTTTCCTCATAATCAATGCTGTTCAGTTTAAAAAGACTGCACCGAGGATGATATTCCTTGCGCTTTCGGGCGGTGCTTATGCTCTTGCGTTTATGTCAAGAGTCAATTCAGTCCTGCCCGTAACTTTCGGAATAATCGCCTTCATCCTGATTTACCTCGTAAAGAGCATAAAAGAAAAATTACTTCCCCGTTTCTTTAAGGATATGACCGCACTGGGTCTGCCCGTGGGGCTTGCACTTGTGTTTACTCTGTGGTATAACAATGCCCGTTTCGGCAGTCCTTTGCAGTTCGGTACCGCATATCAGCTTACTGTGGCGGATACCTCATATTACGAATTCTACGGCGGCGGAATATTCCACACCCTGTTCCATTATTTTATTCAGCCTCTTGAAATATCCGATATGTTCCCCTTTGTGCAGTTTGAATATTTCAGGCTTGCAGGCTACGGCAGGTCACTTTATATCGACAGTAATTTCGGTATGCTTGCCCTACCCTTTATGCTTTCGCTTTTTTTAAGCCCCGTGATATTCAAAAGCAAAACAACACAAAAGCAGAGCAAAATTATGCTTGCGGTTTTGCTTGTATCGTTGGGTGTCACCGCATATGCGGATATGTGTATGGGCGGAGTCATTTTCCGCTACACCGCAGACCTTCTGCCTATGGGTGCGTTTTTATCTGCGGCAATTCTTTTTGAAGTTTACCGCATTGCAAAAGAGAAATACGGCGAAGGCATCGGAAATACATTATGCAAGAGCTCGGGTATCCTTGCAGGTGTGACGGCAGTTGTTGTGTTGGCGGTGGCGGTGGGCATCAACGGTAATTTTGTTCCCTATTCCCCCGAATTCCACCTTGCTCTCAGAGATTTCTTTGTGTTTTGGAGTTGAGTTATGTATATTGATGTTTTGAAATTGAAAAAGGTGCTGATTTATGCATCGGCACTGCTTTTTGCCGCGCTTTCGGTGGGCACGGTGATTTATTACATAGCTTACCCATCGGCGGCATATTTTCACGCCGACTGCTCGGATACCATTCTCTGGGCGCAGGCAAGCTATGACAGCGGCACAATGTTTAACCCCGATTTCGGTTATGCGGCAATGCTCCCCTTCGGCGGCACAACGCTGATGCTCCCCTTTATCGGGATTTTCGGCGTATCGTTCACGACCCACCGCATAGGAATGATACTTTTTACTCTCATTCTTTTTGCGTCGGTGCTGTGGCTTTGCAGGTCTGTTAAAATGAGCCTGCCTCTTTCGCTTACCGCAACGGGTACCTTTGCCCTTGTGATGTGTTCAAGCCCGAAGCTCCGCGAAATATTCTACGAGCACGTTATCTATTACAGCACATGCGTGCTCATAATCTGCGTATTGCTCAGCCTTTTCATTAAATTCAGGGAAAGCTTTGAAAGCGAAAACGGGCTTAAAAGGCTGGTTTTTGCAACCTTTTTTACCGTCATTTTCTCCGCACTTTCAGCACTTGACGGTATGCAGATTATCGCAACGGGCATACTTCCCGTGCTTTTTGCGGCGGTTATGGGTATATTCCTTGATAAGGATAACACTCTGCTTTCGAAGAAAAGCCGCGTTTCCGTTTATTACTGTGTCATCTGCGGCGCATCGGTGCTTATCGGTCTTGCCCTGCTTTCGTTCTTTGCAAACGGAATATCCTCGGGCTACGCAGGTGCGTATTCGGGCTATGCCAATATGGATGAATGGCTTTCGAATCTGGGCAAATTCCCCGTTCACTGGTTCACCCTTTTCGGTGTGGATGCACATTACGGAATGCCCATTTTCTCGGCAGAGTCAATAATCAACATAATCCGTATAGGCTCTGCGGCAGCGGTTGCACTTCTGCCGATTATCGCACTTTTCTTCTATAACAAGTTCCGCTTCGGCACAAAAGCACTTCTCCTTGCTCACTTCGGGCTCGGCGGAGTGATAATGTTCGGCTATGTTTTCGGCATACTTTCCGCCGCAAACTGGAGACTCAGCCCTATGATATGCACGGGTCTGATCTGCTGCTTTGCGGTATTTGCCGAAGTGAAGGAATACCTTGTCCCGAGGCGTATCAGCGCTCTTGTGCTCTGCATGCTTGTGCTTCTGAGTGCCGTTAATTTCGGAACCGTTATGCAGATGGAGAAAAACGGCATTGAGCAGAATGAAAAATACCTTATTTCACAGCAGCTTAAGGAAAAGGGTCTTACCTACGGCTACGCAACCTTCTGGAATTCACAGGTAATAACCGTGCTTTCGGATTCCGAGGTAAGGGCGGCAAATATCGATGTCAACGAAAACGGAATAGCCCCCTGCCCGTATCAGGCAAACCTTAATTGGTTTGAGGAGCAGGAGGGTGTTGACAAATATTTTGTTCTGCTTTCATACGGCGAAGAGGCAACCCTAATGAACACAACGGACTGGGTTTATTTTGAGCTTCTGCATAAGGAAAAAATCGATCTTGAGGGCTATACGGTTTATGTGTTCAGCTCCACGGATTTCCTGTATTGACAAAAAACCAATAAATATTGCTGATTGGCGGCGGTGCAAAACCTGCCGCCTTCTCTGCGCCCTTTTTCAGCATTTCAAGGGCAGGGGAGATGTTCATATCCCCCTCATTCACCTTTTCATCCTCACTGCTGATAACCACAACGGCGGTATCATCCCCGAGGGTGATTTTTTTTGCGTTTTCATCGGCAATGAATATGCCCGATATTATTGAAGTGATGCTCAGGCAGATTATCACCGCCACCGCATAGGCTCTTATAATGTTCATATTTATTCCTTTCTGCAATATTCATCCATCAGCGATGCCAGTGCCGAGGCAAGCATTCTGCCCGAATAGCAGGCTTCTTCAAGGGTATTGGCTTCGCTTCCCATTTCAACAAGCAGGCTGAAACGGGTCATATCCATATTGTATTTTCTCTGTGAAAAAAGCACGGGTCGCATAAGACCGGGGAACATATCAACGCATTTTTTCTGAAGCTGCAGGGCAAAACGCAGGTTATATTCCCAGTCGGGGAAATCCTCAACCTTGCCTTCCTCCGCACCTGTGATAATCATAATCTGTGCCGCCTTTTTGCCGCCGACTGTGTTCGTGAATTTATATTTGTCACCGTTACTCTGTGTAACCGAATCTCGGTGGATATCGAGCACAATCTGAATTTCGGGGTGCTCTTCAAGGTGCTTTGCCACGGTTTTGCGGGAATTGGGGTAAGAATCGTTGTAGCTTTTGTCGTGAATTGTCTTATCGTGTATTACAGTATACCCCAGCGAGGTAAGATAATCCGCAATTTCGGTGCCTACACGCACAATATTTATGTTTTCGTCGTTGCTCCGTGAAGTGTAATCCCGGGCATACCAATCACGCTCAATGAGTTCGTAGCCTTCGGATGTGTGGCTGTGAAAAATAAGCACCGCAGGCTTTGATTTGTCAACGGAAAGCTCCAGAGGCTGTGAGAGAACTTTTTCTATATTCAGGGTTTTCGTTTCGGTGGTGTTCTTCACATTCACATTGCCGAAGGTATGCGTTGCACCTTTTGTTATGTAGGTCAGATTTTTTATGCTGCCGTCTTTTTTCTGGTCTTTGAAAAGCTCCGTGTACTTGCGGATGATTTCTTTTATGTCATCGGGTGTACGGGTGATATCGGGTGATTCCTCCGCAGGCACGGTTGTTTCGGTCAGGTTTGATGAAGTGCCGCTCTGCACGGGAACGGCTGCTTTTGTTACTTTTTCTCCCGTTCCGAACATTACCGCCGCCATGGCAACGGAAATTTTACCTGCAGAACCCGTCATAAAAACGGCACAGGCAATAAGAAGGGCTATTGCGGCAGAGATTATTCCGTGGGATTTGTCCTGATTTGCATTGTTTTTCATTTTTATTCACCTTTTATGTTGTTATCCGTAAATTATATGCAAGCAACAAGTGAATAATGGTTACAAATTGTAATAATCTCGCTCGGTTTTGTAACCCTTTTGTAACTATTTTGTAATTTTAAAAGGTGGTATGGGTGAGGCAAATGTAATATAATAGATGTATGCAAGAGAAAAATCCGTCACGGCAGTGCAACCGTTTGGCGGAACCCCATCCATCCTTTCATTTTGACAAACCGTAACAGGGCATCCGTAAGGGTGCCCTTTCGGTTTATATATAATTGTATGGTTGACAAGCGCAAAACTGTATGATATACTTCTTTTTGTATGAAAATTAATACCTAACCTTAAAAAGATTATGACGGAGACAGTAGCTTTTGCAGGTGCAATCCCAGTGAGGCGGAGAGAGTGTGAACCCGCCGTTTGCCGCAGATGTGAATATCACTCCCGAATCGCAGACCGAAAAGTGTAAAAACGCCGAGTAGACTCTGACGGAATCCCGCCGTTACGGGGAAGCATAAAGATCGGGTTATGCAGGTGCTTTTGTTGTTCCTTGTCCCGATTGGGTCAGGGATTATTTTTTATATACTTTAATTAACAACAACACATAAGTCTGAAATACAATATCTCACGCACATTCGGGCATTTTTCTCTTTGACATACGCACGTATGCCTGCATCGAAGAAATCCCCGACTGCACGCAATCTATTATATTTCAGATGCGAAGCAGTTTTGAACGAGAAAATTTTCGTCGTGTCAAGGCGAAAATTTGCAGAAATACGAGGCTATTTCAAGAATTTTCAACGCAGACAGGGCGGAAAGATTATGTTCAAAACCTTATGGCTTGTTGTTAATTAAAGTATAAGTATTTTCAAAAATATATCGGAGGAATGGAAAATGTACGAAAAAGTTTCGTCAAATTTTGATTTCGTCACCAGAGAAAAGGCAGTGCTTGATTTCTGGAAAGAAAATCAGATTTTCGAAAAGAGTATCGAAGAAAGAAAGGGCTGCCCCACCTACACCTTCTATGACGGCCCTCCCACCGCAAACGGCAAGCCCCATATCGGCCATGTTCTTACCCGTGTTATCAAAGATATGATTCCCAGATACAGAACAATGAAGGGATATATGGTACCCCGTAAGGCAGGTTGGGATACCCACGGTCTGCCCGTTGAGCTTGAAATCGAAAAAGAGCTTGGCATCAACGGCAAGGAGCAGATTGAAAATTACGGTCTTGAACCCTTCATCGGCAGATGTAAGGAAAGTGTATGGAAATACAAGGGTATGTGGGAGGATTTCTCAGGCACAGTAGGTTTCTGGGCTGATATGGATGAACCCTACGTTACCTATCACAACAGCTATATCGAATCAATCTGGTGGTCACTCAAAGAAATCTGGAACAAGGGTCTTCTTTACAAGGGCTTCAAGATTGTTCCCTACTGCCCCCGTTGCGGCACACCTCTGTCATCACACGAGGTTGCTCAGGGTTATAAAGCTGTAAAAGAGCGTTCGGCGGTTGTGCGCTTCAAGGTTATCGGCGAAGATGCTTACTTCCTTGCATGGACAACAACGCCCTGGACTCTGCCCTCAAACTGTGCACTCTGTGTTAACCCCGAAGAAACCTACTGCAAGGTAAAGGCTGCCGACGGCTACACATACTACATGGCAAAGGCACTTCTTGATAGTGTTCTCGGTTCACTCGGCGATAAGGAAAACGGCGTTGCATCCTACGAAATCCTTGAAACATATGTTGGTACGGACCTTGAAGGCAAATCCTACGAGCCTCTCTTTGAATGTGCAGGCAAGGTTGCCGAAAAGCAGGGTAAGAAGGCTCATTTCGTAACGGTTGACAATTATGTTACAATGTCAGACGGTACAGGTATCGTTCACATCGCACCCGCATTCGGTGAGGACGACGCAAAGGTAGGCAGAGCATATGACCTTCCCTTCATTCAGTTCGTTGACGGCAAGGGCAATATGACCGAAGAAACTCCCTATGCAGGTATGTTCGTCAAGGATGCCGACCCCAAAATTCTTGTTGACCTTGACAGCGAAGGCAAGCTTTTCTCAGCTCCCAAGTTTGAGCACGATTATCCCTTCTGCTGGAGATGCGATACTCCTCTCATCTACTACGCAAGAGAATCCTGGTTCATCAAAATGACAGCTGTTAAGGATAATCTTGTTAAGAATAACAACACCGTTAACTGGATTCCCGAAAGCATCGGTAAGGGCAGATTCGGCGACTGGCTTGAAAATATTCAGGACTGGGGCATCAGCCGTAACCGTTACTGGGGTACTCCCCTCAATATCTGGGAATGCGAATGCGGTCACAGACATTCAATCGGTTCAATTGAAGAACTCAAATCAATGAGCGGCAACTGCCCCGACGATATTGAGCTTCACAGACCGTTCATTGACGATGTTACAATCAAGTGCGAAAAGTGCGGCGGCGAAATGAAGAGAGTACCCGAGGTTATTGACTGCTGGTACGATTCAGGCGCAATGCCCTTTGCACAGCACCACTATCCCTTTGAGAACAAAGACCTTTTCGAGCAGCAGTTCCCCGCAGAGTTCATCTCCGAGGCTGTTGACCAGACAAGAGGCTGGTTCTACTCACTTATGGCAATTTCAACCCTTCTTTTTGACAAGTCACCTTATAAGAACGTTATCGTTCTCGGTCTTGTTCAGGACGAAAACGGTCAGAAGATGTCAAAATCAAAGGGCAATGCGGTTGACCCCTTCGATGCACTTGCAAAGCACGGTGCAGATGCAATCCGCTGGTATTTCTACACCAACTCCGCACCCTGGCTTCCCAACCGTTTCCACGACAACGCAGTTGTTGAAGGCAAGCGTAAGTTTATGGGTACACTGTGGAATACCTACGCATTCTATGTGCTCTATGCAAATATCGATAAATTCAATCCCACAGAGCATAAGCTTGATTATGATAAGCTTTCCATTATGGATAAGTGGCTTCTTTCAAGGCTCAACACCCTTATCGACACCGTTGACGGTTATCTTGATAACTACGCAATTCCCGAAGCTGCAAAGGCACTTCAGAGCTTTGTTGACGATATGAGTAACTGGTATGTGCGCCGCGGCAGAGAGCGTTTCTGGGCACAGGGTCTTGAACAGGATAAGATTAACGCTTATATGACCCTTTATACCGCACTTGTTACCGTTGTCAAGCTTGCTGCTCCCATGATTCCCTTCATGGCAGAGGATATTTACCGTAACCTTGTATGCAACGTTGATAAGAATGCTCCCATCAGCGTTCATCTTTGCGATTATCCCGTTTCGGATAAGGCGTTTGTTGATGCAGACCTTGAAGCTTCAATGGATGAAATTCTCAACATCGTTGTTCTGGGCAGAGCCGCAAGAAACACCGCAAACATCAAGAACAGACAGCCTCTGGGCAAGATTTTTGTAAGCGCTCCCAAGGTTCTGGGTAAGGAATACTGCGAAATCGTTGAGGATGAGCTTAATATCAAGACTCTTGAATTCGTAACCGATTCATCGGGCTACGTTTCATATAACTTCAAGCCTCAGCTTAAAACTCTCGGTCCCAAGTACGGCAAAATGCTCGGCGCAATCAGAGAGTATCTTGCATCTCTTGACGGTTCAGCCGCAAAGGCAGAGCTTGACGAAAAGGGTGCACTTACCTTCACCGCAGGGGATACGGAAATTTCACTTGCAGTTGAGGACCTTCTTATCGAAACCGTTCAGAAGGAAGGCTTCCAGGCTGAAAGCGGCAACGGCGTTACCGTTGTTCTCGATACAAACCTTACCGATGAGCTTATTGAAGAAGGCTTCGTAAGAGAGCTTATTTCAAAGATTCAGACAATGCGTAAGGATGCAGGCTTCGAGGTTATGGATACCATTAAGATTTACGTAAGCGGCAACGAAAAGATTGAAGCAATCTTCTCCGCAAACGCTGACGAAATCAAACACGATGTACTTGCAACCGATATTATCACAGCCGAAGGCGGTTCATACACCAAGGCATGGGATATCAACGGCGAAAAAGTAACAATGGGCGTTGAAAAGAACTGAATAAAATGATTGCACCCCGTGACAAGTCGTCACGGGGTGTTTTGCATTGTGTTATAAAGTCAGAAATTACGGATTGAATTTGCTTGCAATAGCATCACATTTATGGTATATTATTTCTATATTTCAAAAATGAGGTGTAAAAATGAAGAAAATACTGAGCGTTTTACTCTCCGCAATTCTTATTGTAACATCCCTTGCGGTGGGCTTTACCGCCTTTGCCGCTGAGGATGAAATGGGTTTTGCTGTTGCATCCGACCTTCACTACAATGTACCCCGTGAGGAGCTCGAAGCAACAATCGAAGGCGAAGAAATCTATTGGTATGCAAACCGCAGAGCCGCTATGGAAGATGAAAGCGGACTTATCATTGACGAATTCCTCAAGCAGTGTGCAGAGGATGAAAACTGCGAATTCATTCTTATCCCCGGTGACCTTGCGGATAACGGAAAAATGATTCATCAGGAGCACATCGATGTTGCCGCAAAGCTTGCAAAGTTTGAGGCGGAATCGGGCAAGCCCGTTTATGTTATCCCCGGCAACCACGATTACGGCGTTGACTGCGAAACAAATCTTGATGATTTCATCAGAGTTTACGGGAATTTCGGTTACAGCGAAGCTCTTGAAACTCTTGAAGGCACCGCATCATACACAGTAAATCTCGGCGAAAAATACAGACTTATCGCACTTGACAGCAATGACCCCACAAAGTCAACGGAGGACGGTATGTCCCTTAAAAAAATTCAGTGGGTGCATGAGCAGGCGGACAAGGCAAAGGCAGACGGCAGATACCCCATTCTTATGATGCACCATAACCTGCTTGACCACCTTCCCGTTCAGAGAATTCTCAGCAGAAACTTCATTGTAAGATTCCATTACACAACCGCAACCCTCTTTGCGGATTGGGGCATAAAGCTTGTTTTCACAGGTCACGAGCATTGCAGTGACGCCGCATCATACACAACACCTTCGGGCAATGTTATCTACGATTTTGCAACAACAGCCCTTACAATGTACCCCCTGCAGTACAGATTCTTCACCCTTACCGACGATGAAGTCAAGTATGAAGCAAGAACAATTGATTCAATCGATACCGATGCTCTCACCGCCACAACCTCAGGCTTCACTCAGGAGCATATTGACCTTATGAATGCAGGTCTTAACGATTATGCAAAGGGCTTCCTTAAAGCAGGTATTCAGTACCGTCTGGGCAAGGGCTTCAGAATGGAAGAAATGGGCATTGCAGAGGATGCATTCTATTATGACCTTGTTGCAACCGCAGTCGGCGGACTTGTTAAAATCCTTGAAGATCCCCTCTACGGCGAAGGCGGTATTCAGGAGCTTGCAGCGGAATACAACCTCGAAATCCCCGACAGTGAATACGAAAACGGCTGGGATATCGTAACGGAGCTTGTTTCCTGGCATTATGCAGGCAGTGAGCCCTATAACATCTACAGCAGAGATATCACAATCTTCCTGCGCCTGGTGTCACTTCTTCTTAAAGACGACCTTGCAACCATTGCAGACGATGTGCTTCTCAAAGCCGCAAACGAGCTCTTCTCCGTATTCGGAACGGATTCGGTTATCACCGATATCACCAAGATTGCAACAAAGATTCTGGGCCCCGTAAGTGCGGTTGAATATTTCCTCATTGCCCTTGTTTCACCTCTTGTATGTGCTTTCATTGCAGACGATGACGGCGTTGAGGATAACAACGGCACACTTCCCGGCTACGGCACCGTGAATGCGCAGAGCAGAATTTCCAATGTAATCAACAACCTTGTTACAACGGTTAAGAATATTTTTGAATCAATTTCAATAATGTTCGGAATTCTTATGAAAATCTTCACAGCATAAACAATAAAGGCTTGTACGAAACCCGTACAAGCCTTTTTTTAAATCAACTTTGAATTTAAAAAACACGCAAGTGCTTTTTACTTAAGGTCGCCGCCTACGGAGCCGTCCCAGGTGTCAACGGACTGAGCCTTCATTTCTTCCTCGTCAAACCAACGGGTTGTAACAGCCTTTGTTTCTGTGTAGAAACGGAAGCCGTCCTTGCCTAGGCAGTGAAGGTCGCCGAAGAATGACTGCTTGTGGCCTGTGAAAGGGAAGACGCCTACGGGTACGGGGATACCTACGTTAATGCCTACCATACCGCCGTCTGTTCTCTTTGCGAATTCTCTTGCGTAGTAACCGCTCTGAGTGAAGATAACCGAGCCGTTTGCAAATGGATTTGCGTTCATAACTGCAAGACCCTCTTCAAAATCCTTTACTCTCTTTATGCAGAGAACGGGTCCGAAGATTTCTCTCTGACCTACGGTCATATCCTCTGTAACATGGTCGAAGATTGTGGGGCCTACATAGAAGCCGTTTTCATAGCCGGGCACAACGGGATTTCTGCCGTCAAGCACAAGCTCTGCGCCTTCTTCGATGCCTTTTTCAATCCACTTGAGAATTGACTGTCTGTGAGCCTCGGTAACAACGGGGCCCAGGGTTGATTCCTTGTCGTATGCAGGACCCAGTTTGAGCTCTTTTGCAAATTTAACAAGATAGCCTACAAGCTCATCCGCAATGCTCTCCTGAGCAACGATAACGGGCAGTGCCATGCAGCGCTCGCCTGCACAGCCGAAGGATGAGTTGATGATACCTCTTGCGCTTCTTTCAAGTGCGGCATCCTCGAGAACAAGACCGTGGTTCTTTGCTTCACAGAGTGCCTGAACTCTCTTGCCGTTTGCGGCTGCTCTTGAATAAATGTGAAGACCTACACTTGTTGAACCGACAAAGGTGATGCCCTTGATGTCGGGGTGGTCCATAAAGATTTCAGCCTCGTTTCTTGAGCATGTAACGATGTTGATAACGCCGTCGGGCAGACCGGCTTCCTGCCACAGCTCTGCAAGACGCATGCAGGTCATGGGAGTCATTGAAGCGGCTTTGAGAACGATTGTGTTACCGCATACAATGCAGAGGGGGGACATCCAGCCCATGGGAATCATACCGGGGAAGTTGAAGGGTACGATACCTGCGAAAACGCCGACGGGCTCTCTGTAAAGAGTGGTGTCGTAGCCCGATGAAGTATCTCTCATGCTCTCGCCCATAAGAAGTGAGGGAGCCGAGCAGGCAAGCTCAACGGGTTCTTTAACCTTAAGGATATCGCCCTTTGCTTCGCTCCATACCTTGCCGTGCTCTCTTGCACAGATTTCGGTAAGCTCGTCCATATGTTTTTCAAGAAGTTCACGGAACTTAAAAACGACCTGAACTCTCTTCATAACGGGAGTTTCAGACCAGCTTTTGAATGCCTCTTTTGCGCAGGCAATCGCCTCGTTAACCTCGTCCTTTGTGCAGCAGGGGGTCTGCGCAATAACCTCGCCTGTGCTGGGGTTATAAACATCCATATATTTTTCGCAGGATGAATCAAGCCACTTGCCGCCTGCGAAATACTTGAGCTTTTTAACTGCCATTCGGAACACTCCATTCAAAATTATTTATCAAGTTATTCTATAACTTTCAGAAAAATATGTCAATAGACATTTGAGGTGAGCAGCTTAAAAATGCCGTTTTTGACCCGTGAGTGGGAACAATGTATAAAAATACCGGAATAATTGCATAAAAATTGTTTACTTTTTATCATAATAGTGCTAACATTAAAACGATGGTATCCTATTACAGCGGAAAGAGGTTGTGTTCTATGAAAAAAATGCTTATGACGGTTATTTCACTGGTGCTTGTTATGTGCCTTCTGATGCCCTCGGTTTATGCGGCATCCGACGTTCAGACAAGCTATGATTCCGTTATGGATTATGTTGCCGAAGCAGAGGCAAATGACGATGCCGATTCAAAAATCAAGTTCAGCAAAATAATCAACGGTCTGAGCAATTTTGTGATAAATGATTTTCTCGGCACCGTGCTCAAACTGATTCTTCCCGATTCTGCGGCGGTTGCGGATTATGAAAAATTCGATATTGACAAATACGAAAATTTCTATGAGGGCACCGAAACCTTCATTGACGAGCCTCAGGGCGAAAAGGTATGGAGTCTGGGCTACGGCAAGGCTTCCGTGCTTCCCGATGATTTCGGCGAAAAGCAGTATGCAAAGGGTGCCTACATTCCCTATATTTTCGGCAATGATATGTATACTGATGAAGACGGCAACAAGGAAGACCTTATGGTAAGAGCGGTTGTTATGAATGACGGCTCGGGCAGAGGAAATGTTCTTTTCATTGCACTTGATGCAATGGGCTTTGCCAATGCGGATGTAAGGCAGGTGCGCGCGGGTCTTAAAGAGCTTGCGGAGAAATACAACATTGTGAGTATCAATGTTTCCTGCACTCATATTCACACGGGTATCGATTCACAGGGCGTGTGGACCGACCCCATCGGCTGCATCATCAACAATTCATTCAGCAAGATTACACGCCACGTGAAATACGGCGTTGAGCGTTCATTCATTGAGGCTGTTGTTGAAGGCTCAAAGCAGGCTGTTCAGGATGCACTTGACGATATGACTCAGGGCAAGCTTTACTATTCAAGCATCAACGGTGAGGATTATGTATACGACAGAACCGCACCCATCTCCCTTAACCCCAATATCTACAAGCTTGAATTCAAGCCCTTTGCGGCGGATAAAACCCCCACAATCATTGCAACCTTCGGCTGCCATCCCGAATCCGCAAGCTACGACTGGGCAAACGCAGACCCCGAAAAGACTCTTTCCTTCGATAAAAAATTTACACCCGACTTCATCTGGAGCGCGGAAATGATTATGAATGATGCGGGTTATAACTTTATTTTCATTCAGGGTAATGTTTCAACCGTAACATCCGAAAGACATCTTACGGGTGACGGCGTTGACGAATTCCCCGGCAACGCTCATTACACATCAATCCGCTACGGCTACGAAATCGCATATATTCTTCTCGGTATGAATATGACCGAGACCGAAAGAATGAAACTTAACGAGGATACGGGTGACAGACTTGACATTGCAAAATACAACGGTCAGGAAAGATATTCCGTATGGTATGAGGGCCTTGAAACTGTTGAGGCAAAGGAAGTAAAGCCTGTTCTCAACATAAAGCATAAGCAGTTTACCGTTCAGATTGATAATAACATCATCGTTCTTCTGGGCAAAACCTCCGTTGCGGATAACTTTGTGCTCAAAGATAATTTCGGCAGATACTACACCGTATCCGAAGTGGGCTACCTTGAAATCGGCGACGAAATGAAGGTATATATGAGCCCCGGCGAAACCTTCGGTGAGATTGTTTACGGCGGCAAGGGTGCAGAGGGCTTTGAGCTTGCACCCGTGAGAGAATACACAGGCGAAGAAATTATCGTTATGGACCTTATGAACGATGCGGCAGGCTATGTTGCAAACCCGGCCAACTACTGCCTTGCAGGTATTCAGTATAATGAAAACAGCGGTGAATATGACAGCGATACCTGGTGCCTTATCTCATACGGCAAGGGTGCCGCACCCAAATTCATCGGCAGCTTCTACGAAATTTACGACAGTGTAAGATAATATGAAACAGAAATCAAAAATTTATACAGCATCCAACGCTCATCTGGATACCTCCTGGCTGTGGACTCTGGAGCAGAGCATTGAAGATTTTATTCCCGATACCCTCAAAAGGAATTTTGAATTCATTGAAAAATATCCCGAATACAAATTCAACTTTGAGGGCAGCTACCGATATGAGCTGATAAAGGAATATTACCCGGAAGAATTTGAAAAGCTGAAAAAATATGTTGCCGAGGGCAGATGGAATCCCTGCGGTGCCTGCTACGAAAACGGCGATGTGAATATTCCCTCACCCGAGGCGCTGACACGCAACATTCTTTACGGCAACGGCTTTTTTCGTGAAGAATTCAGTACGGAATCCAATGATATCTTCCTGCCCGACTGCTTCGGTTTCGGCAAGGCACTGCCCCAGGTTGCGGCACATTCGGGGGTAACGGGCTTTTCAACGGGCAAGCTTTTCTGGGGCAGCAGTGTTGATGTGCCCTTTGATATCGGCAGATGGATGGGTGCCGACGGCAGCGGTGTATGGGCGGCGCTTATGCCCTTTTCATACACCACAATATTCAGAAAGCTTCCCAAGGCACACAGAGTGCTTGAAAAGCTTGAAAAATCAAAAGAAAAAAATCTCCCCCCAATCACTTTTGTCTACCACGGCAACGGTGACCGAGGGGGAGCGCCTCATAAATCATCGGTGAAGAATATTGTGACGGCGCAGAGGAACAACAAAAATTCCGGAACGGAAGTTTATTCCGCCACAACCAAGGAATTTTTTGATACTCTTGAAGCAATGCCAGATGATGAAAAAGCAAAAATGCCCGTTTACGACGGCGAACTTCTGCTGACAGCCCACGGCACGGGCAGCTACACCGCAAGAACCGTCACCAAACGGTGGAACAGAAGATGCGAACTTCTTTGGGATGCAGCGGAAAGATTCTCCGCCGCCGCATACATAAACGGCTTTGCGCCTTATCCGCAGTACGGTCTTGACAGTGGCATAAAAAAGGTTATTGCCCACCATTTTCACGATGATATCACGGGCACATCCTTTGAAGAGTGTTATAAAAGAAGCCACAACGATTATGTTCAGGCAATGAATACCTTCTCGGCGGAATATACCGCCGCCTGCAAGGCGATTGCAGAAAATCTTGACACCGCATTTGTGACGGGAATTCCCGTTGCCGTGTCAAACCCCGTGCAGGGCGTATCTTCAAGAAAAGGTGCGGTAAGTGTTGCGGTAAAAAGCGATAAAGAATATTTTTCGGTATTTGATAAAGACGGCAACGAGGTTCCATCACAGACAAGAAGTTTACCCGACGGCAGAAAGGAAATCACCTTTATTGCGGATGTTCCCTCCTGCGGAATTGCGGTTTTCGATTTGCGTGAGGGCAAGGAATGTGAAATCAAATCAGACCTTACCGTTACCGAAAAATCGCTTGAAAACAAATACCTTGCGGTTAAAATCGATGAAAACGGGGATATCTGCTCCGTGTTTGATAAAACTCTGGGCAGAGAGCTTATCAAAAGCCCCGTAAGGCTTGGTATTTATAACAATATCCACAGCCTTGAATGGCCTGCCTGGGAAGTAAAATACAAGGATTTGTGCGGAACGCCTTATATGTATGCAGGCAGTCCCGAAATCAGAATAAGGGATAAAGGTCCCGCACTCTGTTCTCTTGAAATTACAAAAACCGCAGGCAAATCAAGGTTCACTCAAATAATATCCCTTGACAGTGAAAGCGGTTATGTTTCCGTTTATAACGAAACGGATTGGCGTGAGGAAGCCTCACTGCTGAAAGCAGAGTTTTCTTTCACCGCAGAAAACGAATATGCCAATTACGATACGGGCATCGGATATGTTCAGAGAGGCACAAACACCGAAAAGCTTTGCGAGGTGCCTGCACAGAAATGGGCGGATATTACCGATAAGGGCGGTGAATACGGTGTTTCGGTATTCAGCGATTCACGGCAGGGATGGGATAAACCCCACCTTTCAACCCTGCGCCTGACACTTATCCACACACCCATGAATAACTACCGCCACGAGTGCTCACAGCATGTAATGGATATGGGTCTTAACCGTTATTCCTTTGCGATAAAGGGTCACTCGGGAAGCCCCGAAAATATGACCGCCTGTGCGGATGAATTCTGCCAACCCATGCATACCTTCATTACCGAAAAAAATGCGGGTACTCTCGGCAGAGAATATTCATTTGCAAACCTCAATAACGATAAAGCCAGAATCACGGCACTCAAAAAGGCGCAGAATTCCGATGGAATAATCCTCCGTGTTGCGGAGTGTTCGGGTATTGAACAAAAGGGAGTTGAAGCCTCTTTTTCACTTCCCGTGGAAAAAGCCTTTGAAATCCGCGGTGACGAGCAAGCCCCCCGACCTGTTGAGGTTACAGACGGCAAGCTGGTTTTTGATATGGGTCACAACCAGATCAGAAGCTTTGCCCTTGTATTTTTCAAAAAAGAAACAGATAAGAAAAGTGTAAGCATTCCGCTGAATTTCAATGCGGTGGGTATCACGTCCGATAAAAACCGCAGGGCTTCAACCCTTAAAGGGGGAGTATCATTGCCCCGTGAAATCACACCTAAGAAGTTCATTTTCTCTGGAGTTGAATATGAATTTTCCGCAGATGAAAAAAACTGCCTTGTGTGCGACGGGGGAGAAATCACCCTTGACGGCGAATACAAAATCCTTCACCTGCTTGTTGCATCTCTCGGCGGAGATAAATCCGTAAATATAGGCGGTGCGGATGTTACGGTGCCCGATTGCTTTGAAGCACAGGGCCTTTGGGATTTGATGATGCTTGGTGAAACGGGTTACATAAAGCCCCTGCCTCAGGCAATCACATTGAGCCATACCCACAGCCCCGAGGGCAATCTTACCGCAAAGCAGTTTTACCTTTTCAGCGTGAAAATACCTCTTGATGGCAGAAAATCCGTAACCCTTCCCCGTGATGAGAATATTGTCATATTTTCCGCATCGGCGGTTAAAGAGGATACACTTTTTGAAAAGGGCGGTGCTCATTTCGATGAGCTTTCAAAAAGGGAGTTCGATTATGAATTTTCCGATTACGCATTAAAGCATATGAAACCCAACGCGCTTGAGCGTGTGCTGGATAAATTCCTTGACAGAAACTTTGTTCTCAATATGAGAACGGGCGAATTCTACAATAAATATTCTCTCAGTGACCTTTATTTCATCTTCCGTACTGCACGGGACAGACTTTTTCACAAAAAGGATGCTCAAAGGGTTATTGAGAGCCGTAATAAAAAGTAAAGGGGAAATTTCAGATGAAAAACAGCGTCAAAAAAATCCTTTCGCTTATCCTTGCGTTAACACTTGCTTTTTCGGGCACGGTTTTTGCCGTTGCATCCGAGGGCGAGGCAATGGATAACAGCGGAATTATGTTCTGCACCAACGCTATAAACGGTCTGCTCAATGCGGTGTTCAAGGGCTTCGGTGCGCTTTTTCCCAAGGATTTTGTGTCAATTGAGGATTACGAAACCGAAAATTTCTATGAAGGCAACAAAAATTTCATTGACGCTCCTGCCGAAAACGCAAAGTGGTATCTGGGCTTCGGCAAGGCAAGCATGGTGCCCGAAAATCTGAAAGACGGCTCCAAGAAATATTACACGGGCGGTTACTTCACCCAGAAAATCAACGGCGTTTATGACGACCAGGGCGCAAATGCCGTGGCTCTTACCGATAATTCGGGCAGAGGCACTGTTGTTATGGTTGCGGTTGACGGCATCGGCGTGTGCAATGCCGACGTAAGGACAATCCGTGCCGAAGCTGAAAGAAAGCTTGCGGAAATGGGCGTTGAAAGCGATATCGTTGCAATCAATGTCAACAGCACACACTGCCACACGGTTATCGATACTCAGGGCTTCGGTCTTGAGCCCCTTATCAAAACCATATTCCAAAATCTTTTCTCATTTCTGCCCTTTATTGAAAAAACAAGGAGCATCGACTCCGAATTCTATGAGCTTATGATTGACGGCGCATCCGATGCAATCGTTGAGGCTTATACGGCTATGGAAGCGGGTACTCTTTATTACTTTGAAACCGAGGGCATCGGCAGAAGCGAAAGAAACAACAATTATATGGATGATAAATACGGCTATATCTTCAACAAGCGTTACGATATGGAAGGCTATCAGCACGTAATTGCCTGCTTCAAGTTTGTGCCCGATAACAAGAATTCCGCACCTACGGTTTTTGCCAATGTAGGCGGACATCCCACCACAATCAACAGAGAAACAAAGCTTCTCTCGGCAGATTACCCCAACTACACCGAATACAAAATGAACGCCGAGGGTATTAATTTTATGTTCATTCAGGGCGCACAGTCGCCTATTTCCGTTAACGCAGGCGGCGTTGAAACAAAGGAAATCCTTGACGAAATCGCAAAAGAGATTGAAGCCGACCCCGTTACAAAGGATTACGAGCAGGCAAAGAAGCTGGGCTACGAATTTGCAAGAATCATTCTTGAAGCAGAAGAAAACGCAAAGCCCGTTGAGCCCGTGCTCAATGTAAAAATGAAAGAAATCAGAGTTCCCCTTGAATACGGTCTTATGGAGCTGGGCGCGGTTTCGGGTCTTCTGGGTCTGACGGTTGTACGGGATAAATCCGCACCTGCAGGATATTCGGTAATTACTGAGGTAGGATATCTTGAAATCGGCACGGATATTGCAATGCTTACCGTACCGGGAGAGCTTATCCCTCAGCTTGTTTACGGCAATGTTGTTGACAAAACACAGTCATACACAGGCACCGACTGGAATTACGAATACACTGCGGATATCATAGGCGAAGGCAAAACCGTTCTTGTAATGGGTCTTTGCAACGATGCAATCGGCTACATCGTGCCCGATAACGATTATGCTCCCTTTATTGCAGATTCACTGTGGAACACCGATATGGGCGAAAAGCTCTGGGGCAAGCCTCAGCGTCACTACGAAGAAATGCTTTCCGCAGGCAGTGAGGCAGGCTCATCGGTTATGGGCGAGCTTAACGCACTTGTGAAGGAATACAAATAATTCTCTCTGAGGGAGTGAAATTATGGCTGATAACAATGATTACAAATCAAACGCTAAAGCCTTTGAGGAGCTCCGCCGTATACAGGACAGCCGTCGGGAAAAATCCGCGGCATCCCAAACTCAGGACAGACGGTATGTGGGCACAAAGGAATCTGTGGGCTTCATCATCTGGGATGCGGCGCAGAGCTTTAATATCAACATTTTTTCAAACCGATTCATTACAAGCATCGTAGGCATTGACCTGGGCATTCAGACCGTTGTAAACACAATCAACAGTGTGTGGGATATTGTCAATGATATTTTCTTCGGTGCGGTGGTTGATAAAACCCGTACCCGCTGGGGCAAGTTCAGACCCTACCTTATGTTTCTTGCTATCCCTGGCTGCGTGCTTACAAGCCTTTACTGGCTTATGCCCCATCTTTTTGAAGGTACAACCTCCACGGATGTTACAAAAATGATGTTCTACCTGCTTCTTACCGTTGCAAGGGAAGGCATCACCACCTTCCAGACCATTTCGAGAACGGGTCTTATGTCCACAATCACCCCACACCCCAACGACAGAACAAGGCTTATCACACTTGCAAACTTCGCATCGGGCTTCTTCGGCGAAAAATTACCCGAGCAGGCGGTAACAATTCTCATCGATGTGCTCAGAAGTATGTATCTCAGCGATGCGGGCAAGCTTGCAAAGGCATATACAAACCTCTTTGTGGGTATGGGTGTATTCACCACGGTTGCATCAAGCGCATCCTCATTCTGGTTCTTCTACAACACGGAAGAAAGGGTTATGCAGTCCATCAAAACACCCAGCGTGCTTATGTCAATCAAATCCGTTATCCGCAACAAGCCCCTTCTTCTCATAACTCTTTCCGATTTCCTCAGCGGCTTTGCCATCAAGGGTAGTGAGGACGATTATTACACCGATGTTCTTCATTTCTCATCAATGACCCTTGTTGCAGGCATACCCGCCGCACCCATAAGCCCTGCCAGCTATGCCTGGGTACCCTGGATGAGAAGACGCTTTTCAAGCCGTCTGCTTTACATACTGGCAAAAGAAATCGGAAATATTCTTTATATCCCCGTTTTCCTTTTTGGCTGTATCGGCATGAAAAAGAATTATTCGGGCGGTATGTATCAGAAGGTTGTTCCTATGGGCATTGCAATGGCACTGTGGGAGATTATCTGGACTCTTTTCTTCGGTCTCAAATCCGTTATCGGCACCGAAATGTATAACGAGGCTATGGACTACTGCGAATGGAAAAACGGCTATCGCACAGAGGCAATGGCATCCGTTGCAAAAGGCATAGCCGCCAAGATATCCTCAAACACAAGCGCGGTTGTCACAACAGCCATAAAAAAGATGATAGGCTACGAGGCAAACGCATTCAGAACCGGTGCGGAGCAGACGGATAAGGTTAAATTCTTCCTTTTTGCAATGTTCACAATTATCCCTGCCGTAACAGGCTCACTTGGAATTATTCCTATGCTTTTCTATGACCTTGATAACGATAAGAAAGAAAAAATGTATGCCGAGCTCCTTGAGCGCCGCAAGCTGATGTCCGATGCGGTTGAAAGCGACAATGAGGATATGCTCAGACTTGCAACCGAGGCACAGATAAGAGGATAAATATGGAAGTAAGATATATAAAAGACAGCGAGGCGGTGGATTACCAGCGAGTATCCGCGGCGTCCTTTATATGGAAATTCGATGAGAAAGAAGACAGCACCGTGAGAATGCCCGTTCTTGCCGCGTTTGAAGAAGGCAGGCTTATTGCAGGGGTTGAGATTCTTGATTTCAGCGTCAACTACTGCGGCAGCTTCCTCAATTCGGTCATCGTCAGCGGTGTGTGCAGTCAGCCCGAATACCGCAGAATGGGCGGAATCCGTGAAATTATGAAAAAAATCGGTGAAACCGCCATCGAAAACGACTGGACTATGGGTTTTCTTCATCCATTCTCAATCGAATACTACGAAAAATTCGGCTATGCAAACCTTAACCGTATGTTTGCAATAAAAATTCCCTTTGAAAGGCTTAAGAATATCCCACGCAATACGGATGTTACACTTTACACAGGTGAGCAGTTTGAGGAGCTCAGTGAGCTTCACGCAAAATGTGCTCTCAAAGAAAATCTGATGACTCTCCGTGAAGAAAAAAAGCATTTCTGCGATACGCCTCTTGAAAATGCGGATTACACCTATTTCAGGCGTGACAAAAACGGTGTTGCCGACGGCTATGTGCGTTTCACCCTCATAAGACCCGAGGAACTTAATGTTGAGGAGCTTTTTGCACTGACACCCGAGGCAGTTTACGGCTTGCTGGGATTTCTGCGTAACTACGACGGAATAGTAAAAAACCTCAGAGTAAGAAAGCAGTATCAGGGCAGTGACATTGCCTGCATTGCAGACCGTATTGACGGCGTTTCCTACGATTACGACGGCGGTGCCGCAGGCAGGATTTACAATATGCAAAGGCTTCTGGAATGCAACGCTTACCCCGAAGAATACGGCATTTTCCGCCTTAAGTGTATTGACGAATTTGAGCGTAACAACGGCATTTTTGAAATTGAATACCAAAACGGCAAAGCAACCGTCACAAAGAAAGCGGAAGGGGATTACGATATTTCCCTTACCCCGCCTGCCGCAGCAAGGCTTTTGCTTGCAGGTGAGGGGCATAATGCACAGACCGCTGTGTATATAGACGGTGTTGAAATAAAAGGCAATGCGGATGCGTTCTTCAAAGCCTTTCCTTACCGCCACACAAGATTTGTCGACAGTCCCTGGTCGGTTTAAGTGCAAAGTCAATGACAGGTTTTACCCTTACCCGTTATAATCGGGTAAGGGCAGAGCTCTTCCGACACTTTGCACTGTTATTACATTTCAGGAGATAATATGAAATATTACATAGCACAGTTTCTGGGTATACTCGTTACCCTGGCAGTAATACTGACCCTTCAGTTAAAAAAGAAAAAGCAGATGCTTGTTGTATCCGTGCTTTCCAACGTGTTTTCCGCCGCAAACATCCTTTTGCTTGACGGCTTCAATTCAGGCGTTGTGGTGTGCCTTGTAGCTGTTTTTCAGCTTTTTATTTCAATATGGCACGAATATAAAGGCACTCAGTCGGGCACTGCGGAAAAAATAATTTTTCTTATCCTTTATGCGGCAGGGGGGCTGATGGGCTATAAAATTCCCCTTGACCTGCTTTCAACCGTTGCGGCGGTATTCTATATGCTGGCGGTTTTCCAGAAAAAAGAGCAGAATATCAGGCTTATGCTCCTTGTGAATCTTTCACTGTGGACGGTTTACCATTCAATTCTCGGCTCAACCGCCGTTTTTGCGCAGATTTCGGGAATTATTTCTTCTCTGATTGCGCTTTACAGATTCAGAAATAAAAACAAAACTCAGGGTGACTGATACTTATTTCGCAAATTATCCGATTTTTCCTTGACCAACACTTTAAAGTGATATACAATAGTATAAAGGTTCACCGTGTATTTAAAACCGAAAGGGGTTATAAATATGAAAAAAATCATTTCCTGCATCCTTGTGGCTGCGCTGGCATTCTCAATGCTCTCTGTAAGTGCATCCGCAGTTAAAACCGAGTGCAACGGCGATTGCGACACCTGCCCCGCCATTGTTGTTCCCGGTATCGGTCAGTCCAACGTATGGGCTCTTGACAAAAACGGCGATTATCTGCTTGATGCAGACGGCGAAAGAATGAGCTGCTTCCCCGCAATTTTTGATGTGGGCTCAATTGTGCTCAAGGTTCTTGTTCCCGCACTCCTTACCCTTATCACCCAGCATGATATCGGTCTTTCAAACGCACTTTGCGGTGTTGTTATGGATGCGTTTGAGGTTAACCTTTGCGACGAAAAGGGCAAGAACACAGGCAACATCGAGGTCGAAAAATATCTCTATTCCGTTGCAGAATGCTCAGACTACGAAAAACAGCAGATTTACAATAACATTCCTCTTCAGGCGTTTGCTGAAATGGCAGGCGAAGACCATCTCTATTATTTCGCATACAACTCATTCGGTAACAACTACGACACCGTAAAAGAGCTTTATGAATACATTCAGATGGTTAAGGAAGAAACAGGCCACGATAAGGTGAACATCGTTCCCATCAGTATGGGCGGCTCACTTGCAAACGCTCTGTTCCAGTATTATCCTCAGGTTATGGATGACCTTAACAAGGTTGTATATATCGTTCCCGCACTTAACGGCTCAACAATCGTGGGCGACCTTTACACAAAGAACCTTGCTTTCTTTGATACCGATTTCCTCTACAACGGTTTCCTTGAGGCCCTTATGGACGAAGAAGAAGCAAGAATGATAGAGGTTATCGCAAGAATCCTGCCCGACCAGGTGCTTTCAAGCGTACTCAAAAATGTTGCCGACTGCCTTGTTGAAGATGTTGCGGCAAATATCACAAGCCTCTGGGGTCTTTGCCCCAAGGAGTACTACCCCGAGGCATCGGCTGCTCTCCTGGGTTCAAAGCCCGAAATAAAGAAGCAGACCGATATGTTCTACGAGGCACAGGTAAATTCACTTGACAACATTCAGAAGCTGGTTGACAAGGGCGTTCAGGTATTCAATATTGTTGACTACGATGTACCCCTTTATCTCATAGGCAACTCCTGGAATGACGACAATGCAGACGGCGTTATCCATCTTTCATCAACATCAATGGGTGCTCACAGCGCAATTTGCGGCGAAACTCTCGGTGCGGATTATCAGCAGGCAAACACAAGCGTTAACTGCTCAGATACATCACACAACCACATTTCACCCGATAACGTTGTTGACGCTTCAACAGGTCTTCTTCCCGACCACACCTTCTACTTTGACGGTCAGGGTCACGAGCAGACCGCAAGAAACGATGCCATCATCGCTCTTGCAACAAGACTTCTTGCAACAGACGATATTACGGATGTTTACTCAACCGAAGACTTCCCCCAGTTCAACGGCAGAAGAGACCCCAGAGATCTTAAAAATCATTATATCCCCGAGGCAAAGGCGGTTGACACCTCAGCCCTCAGTGCTGATGATGCGAAGGAGCTTGCCGAAGCTCTTGCCGAGGCTGAAGCTTTTGTAAACAGCACTGCGTGCTACGACGGACAGCAGGAAAAAATCGAAACAAGACTTGAAAACATTCTCGTCAAGGTAGGTGCAAGGGAGCCCAAGGTCGAAGAAGAACCCTCAACCTTCTTCACAAATCTCAGCCTCTGGCTGTTTGACACCTACGGCGCAAACGGATTCTCCGAAATGCCCGGTCTTACGGTTGTGCTTTTCTTCAATACAATTTTCGGCGCAATCGGTTCGCTTTTCGGTAAATAAAACATAAAGCAAGAAACCGGCGGAGAAAGGGCGACCCTTCATAAGGAATTTAAGCCTTAAAAAGGCTGTTTTGGTATATAACTGCGTTGAAAATGCTCGGAATCCGTCAAGGATTCCTGTGCTTTTCGCCTTGTTCCATATCCAAACTAGCTCTTTTTAAGGTGCGAAGCAGTTTTTATCAGGTTATTTTTCGTTCAGACAAAATGACAAAAACCCCGTAATACTTGATGTATTACGGGGTTTTTTCTTTTAATCGGTTGTGGAAATCCGTGATCAAGTGTGATATAATCAGTATCGTAAAATCTGAAAAGGAGAATTTTTATGAACATTATTTACACTAAAAATGCACCCGATGCAATCGGACCCTACTCTCAGGCAATCGTAGCAGGCGGACTTGTTTTCACTTCGGGACAGATTCCCATTAACCCCGAAAGCGGTGCCGTTGAAGCACAGACCATCACGGAGCAGACAGAACAGGTATGCAAAAATATAAAGGCCGTTCTTGAAGCATCGGGCAGCAGCCTTGAAAAGGTTGTGAAAACCGTCTGCTTCCTCAGTGATATGGGCAATTTTGCCGCATTCAACGAGGTCTATGCAAAATATTTCACCGGCAAGCCTGCACGCTCCTGCGTTGCGGTAAAAGAGCTTCCGAAGAACGTTCTTGTTGAAATCGATACCGTAGCCGAAGTATGAAAACGGCTTTTTAATTGAATTTGATTTTTGTACATGATATAATTGATATGGTCTGAAAAATTTTTTTGCGTGTATACTATGCAGAAGAGGAAAATGATGAGCATTAAATATTTGCTGGGTATTGACGGCGGAGGAACAAAAACGGAATTTCTGCTTACGGATTCAGTCGGAAACGAAATCAAAAGACTGTTTCTCGGCAATTCAAACCCCGTCAACCAAGGAATTGAAAACACTTTTACTGTTTTGAATGAAGGCATAACAAAAATATGCGAAGGTTTGGACTTGGGTGAAATATCTGCTTTCGCAGGAATCGCAGGCAGCAAAACCGGGGAAAATCAAAAATTTATCCGTAAGTTTCTGTCGGGCTTCGGTTTTGCTTTGTCTGACTGCGGAAGTGACATCGATCTTGCACTGGAAGCTGCATTAAAAGGCGAAAACGGAACAGGCGTGATAATGGGAACAGGCATCGTCGCTTATGCCCGTTCAGGTAAAAAACTTTACCGCACAGGCGGCAGGGGATATATGATTGACAAAGGCGGAAGCGGATTTCACTTCGGTTCGGATGCACTCAATTCGGCATTTGAATTCATTGACGGCAGAGGCGGAAGTGAAATAATTCTGAAGCTTGTTGAAAAAAAGCTCGGTAAAAGCCTTGAAAAATCCGCTGCTGATATATATGACGGCGGTGCGGCATACGTTGCAGCTTTTGCCCCCGTTGTTTTTGAAGCATATAATCTCGGCGACGCTGCGGCAAATGCAATCATAGACCGCAATGCTTATGAGGCGGCAAAAATCATCAACGGAGCAAAGAAAAACACCGACGGTAAAATTGTTGTCTGCGGCGGCTTGTGCAAACAGAAAGAAATATTATATCCCTTCCTTATGAAATATATCGAGGGCGAAGCTTCGCTTACATTCCTTGATGAACCTATGGTGAACGGTGCGATTTCATTTTCAAAAAGGTTGTGTAAAAATGCTTAAAACAGAAATGAGAAATCCCGATACATACAGCATAGACAAGATGTCAACTTTCGAAATGCTTGAAATTATAAACAACGAAAATGCCAGGGTAACCGTTGCGGTTGAATCTGCCTTGCCCCGGATTGCCGCTGTCTGCGATGCGGTTGCCGATGCAATAAAATCGGGCGGCAGGATTTTTTATATCGGAAGCGGAACTTCGGGCAGACTTGCAGTTTGCGATGCGGCGGAATGTCCGCCCACCTTCGGTGTGCCCTGCGACCTTTTCAACGGTATTATTGCAGGCGGTGAAAAGTGTATGTTCAGAGCCGCCGAAAATGCAGAGGATAATCCCGAGGCAGGTGTTGAAGACCTGAAAGCCCGTGATTTCTGCAATAAAGATATATTAATCGGCATTTCCGCTTCGGGCTCGGCGGCATATGTTATTTCTGCCGTGAATTATGCAAAGAGCCTCGGCGCAAAGGCTTTTTCAATCACAAACAATCCCGGTTCCGAGCTTGGAAAAACGGCGGATATTGACATTTGCACCGATACGGGTCCCGAGGTTATAACAGGCTCAACCCGTATGAAAGCAGGCACGGCACAAAAAATCATTCTCAATATGATTTCAACCGCATCCATGGTGAAATGCGGCTGTGTTTATGAAAATATGATGATTAATCTCAGACCCACAAACAAAAAACTGCGCAGAAGAATGATTGGTATTGTTACCGAAATTCTCGGTTGCACAGAGGAAAAAGCGGAAGAACTTCTTGAAGAAAACGGCTGGAATATCCGCTGTGCCGTTGAAAAGTGAATAAACAGAATCACCGCCGTGGAATTTCCATCGGCGGTGATTTTTTGTATATCAATATAAATACCATTTTTTTGAGCATGATTGCCATTCGGCTATTTTTTTCCCTTCCCGTGCGATAAATGTATCAGGGTCAAAGTCCGGTCTGAAGATATCATCCGTGCCGATAAGATTTGTGATTGACGGTTCAATTTCAAATTCGGAGTGTGTTTTTCTTATTGTGTCCAGAAGCTTTATTCCTACGGCAAAAGGCGAAAAGGGTTTACGGTCGGTAACGTGTAACTGAATGCCGCGGCAGAATGTGTCCTTATAATCTGAAAAGGTCGGTGTGAACGAACATTCACGAAGAATAACACCTCCCTGCTCGCCGATTTTTTCAATAACCGCTTTGCTGTCAAGCCACGGGGCGCCAATCATTTCAAAGGGTTTGGTTGTGCCTCTGCCTTCTGAAAGGTTTGTTTCTTCAAAAATGCAGGTACCGATATAGGCAAAAGCAGTATCAACGGTGGGAATATTGGGCGAAGGCTGAATGAAAACAAGATCGGTATCATCATAATACATCTCTCTTTTCCAGCCTTCCATAGGAATAACCGTCAGGTCACAGCCCATGTTTTCCGTTTCGTTCATCATAAGGGCAAATTCACCGATTGTCAGACCGCACCGTGTAGGCGTCGGAAATCTTCCCACAAACGAAGAAAAACGCCTGTCAAGTATGGTTCCCTCTGCTTTTAAACCGCCCAGGGGATTCGGTCTGTCAAGAACAATAAACTTTATACCGCACTCCGCACAAAGCTTCATTGCATCTGTCATTGTATAAGCATAGGTATAAAATCTTGCGCCCACATCCTGAATGTCAAAAATCACGGTATCAAGAGATGTGAGTGCCTTTTCACTTTCGGATATACCGTCACCGTATAAGCTGTAAACGGGAAGAGCTGTTTTTTTGTCTGTGTAAGAAGTTATGCTCTCTCCCGCCTGCACATCGCCTCTGACACCGTGCTCAGGTCCGAAAAGAGCAACAAGGTTGCACCTTTCTTTAAGCATATCCACGGTTGAAGAAAGGTTACGGAGAACACCCGTATGATTGGTGATAAGTCCGCATTTCCCCTGAAAATCAAAGCCGTCGCGTGCAAGCACATCAGCTCCGCACAAAACCTTTTGTTTCATATTTTACCTTCTTCTTTTTTATTCTGCCTCGATTGCAGATTGAAGTCTGAGTCCGTAAACCGCACAGTTTTTCATTTCTTCAAGCAGAGTAAAGCCGTATTTATCATAAAAGCCTCTGCCTTTTTCGTTTTTTATCCATGTTGTAAGCATAATTCCCTTCACGTTTTTTTCTTTCAGATGTTCAAGAAGGGCATCCGTCATTTTATGCCCCAGACCCATTCGCTGATATTCGGGGAGAACATCAATGTGAAGATGTGCGGGATAATCATGTTTATATTTTTCGTGAGGAATAATTGATCTTAAAGCAGATTTTCTGCGGCGGCATTCCCATTTTTTGATTTTGGTGTAATATCCGCTCACAAATCGTTCTTTAAAAATGTCAAAATTTTCTGTGCAGATAACATAGCCGATTGCCTTATCGTTTTCGTCAGCGGCAACAAAGCAGTTTTCGGGTTCGTTTTCGATGTAATAATCGCAATAAACCGCAAGGGCAAAGTTTATTCCTCTTTTTGAGCTTTTGCAGGGTCCTTCACTGTTAAGGCAGACAAAGCGAACATTTTCTTTATCTTTTTTTTCATAAGGTCTGATTGTCATTTTCATCACTTCCAAAACGAGTTTATCATTAAAATGCATAAAAATCAAGGTGAAATATGTAGCGATTTAATAATTGTAAAAAAGAAAAAGTTGTTGTATTATTAATATCGGGAGGAATTAATATGAACCGCAAATTTAATCCCGGAGCTGTTTTTGAAAAACTGTCCGGCAATATCGGCTATAAAATTGAAATTGTTTATGAAAACTCAAAGCGTATTTCATACTGTGAAAAAACTCACAGAGTCACCGATGAAAAATATATTCTTTCCGTTTCGGGCAAGGAAGTGAAAATTTGCTGCTCTTGTGAAAAAGGTGCATTCCGTGCCCTCTGTGATTTTGCAAGGCGCATTGACGAAAACAATGTTGCCGACGGTGAATATATCTGCTCGCCTTCTTTTGCCGTAAGAGGATATATCGAAGGCTTTTACGGAAATCCGTGGAGTCATGAAAAACGTAAATCCGTTATGGAGCTTATGGCAAAAAACAGAATGAACACCGTTTATCACGCACCGAAGGATGATTTGTATCACCGTGAAAAGTGGCGTGAGAATTATCCCGAAGATGAGCTTGCAAAATTAAAAGAGCTTGTTGACTGCGCAAAAGAATACTATATGGATTTCTTCTGGTGCATTGCACCCGGTCTTTCAATAAAATATTCGGATGATGCAGAATTTGACGCCCTGATGAATAAAACAAAACAGCTTTATTCAATCGGAATTCGCTGCTTCGGTCTGCTTCTTGACGATATTGACGAAGAGCTTGCTTTTGAAGAAGATAAAGCGGTTTTCGGTGAAACGGTCAATGCTCATGTTGAGCTGATAAACAGATATTATGATGCATTGAAAGGGCTCGATTCGTCAATCCGTCTTACGGTGTGCCCAACCCTTTATCACGGCAAGGGTAATGAATATTACATCTCAAAGCTGGGCAAAAATATTCCGACCCTTGTTTCCGTTTTCTGGACGGGCAGAGATATCTGCTCCCGTGAGCTGACAAGTTCCGAGGCGGTAAGGTTTATTGAAAACACATATCACAAGCCGCTTTATTGGGATAACTATCCCGTGAACGACTGCTCAATGTATAACGAAATGCATATTTCGCCGATTATCGGCCGTGACCCCGATTTGTATAAATATTCCGAGGGTATCATTTCAAACTGTATGGAATATGCGGAGTGCTCAAAAATTCCGCTGATTACCTTTGCGGATTATCTCTGGGACAGTGAAAATTATGATTCGCAGAAATCCTGGGAGGGTGCGATAAGGCAGGTTATCGGCAAAGAAAATGCAAATAATTTCATTGTCTTTGCAGACCATTTTTATACCTCGTGCCTCAAAGATGCAAATTCAAGGCGTATGTATGAGGCATTTGATGAAATTGAAACCGCATTCAAATCCGGCGATAAAGAAAAAGCTTTTTCTCTTGCAGAAAATTATTTCGGCAGAATGAGTGCTTGCAGAGAATATCTCAAAAGAGATTTGCCCATTTGCCGTGAACTTAAAAAATGGTCGGAAAAATATTTTGTTTCATGCGATATTATGAACAGGATATTTGAATACATAAAAACAAGGGATGAAAAGCTGATTGAAGATTTGCTTTTGCTTGCAGAAAAATACGAGGCAATGCCTGCAAGGCTTTCGAATGATGTCAACATCCGTGCAGAGCTTAAAAATCTGCAGAATTTCATTTAAAAAGGAGAAATTAAAATGGCAGTAGTTATCAGATGGATTTCGGCAATTATGGCGGTGCTTTTAGGCTTACCCACACTTCTCGGTGCGGTTTTTCAGAGCCTTACCAAAATCGGCTATGATGAAAGACCCGTTCAGGCAATTTCGGAGAATTTCCTTGAAGGCAATTCAGAATTTATTGATGAAGCAAAATCAGAATATTGGTCGGCAGGCTTTGCGCGCAGAGTGCTTACTCCCGAAGATGTTGATGAAACAAGATATTTTCTCGGCGGATTTCTTAAATTCCCTGCTCAGGAGGCAACGGGTGTTATTGACGATTTATGCGTAAGAGCTGTGGTTCTTGACGATAATTCGGGCAGAGGTGCAGCAGCATTTGCATGGATTGACGGCGTAGGTTTTATGAATGCCGATATCAAGGATATCCGTGAAAAGCTCAGTGATATTACGGGCAACGGCAAACTTATCAGCATTGATGTGGGCTCAACTCACAACCACAGCGCAATCGATACTCAGGGTCTTTGGGGCAACATTCCCAAAAGCGGCAGAAATCAGGGTTATATTGATTCGGTAGTTCAGAAAACCGCCGATGCAATCAGAGAAGCATATAACAACCGCTCGGAAGGTACGCTTTATTATTCGGCAAAAGCCTGCCCCGAAATGTTCTATGACGGCAGAAATCCTTATTCCATTGATGAAAAAATTCACCTTTTCCGTTTTGTTCCCAACGCAGAGGGCAAAAAAGAGATTTACATAGCCAATTTCGGCGCTCACCCCGTTAACCTGGGTTGGAGCAATACCGAAATCTCGGGCGACTATCCGTATTATGTAGAAAAAGAAGTAACAACATCAAAGAATGCAGACTTTATCTTTGTTCAGGGTGCAATCGGCGGAGCGATTCACGCCGATATGGGTGTTGACAAAGGGATTCCCGCGGAGCTTACTTCATATGAAAAAATGAAGGAATACAGCAAAATTGTTGCAGGCATTCTTTATGAGCTTGCAGAAAAAGGCGAAGCGGTTGAGCCCATTCTCAACATCAGACATGCTCAGATTGATTTTGAGGTCAACAATTTTGTTTTCCTTCTTGCAGAGAGTGCAGGTCTTTGCAATGTAAAAGCATTCAAAGAAGACGGTAAGGTTTATCTCACAAGTGAAATCGGCTATGTTGAAATCGGCAGGAATATAAAGATTATCGAAGCTCCGGGCGAGGTGCTTCCCGAGCTTGTTTACGGCGGATTCTATTCTGCCGAAGAAGCATTCAACGGCACGGAATACCCTTACGAAGGCGTTGCCACCTGCTTTGATGAGGATGATGAAGTGCTTGTTTTCGGGCTTTGCAACGATGCCGTTGGTTACATAGTACCCGATAACGATTACAGCTCATCGGGCAGTGAAGGTCACTATGAAGAAACGGTTTCAACAGGTTCAAAAAGCGGAACGGCTTTCTCAGAAGCGTTCTTTGAACTGCTTAAGGTATGGGGGTAATTTATAATGGAAATACTGCGCTTTCTGAAACTTCCCGAATTGGTCAGAGGAATTATTTCGGGCCTGCTTTCTCTGATAATTCTTTTTGTCCCCAATTCAACATACACAACCGTTGATGAAACAACAAAATATATGCTTGCAGGCGATGAAGTTTTTTCTTACAGCGGTGAAAAATGGACTGTGGGCTTCGCAAAAGAAGTTCTTACACCCGACGATATAACTGAAGAAACATACTATATTGCAGGCTATAATACAAACAATCCCGCAAAATCCGTGCTTGACGATATGTATGCCAAGGCGGTTTATCTTGACGATAACAGCGGCAGAGGCGGAGTTGTTATCTGTGCGATTGATTGCGTTGGTATAAGCCGTAAGGATATCAATGATATCAGAAAACTTGTTATTGAAAGCGGTAAAATTCCGGGTCTCAAATCAATTAACATCTGCGCAACCCATACCCACTCCGCTATTGATACACAGGGTCTTTGGGGGAAGAATTTCCTTTCCGACGGCAAAAACGAGGAGTTTATGAACCGTCTCAAAGAATTAACCGCCAAAGCGATTATTGATGCATATGATGCGAGAAAAGACGGTGTTCTCTACTTCGGCACCGCAGAATCCGAAAACCTTCTGACAGATACCAGAGAGCCCATTGACTACGATGCAACAATAACAAGAATCCGCTTCAACCCTGCAGACGGCAGCGACGATACTTATATAGTGAATTTTGCATGCCACGCCGAATGCCTCGGTGCAAGAACAACCGTTGTCAGTGCAGATTTTCCTGCATATATGGAAAAAGAAATCGTTGAGCAGACGGGCGGCGCAAACGTCGTTTTCATAAACGGAGCTATCGGAGGACTTATCACCTGTGAAAAGCTTGATGATGTTTTGCGTAACTTTGAGCTTGGTCTTGAATATGTCAAGGAATTCGGCAAGGATGTGGGCAAAGTTGTTATGAGCATAAACAACGAAGTTGTTCTCTCTCCCGCTATCAACATTAAAACCGAAGCAACTGAAGTCAAGTGCGATAACATAGCACTGGTGCTTGTCCGCTTCCTTGGGGTGCTCAACAACGATATCGCTAAAGACAAAGACAAAAACATTTCAATCATATCCGAAGTTTCCTATATGGAGCTGGGCAATAAGCAGATAGGTGTCTGTATGATTCCGGGCGAGCTTTCACCCGAGCTTGAAAGCGGTAATTTTATGTCGGCAGCGGAATCGGCAAACGGCACGGAAGCAGAATATAAATCTCTTTCGGATATGGCACGCTGCGAGCATAATTTTGTTATCGGTCTTTGCAATGATGAACTGGGATATATAATTCCCGAAAACGATTTCTACCTTCACGAGTGGCTGCCTTATTTCAACAATGCCGTTGATGAATCGGGCAGAAAACACTATGAGGAAACCAATTCCCTCGGTCCCAAGGCTGCAGGAGCAATTCTTGAAGCCATGGACGAACTGATATCTTCAATCGCATAAACAACTGTCAAAGCCGACGGATTAAAACCCGTCGGCTTTTGAATTTCAAAACTTTCAAATTAATCAAAAAATTAACATTAATAAACCCTGAATGGATTGCAAAAATAATAGAGCAAACGCAAAAATGAAGAAAAGGGGTGTAAACGAAATGTCAAAGAATAATTCAGTTGTTCCTCAGGCAAGAGCTGCTCTTGACCAGTTCAAGATGGAAGCTGCAAGAGAGGTTGGCGTTCAATCCCTTATTAAAGAAAAAACACATATTTTATGACAACATAATCAATATAATGTGTCGAAAGCTGCCTTTGAATCACAAAGACAGCTTTTTTGAAAGGTAATTTTTACGAGATTTCTGAAGAAACGGTAATATATTTCAGATTACAACAGGTTCTTCACCAATCAGAAGTTTTTTATATTGGATTAATCAAACAACACAAAAATAATACACTTTACGGTATTGATTTGTATATTTTGTTATATTATAATATAGATATTAATTCGATTTGCGATTTATACAAAATAAAAGTATGCCAAACGGGAGGGTAAATAATGAATCAGAAAAAATTCAACTATGACTATTCAAAAACATTGTGGATGAAGATGTTTCTTGCAAAACCCGATTGGGAGAAAAAAACATCCGAGATTCTTATCACTTTTGAACAGGCACTTGAAATAATCAGGATGATGGATAACATAACGCAGGGTATAAAAAAGATTGTTTACCTTGTCGGTTGGCAGGGACTCGGACATGATGACTGTTACCCCGAAATGGAAGTTATTAATCCGTATCTCAAGCGAGACTGCGATGCTACGCCGAGAGACAGCTTTATGTGGCTTTTTGAAGAAGCTGAAAAATACAACACGGTAGTAAGTGTTCACGGTAACCTTGCCGACGAATATGATGCAAATCAATCACATCCCGAATTTGTTGAAGCAAGCGCAATAACAAAGTATCCCGACGGTACTCCGGCGGTTATTGAGGTTTTTTACGGCAGAAATGCATATAAAACATCATATAAGCAGTATTGGGAAAGCGGTCTTTTCAAAAAATATTTTGACCGATTCTGTGAGGTTATTCCTGTCAGAGAGGCGGGCACGGTTCATCTCGATAACTTCTGCATTGCGGAAAATTTCGGACCAAGAACAGAAATGCATGAGCAGGATGAGGCAAGAAACAAGATGCTCGACTATATTATGAGCCTCGGAATTGACGTTACGAGTGAATATACTTACCGTGAAATGCCGTTACGCTCCGAGAGTAACCACCCCATAAGAAAGTATTACGAAAAATGCGGTGCTGAAATTATTGATACAGACTGGCGCGATGCACCTATCCGCACGCTGGGAAGAATCCCTGCCGTCTGGTGGATGAGCAATATGACAATCGACGATTGCATCAATATTCAGGCCGGTGAATTCAGCGGATATCTCAACGTCGAGCCTTTGAGAAATGTGTTTTACGGTACGGTACACGGCGAAGATATCTGGATGAACAACGGCATTGAAAAAGACGTATGGGTGCCGATGTTTATCAGGCAGTTCTGCACAATGCAGGTGCCGTATACATATCTTAACCGATATAAGAGGCTCAGCTATACGGGTAATGACAAAGAAGGTTATAAAGTGACTTTCTCTGACGGTGTTGAAACGTGCGGAAATGAACTTTCAATCACCAAGAACGGCATTGAACTGAAAAAAGGTTATGATGTTATTCTGCCGATAACGGAAGATAACAAAATCTTTATCGCATATTCCGAAAACGGAAAAGACGGCGAGTGGAATGTTCCCGATGCTGAATTTGACAAAGCCAGGGTATATATCATCACCGCTGACGGCAATGAATATCTTTGCGACGTTGCGGTTGAAAACAAAAAATTTTCTCTTAACCTCAAAGCGGGTCAGGCTGTGGCTGTTATTGCAGAATAAAAAGTAAGGAGTAAAAATGATGAAAAAAGAATATTGCGGAATGCCGATGAGAATTGCACATACGGGTGTGACACAGTTTGCTCCTGAAAACACCCTGGAAGCATTCAGAAAAACTGCAGAACTCGGTTTTGAGGGCATTGAACTGGATATCCAACTGTGCGGAGACGGAGAAATAATTATAACTCATAACGGTAATATGGGTTATATGACTTTTGAAAAGCACCGTGACGTTCTACTGGATATGACAGCTGAGCAGATAAAGAAATTTGATATTCCTTATCGTAATGCACTTAAACTTAAATATCCTCCTTATCCGTGGACGGAGCATTTCGGTGGAAGACGTATGATCACACCGCCCGATTACGTTGAAGACAGAGTGACCCATCTGATAACCTTCCCCGAATTTGATGCATGGCTGTCAACTGTTGACTATGACCTCACCGTTGAGGTTGAATTCAAGTGCAAGGGTATGTGTCCCCGCATGGATGAAATTCTTGCAAAATCTGAAAACGTTTCAAAATACATATTCTTCTCAGGTGACTGGGAAGTGCTTGAAGAGATGCAGGAACATTACCGTAAAAACGGAAAGCCTGAGGGACTGCGTTTGGGTGCAAATATCCGTTTTATAAATGAACAAACAATGGATTTCGTTAAACGCTCCGATCTTTGGGAAGTGGGTCTCAATAACGAAGCGTTCACTAAAGAGGACGTTGAAATGTTTGAGTCTATGGGGATCAAAGTGTTTTCAAATCTTGGCGATTATCCCGAGTGGTGGCAGCAGATATGCGATATGGGCATAGCGGGATTCAAAACCAACTATCCCGATGCCTACACCGAATGGTGGTTAAGTACCTGCTAAAAAAGGAGGAATAGATGAATGGCTGACAATATTACAATCAGCAAAACAGATTTGCTTTACGATCCGCTTTTTGACAAAAAACCGGACTTGAAAATGAAAGGCAAAAAAAACACGCTATTCAAGGTTTTATTTGTTATTATAATATCAATTTTTGTCGGTCTTTCTTTATTTTTCAGCTTTAATTCAATCAGTTCCGACAAATATACATACAAGGAAACAGATAACGGATATATCCTTTATCAGTTTGTCGGCAAGGAAGATGATATAACATTGCACATTGATTATGTCAGAGATGAATCGGGCAATGCCAATCAGTCAAAACCTGTTACCGAAGTGCGCGAATTTTCAATGAGCTGTAATGAATATGTGCGTTTTATATTTATCGGAAAAGATGTTTCAAAGCTTGAACCTCATTGCTTTTACTATACCAAAAACCTTATGGCGGTAATAGTTGATCCTGAAAATCAGAACTACGTTTCTGTTGACGGCGTTCTTTATTCGAAGGATATGAAAGAAATCATTCTCCATCCTATGAGAAATCATCAGTACAGAGCTGCACTCGGAGCAGGATGTGTTGCTCCTTCCGATGAAAAAACTGCCGAAGTATTTTTGAGTGAGTTTTCAAAAAAATACGGCGATGAAACAACAGCCGATGCCGAAGAATACGGCAAGCAGTTTTCAAAGCATGCTTTCTATGTAATACCCGATTCGGTTTCAAAAATTGAGGATTCATGTTTCAGCGACTGCGAAGCACTGATATATGTTGATATTCCTTCTTCAGTTAAAGAAATCGGTAACCTTGCTTTCTTCAAGTGTAAGGGTTTTGAAACGATTACAATACCCGACGGGGTTGAATCAATCGGTTCCGACGGATTTTCGTATTGCGAAAGAGTTACATATATTTATGTGCCCGAAAGCGTAAAGTTTATCGGACACCACGCCTTTTTCGGCAACCTGGGATGCGAAAAAATATATCTCGGTGCCGAAAATGAAGATATGATCGAATTTGGCGAAAACTGGCTTCCGAAACAAAGTACGACCTCTCTTAAAGACATAGAGGCGGTTTATGGTCAGGAAAGGAGGGCAAGCTGATGGGCAACGGTAAAATGACAGCTTTATTTCAAAATGTAAAAAATCATTGGAATGAACCTGACAGAGAAAAAGGGAACTACGTTCCGTTCAAAGAGTATCTGACAGTATTCTTCGGAGTCGGAATGAATTACAGCATCAAATCTCCTCTTGAATATCTTGGCTTCAGTGCATCATGTTTCCTCATAATGTATCATTACAAGCTTCCTTATCTTGCGTTTTCCGTCATTACTCTCATCGGACTTCCGCTGACCTATCTGTGGAATGTTCTTAACTGGTTCGTTAACGATAATCTCGGTATTCTTGAAAAGAAAACAGAGAGAAAACTTCTTGCTTTTTACGGCATAGTTTCACTTGCCGGATTATGTATGATACTGTTCGACTCCTCCGCGTTTCTTCCCTTGTCATTGGTTAAAGTTCTTAACGGAATAAACGGTGTAAGCGCAAGAAGTTTTCTTAAAATATTCGGCATACAGCTGTTTGTGAACGCATACGGCGGATTTCGTAATATTCTTTGGAGAAAGAAACTTGTTCCCAAATACGGAAGATATAAATATGTGCTGTTTTCAAATTTTGTCCAGAAGTCTGCTATGATAATCCTTATCGGTTGGCTTCCGATTTACAATGTAAAGCTTGTTGAAGACAGAATGTGGATGGCATATCTTCTGTTTATGGTATATGATATGTTCCCGTTTGATAATGTTATTGAGCAGTGTACTCAGAATATTTCTCCCAACCCTCACGAAAGAATGCTTATAAGAACCTGGCCCGTAAAACTTTCCCATTTCGTGAAAAATATATTTGATGTTATAATTCCGATTTTCGGAATTGCCTTCAGCGACATACGATTCTATAAGTTTGTTATTCCTGCAGTATTCATTCCCATGGGAGCGTTAACCCTGCTGAGTGTCAGAAATATTTCAGAGAGAATCCCTCAGCCTCCGCTTAAAAAAAAGCAGAAGATATCCTTATGGTACGGAATTTCTCAGGTTATGAAAAACAAGTATAACTGGCTGAACACTATTTCCACACTGCTTGATTCGTTCGGTAACGGAATGATAAGCATAGTAAACGTTATGTATTTCTTCTCGTTCCGAATGTATACCCAATGTGCAATTTACGGCTTGATGAAAACTTTGATGAGTTTCAGATCAACGCCTCTCAGCTTTGTTGCACCGTATTTTGTAAAGCGATTTTCATACAGAAGTCTGAAAATCATAAAGCTTGTAATATGCGCGGTCAGTGCCGTAGCAGAAATGCTGACGATTATGGCTTTTCCGACAAAACAGAATTTATGCGGTATTGTTATTTTTGCGTGTGAATTCTTCAAAGGTCTTGCAACTTCAATTCCCGATGTAGCCGACAGTGATATGGGTGTCAGAAAGAATGACTATCAGATGTATCTTTCCGGTGAGCGTCTTGAGAATTTCAGCGGAGTTTTTAACTGGATTATTTCTCCCGTTACAACATTTGTCAGCCTGATAATACCCGTAATCATTCTCAGAAACGGATTCAATTCAAACTGGGACGTTCTCTATATAGATTCTGCAAGATTCAACATTCTTGCAGTTCCGCTGATATTTGACCTTGTCGGTTTCGTTATGATGATTGTTCCGTATCTGTTCTGGGATTTCAACAATCCGCAGCACGAATATGTCATGGAGGTTCTGAAACAAAGGGAAAAGCTTGCCCAAGAAGGTTATTTTCCTGCAGAATATGAGGGCGGACTTAGTTTTATTGAACCCGGCGAGCTTCATGCAGGAATTCCGGTTGATTCCGCCGCCATGATTGAAAAGCGGAATTCCCTTATCGCAAACATAGAGGGAACACTCAAAGAAGCAACGGCAGCAGAAGGAACAATTTAAGGCTTTCAAAGGGCGAAAAAAGCGGATGAGAAAATCCGCATAATAAACTCAGTACATAATCTGATTCCCGTTATTATAAACCGTTTCACTTTTGTGAGGCGGTTTTCTTGTTCAAAACTTTCAAATTAATCAAAAAATTAACATTAATAAACCCTGAATGGATTGCAAAAATAATAAGGCAAACGCAAAAATGAAGAAAAGGGGTGTAAACGAAATGTCAAAGAACAATTCAGTAGTTCCTCAGGCAAGAGCTGCTCTTGATCAGTTCAAGATGGAAGCTGCAAGAGAAGTTGGCGTTAACCTTAAGGAAGGTTATAACGGCGATCTCACTTCAAGAGAAGCAGGTTCAGTCGGCGGCCAGATGGTTAAGAATAAATGTCCCGTACGAACTATGAAATTTACCCGCAATTACCGTTGGCTTGACGGACACAGCAAAGAGATTACATACGAAGTGGCTCTTGCGGTGTAAGCCTTATATATCAACGGATTTGACAGTTTAATAAGGAAGGAATTATCTATGACAAATCGAATCAAAACCTGTGAATTCAACATCGACACCGCCTGCGTAGAAGTCAAACTTATTGACGGTTCTATGGTATCAATCGACTGCGATGCAGTTGAGAATGAATATGCTGATAATATGTATGAGGTATCTGAACTTGATTATCTTATCTACAACGAACCTATGAGCTATGTCAGATTACTGCTCAGCGGTAAGATGAAAGAATATCTGCGAAATAGTACAGATTACACTCCGTTATCGGATATGAGATAACAATAAGAGCTATATCAGCTGATTTGATTAGCTGTATAGCTCTTGATTTTTTCAGAAGTTCTTACTTATTATCTTGCTTATTATCTTACTCTCAAAAGAGCTGACAAATCTGTATATTGACAATTTGTTTGCTTCATAATATAATAAGCGTAAAGAAATGATTATTTACACTATATTGTGAGGTGAGATTATGGCAACGGATTACCGCAAGCTTTGCATTGAACTTTTTGGAACAGACAATGTTGCAGAGCTTCGCAAAATTGCAGGCAAGCAAAAAATAGGTCGGAAGAAAGCCTTGAACGATACCGACATTCAGAAAATAATTGAAATGCAGCAGCAGGGAATAACAACTCAGGAGATTGCAGAAAGCTTCGGTGTCAGCCGTCAGACAATCTCAAAATATCTCAACGCATTCCCCAAGGGCAACTACACAATGCGTATGAATTATATGTTCCGTCAGAAAGTCTGCACGGAAATCTACGTTGATTTCCTCAACGAAAAGATTTCAATAATAAATCGCACAAACGATATTCTCCGCCGTGCATTCGGTGTTATCGAAAATCCGACGTGGGAAGATTTTCAGTATTTCCTGCGAGAAAGATGTTTCCCCGAAGAGCGAGGAAACAAAAAAGAAATCCTCAATTATCTCGGCATTGACCACTTTGACCCGCTTCAGATTGTTGAGGCTACGAAAGGCCGAATGGCAGAGGATAACCAATATATCAACTTTGTTTATGAAAGCAGGTGTTGATTTATGAACAACAAAGTAATCAATACTAAACCTATGAAGATGATTACGGATTCATCTTCAAAAGGGAATCAGCCTAAATGGCTTGCAGACGGCTTATGGTATAAAGCAGACCATATGGGATATGAAGGTATGAGTGAAATTGTTATTTCAAAGCTTCTTGCAAAAACAAATATCCGTAATTTTGTAACTTATCTTCCTACCTTTATTGAATACGAAGGCAAAAAACTTGTCGGTTGTTACTCCGAAAATTTCAAGAAGGATAATGAAACAATTTACACACTCGAAAAACTTTTCAGAGCATATACAGGTCAGTCTCTGGCAAAGGCATTGCTTGACTATCCCGAAGTGAAAGACAGGATAAAGTTCACCGTTGATTTCATCGAAGAACACACCAACCTTGAAAACGTTGGTACTTATCTGACGGCAATGCTTGAACTTGATGCGTTTTTCCTCAATGAGGACAGACACACAAATAACATCGCATTCATCAGAAACGATGACACGGAAGAATTCAGCTTCTGCCCCTATTTTGATTTCGGACTTTCACTTTTATCCGATACAAACGACTATCCGATTGATGTGGATATTTATGATTGTATTTCAAAAGTAAAAGCAAAACCGTTTGATGCAGATTTCGACCTTCAGATGGATTCTGCAGAAGAACTCTACGGCATTCAGCTTACAATCGGGTTTACGGAAAACGATATTATAAATTCTGTTGAAGAATGCAAGGAATACTATGATGAAGCAGTCCGTAACCGAGTGAAAAATATTCTGTTTGCAAGAAGAAACAAGTTTAAATATCTGATAAAATAAACTTCAGAACTTTCAAATTTTATCAAAAATTAATATTGTTATCGGATATGAGATAACAACAACGGGAGCTATGAAAAAGAGAATATACTTCTCTCAAATGCCGATGAAGATTTCTGGTCTGTTTATATCAATTCCAAACCGCTTAAAAGGCGTTTTGCAGAGTTTGACAGAAAGAATCACGGTGTGCTCCGTCACATACGCACAGACCAATACGGCGGAGAGCTTTATGAAGTACCGAAATCAAGCATTGCAATAAAACTTATTCCGCCAAGGACAAAAGAACAGACGGAAAAGGCAAAAGCTCACGCTGAAAAAGTCGGTCTCGGAAAGAAAGACGGGTGATTCATTGGGCGATAGGGAACAGTTTTCATTTCTGAAGTTTCCCAGAGCGCTGATTGATTCATCTTTGTTTTCTGATTTGTCAGTTGATGCAAAATTGCTTTTTGCCATGATACTTGACCGAACGGGACTGTCTGAAATAAATGCAGACAGATTCACCGATTCCTACGGCAATATTTTTGTAGTCTACACAATAAATGAAATATGCGAAAAGCTCGGCTGTGCCCGTGCAAAGGCGGTAAGACTTCTCAAAGAATTGCAGAATTCGGGTCTGATAGAAAAGTACCGTGACGGTTGCGGAAAGCCTTCAAAAATAATAATTGCACCGTCGGCTTTGTCAATGCTCAAAATCGAACCTGACAAGTATCAAAATCAAACTTCCGGAAGTGTTAAAACCGAACTTCGTGAAGTATCAGAATCGAACTCTATCTATAATAAAGAGAATAATAATAATATCATCTACATCAATCCATCTATCAGTTATGATGAGCTGATAGAAAGTATTGAAGAACAGATTGAATATGACTGTATCAACGGCGATGCCGAAATGGTCAGAGAGATTATTCTCATAATGGCAGATGTTATGTCCGGAACAACTCCCACCGTCAGAATCGGCGGAAGTGATTTTCCGAGAGAGATCGTTATTTCACGGTTCAAAAAACTTTCGTCAGAGCATATCGAATACGTCATCGGCTGCATTGAGAATTCCACAACAAAAATCAAAAACATAAAATCATATCTCATATCTGCTTTGTATAACGCACCATCCACAATGGCAAGCTCGGTTTCGGCAGAGTTTGCTTTCTATAACAATAATTAACTGATAATAAGGAGGTCGAAAAATTCGTAAGAATAAACAGAAGATTTTGGCAAACAACATTAAAAAGGAAGGAGATGGCTTATGGAAATAAATAACGAACAGAGTTCAGGCAGAAAAATGAGTGAAGCGGAAAAACAAAGTGTTATTGAAAAGCTTTGGCTCATTTATTTCAACGATACTCTTTACGGAAAAGGTCTGATAAGCGAATCTGAAAGAAACCGTATGGCAAACAAGATTCATTCCCGTAAGCCGTCAAACCAATCAAGATAAATTTCGCTCTTGATTTTCTTTTGCGTTTCTGCTAATATATAGATAATGATTTAACGAAATCATATTCAATATGGAGGGATTGTAGATAAATGGATATACATAGCGTTAGAATGCAAATGAGAATGAAAAGCATATATGAGATTCCGCTCAGGGTAACATATTATGCCCGTGTTTCGACGGACAGCGATGAGCAGTTGAATTCGCTCGGCAATCAGGTAAGCTTTTACGAGAATTTTATCCGTAAGCATCTTCCCTGGACTTTTGTGCCGGGTTACGTAGATGAGGGTCTGTCGGGTATTTCGGTAAAGAAAAGAGAAAATTTCAACAGAATGATTGATGATGCGGCAGACGGAAAGTTCGACTTGGTTATCACCAAAGAAATCTCACGTTTTGCAAGAAATACTCTCGATTCAATTCAGTTTACCCGTCAGCTTCTCGGATACGGTGTCGGCGTATTCTTTCAGAATGACAACATAAATACCCTTGAAGAAGACAGCGAACTCAGACTTTCGATTATGTCCTCAATTGCGCAGGAAGAACTCCGCAAGCTTTCGAGCCGAGTTAAGTTTGGTCATCAGCAGGCAATCAAGTCAAACGTTGTTCTTGGCAACAGTAATATATTCGGCTACAAAAAACTTGATAAAAGGCTTGTTATTGATGAAGAGCAAGCGAAAATGGTAAGGGAATTGTTTGAGCTTTATGCAACCGACCAGTACAGCATGAAGCAGATTGAAACAATTTTCTGGGACAAGGGATACCGTAATAACAAGGGCAATAAAATTGCTCATTCAACGATGTCCAATATGATTTCTAATCCCAAATACAAGGGATACTATGTCGGCAACAAGGTTCGTGTTGTTGATATGTTCACAAAGAAACAAAAGTTCCTGCCACCTGAAGAATGGGTTATGTTCAAAGATGAAACGGGTGAAATAGTACCCGCAATTGTTTCGGAAGAATTATGGGACAAGGCAAACGAAATTCTGCGCAGAAGAAGCGAAGATGTCAAGGCACGTCAGGGTATTTGCAACCACGCAAATCTGCTGACGGGTAAACTTTTCTGTATGGACTGCGGAACAGCATATTACCGCCGTGAATCCAAAGACAGAAGCGGAAACAAAAACAGCAAATGGATATGCTCGGGCAAAATCAAAGGCGGTTCCGATTCCTGCGCATCGTTCGCAATTTATGAAGAAGAAATCAAACCGGTTCTTTTTGAAGTTTTCCGTGATACAAAAGCAAACGCCGATGCACTTGTTGAAGAATATTTGCGTGATTACGCAGAAATGACTGATAACGGGAAATTACCCAAAAGAATAAAAGAACTCGAAAAGAAGATAGATTTTGCTTTGCAGAAAAAAGCAAAGCTGCTTGAATTCAATGTTGCAGGTAAGATTACCGACAGAGATTTCTTTGAAATGACAGAGCAATGCAACAACGAAATCAAAGAAACGGAAGAACTGATTAAAGAACTTTCGGAAACACTTGAATCAAGTGAAGAATTCAAAAAACACATCAATGCCGTTCGCAGTGCGATTGCCGCAGCTCAGTCTGATGCAAGATGCGGAATAATTTCAAAAGAATTCGTTGATACCTATATAGATAAGATTTATGTGACTCCTGTTGATGAGAATACGATGAAGTTAAGTATCAAGATTTTCTCGGGAGAATCAACGGAAAAATACCTCGAAAAGTTCAGACGTCACGTGGGTCAAATGAAGTCCTCATCTGACAGCCACACAAAAAATCAAGGAATATCAACGGTTTCAGGCTCTGAAAATTCTGCGGGTCAAACGAGCAAGAAGATGATTGAAGCTTACGAAAACGGTATGAAATAAATCCGCTTTGCAAAAGGGGGCTTCCGCATTGGCGGAGGCTCTTTTTCTTGTATAAATTCCGATATATGAAGCAAAATATTACAGATATGAACGGAGTGATTTTATGAAAATAACCGGCGGAGAATACGGCAAAATGGCAAAAAAGGCATCGCCGCCTACAAACAAGCTGAAAAACGGAATTTTTGCTTTTGTCATCGGCGGATTGGTGTGCAGTCTGGGCGAGGGCATCGGTATGGTTTATGAAAAGCTTGGTGCGGATGCGGATGAGGTGAAGATGCTTATTCCGGTAACCCTTATCGTTATTGCCGCGTTGCTGACGGCACTGGGCGTATTCGATAAAATTGCGTATTACGCAGGTGCTGGGACCATCGTGCCCATAACAGGCTTTGCAAATTCAATTGTTTCGCCTGCCATGGAGCATCAGAGCGAGGGCAAAATCCTCGGCACGGGTGCTAATATGTTTAAAATCGCAGGACCTGTTATTGTTTACGGCACACTTGCTGCCGTGATTTACGGGGTTGTGTATTATATGATGAACAGGTAAATTTCCTGAAAATCTCTGAGAATTTGCAGACACCGAGCAGATATTTTTCGTAAAATGTTATGCAATTAGATTTCTGATATATGCTACGCATTGTTATAATATATTTTTGTTGACATTTACCAAAATAAACACTATAATTTTAAAATAGGGTGGAGTCGGTAAAAATACTGTGCAGAACGGAGAATGCAGAATATGGAAAAGAAAGAATACAGAAAAATTTTGTCTTCCGTGGGAATAAAAAGAAATTCTGTGTTTATTTCCATGTCCGGTAAGGATAAAAAATATGCAGAAGCTCTCACAGAAGCTCTTGACAAGGTTAACCTTGAGTATTGGTGTATGTATACAAAGAAAAACGGTAATACCAATAAGATAGGCGACGAATATGCCGACATAATTGAAGAAGAGATTGCAAGGTGCTGTGTTTTTGTTCTTCTTCTTTCGGAAAATTCAAACAATGCGGGGTCGGGAGTTGCAACAGAGCTGTTGGAACTTGAAAAAATCATAGAAAACGAAGGCAGGAATGCCGTTGAGGTTATGATTATTACCATCGGAGATACAGACATCAAGGATGTAAAATTTGACTTGAGGGAAACGGCAAGAAAGCTGTTTAAGCCTACCTGTATTTTCGGTAAAATAGATTCGGATTCCACTCCGCAGGATTATTATGACATTGCAAAGGAAATTGAGGACAGGTATAATCTCGGTCTTTCAAAAGGTGTCAGGAAGCATTTTGAAGCAATTATGAATTCTCAGAGATTTACCGATCTTCTCCGCAGATGCTCAAAGCATACCTGTATGTCACGGACCATAAGCGATGACATAATAGAAAGCAACGAATTTTCAAACGAAAAGCTAAGAGAAGCTCATATACTTTCAAATGAGCTTCTGGAGTATGATTGTAACACCTATTCCTGCATGGTAATAGCAACAAATCTTTTGGGCAATGAAACTGTGGTCAACGGAAAGAAAAAATATGTTCCGGAGAAAAACGGAGTAAAGTATTTTTACTATTACCCCGAAAGCGGCACGGATGAATTGGAAACAACATTCGAAAAAATAAAATCATTCATTAAAAAAGATGAGTCCAGCCGCAGGCAGGTTGTGCGAATGATCCGTAAGGAATTCTGCCAAAGAAACAAGATAGAAGTTTTTCTCAATGAATTCAACGGAAAAACTTATGATAAATTCAAAGAGCAGTATCATATAGTCGATTATGATGCTGTTAATGCGTTCAAAGCATTGTTTGAAACCGAGAAGGTGCAGGGCTATTTCGATTATGCATCCGAGGAAGATGAATTCAGCGTGCCCGAAGAGGTTTTTGCCTGGATGCGCGGAGAAGATGATGAGTTTTCTTACAACTACACAAACGGAGTTGTAAACGATTTTATCAGCTTTTTGTGTGATTTCACCGAAATGCTTTCATCTGCAAAGGATATAAACAGTGTATCGCTGGAATCGCTTAGGTCAAGAAGTAAGGACCTTGAAAGACTCAGAGACCTTGAAAGCTGGCAGAACAGAAAAATTGAGTTATCTCCTGCCGAAAGCAAAAAAATGATAAAGTATCTGCTTAACCATACAGTTGATGTTGTAGGCGTAAAGCAGAAAAATTTTCCCCATCTTGCCAATTGGATGAGTTTTGATGATGAAAACGGATACGGCGCTACAGACGAAGATGTTGTTGAAAAAGCACTCGGGAATCTGGTTGCCGTGCCTATTGAAGATAATGAACTGCTCAGACTTTGTTACAGCTTTATTCTTTTCCTTTCCGATACGGGTCCCAGCGGTGCATGGTACACTACCGGAAAGCAGTATGCCAATTCCTATGAGCAGGATGTGGTCTTTACATACGATATAGACCGCCAGAGCGAGAAGAGTGCGGCACTGGTCGATGCTTTCAGGTATATGGTTGATATCAATGACGGAGCAAAAAGAATACTTGAAAAGAAAAAGAGCCGTCTGCTAAAAAAAGAGCAGAACTGATCGACCGATAACTAACTAAGAAAAAAGGTGCGATATGAAGCATTTAGCAGGAGAATTTGAAAAACAGAAAAGCACGGTGTTGCTGTTTCCTTTCAGGACTGACATCTGGCGCAGGCAGTGTAAACCCATTTGTCAGATGATAACAGATCTGGCAAACACAATTGCAAAATACCAGCCGGTTGTGCTGGGTGTTTTACCTGATCTGGCTGAAACTGTTAACAAAAAATACGTTTTTGAAAAGAATGTTACGATTTTACCGTGTCTTTATAACGATTGTTGGTCGCGTGATACAGTATCAAGTGTGGTGCTCGGCGAAGAGCCGTATGTGGCATCCTTCGGATTCAACTCATATGGTGACGGTCTTTATTATCCTTGGGATGACGATGACCGTCTTGATGAGGAGATAGCAAGTTTTTTTGATTACCCTTTGAAGAAGTGTGATCTTATACTTGAAGGCGGCAACATCATGCCTGACGGCAACGGAACAATTTTTTCGGTTAAAGATGCCCTTGTCAATGACAACAGAAATCCGGGTGTTTCTGCTGAAGAAGTGGAAAAAAGGCTTAAAGAGGCAACCGGAGCAAAACAGATTATCTGGATTCCCAGAGGTTTGGTTAATGATGAAACGGGCGGTCATATTGACAATATTCTTGCTTTTGCCGATAAGGATACGGCTATTATTTCGTGGACTGATAATCCGGATGATCCTCAGTACGAGGTTGTTCGCGAGGTTGAAGCAATTATGATGGAAGCCAGAAATACAGACGGCGGACCCTACAGAATTATTCATTTGCCGATTGCGCCTGTTTATTACAGAAATGAAGAGGATTCTTCAGAGATTACCTACGCCGAGGGCTCATTTTCAAGGAATGAAGGTATGGCTATTCTGGAGACCTACATTAATTTTGCTCTTGTCAACGGTGCGGTGATTGTGCCTCAGTTCGGCTATGAGGAACTTGATGCTGAAGCTGTCAGGATACTGAAAGAAGCTTTCCCAGACAGAGATGTGATACCTTTCTACTCAAGAGAGGCGTCACTGGGCGGCGGCGGATTGCATTGCCTTACAAAACACATTAATTGAATGAGAGGGTATTGAGCATGGGAAAAGATATATTAAGAAAAGACGTAAAAAGCATTGTTCTTGAACAAAAAGAGTCAAATACCGGCGATGTTGTTTTCGAAGCTTTTTCCTCCAAGGAAGAGTTGGGAAAAAGGATTTTTGAAAATTATAAGCAGAAAAGAATCAGTAATAATGACGGCAGAAAAGTTTTCTATTCTGATGATAAATCAAAGAGAGCCGGTTTTCTGAGCAACGTTTACGGTAATGTAGGTGTTATGACACTGGTCAACAGAATGAATGTTGAACTCGGCGATGAAGACAAAGCCGAACTGGAACAGAATATCTGTTATATCCTTGACTATATTGAGAAAAACGGGTATACACTCTATCCTTATATATCCGAGGAAGACAATAAAGACGGCGCAACAAGACTTTTCAACAGAAACTATCCCCATATAGGTTCTATGACATGGGCAATAAGCTTTTTTGTAAGTGTAAGAAAGGCTTGCAGACAGGGCGTTATTGACCTTGAAAAATATCCCAGCAAAAAGAGCCTGAATGAAACATATTCGGATGTTCTCATAAAGCAGATTAAAGAAATTATTGTGAAATTTAATGAAGCGTTTATTGATGACGGTGAACTGCTTGGCTGGAGCTTCACAAAAGAGTGCGAAACTCCATCTCTTTTCTACACATATTCGGTTCTTGAAGCCTTCAGTGATTTTGACGATAACGTTCTGAACCTTGCTTCTGATGACAGTGACGCCGAAGAAGATAAAGAACTTATTGATGCCATTAACGGTGATGCTAAATACGATGAAAGACTGACTGAAAGATGGAAGAAAAATTGCTATCGAGTTGCCGATAAGGCATGGGATGCCTATAAAGATGTCCTGAAGGATTCATTCATCGATGATAATTTCCTTAAAGGCTTCAAAACAATTTCACGCAGCGATATCGTAAGAGCCAACAGCTCAAATGCACTGTTTAACACTATCTATCTTGTTTTCATCCTTTTCTACGGTTACGTGAATTCAAGAAAAGAAGAAGACGGTGACCATGCGGGTGCAGATGACGTTGTTCAGACAATGAAGGCGGCTCTTCAGAATGTTCAGCGTATATATGACCAGCTTAAGGGTAACGGTCTTGGTTATATTGTTGATACATACTACATTGTATTCAACTCGAAAAACAGAAACAGTGATCGCGGTGATAAATATACCGTTAAGTTTAACCGCAAGAAGCTGGTTGACGCAAAGCTTCTGCCCACTCTTGTTAAGGCTAACAACGTGATTGCGTTTTATATTGACCAGTACCCCGTCAAGCAGATGAGCGAGCTTTTCAAGGATCTTCTCAATAATCTGCCTGCAAAAGAGGGTGTGTATGTCTGGGAAGCTGATGAATATGATGTTAAGATTACAGAACGTTACATTGAAGCTATCGCAGATTTCTATGCATATTACGATAAATATGAACGCCTTTACTCTGAAAACTTCAATCAGAACTACGCCATAACCGAAAGAGAGCGCAGAGATATTGAGGAACAGACCAAGAGACTTTTCGGCGATGAGATCAGAGAAGGAATCGAAAAGGAATTTGCCGAGAGAGAAAAGTCAATCCGTAAGGAATACAGCATTGAGAATGCGATTAACGAAAGAATAGAAAGCACAATAGAAGCTTGCATAATTTCTGCAATGAAGAAAATAATCAGCAGTAACGAGGGCGAAAAGGTTGAGCTTTCAACATTTGAGGATGAATTCAAAGAGCTTCTTTACAGGCTTATGCTCAGCTATACGGACAGCTATCTTATCAGCACAAGCGAGGATAAGAAAATTGACCTTGAGCAGATGAGAAAGAACAGAAGATTTGATATTGACTTGTTTATGGAAATGTGGAGTGAAAGTCTGAGCAAATCAAATTCTGTTGTTTCCGCATTGTTGAAGGAGGAAAAATAAAATGGCAACCATAACAACCTTTTTCTCATATAAAGGCGGTGCAGGCCGAAGCACAACCTGCCTTAACACCATTCCTTTCCTTGCTCAGATAACAGAGGCATATAAAAATGCACCGATACTTCTGCTGGATATGGATATTGAGAGCGCAGGTATGACATACCTTCTTGAGAAGGACAGGCATTTTCACGATGCAGGCTACGACATCAAGGAATTTCTTAAAGGTGAAGAGACCTGGCCTATATCCGGAACAGGAAAACTTGAGGATCATCCTCTTTATCAGAAGTTTGTTCCTGTGGGCAATATGTTCGGCCTTGAGGATGATTATGCAGTTATGTTCCTGGGTGTAAACGATAAGAGTGATCAGTATGATAAAAACAACTCAGGTAATGTAGAAGAAGTAATGTTGCAGCTGAGCCGTTTTGCAGACAGAAACGGCATCAGAGCTATTGTTATGGACTCGGCTGCCGGCGATCAGAACTCTGCAAGACTGTCCGTAAATAACTCCGATAAAATTGTTTTTTGTATGAAGGCAACACGCCAGTTCAGAGTCGGAACCTTCAATTATCTTCAGAAATTAGCAAAAAGATGGGATGCAGGCGCAGATGAAAGAGAAATAATTCTTCTTCCTACGGTTATTCCCGGTGATATCGAAATCGGCGGTGAATCTCAGAAGGATGCATCCATTGCCGATATAAGGGCAAGACTGAACGGAAGCGGTGTTAACAGGCTTGATATCAAAACTGACTTTATTTCTGAGGATATGTTCGGAATTAACGAAATAACCCGTTTTAAATGGAAAGAAGAAGTTTTGTACAAGCTGGGCGAAGAATTGACCGTCGAGGAAGCAGAAGGAAGACGCCGTTACGAGCACCTTGCTGAACTTGTTGCATATTGATCAGGTGAAAATTATGGAAATATCGACATATAAGGAATGTGCAAAATATATAAGTGAGAATGTAAAAGACGAAGGTGTCAGAGAACTTGTTTTCGGTGAAAAAAACGTTACTTTCAGGCTTATAAAGACGAGTGCGCCGATTTTTCGCGTTATGCTTTGCACTTTTTCTTTGATTTATCTGAAATGGTTGTCTTACAGCAGACAGGAGCTCAGGAAATTTTCCGGTAAACATTCAAAAAAAGTTTTCGGAGTGCTTGAGGATCTTTATAAGTCTGTGCAGTTTGATTCTGATATTATGATATTTGTTCTCACTGAAGCACAGAAGGATATCATAGAAAACGGAGAAAACTCCTTTTTCGATAAAATAATCAGCAAAGAGAATTTCTGTGCATACAGCAAGCTGTATGAGCTTGCCTACAAGTGCCCTAAGCTTGAACAAGCTGACGAGAAGGATGAAGGTGTGCTTCTTTCACAGCTTGTAAATGTTATCGGTAATTCGGTCTGGCTCGAGTCTGCCGTGTATAATCAGCAAAATAATGCTTTTGTGTTTGGCGGTAGAGAAATACCGTGCAGAGATATAATTGTCAGTCACGGTGCAGATGAGGCTAAGCATATCCTTATAGATAAAGAGCATATATCCGATAAAGTCAGAAGAGATTATATGTCCTTTTTCGGATTTAACCGAATGATAACAATAGGAGGAGAAATCGTATGATACATATTCTTATAGATTCTTACGGATGTAATTCTGAAAGAATGGACAATCTTAAAGACGTTTATGAGGTAATAAACAATGTTGTTTATAAAATGCAGCTGAATGCGATTATGCCTCCTCAGCTTATCCCTTATTATTACTGTCCCGATCCGGAGGATGTGGGAATCAGTGCTTTTGTTCTGCTGCAGGGTGGTCATTTTACAATTCATACATTCCCTCAGTACGGCTGTTATTTTGCGGATTTGCTTTATGACGGTTTTGCCAATGCGGAAATACTCAGCAATATTCTGAAAAGAGAATTTCCCTGTTCTTCTTTCTTTATAAAACGAATTGACAGAAGCGAGTTTGACGGCGGAGATATGGGAATGTATCAAAGTGCGGATTTCGGACCTCACTATATGATCAGGGCAAAATCATCAAAGATTCCCACGATAGATGATTATATGGAAATACTTGATCATCTGCCCGACCAGATCGGTATGCATCCGATTACAAGACCCTGTGTTCTTAAAGATACAATTAATAACCCCACATATCTTTCAGGCATTGCGGTTATAGCAGAGAGTCATATTGCTATGCACTATAACTATGAAACCAATGAAGTGCTTATGGATATTTTTTCCTGCAAAGAAGTTGATGATGAAAAATATGAAAAAGTTGTCACAACAATGTTTGACAGCTTCAGTGATGTCAAAATCAAGCGCGGAAGAAAGAACGACCAGCGAAAAGATTCTCAGGAAAACAAATATGAGAGCCACAGAAATTGGCAGGAAGTTATTCGAAAAGGTTAATATAATGGGTGTTGAACACCCCAAAATTTCAATTTAATATTGATAAAAGCACGGAATACTTGTATAATATCTCTGTATAAAACTTTATCGGAGAGATGTTATGAAAAGTATTCTGTCTTTTTTTGCGTCAATAATAATTCTTATCTGCACTTCCCTTGATATTCCCTGCTTCCCTATGGGTGAAAAGCTGGATCTTGAGAAATTTGAAATTATGTTCAGTGAGGATTTCAGCGGTGAGCTTGACCGCAGTGTGTGGTCGGGTCACTATCAGTACGGCAATACAACCGAAGCGAGGAAAGGCAGCTACTGGAATCAGTATCTTGCCCAAACGAAAGACGGCAACCTTGTTATTCCCGTTGTTTACCTTGAAGAGGGCATGGGCGGTAAGGGTGCAGGCTGGTACACCGCAGGCATTGATACGGATTCCGATGCAAAAAACGGCTTCAGTCAGAAATTCGGCTACTTTGAGTGCAGATGCATTCTGCCGAAGGGCGCGGATATCTGGAGTGCCTTCTGGCTTATGAATGACGGCGTTTATAATGCAGACGGCAGCGGTAAAGACGGCACGGAGATTGATATTTTTGAAAGCGACGGCTATGAAAAGCTTTTCAAATACAATGTTTCGTCAAACCTTCATTTTGACGGCTACGGCGACGCACATCAGAAGCTGGGTGCAACACGCTTCCTTTTAAAGAACAATCCCTATGAGGAGTTCAATACATACGGCCTTGAATGGAACGAAAACGAATATATTTTCTACATTAATGGTGTTGAAACCTTCCGCACTTCTTTCGGCGGAGTAAGTCAGAATGAAGAATATGTTATTCTTTCCGTTGAAATGCGCGGTGAAAACGGTATTCCCTCCGAAAGAGAAAATGCTCCTGCAGAGGGTGCTGAATTTATTGTTGACTATGTGAAGGTTTATCAGTATAAAGACCTTATGAATTAAAGAGGGGTAAATATGAAAAAGAAAACAAGCAAAAAGAAAATATTTCTCATTTGCCTGCTGATATTCATTGTGATTATCGTGGGCACCCTTGCGGGTATCGCCCTGCCTCTTATCATAAGCTACAATACAAATGCTTATGAGGAGGTTGATATTGTTGAGAGAAGCGATGAATATGTTGAGCCTGCAACCGACCCTCAGCCCGATGAATGGGCAAACGTTACCATAGGTGATGATGAAGTGGGCAGGGATCTTACCTCAGGCGGCACACTTCCTCATAACGTCAACGGCGGCGGAGGCAACATCAAAGGTGACAGCTACGACAGAAACGCTTCCTTCGGCAGAAACGAAAATACCGTCAGCGTTTACGGTAAAACGCCTATTTACAAAGTTCCGCAGAAAGACCCCAATATTGAAAATATTCTTGTTCTCGGCACGGATTCAAGAGATGTTACAAGAGAACGCGGCAGAAGCGATGCAATAATCATTCTGTCCTACAACAAGAAAACAGGTGCAATAAAGATGGTTTCAGTTCTCCGTGACTGCCTTGTACCCATTGAGGGCAGAGGCTGGAACAGAATCAATGCCGCTTATTCTTTTGATGGTGTAGGCCTTGCGGTAAATACGGTCAACAGACTTTTTGACCTTGATATCCAGCGCTTCGTTGTTGTTGATTTCAACGGCGTTACGGATTTCATTGACAGGGCAGGCGGTGTTACAATCAGCCTTACACAGAAAGAGGTTGATTATCTTACAAATTACAGCGGCGGTAAGGTTAAGTATAACGTGGGTCCCAACAATTTCAACGGCGACAGAGCTCTTGCTTATATGAGAATACGTAAGATTGACAGCGACTTCAAGCGCACTGAAAGGCAGAGAAACGTAATCGTTACCCTTGCAAAGAAGATTCTCAGCGAAAAGAGCCTTGCGGAGATTTATGACCTGACGGATTTTGCCTTCGGTCTTGTTAAAACGAATATCAGCCTTACGGAGCTTACCTCAGCGGTAACGGATATTGCCACGGGTGCACTGAAAAACGGGCTTAATATTGAATCACAGCATGTGCCCTACAGCGGCGCTTATGTGAATAAATACTATAACGGTATGGCAATCGTTTCGTTTGATATTGACGATGCCGCAAGAAGAGTAAATAATTTCATTTACGGATAAGGTGATTTTTTATGTTAGCTCAGAATGTTAATCTTAACGGCAAAACCGTGCTTATAACAGGTGCGGCGGGATTCATCGGTGCAAATCTTGTTATGGAGCTTCTGCGTACTGCAGAAAACATCAGAATAGTGGGCATAGACAATATGAATGACTACTACGATGTTTCCATAAAGAAATACCGTATGACCGAGATACTGAATCTTGCGGCGCAGAAAAGCTGTAACGGAAGTCAGTTTGTTTTCATAAAGGGCAATATTGCAGACAGAGCACTTGTTGACGAATGCTTTGAAAAATACGGCTTTGATGTTGTTGTCAACCTTGCGGCTCAGGCAGGCGTACGCTATTCAATCACAAACCCCGATGTTTATATTGAGAGCAATGTTATCGGCTTCTACAATATTCTTGAAGCCTGCCGCAATCATCCTGTTGAGCATCTTGTTTACGCATCATCCTCAAGCGTTTACGGATCAAACAAAAAAATTCCTTACAGCACCGACGATAAGGTGGATAACCCCGTAAGCCTTTATGCGGCAACCAAAAAGAGCAACGAGCTTATGGCACACGCTTATTCAAAGCTTTATAATATCCCTTCAACGGGTCTTCGTTTCTTCACGGTTTACGGCCCTGCAGGCAGACCCGATATGGCTTATTTCGGCTTCACAAATAAGCTCAGGGCAGGGGATAACATTCAGATTTTCAACTACGGCAACTGCAAAAGAGATTTTACATATGTTGACGATATTGTTGAGGGAATCAAACGCATTATGCAGTGTGCCCCCGAAAAGGAAAACGGCGAAGACGGTCTTCCCGTGCCCCCTTACAGAGTTTACAACATCGGCAACAACAGCCCCGAAAACCTGCTTGATTTTGTGGATATTCTTCAGCAGGAGCTTATCCGTGCAGGAGTTCTGCCCGAGGATTATGATTTTGAAGCCCACAAACAGCTTGTACCCATGCAGGCAGGGGATGTGCCTGTAACCTATGCGGATACCTCCGCACTTGAAAGGGATTTCGGCTTCAAGCCCTCAACATCCCTGCGTGACGGTCTTCGTAAGTTTGCTCAGTGGTATAAAGAGTTTTATATGTGAGGTGGGTTTATATGGAAAATAAGAAATACGGTGTAAAACAAGGGTATATTGTCAGAGAAATCGCAGGCGAATTTATTGCCGTGCCCGTTGATTCCTCCTGCGGAACAAATATAGTCGTTCTCAATCCTGTCAGCAGATTTCTTTGGGACCTTATGAAAACAGAAAAAACCTTTGATGAGCTTCTTGATGCAATGCTTAGTAATTATGATGTATCAAAGGAAGAAGCGGAAACGGATTTAAAGGATTTTTTAAAGCAGCTTACAGAAAGCGGCTTGCTCAACTAACAATAAAAGGCTTGTACGGTATGTGCCGTGCAAGCCTTTTTCATTATAATCCTATACTTTCCGAAACAGTGAATAGTGAATAATGAAAAGTGAATAGTTAAGGAAGGGCTTCGCCCTTACCCATTTTATAATCGGTCATAGGCGGAGCCTATCCGAAACTTTTCACTCTTCACTTTTAACTTTTCACTTTAAGAAGGTCATAGGCGGAACCTATCCTTTCAGAAAGTATATTTTTTGAATTACCGTTCTGTTGATTCTGAAAAGATTTTTGAAGAAAGAAATCAGCCTCTGAAAGAATCCCGATTTGACCGAAACCGTCTGGAAGTCGGCTATCTCATTGCCCAGAACATCGTTGATAACGGTTCCGTCGGCATCAACAAGCTTTGCCGCTACCTCAACACTGCCGCTTTCGGGGGATACTTCAAAGGTTTTGCCTTCGCCGCTTTTAACTCCGTCAACATACCACCATACGGCGAAATCATTGATATTATTTGTCACCTCAGCGGTAAGGCGGAGAGTTTCGCCGTAGCGGATTGTTTTTTCGCCTGTGTTGTTTTTGATTTTCAGTCTGGGAGTTATCAGATCCTTAAGCTTGAGCATACCGTAGCCGTAATAAATGTCTTTTCCATCTTCGCCAAGATCCTGAGCATTTGAAGTCAGCACGGATACTGTCTGCTCAGTGCTGCAACCGGGATTATCAAGAATAAACATAGCTGCGGCTGCGGAAACGTAAGCTGCCGACATTGATGTACCGCTCATGGCAATCAGTTCACCCAGAGCATTGTAGCCCACTATGTTTTCGCCCGGTGCAGTCAAATCAATTCCATCGCCGAAATTTGAGAAGCTTTCGGAAAAAGTCAGCTCCTCATTAACGGATGAAACTGTAATTGCATTTTCATTGTGTGCAGGGCAGAAATTCTTCATATCGCTTTTGGTGTTGCCCGCACAAACAACAACGGTAACACCGTTTTCCTCGGCATAGTTAACCGCATATTCAAGTGAACTGCAGTTGTTAAGAACAGCACCCAGGCTGATATTTATAACATCTGCACCGTTATCAACAGCATAAATAATACCGTTAACGGCATTTATCAGCGAGCCTGTTTCTGAGGCAAGAACTCTTACGGGCATAATTTCAACGGGAAGACTGCCCACGCAATCCGTAATTATACTTGCAAGGAATGTTCCGTGGCTGTCAACACTTACATCCTGAAAAGCATCGTTATCATTCTCAAAAAAATCATATCCGCTGACAAGTTTATCCTTGATAAAGTCAATATCCTCACAGCCGCTGTCAATTATGGCAACGGTTACGCAGTCAACCGAAGAAGGAGTTACTGACTGAGAATATACATCGGCTTCAACGGCTTCAACACCCCAGGAAAGATATTCTGCCGATTCCTCAACCGTTCCCGTATAAACGGGCATATCCCGTTCTGCATAAATAATACGGGGATTGTTATTCAGCCTGTCAAGGCAGCTCAGAAGATCTTTTTCATCCGAAAACTGCAAAACAAATCTGCCGTCATCCGAAATTACACATTCGTTTGCAAGCGAAAAAGCATTATCTGGGGGTATTACACTGAATTTACCTATAATTCTGAGCATTTCATCGGCATTATCTTCATTTTTGATTATCTCTGCGGTTTTTATTGCAAATTCCGTGTTGCTTTCTGCAGTGCAATCATCAGTGGCTTTTTCTTCAAAAGCAAAAGTGAAGGGTAAATATACCGAAAGCATAAGAAGAGTGAGAATTAACGCAGTTATTTTTTTTGCGAATTTCATAAATTTCACCTGAGTTTCTGTTTTTACATGGGAAGGTATTCTTCAAAAATCAGCTTTCTGATTTCCGCAAGGTCGGGGACAAGTACTGCCATTCCACGTATCATTTCATTTTTATATGTACCCTCTGCGGGGACAAGGTAGCTTTCTGTTTCAAGGCTTTGGAAGGAAGAGGCAAAGGTCAAGGCAAGTGACATTATTTGGTCTTCAGTCATATCCGTTGCCATAAGGGGCAGAATTTCGCCGAAAAACATTGCAAGCTCCGTAAGCGAATATTCCTTTGCTTTTTCAAAAACCGCACCCATAATTTTTCTCTGCCTTGAGGTGCGCTGAAAATCACTGTCGATTTTTCGTATTCTGGCGTAGGTGAGTGCCTGCTCACCGCTGAGGTTACAAAGTCCCTCGCTTGCGCCTACTATTTCCGCTTCCTCGGCGGTAAGCTCAATATCAACACCGCCGACGGTATCAATAATTTTTTCAAAGCCCTCAAAATCCGATTCGAAGCAGCCGTCAACGGTTATGCCGAAATTCACTTCAAGGGTTTCTTTAAGCAGGTCAAAGCCGCCGTATGCATATGCCGCGTTAAGGCGGTTATCCTCATAGCCGGGAATCTGAACATAAAGGTCGCGCAGGAATGAAATCATTTCCATTTTGTTTTTTTCGGGGTTAAAACTGCAAAGAATCATTGCGTCTGAACGCTGCCTGCCTTCACCCTCACGTCTGTCCTGACCGATAAGCAGAATGTTGATAAGCCCCGTGTTATCCGCAGGCTCATATTTTTCGCCGTTCCATATAACATCTTCGGGGTCAAGTGTATTACCGTTAGTTACAGAGGTATTGTTATTCTGCGTTGCCGTGGTTGTTTTTTCGGCGGTTTTATCTGAAGTCTGACAGCCTGCAAAAGCTGCCGCAAGAAAAGCGGCAATCAGCACAAGGGCTGTTATTTTTAAAATCTTTTTCATAGTTTTCACTCCATATCCTCGCCGAAAAGATTAAGCCCCGAATAAATATCTATTCTTTCGGATGCTTCTTTTGCTACCTTACCCGGTCGGATTTTCGGGCGTTTGCCCATAATTGAACGGATTATATACCTTCCGCCAAAGAAAACCCACCCGAAGGGTAACAAAAATTTAAGCTTTCTTGTAATTTTCCAGTTGTTATATACAATGCTGTTGGCGGAGATGAAAAACTGCCTGAGCATGGAAACCTCTTTTTCGTTTTTGCTTGAAATAAGCAGGCTTTCGTGACTTCTGTCAGCGCTTTTCTGACCGAAATTACCGCCGATAATGATATCGATAAGAATGTAATCCGCCAGCTTTTTATCTGTATCCCTCGCCCAAGCCATACCTGGAAGCCCCAGGTATTCGCCGGAAATAAAGGTAATTGTTTTGGCAAATTCCCAAAGACCGATATCCTTAAGCACCTTTTCAAACATTCTGAGGAATTGAGCTTCGCCTACGGTGCTCAGGTATACCGCCCAGTCGCACAGATGCCGCAGACCCAAGCCGTCACCCGTCAGGTGGTGGCACATATGAAGCAGAATTATCAGCCCGTGGTGGAAGGCTGAGGGCACGGTTATTTCACCAAGCTCCGTCTGCACCGTCTGTGCTTTTTCAAAAATATCCTTGAGATATTTTCTTACCTTTACGCCCGCCTTGCCTTTGGGTATGCCCGAAGGCTGAAAGTGCATTTCGCAGCGGCAGACCTTGCCCAGAAACACATCGTGAATATCGTGATTTTTGCCCGTTGCCTCATAGCCGTTTTCAACAAGAGCCTTGCTTGCAAGGTCAAAATTATCCGTATCAACAAGAAAATCCACATCGCCCATTGAACGCATAAGAGGGTCAGGGTAATAAATTGCGGAGGCGAAGCCTTTGAGAATTATGCAGGGTACACCTGCCTTTTTCATAATATTGCAGATATGAACGTGTTCAAAATCGATTTTTGCGTTATTTGCAAGGGTGTTGCTGAGCTTTTGCCGGATGTATCCGCATTTTTCACTTTTAAGAATATTTTCGGTTGAGTTGTGAAATGCCATAAGTGAGACTGCCTGAGCATATGCCTCGCACCAGACCGCATTCAGGTTTTCCTCATTAAGGTCAACCCTGCGCCCTGCGCCGAAAAGACCGTTGGCAAGAATATCCAACAGTGTTTTTTCATATTCTCTCAGTCCGGCATTTTTTATACCCATTAAAATTACACCACTTCAAAAAAAGTATCGGGCTTATCGGGGTCAAACTGCTCATTTGCCCACATAAGCGTTACAAGATTTTCCTTTTCGGAAAGATTGATAATATTGTGAGTAAAGCCCGGCAGCATATGCACCGCCTCGGGTCTGTCACCCGAAACGCGGAATTCAAGCACCTTATCAGTGCCGATTTCCCTTTGCTGAATGAGTGCTGTACCCGAAACAACAATGAAGAATTCCCACTTTGTATTGTGCCAGTGCTGACCTTTTGTAATTCCGGGCTTGCTTACGTTAACGGAAAACTGACCGCAGTTCACGGTCTTTAATATTTCGGTAAAACTGCCTCTGTCGTCGTAGTTCATTTTTAAAGGAATGCTTACCTTTTCTTCGGGAAGGTAGGAAAGGTAGGTCGAATAAAGCTTTTTCGCAAATGAGTTATAAGGGATTTCGGGCATAACAAGAGTTTCACTCTGTGCTTTAAAGCTTTCAAGAAGGTCAACAATTTCACCCAGGGTAACACTGTGAGTAATCCCGAAGGTACAGAAATTGCCGTTTTTTGTTTCTTTTCCTTCGAGTGCATTGAGCATTTCATCAACAAAATCGTCAATGTAAAGAAGTGAAAGCTCAACCGCAGGGTCGTTTACGGTTATGGGCAAATCCTTTGCAATGTTGTTGCAGAAGGTTGCAACGGCTGAATTGTAGTTGGGTCTGCACCACTTGCCGAAAAGGTTAGGCAGGCGGTAAACAAGCACCTTTGCGCCTGTTTCTCTGCCGTATTCAAAAAGCATATTTTCTGCTTCAAGCTTGCTTTTGCCGTATTCCGAGCCTGCAAACCTGCCTTCAAGGGCAGCCTGCACCGATGATGAGAGCATAACGGGAGCCTTGTTTGAGCAGGCTTTAAGTTCATCAAGCACGGTGCCCAGAATACCGTAGTTGCCCGAAAATTCACTTGCATCCTTGGGTCTGTTTATGCCTGCAAGGTGGAATACAAAATCCGCCTTTTTGCAGTATTCACAAAGCTCTTCGGGGGTTGAGTCAATGTCATACTCAAAGATTTCGTCAATCTGAATCAGGTTTCTTGTTTTGTTTTTGCCCTCTTTTATGTTGCGCAGGTTTGCGGCAAGATTTCTGCCTGCAAAGCCCTTTGCGCCTGTAATAAGAATATTCATCAGAATTTTCTCCAAACCATTTTATTGACTATTCCCGTATAGCTCTGAATAAGCCTTACGATTTTATCGGAAACGTTTTTATCCGTATAATCGGGCACGGGAGTTGCAAATTTTTCGTTGCCCGTAAGCTCCACGGCGGTTTCAACCGCCTGAAGCAGACCCTTTTCGTCAATGCCTGCAAGTACGAAGCAGCCCTTGTCAAGTGCTTCGGGGCGCTCGGTTGAGGTTCTTATGCACACTGCAGGGAAGGGCTTGCCGATGCTGAGATAAAAGCTGCTTTCTTCGGGGAGAGTGCCGCTGTCGGATACAACGGCAAAAGCACTCATCTGCAGACGGTTGTAGTCCGAAAAGCCCAGAGGCTCGTGCATAACAATTCTTTCATCAAGCACAATATCCGAATTCTCAAGCTTTTTTCTTGAACGGGGATGGCAGGAATAAAGAATGGGCATATCGTATTTTTTCGCAAGCGCATTGAGAGCACCGAAAAGTGAACGGAAGTTTTTATCCGTATCAATATTCTCTTCTCTGTGTGCGGAGAGGAGAATATAATTTTTCTCTTCAAGACCAAGCTTTTCAAGAATGTCACTGCCCAGAATTTTATCAATATTGGCACCCAGCACCTCTGCCATGGGCGAACCCGAAACATAGGTTCTCTCTTTGGGCAGACCGCATTCCGCAAGATAACGCCTTGCGTGCTCGGAGTATGCAATATTCACGTCGGAAATTATATCAACAATTCTTCTGTTTGTTTCTTCGGGAAGGCACTCATCCTTGCAGCGGTTGCCTGCTTCCATATGGAAAATGGGGATATGAAGCCTTTTTGCGCCGATTGCGGAAAGACAGCTGTTTGTATCACCCAGAATAAGCAGTGCATCGGGCTTTGTTTCTTCCATAAGCTCATATGAGGCTGCAATGATGTTGCCCACCGTCTGACCCAGATTTTCACCTACGCAGTTAAGATAAACCTCGGGTGTATCAAGGCTCAGGTCCTCAAAGAAAATACCGTTGAGAGTGTAGTCATAATTCTGGCCGGTGTGAGCAAGAATGCAGTCGAAATGCTTGCGGCATTTCTTTATAACCTCTGAAAGACGGATAATTTCGGGTCTTGTGCCAACGATTATAAGAAGCTTCAGCTTACCGTTATTTTTAAAGTTAATATTATATTTCATAAAGTTCACCTTATGAGTTGAATTCTTCAAGTCTTTCTCTGATGTAGGGAAGCTCGAGAAGCTTTTCTTTTACTTCTTCAACATTCAGAAGCTTTGTGTTGTTGCTGTTGAATTCCGTAAGCTCTGCGCGCTTTACGTTACCGTCGGAGAAATATTTATCGTAGTTAAGGCTTCTGTTATCGGCGTGCACGCGGAAGAAATCACCCATATCCTCAGCTTTGGCGCATTCTTCGTTGGTGAGAAGAGTTTCATACATCTTTTCGCCGTGGCGGATGCCGATGATTTTGATATCCTCTTTCTTACCGCCGAAAAGCTCGCAGACTGCCTCAGCCTGAACCTGAATTGTGCAGGCAGGTGCCTTGCGCACGAAAATATCGCCGCTTTCACATTCTTTGAATGCAAAAAGAACAAGGTCAACCGCTTCTTCAAGGGACATAATGAAGCGTGTCATATCGGGGTTTGTGATTGTGATGGGCTGACCGTTTTTAATCTGGTCAATCCACAGGGGAACAACAGAGCCGCGGCTGCAAAGAACATTACCGTAACGGGTGCAGCAGATTTTTGTTTTTTCCGGGTCAACATTCCTTGCCTTTGCGGTGGCAACTCTTTCTTCAAGAGCCTTTGTGATGCCCATAGCGTTGATGGGGTATGCAGCTTTGTCCGTTGAAAGGCAGATAACTGATTTTACACCTGCATCAACTGCGGCGGTGAGTACGTTATCCGTGCCGATAACATTGGTTTTAACCGCTTCCATAGGGAAGAATTCGCAGGAGGGAACCTGCTTTAAAGCTGCTGCGTGGAAAACATAGTCAACGCCTGCCATGGCACCGCGAAGGGAATCGATATTGCGCACATCGCCTATGTAGAACTTGATTTTATCTGCAACCTCGGGCATCTTAGCCTGAAATTCGTGGCGCATATCATCCTGCTTTTTCTCGTCACGGGAGAAAACACGGATTTCTTTTATATCTGTTTCGAGAAAACGGTTGAGAACGGCGTTGCCGAATGAGCCTGTTCCGCCTGTTATAAGTAAGGTTTCACCTTTGAATTCATACATTTTTATCATCTCCGTTGATTTTTTCTATGCAGGGTAAAACAGCGTTGCCCCAATCCTTGAACCAGTGTTTTAATTTAAGGGATTTATCACTGTGCTCAACGGTGAAGCGAAGAGCAGTTGCACGGTCATAAAACATAATGCTTCCCGATTTATCTTCGTCATAAAGAATAATATCAACCGTATACTTGCCGGGAACAAGGTAGGATGTGTCAAAAGCAAATTCTGCGGAGTTCTCGCCTGTTTTCTGTTTGATTTCTCCGCCGAAAATAACGCCCACGGGAGTGGTATCTATGCCGTTGACAACCATCTTCATAAGCACTCTTTCGGTATCGTTTTCGCTTTTCCAGGTTATGCGGAAGGGGAAAACCTCACCATATTCGATGTTGCATGATTTGGATTCATACATATGAAGATTCTGAAGCAGATGTCTACGGTTGCATTTGGGGTGGCGTTTTGCGCCTGATGTATCAAAGAAGGTTGTGTTATCAAGGCTGTCATCCTGCATATAAACCGCAATGGCTTCATCTGTTTCGCCTTCGAATACAACCTGACCGTGGGAAAGAACAACACATCTGTTGCAAAGGCTTTTTACCGTTGCCATATTATGGCTTACATAAAGAATTGTTCTGCCTTCTTCTTCCGCAACCTTTTTCATTCTGTCAATGCATTTATTCTGGAAGGCAACGTCGCCCACGGCAAGCACCTCGTCCATAATCATAATTTCACTGTCAAGGTGTGATGCAACGGCAAAGGCAAGCTTTACCTTCATACCGCTTGAATATCTTTTAACGGGTGTGTCAATAAACTGACCCACCTCAGAAAATTCAACGATTTCATTAAATTTGCGGTCAATCTCAGCCTTTGTCATGCCGAGGATTGCACCGTTGAGGTAAACATTCTCTCTGCCGGTAAGCTCAGGATGAAAGCCCGTGCCTACTTCAAGCATACTGGTAATTCTGCCGTTAAGGTAAATGTTGCCCTTTGTGGGTGCGGTAACACGGCAGATAAGCTTTAATATGGTGGATTTTCCTGCACCGTTTCTGCCGATGATACCGACAGTTTCGCCTTTTTTTATGTCAAAGGACAAATCGTTGAGTGCAAGAAAACGCTCGTTTTTGCCGTGCGCTTTTTCACCGATTTTCAGATTAGGGTCTTCCTTGTTAAAAAGCTTTGCAAGCTTTGACTGTATTTCACCTTTAAGGGTTGCACCGCCGATAGCACCAAGGCGGTATTCCTTTGAAACATTTTCAACTCTTATTGCCAATTCTTCCATACCGCACCTCACACCGTATCCATAAAGGTTTTTTCGGATTTGCTGAACATCAGCGCACCGATTAACGCCACAACAGCGGTTGTTACCCAGCTTATGCCGTAGAAAAGCCAGTCAACCTCGCCCGTGCCCAAAAAGCCGTAACGGAAAATGTTGATTGCGGGAGTTACGGGATTGAGCATATAGAAGCTGTATAATGTGCTTCCCGGAGCAAGCTGTGAACGGCTGAACATATCGTAGGCAACGGGGGAGCAGTATGACCACAGGGAAACACCGAAGCCCACAACCATTGCAAGGTCGCGATATTTTGTTGTAAGCGCCGAAATCATCATACCAAAGCCCATGCCCAGAATTGCCAGCTGAATCAGTACAAGAGGGAACATAAGAATAAGTATGTTGGGCTTGAGACCTGCATCGGTAATCAGGTAATATGCCATAAAACAGAGCATAAATGCAAACTGGATAAAGAAGCCTATAAACTGTGAAATTGCCGTTGAAATGGGCATTACAAGGCGGGGAAAATAAACCTTGCCAAGTATTGCGGAGTTACCCGTGAAGGTATGGGAGGTTTCGGAAAGGCAGTTTGCAAAGAGAGTCCAGACGATTGTACCCGAAAGGTAGAATATGAAGTCGGGTACTCCCGATGCGCCCAGACCTGCAATGTTGCCGAAGAATACGGAGTAAACAACCGTTGTAAAAAACGGCTGAATAACCGCCCAGGCAGGGCCTAAAACAGTCTGCTTGTATTTTGCAACAAAGGTTCTTCGCACAAACAGGAATATAAGGTCCTTGCATTTTGAAAGACCTTTGATATCCATATTGAATGCACTGTTGTTTGATTTGACAATAGTTGTCCAGTTTTGTTGTGTCATTTTTTCACCAACATACTTAATTGTATTTTTTTATTGTCTTTGCAGGTACACCTGCAACAATTACTTTGCTTTCGGTAATATCTTTTGTCACAACCGCACCTGCACCGATAACAACATATTCACCTGTTATTTTCACACCGGGTAGTATGATTGCGTTCGCACCTACCCAACAATGATTTCCGATGTGAATGGGAGCATTATTTATGTGCGTTTTTATGCCGTTATTTATCCAGTTTTCAATATCATATCCCGTAGAAATAATTTTCGCACCGTGGGAAAGAGTAACATCATCACCGATTGTGACACTGCTTCTGGCATTGATATAAACACCGGAGTTGATTTTGCAATCGTTACCCATTGAAAGAAATTCAATACCTGTAATTTCAGGTGTACCAAAAAGCATAAGATTATCTCCGCAAGATGCAAGAGCGTTTCTGAATTGGTTTAATTCCTTAGTTTTTTTGTTTTTGATTTTCCTTTGACGGTACTTCCTGAAAAAGGTTTTAATTGCAGACATTGTGAAGTCTCCTTATTTCCCTCTGATTTTTTTGTAGATTGAAGTTTCGGTTAAGGTGTGGATTGCGGGGATTATATATTTCTTTCTGATTTCCTGCTTACGGCGGTATTTCTTCGTGAATGAAAGGATTCCTGCAGCATCCTTTTTGCAAATAAGCTCATAATACTTTTGATAAAGGGGGCTGAGTTTCTCGGTTTCGATATGACCGTAAAATCTTTCGCATCTGGGGTCGTTCATTATTTCATCAATGAGCTTTATTCTTGTTTTTTTATCGTTGGGGCAAAGGGGTTTCATTTCATTTTCAATGCAGTCTGTCACAAAGAAGAATGCACGCAGATGCATTTGATTCATAAGGTCAAGCTCTTTGAAATTTTCGGTATCCTTGTAGAGAATATCGATAAGATAGGTGTAGAGAGGCCACATATTCTTTGTATAACCTCTTGAGAGAGAGTCGTTAACAACTCTGTTATGGTAAAGAGGCTCGGCAATGTAATAGTAATTCTGTGCAGCAAGGGTTGCTTCGTAGGTAAGCTGCAAATCCTGACTTCTTCTCAGTCGGCGGTCAAACCTGATGCCGTTTTTATTGAGAGTTTCTGTTTTGTATATTCTCAGCCAGTTGCACCAGCGGATTGCTCTTTTTTCGCCGTGTTTACCGATATAAGCAAGTGTTTTTGGGAGGATTTCCTTTTTCACAGCTTCTCTGTCATAGGGGCCGTCTGCCATTTCGGGAGTGAAAATATGGCCGTTTTCATTTTCCTGACAGTTGCAGAATACTACATCGGAATTGTTGCTTTTTGCCGCATTATACATTTTTTCATACATTTCGGGTTTGAGCCAGTCATCCGCATCAACAAAGCCTATGTATTCACCTTTGGCACGGAGCATACCGTCATCTCTGGCGGCGGCAAGACCTTCGTTTTCCTTGTAACAGTAGGTGATACGGCTGTCAGAAAGATATTTTTTGCAGATTTCGGCACTGCCGTCGGTTGAACCGTCGTCAATAAGAATTATTTCAATATCTTTAAGTGTCTGTGCAACGATGCTGTCAAGGCACTTTTCAAGATATTTTGCGGCATTATAAATGGGAACTATAACACTAATTTTAACCATTTGTCAATTCCATCCATTCTTCTGTAATTTTTTCAGCAGACTGTTCTTCACGGATTTTAACGGAGTTTTGTGACAGTTTGTTTGCAAGGCCGGGGTTTTCCGCGACCTTTTTCATTGCAAGGTAAAGTGCGTGAGAATCGCCCACGGGAGTAAGCAGACCGTTTTCGCCGTCTTTTATAACAGCTCTGGCACCGCCTGCGGGGCAATCGGTGCACACGCAAGGCAGACCCATTGCCATTGCTTCAAGCATTGAATTTGACATTCCTTCAAAGTCTGATGATGAAACAAACATTGCATAGTCATTTATAACTGAGTGAATATCTTTTATTGCGGGCAGAATGTGAATGCAGTCTTCACAGCCCAGTTTTCTGATATGCTCAACAACGGAATCAATGTATCCGTCTGCATTGTTTCCTACGGGGTCGCCGATGATATCAAGCTCATAATCGGGAAAATTCTTATGGAATTCGGCAAAGGCATCCGCAAGTATAATCAGGTTTTTCTCCGCGGAAATTCTGCAGAAATTAACAATTCGCTTTTTTCTTTCGCCGATGTAAGGCTCAGGCAAATCGGGCTTTATGGGGTTGAATATAACCTTTCCTCTTACGGGAGTGTTCTTCTCATACCACTTCTGCACATCGGGGGATTGAAAAACAAAATCATCCGCCTCGGGAAACAGATTTTTTATGAGTGCCATTGTGGTCTTACTGCCTGCTGACTGCTGAGGGTCGCCGCGCTCGGAGATGATGACCCTGTTGCTTTTTGTGGCGGAAAGAAGTGTATAAAACGACGCATCATACATAAAGGCGACGGCAGAGGCTTTTTTGTGTTTTTTAAAGTATGTTTTCAACCATCTGATATCTTTGTAATTAGATGCAATATACTTCAGAATTCTGGATTTTGATAAACGGTTTTTCAATAACAAAGTTTCAATCTTGCCTGAAATTCTTGCCAGAAGCGAAATTAGAAACGGAATCAGTTTGCCTGCATTTAATTTGTTTACTTCATCAGGCAATGATATAACTTTTATATCGGGATTAAAATTCAGCAGAATAGCATCTTCTTTTTTCTGATGTGTAATAATAAATGTAACATCAAAGCCTTTTTGCACCATTGCATTGCTTAAAAGTGTGATTACTCTTTCGGCACCTCCGCCGCACATAACCTTAATTAAAAAAACAATTTCTTTGTTATTCATACCTGTCAACCTTTTGTCTGATTCAATATTTTCCCGGGAACTCCTGCTATTACCGAACCGTTTTCGGAAAAGCTTTTTGTGACAACCGAACCTGCACCGATAATACAATTATCGGCAATGGTCACATCTCCGATAATAACGGCGCCTGCACCGATATCAACATTATTACCGATAACGGGTTGCAGATTTTCTTTGCTGATTCCCTTGTTACCCAGGGTGTTGTTACCGTGAAAAACACAGTTATCACCAACGGTTCCGTTAATCACAACTCCGCTGTGCCATATGTCACAGCAATTTCCGATTTTGCTGTTCAGACCGATTTCTACACCGGATTTATATGAATAAATATTTCTTAATTTGTTGTAATGCCTGAACATATATCCCGCAAATTTTTTTTCAAAATATGATGTGTTGCTGTCTTTTTTGACAGCTCTGTAATACTGACAGAGCCTGAAATAATACAGATACATACAGATGAAATAACGCTTATGCCTGCTTTTTTTCATCTGTTTTATTTTTTTGCCCGTATCACCGAGATACAGCTTCTTTTCTTCATTCAAAAGTTTTTTCAGTTCTTTTTTATTCACAATATCACCTTGTTGATTGAATACGGTTCAGATAAATGATTTTTTTATTTCACGCATTTTTTTGAAGAATTTCCGATATAAAAACATAAGTCGTAAATGATTGTATTTTTTACTTGTGATGAGGTTATATATTCTGCGGTTTGCTTTACTCTCAAAAGGATTGTCTTTTTGATTTTTTACACCGTCGGGCAGCATAGAAGCCCAGTCAAAATCAACAACCGCTTTTCTTTCTTCGGCACTGCGGGCGTGCTCATAATACTGCTTGAATGTGTATATCACTTCATTCAGCCAGCGGGCATCAAGTTTCTTTATGTGCTCTGCATCATCTATACTCCACAGGGGAAGGTATTCCCTGAATCTTTTGTAGACATAAAGAGTGTTTTTCTTTTCAATGGTTTCGGGTCTGAATGAACGGGAAATGCTTTCTTCATTTGTTCTGTAACAGTAAAGAGGTTTGTTGATATATACGATTTTATCCGAGTAGGTAAGCAAGGGGATTGACCTGAACCAATCCTCCGCCATACTTTTATCATAATAAAGGCTGTAATCCGTGGGGTCTTTTTTCAGGATATCGGTTCTGACAGCTTTAATCCACAGTGCGGTAACGAATGTGGTGTGCATCAGAGCTTCGTAAATTTCATTTTTATTTTCTGCGGTGAATATTTTTTTTGTTTGGTGAAATTCGTTTTTTCGGTCTGTTTTTTTGCCGTCTGCAAAGTAACGGAAGGAGTAAATCACCATATCCGTATGAAGATTTTTATTCAGAACGGTCTCAACGGTTTCAAGAAGATTTTTTTCGGCAAAATCATCGGAATCAACAAAAAGCGAATATTCACCTTTCGCGGCATCAATACCTGCCTGCCTTGCGGAAACAAGACCTTCGTTCTTCTTGTGGATTACCTTGATCTTTTCAGGATATTCCTTGGCATATTTATCGCAGATTTTACCGGATGAATCCGTTGAGCCGTCGTCAACAAGAATGATTTCGTATTCGCCTTTGCAGGTCTGGTTAAGCAGAGATTCAACACACTGCTCAATATATTGTTCAACATTGTAAACAGGAACAAGTATGCTGAATTTCATTTGCTTTTTCACCCCTCCAGAAGATTTTTCCACTGTTCTTTGTATTTCTCAAATTCATGTGAATAATCGGTTGATTTGAGATTGCTTATTATACCGTCACATTTTTCTTTATTGTTAATGAGATTTATAATGCTTTTCGCTATTGATTCGGGATTTATTTCACAAATCATACCGTTCCTTCCGTTTTCAATAAGCTTTAAGCCGCCGATGGTTGCGGTTGAGATGACGGGTTTGCTGAGCCTGTGAGCTTCAAGGATTGTAAGCCCCAGAGCCTCTTCCCGTGAAGGCTGAACATAAATATCACAGCCTGCCATATAGGGATATGGATTTTTCTGCATACCCGTGATAACAATGTTTTCGCTCAGCCCGTATTCCGCAATTCTGCTTTCAAGTCTGCGTCTTTCGGGACCGTCGCCTACAAAATACCATATAAAATCAACGCCTTTTTCTTTCAGTATTTTTGCGGCATCCACAGCCATATCGAAGCCCTTGACGGGTGCAAATCTTCCGCAGGAGCAGATAACGGTTTTATCACTTTCGGGAATTGAAAATTCCTTGCTCTGCGCGGTTATCATGTCCTTGTCCGTGTAGTTTTCAACAATTTTTATTTTTCCCGTTGCGGAAGGATACCATTTTTCAATAAGCGATTTCTGACTTTCGTGCAAAGCGGCAACGGTTGAGCACCTCGGAATAACATCGTTGTGGATTTCGGGTGTATCGTTTGTGCTTGTGTGGTAAAAAAGAATTTTTTTATCCGCATTTACGCATCTGTCAACAAAAAGTGCAACATAGCCCTGAACATAGGCTACGGCAATATCATAGCGACTGCCGCCGAAATATATTTTTTTCTCATATTCCATTGCATCAAGGCGGATTTTATCTTCAAGCACCTTGTTGATTTCCTTCGCCTTTTCTTTTTTACCCAGGATTTTTGCAATGATTGTTTTACCCTGCAATATAAGTGCATAGGGTTTTCTGTAGTAGTGATGATGGTCTTTATTTATGATAACGTTAACTCTTTTATCAACAAACGGGAGAAGGTCTGTGCGGTTTTTGCGGACGTAAAGGGTAACGTCGTATTTGTCGTAATCAAGGGCTTTCAGTGCGGAAACAAGGGATTTCTGCACTCCGCCAATGGTAAGGTGATGGGCTACGATTAAAAGCTTCTTTTTCATTTATAACAGCTCCATCCATTTTTTTACGGTGTTTTCAAGAGAAAGGTTATATCTTATCTGCGAGGCATTGCGTGAAAGTTTATCCGCAAAGGCTTTATCGCCTGCGATTTTCTTCATTGCTTCGCTCAGCTCTTTTGCATTTTCCACCTCGGTGAGAATGCCGTTTTCGTTGCTGCTTATAACCGCATTTGCACCGCCTATGGGGCAATCCGTGCAGATAACGGGCATACCGATTGCCATAGCCTCAAGCATAGCGTTTGACATTCCCTCGTAATCCGAGGAATTCACATACATTGCATCACGGATAATCAGGCTGTGCACCTCTGCACTGAAGGGCATAAAATCAATGTAATCCGTAATACCAAGCTTATCCGCAAGAGCTTTTGTTTCTGCAAGTGATGCTCTGTCGTCATCATTCTGCGGCTCGCCAATGATTTTTAGGCGGTAATCGGAAAAATCCTTATGAAAATCCCCGAAGGCTTCAATAAGCACGGGCAGATTTTTCTGCCTTGAAATACGGCAGAAGGTGGTGACATATTTTTCTCTTTCGCCGGAATATGCTTCGGGGAGCTTATCGTTTATGGGATTGAAGATAACCGTTCCCTTTGCGGAAACATTTTCGGGATAAGCTGCCAATGCATCGTTTGTCTGAAAAACAACCGCATCGGCACGCTGATAGTATTTTTTGATAAAATTATATCCGTATCGCTTTTTCAGCAGTCTTTCGGGGTCGCCTCTTTCGGATATAACAACTCTGTTCGGCAGATTTTTTGCCGCAATAAGAGTCATCGGTACGGAGGGCTGAAGAAAGGAGATAACTGCCGTGTCGGGCTCAGTTTTCAGTTTATTCTTCAAAGCTTTTATCTCTGCGTAATATTGGGAAACGAATGAAATATATGCAAAATCCGAGGGTACGGGTATTTTGAAAAGCTCAAAGGGCTTGCAGAGAAGGGATGAAAAAAGCTCTGCAATTCTTTTAAGAGTGCCGGGTTTTTTGCTTTGCCCGTAAAGGGACGTAACGGGAATTTCAGGGTCAAGGTCACGGTTTATAACATCGTTTTTCGGTGAGGATGTGAGCAGAAATTCGCAGTCATATCCGTTTTTCAGGAATTGGTTAAGAAGCAGGGATGCAACTCTTTCAGCACCTCCGCCTTTCATAACGGGCATAACCATCAGAATTTTTCTGTTACTGCTCATTTTTTTCCTTTCATCAGTCTGCCGACTGTTTTTTCAAATACTTTATATATGAACCAGAACGCTTTTCCGTAACAGCGCATTTTAAGTGCGGTGCTGCCGAATGCACTGTTTTGCAAAACAAATTCTTTGAAATCTCTGAGTTTGGTTTTGCAGCTTTTTTTGTCGGTATTGCTCAGCTTTTCATACACATTGAAAACGTTGAAAGAACACCTTGCAATGTATTCATAAGCGGCATCGGCATCGCCCGAAAGTGTTTTTTCGGTGAAATCCGCATTGAGTCTGCATACCGTAACACAGCTGAGAAAATGCTTCTTTGTTTTCTTTGATGTCATTATGGAATCTTTTCGGTATCTGCGGTAATAGAGTGCTTCACGACACTGGGAAACCCTTAAAGCCCCGCAAAGCGCCTGATAGGTAAAGACCATATCTTCGTGAAGTATACCGGGAATAAATTTCAAATCCGAATTAAGAAGAAAGGCTCTGTCTATAAAAAGCAGAGGCACTGCACTGTGAAAATCATTGTTGCGGGTCAGTGCTTTGAAAATGTTATATCCCGTATCGGTTTTGTAAGCGTTTTTTCTTACATAATTCTGCTTGACGGTAAAATCAGGGGTATCCGCAAAAGAAACGGCATCAAAGAAAACAACTTCGCTGCCCTCTTTTTCTGCAATTCCGTAAAGAGATTCCAGTGCGTTTGGGGCAATATAATCGTCACTGTCGAGAAAATAAATGTATTTTCCCACTGCGTTGGCAAGACCCGTGTTACGAGCAGCCGAAAGACCGCCGTTTTTCTGATGAATAGCGGATATTCTTTCATCCTTTTCAACATATTCGTCGCAGATTTTGCCTGAAGAATCCGTTGAACCGTCGTCAACAAGAATAATCTCGGTGTTTTTATATGTCTGATTTATAACGCTGTCAACGCATTCACGCAGATATTCTTCAACATTATAAACGGGAATTATTACGCTTATAAGAGCCTGATTTTCCATTTCAACTCAATCTTTCTTTTAAAAGAATAAGAACTGTTGCAATAAGTTTTTTCGCTTCGGAAACAAAGCCGTAGGAATAATGCTTTTTGAGAATTTTCTGAATTCTGCCGTCAATTTCAACATCTGTCAGAACGGGATTTTCAATTGCTTTTGATAAATCCACGCGCATCTTTGCCGCATCGTCGGAGGTGCTGTGAACACCCGATTCGTCGCAGCCGATGTTACTGTTATAAGAATATCGGGGATAAACCGTAAGCAGCTCGTTTTTCACAAGATGTGCACCGAATCTTACGGACCAGGAGCTGCCGTTACCCTTTGTCTGACGGTAAAGGCGGATGAATCTGTCACTGCCGTTTGAGTTAAGACGGCGGATAAGACAGGGAGATTTATAAAAATCACCGATATTTTTCAGTTCCCAGTCAACGCCATCCCAGCGGTCTTTCCAGGTAGCCCAGGTCCAGCTGCAGGAACGGTGTGCGGCAAAAACATCTTTTTTATAGTAACCGGGCAAATCAATCATAGGTGTGTAGCCTGCGATTGAGCCGATTTTTTTGTTTGCGTCGTAGTAATCAAGTGCGCCGTTCATAAAGCTGAGGAAGAAGGGCGAAACCTTGCAGTCATCCTCAACAACAATAACCTTGCCGTATTTGTCGATTACCTCGGTAACACCCGAAATAACCGAAGCGGCAAGCCCTTTGTTAACGGGGCTTTCGGTAACGGTTACCGATTTGAAATCACCCGAATCCTTTATCGCCGTGACGGCGGCACGCACTTCGTTAACCTTATCCTTGCCTGCTTCATTCTTTGCACCGTCCGAGAAGATGAAAAGGTCGGAATTTTTTGCTTCCCTGCAGGCAGAAAGTGCGTTATATACTTCAATAAAATGGTCTGCACGGTTATATACAAAAATTATAATCGGTGCGTAACTCATATTATTTCTCCTTTAATATATCGGTGTAAGCGTCGATAAGCAGTTGTGCGTTTCTCTGAGCATCGTGGGTTATGAGCGCTTTTTTCTTACCCGCTTCCGAAAGGGAGAGCGCAAGCTCATCGTTATCAAAAATGCGCTTTATGTTCCAGGCAAGAAGCTTGGGGTCGTCGTTTCTGTAGAAAAGAGCTTCTTTGCCGTCTTCAGCCATATCTGAAACACCGCCCACATATGCGGCAACGCAGGGAGTGCCTACCATCATTGCCTCACCCAGGGTGTTGGGGCTGTTTTCAATGGTGGAGCAAAGAACATATGCATTGACCTTTGAAAGCTTTTCCGCAACCTGCTGTGCTTTGAGAGGACCCGTGAATTCAATATGGTCCTGCACACCAAGGTCATAAATAAGCTTCTTCAGATATGCGGCATAGCCCTTTTTGAGGATTGAACGCTTATCGTTTTCCTGATAGGGCTTGTAGCCTGCCACATAAACCTTCACATCCGGATATTCTCTGATAAGGTAGGGGAGTGCCATAACAACAAAATGGACTCCTTTAAGGGCATTGTAGCCGTTGCCTACATAAATTGAGTGTCTCTCAGCTTTTTCAAGGCTCCATTTTTCCTCATAGAAGGGAGCACGGAGAATACGGCTGCAGGGATAATATTTCGCATGGGGATTCAATGCGTATGAATGGGCTCTGTCCCAGGTAGTCCTGCCCAGAATGTAATCCGCATTTTCAATGATTTCCTTTTCGGATTTCATACGGGGCTTATACCATTTGGTTTTGCGAAGATGCATAATCCACGCCGAGAAGATGTTTGTCAGGGATTTGGAAAACATCATATCGTCAACGGGCAGTTGACCGCACTGATATGCATACTGTCCGTTAAGTATTCCCTGAAGGGATACAACGGCGGGAATACCGTATTTTTTGGCGGTAAGCTGCATTGCTCTTGCGTGAAGGAATTCGGTACCCTCAATGTTGATTATATCGGGTCTGAAATCCGAAACGATTTTATCGCATTTTTCAGAAAGCTCTGAAAGAGATGCTGCGGATGTGTAGTGAAGACTGAAATAGGTTACGCCGTCAATGGTTTCACGGAAATCCAGCTTTTCTTCGCATTTGCATACAATGCCAAGCTCGATATTGCTGTTTTGGCTCAGCTGATGAGCCATAGATTCAACCCATCCGCCCAGAACCTCGGATTTTTTGCCCAGCTTAACCGTAACCGCGGCAGGTATTAAGTTAACTGTCCATAATACTTTCATGTTTTTTCAGCTCCGGTCCATTTGATAATATCTTCAAATAAAAGCGATGAAACTATCATAATCATACAAGTGAATGAATAGTTGAAAGAGTCAAGTATGGAAACGAACATAAGCGTAATGAGAGTAGCATTTGCGGCGGAAACAATGAATTTGTCGTTGTAGCGGTGCTTATAGTGGAAGGGCACGTGGTAAAACATCATAACAAGAGCATATCCGCCGAGCCATCCGTATTTTGAAATAGTATCGAGGACGGCAGAATGTCCTCCGCCGCTTTCACGCCACAGAGAGCCTAAAATAGGGTATTTTACGATATCAACCAGGCTGTTGGAATAAGCGGTTATTCTGACCTGAATAGAGTCACCCGTTACGCCTGAGTCTGCAGTTGAAACAAGATCGTTTACTTTTCTTGCAACGGCAGTACCGTCAAAGGTTTCAAGTATCCATTCCCTGAATGGGGCGACATACAGAATAGCTGCCATAATCGCAATAAACAGAAGGATTGTGACCACAAAAGCCGCAACGACACTTTTGCCTCTGTAGAAAAGCAGAAGAATCAAGCCGATTGCGCTTCCGAAAAGTGCGATAGAATAACCCGCAAGCTCGAGTAATCTTACGAATGTATATGCCCATACCGCACCGATTGCAAAGAAAAATTTGTTGTTTTGGAATGCTTTGAATGTCCAGGCGAGGATAAGAGGGCTGATACAAACCTGAGGGTAGATAAGGCTGTAACCGCCTATACCTTGCCGCAGATATTCATATGTTGCTTCATCGTCACGAACCAGTGTTCTTGCTATTGTGTGGTCCTCAATAAGAATATTGAATGTTTTGTAATTCCAGATTATGAGAAGGATAAGCACAATGGGTACGATTCCGTAAAGCTCATCCCATTTATCGTCATAGAAATAGGTCATCATAAAGCAAATGACAAGCATAATCAGCGCAATTTGTTTTATCAGTGCGGAAAAATCATATCTTTCAAAGTAGACAACCACCATAACCGCTATGAGGAATATAATCGCACCAATCTGTTCCTTGCCCAAGGTGAGGGGAGTTTCTCTGATAAACCATACCGCAACCCATATAACCGCACAGGCAAGTGCGATGATTCTGTATATCGTATCTACCTGCAGGGGAGGAGAAATTGTCCATACAGTGAGATAAAGCACGGCAATTTTCTGAATAAAGCCGTACGAAAGAACATTTTTGAACATATTAATCCTCCTTTCAGGTTGTTATTTCAAAAAGTTTTCTGTTTGCCGAATGAATGATTCGTAATGGAATGCGGTGTTCAGTGTTTTATCACGGGTTTTATTTTCAATCTGATAAAGTATTGCCTCGGATATGCTTTGGACCGTCATATCTTTCAGAAGACTTCCTTTACCGCTTTTTCTGATATATTCGCCCACATCGCTGACATCGGTTGTTATTACGGGCACGCCGCAGGTATAGCTTTCTGCAAATTTGGTGGGGAAGCCCGCATTGTTGCGCTTATCTGAACGGCGGATAAAGATGTAGCAATCACAGCCGAGAACATATTTTATTGTTTCTTCGTGTGAAAGCCTTCCGGTAAATGTTATTTTGTTACGCACATTTTTTGGAATATAGCTTTCGGGATAAATTTTATTGAAATCATTTTCCGTAATGCCGATTATTCGAAGAAAGGTATTCTTTTTATTGACATTGCAGAATGCTTCAACAACTTTATCAAGACTTTCTTTTTTGCCGTCGGGAATGCCTGCAAAGCAGAATTCAAAAATCCCTTCGTGCAAATCGGGCTTCTGATGCCAGATTTCATCGTTTATATCCACAAGGGGAGGCAGAACAACAAGTTTTTTTGCTTTTTTGTATTTCTTTTCCATCATTGAGCTTATGGCAATCATACCGTCTGCAACCCTGTGCGAAAAATTGCTGATAAGTATTTCATCAAAGGCTTTGAAAATTCTTTTGGGCAGTGAGCCGTCGGTATCCTTTGTCCATTCGGTGCAGTCGTAACATACTTCGATGTTTCTTTTTGAGAAAACCTTTTTTGCCTTCATCAGAGTGAACATAGGCACGTTGTAGAGAATAATTTTTTTAACATCGCCGTATTTTTCAATAACCGTTTCGATATGCTCAACGCTGAGCATATGCCTGAGCCACTGCTTTGTTGATTTCGGGTGAGCGTGCTCAAACATATTCTCACACCCCGCAACGGGTCTTAAACCGTCAAAAGAATCCTCGGATGCGCCGATAAAAACGGTTTTATAGCCAAGTTTTTCAAATATTTTTCCGTTTGAAACAACTCTGTTTGCCGATGCACTTTTATCGGGCAGAGAAAATCCGCCGTAATAAATTATTGTACCCTTATTCATAAATTCTCTTTATACCATTCAATGGCGGCATCAATTCCTTTTTCGAAGCTCCAGTCGGGGTCATAGCCAAGAAGTTCTTTTGCTTTTGAAATATCTGCGTTGCTGTGTTTGATGTCACCTGCTCTGTCGGGCCCGAAATTCGGCTCAATATCAACACCGAGGGCTTTGGTAAGACCGTAATAGATATCAATCAGATATTCTCTGCCGCCGTATGCAATATTGAATGCTTCGCCTGCCGCCTCGTGGGGGGCAAGGCAAGCTTTAAGGTTTGCTTCAATAACATTTTCGATATATGTGAAGTCGCGGCTCTGCTTTCCGTCACCGTTGATGGTGGGTGTTTCACCGTTAATAAGCATTTTTATGAATTTGGGGATAACAGCCGCATATGCGCCGTCGGGAGTCTGTCGTCTGCCGAAAACGTTGAAATAACGCATTCCGTAGGTATCGAGACCGTAGTGCTTTGTGTATTGCTTTGCCCATTCTTCATCGCATCTCTTGGTGAGAGCGTAAGGGGAGAGAATATTGCCTTCTCTGCCTTCTTTTTTGGGGAGGTTGGGCTCATCGCCGTAAACCGATGAGGATGAAGCGTAAACAAACTTCTTAACATTATTCTGTCTTGCGGCTTCAAGCATATTGAGAGTGCCGCTGATGTTGTTGGCACAGTAGAAAAGAGGCATCTCAATGCTTCTGGGAACGCTTCCCCAGGCAGCCTGATTGAGAACATAGTCAACGCCCGCACAGGCCTTCATACATACATCAAGGTCTTTGATATCGCCTTTTATGAATTCATAGTGGGGGTTTGAGAGAAACATATCAACATTCTTCTGTGAGCCTGTTGATAAATCGTCAAGGCAGCGAACTCTGTAACCCATTTCAAGAATGGCTTCACAGAGGTTTGAACCTATAAAGCCCGCACCGCCCGTAACGAGAAATAATGAATTTTCGGGGAAAACAAGATGTCTGTATCCCATTATTAAAGCCTCCAGTACTGATAGCCTGCTTCTGAATAAGTTTTTCTGTCAAGAACACCCTTGACATCAACAAGAACCTTGCCGTTGTTGTTACCGTTTTTGAAGAATGCATCGATATCGTTCATTGAGAAGTTCATAAATTCCGTATGACCTACCGCAATAATTACCGCATCCATATCCTTAACTGTGTTTATATCAACGAATTCAATGCCGTAGTGAAGCTTGCCTTCTTCCGCATCAGCAACGGGGTCTGCAACAACGGGAGTAATGCCGTATTCCGCAAGCTCGTTCATAATATCAATAACCCTTGTGTTTCTGGTGTCGGGGCAGTTTTCTTTGAATGTAAAGCCGAGAATCGCAACCTTAGCGTCTTTTACGTTTTTGCCTGCGGCAATAAGCTTTTTAACAACATTTTCGGCAACGTATTTGCCCATATCGTCATTGATTCTTCTGCCTGCAAGGATGACCTGGCTGTGATAGCCGATTTGCTCTGCCTTGTATGTAAGATAGTAGGGGTCAACGCCGATGCAATGTCCGCCTACAAGACCGGGAAAGAACCTAAGGAAATTCCATTTTGTGCCTGCGGCTTCAAGAACAGACTTTGTATCAATACCCATCTTGTTGAAGATGATTGAAAGCTCATTCATAAATGCAATGTTGATATCGCGCTGGCTGTTTTCGATAACCTTTGCGGCTTCCGCAACCTTAATGCTTTCCGCACGGTGAACACCTGCTTCAACAACGAGTTCATAAACCTTTGCAACAACGTCAAGAGTTTCTTCATCCATGCCCGAAACAATTTTTACGATGGTTTCAAGTCTGTGCACCTTATCGCCGGGGTTGATTCTTTCGGGAGAATAACCGATTTTGAAATCAATGCCGCATTTAAGACCCGATTCCTTTTCGAGAATGGGCACGCAGATATCTTCCGTTACACCAGGATAAACTGTTGATTCAAAAACAACAACCGAGCCTTTGGTGAGGTTTCTGCCCAGAATGCGGCTTGCACCTTCAACGGGAGAAAGGTCGGGTGTATGATCATCGTTAACGGGAGTAGGCACTGCAACGATGTGGAATTTTGCTTCACGAAGCTTTGTTTCATCCGATGTGAACTCAACAGTTGTGTTTTTTATTGCCTCGTCGCCTACCTCAAGAGTGGGGTCGATGCCGCTTTTGTAAAGCTCAATCTTCTTTTCGTTAAGGTCATAGCCGATAACACCGGCTTTTTTTGCAAAAGCAACTGCAATGGGCATACCTACATAACCCAGACCGATGAGTGAAATCTTCTCTTCCTTTGCAAGAATTTTTTCATAAAGATTTGTGCACATAATCTTTTCTCCTTTATTTGCAAAGAGCACTGATTTTATCAAGATACGCTTCAATAACTTTTTCGCGTGAGAAATTTGCTTTTATGTATTCTCTGCCTTTTTCACCCATGGTTTTTCTTTCGTCATTGGGCAGGGCAAGGAATTTTATGATTTGTTCACACAGAGCATCAACATCTCCGCCGTGATAGATAAATCCCGTTTCGCCGTCAACAAAGGTTTCCATACAGCCCGGGTTATCGGTTGAGATTATGGGTCTGCCGCTTGATGCGCTTTCAAGCAGCACGTTGCTCATTCCTTCGCCGTAGGTTGAGGGATGAATTGTTGCGTGGGATGCGGCAACAAAGGGCTTTATATCCTTCCGGCTGCCTCTGTATTTTATTATGCCCTTTTCTTCAAGGCCGGAAAGCAGCTTTTCATAATACATTTCCGTAGGCTCAATAAAGCCCAGCATATTGAATTCGGTGTTGGGATATTCAGCTTTGATTTTTTTTGCGGCTTCGATATAATCGTCAACGCCCTTGTCGTGAAGAATTCTGCCGATGTAGTTGAACACAACCTTTTCACCTTCTTTGCCGTTGCCGCCGTGAGGGTAGGGCTGCAGGGGATAGCGGTCAGTATTCACACCTGACCCGGGGATGAGCTTATGCTCGCCCTTTACCATGCCCGATTCTTCCGCAAGCTTCATATTGGTTGAATTCTGAAACATAACGCAGGCGGAGCGACGGAATGAAAATCTGAAAAGTGACATTATAAGCTTCTGCTTGAGTCCCCCTTCATTGAGCACACTGCCGAAGCCCGTAACATTGCTGATAACTGGAATGCCCAGCAGATATGCCGCAATGCCTGCATAAACATTGGGCTTTGCGGTGTATGTAAGCACAACGGAGGGCTTGTTTTTGAGAAAGAGCCTGAAATAATGAATGAAAAGCTTTGCATCCGCAATAATGTTTGTGCCCCGTCTGTCGATAACGGGGTTATCGTAGCGGTATTCAATATGCTTCATCAGCTCAAACTTTTCGCCGTTGGGGCAGGAGATAAGCATTTCGTAGCCTGCGCCGATTATTTCTTCAATCAGCTCTTTTCTGAAGCAGTAAATATCGTCGTCGTTATTTGTGAGAAGTGCTATAAGATGCCTGTCTTTTGTTTTTTTCATTTTTGTTTTCTTTTTCCTCCGTCGTTTTTAGCGGAAAACTGCAAGAACGGTTAAAACCATAACCTTTATGTCGTCAACAAAGCTAAAGCTTTTAATTGCGGCAAGGTTATATTTCATTTTATCGGGCAGCACAACTTCAAGATATGTTTTTTCAACATCCTCGGCGGCATCCAGAAGCTCATTTTCGTCTTTGTAATAAACGCTTGCTTCTGAGGTGATGCCTGCGGGCAGAAGAAGGGTTGCCATCATTTCGGGAGTATATTTTTTAACATATTTCGGCACTTCGGGGCGTGTACCTACAAAGGTCATTGTGCCTCTGAATACATCAATAAGCTGGCTGAATTCATCCAGCTTATATTTGCGGATGAATTTACCCGTTTTGGTTATTCTTGAATCGCCGCCTACGGTGAGAAGTGAGCTTTTATCCGCATCCGTTACCATTGAACGGAATTTAAAAATGCGGAATTCCTTGCCGTACTGCGTAACCCTTGTCTGACGGTAAAAAACGGGGCCCTTTGAATCAAGCTTTATTGCGATTGCGAGAATGACGAACAGGGGGGAAAGCACAGCAAGAAGCAGAAACGACACAACTATGTCAAAGATACGCTTCACAGCAAGCTGAAACTTCTTTTTGCTGAGCAAGTCGTAGTATTCTTTTACTTCGGGTATCTGCATTTCGGGCGGAAGGTCTTCCCATCTTCGCAGTATCATAAGCATCTTCCTTAAATGTATTTTTTGACAACCTCTGCAAAGTTTTCGCAGACGGTTTTTACATCGTCATCCGAAAGCTTTGTGTGCAGGGGAAGAGTAATTTCGTTTTTGAAAAATTCATATGCGTTGGGGAAGTCTGCAATATCCCAGCCCAGGTTTTTGTAAGCCGTCATCATGGGCAGGGGCTTATAGTGAACGTTGCAGGAAATTCCTCTTTCAGCCATTTCGGTTATGATTGCGTTTCTTTCTTCTTCGGTTATACGGGGAATTCTCGTCAGGTAAAGATGCCCCGATGAAGAATGATTTTTGCCGTAATGGTCAAGATGAATGATTCCCAGAGAATCGCATATCTTATCGTATTCTGCAATAATTTCTTTTCTTCTTTCAACAAGAGAGGGGTATCTTTCAAGCTGTTTAAGACCGATTGCGGCGGTGATATCCGTCATATTGCATTTGTACCAGGGACCCGCGATATCGTATTCCCAGGCACCCGCTTTTGTTTTTGCCAGTGCATCCTTGGACTGACCGTGTAGGCTGAAAAGCATATATTGCTTGTAAAGCTCATCGTTATCAATGCCGTCAACGTTTTTCCAGGTTGCGGCACCGCCTTCTGCGGTTGTGAGATTTTTTACGGCGTGAAATGAAAATGACGTGAAATCCGCAATCTGACCTGCATTTTTTCCGTTTCTTGTTGCACCCAATGCGTGAGCGCAGTCTGCACAGACCGCAACTCTGCCCATTGCTTTCTGAATTTTGTTTGCAGGCTTGAAAAGATGCTTTTTCTTCTCTGCGGCGGCAAAGATTCTGTCGTAATCACAGACGATGCCCGCAAGGTCAACGGGGATAATTGCCTTTGTTTTTGGGGTTATCGCCGCTTCCATAAGGTCGTAATCCATCTCGAATGAACCGGGCTTGCTGTCAATGAATATAACCTTTGCACCTGTATGGATTGCCGCCGATGCGGAGGCGGTGTATGTATAGGCAGGGACGATAACCTCATCACCTTCGCCGATGCCCAGCACGCGCAGATTCAGTTCAAGTGCGGCGGTTGCCGAATTAAGGCAGGCAACCTTCTCGGTGCCGCAGTATTCTGCAAGCCTGCGTTCAAATTCCTTTGTTCGGGGACCTGTTGTAATCCAGCCTGAACGGAGTGCTTCGCAGACCTCGTTTATTTCTGCCTCTGTTATATCGGGAGGGCTGAAGGGTATGTTTGCCATAAGCTGACCTCTTTCTTAATTTCCTGCTTTGTATGTGGGAACCATTTCCCTGACCTTTCCGATTATGCTTTCGCTGTTTTCATAAGCGGCAAGCATAAGCTCGTCAAGCTGTTTTTGGAATAAATCCGTATCAAACTCAATGGGGTTTCCGATATGTATAAGCTTGTTGGGAGTGGTTTTGAGACCTTCCTCCTCCATAAGCTTCTCTTCATAGAGCTTTTCGCCGGGACGCAGACCCGTATACTCGATTTTAATATCTACATCGGGCTTAAGACCCGAAAGCTTTATGAGGTTACGGGCAAGGGTATCAATCTTGACGGGTGAACCCATATCGAGAACAAAGATTTCACCGCCCTTTGCATCCGCACCTGCAAGAAGCACAAGCGATACGGCTTCGGGGATAGTCATAAAGTAGCGGATGATTTCGGGGTGTGTAACCGTAACGGGGCCGCCGTTTTCAATCTGATGCTTGAAAAGGGGAACAACGGAGCCGTTTGAGCCCAGAACATTGCCGAATCTTACGGCAACAAATTCGGTTCTTACGTTTTCGGGCACACTGTAGGAATAGAGTGAACCTTCTACCTCAAGATGGGTGAACATTCTGGGGATATCTTTCTGACGGTTTTCTTTGATTTTCTTATCGAAAGACTGGATTACCATTTCGCACAGACGCTTGCTTGCGCCCATAACGTTTGTGGGGTTGACCGCCTTGTCCGTGCTGATAAGAACAAATCTTGCACAGTTGTTGACCATTGCCGCATAGGCGGTTTTGTATGTGCCGATAACATTGTTTTTGATTGCCTCACAGGGGCTGTCCTCCATAAGGGGAACATGCTTGTGAGCCGCCGCGTGGTAAACGATATCGGGCTTGAATTTTTTGAATACGCAGTCAAGTCTTCTTGAGTCACGTACTGAGCCGATAAGAACATCAAGCTTAATATCGGGGTATTTTTCGCGGAGCTCTTGCTGAATGGCATATGCGTTATTTTCATAAATGTCAAATATAACAAGTCTTTCGGGCTTGTGTGCCGCAACCTGACGGCAAAGCTCGCTTCCGATTGAGCCGCCGCCTCCCGTAATGAGAATGGTTTTGTCTTTTATGAGGTCATAAACCTCTTTCATATCCGTGTTTATGGGGTCTCTGCCAAGCAAATCTTCAACGGAAACATCCTTGAGCGCACCTGCGGTGATACCGCTGTTGACAAACTGATAGAAGTCGGGCAGGGTTTTTGTTTCGCAGCCCGATTCCTTGCAGATGTTGATGATATCTCTGATACTTTCTTTTGATGCGCTGGGCATTGCGATATATATTCTGTCGATGTTGTATTTTTGGGCACTGTGCAGAATATCGTCACGGTTGCCCACAATCTGAACACCGTTGAAATATCGGTTTTGCTTATTGGGGTCATCGTCAATCATACAGATTACTCTGTCTTTGTTTGCTCTTGTTTTGTTGATGTTTTCAAGCAGCATTCTGCCTGCATCGCCTGCACCGATAATCATAACACGGTGGTATGAATTCGCCCCCGTATCCGTGCCGAAAAGCTGAGGCATTGCGGAGAAAATTCTGTAAGAAAATCTTGCCGCAAGTAAAAGGATAAGCTGAAGCACCGTACCGATAAGGTAATAGGATATGGGCATACGCTGAAACAGCGCGGTAATAAGGAGAATATGCACTGCCGATACCGCAAGGCTGCCCACAGCAGCTCTCATAAGTTCTCTTATGCTCACATATTCCCACACACTGTGGTACATACGCATTGCATAGAAAACAACAAGGCTGATTATCACATAAGCGGGTAAAAAATATACATAGGGGTCAAGATATTTTGAGGGTATTTCGGAAAAAACACCGTCAAATCTTATCCACAGTGCAAAAAAGTATGAAACACTTATCGCTATAGCGTCGTAAGCCATAAGAAAAATTGCTTTTATCTGCCAGGTTTCAATATGAAATTTTCTTTTACCGGAGGAGGACTTCGATAATTTCATTCCAATCAAATCCTTTTACTGTTTTGTTTCTGAACGTTTTGAACTTCTGTGTCTTCTTTTTCTTTTGTGTTTATGATTTTCGCCGTAACCATAGCCGTAACCGTATTTTCCGTAGCCGTAGCCATAGCCGTATTTTCCGTAACCGTAGCCGTAGCCGTAACCGTAATAGCCGTAGCCCGAGAAACCTTGAACGGTTCCGTTGAGTACACATCCGAGAATGCGAATGTCTGTTGACATAAGGCTGTCCAGTGTGTTTTTGACTCTTGAGATTCTTACAGCATCCTGATAGGTGATGAAAATTGCGGCATCCGCATACTGGGCAATGAAAAGAGCATCGGAAATAAGTCCGCAGGGTGGCGTATCAACAATAATGTAATCATATGAATCCCTGAGCTTTTTGAACATCTGCTTTATATTCGCTGAGCTGAAATATCCGCTTTGCTCATCTTCGGCAGGTGTGGGGATAAGAATATGAAGCTTGTATTTTTCAAGATATGCAATCTTATAAAGGTCTGTAACGGTTTCATATTCAATGTTTTTAAGGTCTACGCCGAGGAGAGGTGCAACACTGGGATGTCTGATATCGCCGTCAACAAGAAGGATTTTCTTGCTGTGGTCGGCAAGGGCAATGGCAAGGTTTGTTGCAATTGTTGTTTTGCCTTCGCCGGGCACAGAGCTTGTTGTCATAATGATTTTTTCGTTTTCATTAAGCGAAGAAACGAAAACATTTCTCAGCACACGGAAGGATTCGGGGAAGCCGCTTCCGATATCGGGGTTGGTGAAAAGAAGGGATTTGTCACCGGGCATAGCCCTTTTCTTGAATGTAACCTGAGGAATAACAGCAATCGAATCAAGATTAAGCTGGTTTTTGATGTCGGTTTTTGTTTTGACTGTTTTTCTCTGAAGGATATAAACGAATATAAACAGAAGACCGAAGAATACGCCGATTATTGCACCCTTTGCAGCTTCGTTAAAATAGTTTACCGAGTTTGAGGGTGAGGTTGCAACCATAGGCTGCTTGAGAATTTCAAATGTTATGTGACCCACAACATATTTTGCAACCGACGGGTAATTTTCAAGTGCCGAAACCAAAACATCGTATGTAACCTGCGGGTCTCTGCCTTTGGCGGTAAGAGTGAACATATTTGTGCCGGGAACAGCCGACGCACTGACTCTTGCAGGCAGGGCGGGAACACCCAGGTCTTCGCAAACAGCTTCCTGAAGCAGGTTACAGTTCAGGATATAAGGGAAGGTGGTGGAAAGCAATGAAGCGGTGGTAGAGTCGTAATAGAATGAGTAAACCGAAACGCCGCTGACTGCACTGAGTGAGTTCTGTGTATTAACGGTAAGTGTTACGTCTGACTGATATTCGGGAACATATTTGATTTTCTGATTTATTGCGCTGTAACTGCCGAATAAAACTGCAGCGGCAACGCAGACCCACCAGAATCTTTGCAACGCTTTGATAATATCGTTCAGATAAACCGTAACAAAAACGTCTTTTATGTTTTCAGTTGTCTGATTGTTTTTTGAGTTCTGATTCATTTCAAATCTTTCTTTCAATATGTTTATTTTTACTGTTCGGTTATTTCTTCAGTATCATTTACGGTTATCGCATTGATGCTTTCGGGAGAATTCTGAACAGAATCATCATTTTCTTCGGGGATAGGTTCGATGTCATATTTGGGTGCAGGGTATTTTCCGTAGTGACCGTAATGAGAATGCTTACCGTGTCTGTATCCGCCGTAACGGTTGCTTTCGTCGTTGCCGGTTATGCTGAAGGGAAGTATGTTCATATGAACATCGTTGAGAATACAGCCTGCAAGGTTTGAACTGATTTTACTGATTGTTGAAATGGAGTCGTTGAGAACATTTACGGGAACGGTATCCGTTCTGACAATAAGAATGGTTTTATCAACCATATTGATAATATCCGTAACGGATGAATCCAGTGAAAGAGGTGCGGTATCGATAATGACGAAATCGTACTCCCTCTTGAGAATTTTTATCAGCTCCGCAACGCTTCCGTCTTCAATGAACTTGCGGTATTCGGGCTCCGCCTTTGTGTTGACGGCAAGTGAAAGAGAAGTCTTTTTGAACTGTCTGAATGCAAAATCTTCAAGAGAAACTTTTTTGCTGAGCAAATCCGAAACTTCGCCGTTTTCCGTTGCTTCCTCGCTGAAGATTTTGTATACGGCAGGTTTCTTGAAGTCAAGGTCCAGAAGCACAACATTATTGCCTCTGTCCGCAAGCGAAACGGCAATGTTTGCCGCACAGGTTGATTTGCCTTCGTTTTCGGCCACACTGGTGATTGCAAATACTTTTTCGCCGGAACGGTTTTTCTTGTGCTCAAGCTTTGCGGCGATTTTATGGAAGTTTTCGGTGAAACGAAGACTTATATACGCATTACTGTGAATGAGCAGACCTTTTTTCTTTTTCTGTTTGATATCCTGAAGAGACATTCTCTTATCTTCGTGAGCGATTGTTCCGATAAGCTTTGATTCGATTTTATCGTCAAAGTCACTTTCTTTCTTTACCGTGTTTCTCATAAGTGACAGTGCTATAACCATGGCAAGAGCAAGAGTTGCACATGCCATAATCACCAATCTGCGGTTGGAGGTTGAAATATGATTTGACGGGCCGCCGGGAACCGTAGGCATACTGATAACGGTAACACCTGCGTTTGTAAAAATCTTGTTTGAAACCTTATGGTGAGATTTCAGAACCGCATTGAGAAGCCTATATGCTTTTTCGGGGTGATCCGATGTGACCTTCAGTTCAATAAAATTTGTCTGGTCAAGAACTCTTGCTGAAATTGTGCCGTCAAACCTGTCAAGCTCAAGATAAGCGGCGGCATATTCCTTTATGGTGGGTTCGGTGAAAATATTTACAAGAACGTTGGCTTTTTCGGTTGAAATTGAGTAGGTTGAGTACGAAGCGGTAGCGGAACCGCTGTTAAGGACGGTAAGTGTTGCCGTTGAAGTATACATCGGTGTGTATGATGCGTGGGTAACGAGGAAAAAACTCATTGAGCCGATAATCGCACAAAGAATAACCACCCAGATATTTTTGAAGATATCGTTCAGCAGACTGTATAATTCAATTGTAATTCTGTTTTTCTTCATAGTCTATCATTCCTCAACAATAACGGTCAGCACACTGTGTCCTCTGAGGCTGTTACTGTCCGTGACGTAATAGTGAACGTTGTATGTACCGGGTGTATTGAAATCAACTTTGGACTCAATCGTCACCTTGTCCTTCAGGCTGACTTCATTAACATCAAGGGCATCAATGATGTATGAGTTGAAATCAAGAGTTTTTCCTTTTTGGGTATAGACGAGATATTGCTCGAGCTCGATTGTGGGAACTGAGAGGGGACGGTCTTCAACTATGAGGGGGAGCTTGATTGTTGAAGAGTCACCCTTCTGGTTCATAACCGTAACATTAAGTGAGAACGCGCCCGGAATGGATGTTGAATAGTCATCGGAGGTGACTATAAGCTGGTCTGTTATATTTCCTTCAAGGCTGTCGTGGGCAAGTATTTTATGTCTGATATCAATGTGCTCATAAAGCGAGAAGCAAAGATTACTCTTAACCATAAATATGGGCGACTTATAATCTTTGAATCTTATCATTCTTGTGGCTTTTGCAACATTGTTATTGCTGTCGCAAACAGCATATATAACCTTGCTTACACCCTTTTCGGTAAAACGGGAGATGGATTCAATGATAATTTTGCCCGTAAGGTCGCCGTCTTTTTCGTCGTAAGCTGTGATGCCTTTGAGCAGTTCTTCGTCTGTTGCTTTAAGGCTGACCTCTATCATTTCTCCTTCTACCGTAATCTGGGGGATTGTTTTATCAGTCGCAAGCTTTTCGCTGATAAATACAGCTGCTGAAGCGATTGACACAAACGCAAACATTATAAGGACAATAATTTTAAATGCTTTCATTCTGTTCACCTTATGATCATTTGATTTTTTCGTTTTTAAGAACCTTTCCCGGATTGATACTGAGAAGCAAATCGGCATATTGCTCGGAACGGAGTTCGCCGATAATCTCGTGAGCATCTGCAAGGTAAGGGGTTCTCATGTACGGACTGTGTGCATCGCTTGCAACAAAATCCGCAATTTCGTGTCTGATAAGAGCCTGAGAAACGGCATATGCATTTACGCCGAATTTATTTTTGAGACTTCCTTTGTTCACCTGCAAAAGACAGCCCAATTTTTTGAGCCTGAGAGGAGCGGAACCGTCTTCGGAAACAAAAGCATATCTTTCCGGATGGGCAATAATCGGCGTCAGACCTTCCGCCGCAAGAAGCTGCAGCTTTTCGTAAACCGATTCGGAGCGTTCCTTAAAGGCGAACTCAACCAGCAGATAGTCTGAGTTGCAAAGGGTGAGAAGCCTTTTTCTTTTTATGGGTTCAATCATATTGTCAGTTGCAAATATTTCGTGGCCGGGATAGATTTCAAGAGGGATTTTTTGCTCCTTGATTTTTGTTTTAAGTTCTTTGAATGTATCAACATAAAACTTATCCAGATAATTCTGGTATGAATCGGGGATGTTGCTGTGGGGGGTGACAATCATGGCTTTTGTTCCGCCGCCTGCAGCGATTCGTGCCATACGGAGGGACTCTTCCATGTTGTCCGCACCGTCGTCAAAACCGGGCAGAATATGACAATGAATATCGATCATGGCGCACCTCCACTAATAAACAATTATACACTATACATAATACTATAAAACTGCGTTTAAAGTCAACATATTATTATATATTTTTATTATTTTCCTTATTATATGACAATGTCGATTAAAGATGATTTGTCAAACTAAGTGCAACACTTTTTGATAGAATCATCAAATAAATCCAGCGGTTTTTGGTAATTTAAAA
>SVOC01000024.1 GCA_015066625.1 Oscillospiraceae bacterium
AGTAGAAGTCACCCTTGACGTAAAGTCTTTCTTCAAGGAGCTGACCTGCGTCTACGTAGTAGTCGGTAAGCACTCTGTCTGTAACAGCTGTGTTGAGAGTACCATCAGCTGTTTCGATTTCATAAATCTCTGAGCCGAGATAGATGAAGTTGTTATACAGAGTATCGAGTTCTGCGTATGACTTAATCTTTGAAACACCGTCTGCTGCCGAAGCATCGGGTGTTGCAAGACCGCCAAGCATAGTGAATGAGCCTGCAAGCATTGCAATGCAGAGCATTATGCTGACAATCTTCTTAAAAGTGGACATAAGTTTTCCTCCTTCTTTTATAGGAATAAATCCTTCAGGACCGAATGCCGGACGGCACTCCAATCCATTTTATCGATTAATTATTGCACATTTATTAAAATAAAGCAATAGACAAAACCGAAAATTAATATTTCAAAAACTCTTTTTGTGAATTTTTGCTAAATCACATCGTTCAGATTCGTGCAATTCCACAACTGCGAGCCGCCTCGCCAACAGCCTTTGCAACAGCAGGACCTACCCTTTCATCAAAAGCTTCGGGAAGAATGTATTCGGGACAGAGTTTATCTACGGAAACAAGGTCCGCAATGGCGTATGCCGCCGCAAGCTTCATCTGCTCGTTTATGTCGGAGGCACGCACATCAAGTGCACCTCTGAAGATTCCGGGGAAAGCAAGCACATTGTTAATCTGGTTGGGGAAATCGCTTCTGCCCGTGCCCACAACCGCCGCACCTGCCGCAAGAGCTTCATCGGGCATGATTTCGGGTGTGGGGTTTGCCATTGCCATAACAACGGCACCCTCTGCCATTGATGCAACCATTTCCTTGCTTACAATACCTGCCGCAGAAACACCGATAAAGACATCGGCACCCTTCATTGCATCGGCAAGAGTTCCTGTTATGCGGTTTTTATTGGTAAAATCCGCAAGCTCATCAAAAGCGGGTGTCAAATCCTGACCCTTGCAGATAATTCCCTGCCGATCGCTCATAATTATGTTACCTGCACCGCAGGCATTGAGAAGCTTTGCAATAGCCGAGCCTGCCGAGCCTGCACCGCTCATTGCAACGGTACAGTTTTCGAGCTTTTTGCCCACACATCTCAGGGCATTGAGCACAGCCGCAAGCACAACAACCGCCGTGCCGTGCTGGTCGTCATGAAAAACGGGAATATCGCATATTTCCTTGAGCTTTCTTTCAATCTCAAAGCATCTGGGGGCCGCAATATCTTCAAGATTAATACCGCCGAAGCTGCCTGCAAAAAGAGAAACAGCCTTTACGATTTCGTCGGTATCCTTTGAGCGTATGCAGAGAGGAATTGCGTCAATACCTGCAAATTCCTTGAAAAGCAGGCATTTGCCTTCCATAACGGGCATACCTGCCTCGGGGCCGATATCCCCCAGACCCAGCACAGCCGTGCCGTCGGTAATGACCGCAACCGTATTCCATCTGCGTGTAAGCTCGTAGCTTTTATTTACATCCTTCTGAATTTCAAGGCAGGGCGCCGCAACACCCGGTGTATAAGCAAGAGAAAGCTCCTGCTTATTTGAGGCGGTTGTTCTTGAATTAACTTCAAGCTTACCCTTCCATTCGTAGTGAAGTTTCAATGATTCCTTTAAATAATCCATTCAATTATCTCCGTTATTTTCGATTCCGCATTACGCATTGCGAATTATTTTGCCCAGCCCATTGAACATTCAACCGCACGCTTCCAGTCTGCATATACACGGTTTCTCTGCTCAATATCCGTTTCGGGCTTGAACACCTTTGCAACCTCACGGTTATGCTTGATTTCATCTATGCTGTCCCAAAGACCCGCTGCAAGACCTGCGAGGTATGCGGCACCGAGAGCGGTTGTTTCAACATTCTTGGGTCTGTTTACATTGCAGCGGATCATATCCGCCTGAATCTGCATCATAATATCGCTGACGCTTGCACCGCCGTCAACACGGAGCTCGGTGAAATCAATGCCCGAATCCGATTTCATTGCCTCAAGCAAATCCGTTACCTGATAAGCGATTGCTTCAAGCACGCTGCGTGCAATATGTGCTCTGTTGACGCCTCTTGTAAGACCTACAAGCGTACCTCTTGCGTACATATCCCAATAGGGTGCGCCCAGACCCGTAAAGGCAGGCACGAAATATATGCCGTTTGAATCGGGAACACTTTCCGCAAGCTCATCGCAGCGCTTTGCGGTATCAATCATATGAAGCTCGTCACGGAGCCATTTGATAACCGAGCCTGCATTGAAAGCCGAGCCTTCAATGGCATATTCAACCTTGTCGCCGATACCCCAGGCAACACCGGTAAGAAGATTATTCTTTGATTTCACACGGGTTTCGCCCGTATTCATCAACAGGAAACAGCCTGTGCCGTAAGTATTTTTTGCCTGACCTGCTTCAAAGCAGCCCTGACCGAAAAGTGCGGCAGGCTGATCGCCTATTGCACCGCAGATGGGGATACCTTCAAGAAATTCAAGACCCAGAATACCCTTTGAAACCCTGCCGTAAATCTTGCTTGAAGGCACGGGCTCGGGAAGAATTGACATAGGAATATCCAGTTTTTCGCAAAGATACTTATCCCAGCAAAGATTATCAACGTCAAAAAGCATTGTTCTTGATGCATTTGAATAGTCGGTAACGTGAACACTGCCGCCGGTCAGATTCCAGATAAGCCAGGTTTCAACCGTGCCGAAAAGAAGTCTGCCCTGCTCCGCAAGCTCCCTTGCACCGCTTACATTGTCAAGAATCCACTTGATTTTTGTGCCCGAGAAATATGCGTCAATAAGAAGACCCGTCTTTTCTTTTATGTAATCTTCAAGTCCCTGAGCCTTAAGCTCCTCGCAAAGCTCCGCCGTTCTGCGGCACTGCCATACGATTGCATTATAGACGGGCTTGCCCGTCTGTCTGTCCCAGAGAATTGTTGTTTCACGCTGATTTGTGATGCCGATGCCTGCAATGTCGCAGGGGTTGATTCCGCCCTGCATTATGCAGGATGAAACCGCCTGAAACTGGCTGTAAAGAATGGAAAGAGGGTCGTGCTCAACCCAGCCTGCACGGGGATAAATCTGTTCAAACTCATTCTGAGCCTTGCTGACAATATTGCCTTTTTTGTCAAAAACTATTGCTCTTGAGCTTGTTGTACCCTGGTCAAGAGCGAGAACATATTTTGCCATACTTACACCTCAACGCCAAAATATTTTATTGCATTATTATATGAAATATTCTCTGCGATTTTGCAGATTGCTTTTTCGTCATAGGGATAAAGACCGTCGGCAACCATATCGCCCAGAAGTCCGCACATGATTCTGCGGAAATATTCGTGCCTGGGATATGAAAGGAAGGAGCGTGAATCCGTTACCATACCAACAAACTTGCCGATTGCACCAAGGTTCGCAAGAGCCTTCATCTGCTCTCTCATGCCGTCAATGTTATCGTTGAACCACCAGGCTGAACCGAACTGAATCTTGCTTTCCGCATCGCTGTTCTGGAAGTTGCCCAGCATTGTGCCCAGAACATAATTATCCTTGGGATTGAGAGTGAAAAGCACTGTTCTGGGCAGGCACTCCCTCACTGCAAGGCTGTCGAGAAAACGTGAAAGCTTCTGTGCGATTTCTCTGTCGTCAATGGAGTCAAAGCCTGCATCCGCACCGATTTTATTGAACATAAGAGTATTGTTATTTCTCATGGGTCCGATGTGAAGCTCCATACCCCAGCCTCTTTTTGCATATTCCTCCGCAAGGTATGCAAGAAGTGCGGTTTTAAATTTATCCGCTTCAAGGGCACTTGCCTCGCCGCCGTCTTTAACCTTTGCAAAAATTCCTTCAAGCTCGTCGGCGGTTGCTTCTTCATAAGGCACATAGGCAAAGGCATGGTCGCTTGCACGGCAGCCCATTTCTGCAAAGAAATCAATTCTTTCACGGAGCACCTCACAAAGCTGCGCAAAGCCGTTTATCTCTCTGCCTGCTGTCCTTTCCATATCGGAAAGCCAGCCTCTCCACGAGGGAAGGTCAATGCCCAGTGCCTTGTCGGGTCTGAATGCGGGGAGCACCCTGCACTTGAAATCCGACTGTGCAATAAGCTTGTGGTATTCAAGGCTGTCTGCAGGGTCATCGGTTGTGCAAAGGTGGGAAACATTTGATTTTTCAATAAGCTCACGGGGTGTGAATCCGCCTGCTTTTATTGACGCATTCGCTCTCTCCCATATGCTGTCTGCATTTTCTTCGTTGAGAATATCTGTAATTCCGAAATATCTTCTCAGTTCAAGATGGCACCAATGATACATGGGATTGCCGATAAGATTGGGCATTATTGTTGCAAATGCCTTGAATTTTTCATATCCGCTTGCATCGCCCGTGATGTATTTTTCATCAACTCCGCAGGAGCGCATTGCACGCCATTTATAGTGGTCGCCTGCAAGCCACAGCCGGGCAATATCCTCGGGCTGTTTGTTTTCGTATATCTCCTTGGGCGAAAGGTGGCAGTGCCAGTCAAAAATCGGCATCTTATCCGCCGCTTCAAACATTTTAACGGCAGGCTCATTGTTCAGAAGAAAATCCTTGCCCATAAATTCTTTAACCATAGGTAACTCCTCCAGTGTATAAGTGTACACCGTAATTATACCACATACGAAGACAGTTTCAAGTGTAAAATAAAAATACAGCCGCATCATACGACACGGCTGTGTTCTGATTATTCCTCAATTCCGAGAAGCTCGTTCACTGTCATACCGAGAACTTCCGAAAGTGCTTTAAGCTCAAAATCCGTAACAAATCTGAGCTGACCTTCAAGCTTTGAAAGACCCGATGCGTTAAGGTCAATACCCTTAATCTGAAGCTGAGTAAGAAGATCCTTCTGCTTCATATTGATCGCCTTGCGTCTTGCCTCTACTTTTGCTCCTACAATGTTTCTGTCCCCGAGAGTCTGTTTTCTGATTCTCATTTTATACCTCCTATATACTCAGGAATGCGCGTTTTTTATACTCTTTGTATAAAAACAAGCATTTTCGGCTTATTTCTGTGCATTCTCTTAAAATCCGTAGCAATTTTAACACACTTATATTGAAAATGCAACCGATTTTTCAGACATAAAACACTTTTTGTATGATATTGCATTTTCCGCATAACAAACCCCGAAAAAGGAAAAATCCGTTTTTTCATTAAAACTGCCGATTTGCGCAAGTTGTTTTTGTTTGAAATGTATATTGTAAAATCCAAATCAATGGGAGTATAATAATCTCAAATATCCGATGAAAGGAAACAGATTATGAATTACACAAAGCCTCAGCGTAATCTTACAATGCTTACGGATTTTTATGAAATTACCATGGCAAACGGTTATTTCAAAAACGGTTTTGAAGATACCGTTGCTTACTTTGATATGTTCTACCGTAAAGTTCCCGACGGCGGCGGTTTTGTTATTATGGCAGGTGTTGAGCAGCTTGTTGATTACCTTGCCAACCTTAAATTCGACAGCGAAGATATTGAATATCTCCGCAGCAAAGGCTTCGGTGAAGACTTCCTCAATTACCTTGCAAACTTTGAATTTGCCTGCGATGTATGGGCAATCCCCGAAGGCACTCCCGTTTTCCCCGGTGAGCCTATCGTAAAGGTTAAGGGTCCCGTTATTCAGGCGCAGTTCATTGAAACAATGCTTCTTCTCTGCATTAACCATCAGAGCCTTATTGCAACAAAGGCAAACCGCATTTCCCGTGCGGCAGCAGGCAAGGCGGTTATGGAATTCGGTTCAAGACGCGCTCAGGGTGCAGACGGCGCAATTTACGGCGCAAGGGCTGCTTATATCGGCGGATGCTCGGGCACTGCCTGCACAATCAGCGACGAGATGTTCGGAGTGCCTGCGCTTGGCACAATGGCTCACAGCTGGGTTCAGCTTTTCGACAGCGAGCTGGATGCGTTCAGAGCATATGCAAAGGAATATCCCGATGCCTGCACACTGCTTGTCGATACCTACAACACCCTTAAATCAGGTATTCCCAATGCAATAAAAGTATTTGATGAAGTTCTCAAGCCTCTGGGCAAGCGACCCAAGGGAATCCGTATTGACAGCGGCGATATTGCCTACCTTTCACGCAAGGCAAGAAAAATGCTTGACGAGGCAGGCTACCCCGACTGCGGCATCGTTGCCTCAAACTCTCTTGACGAATACATTATAAGAGATATGCTTCTGCAGGGAGCGAAAATCGATTCCTTCGGTGTTGGCGAAAGACTTATTACCTCATCCTCAAGCCCAATGCTGGGCGGTGTATACAAGCTTTGTGCCGTTGAGAAAGACGGTGAGCTTGTGCCCAAAATCAAGCTCAGTGAAAACGTTCAGAAAATCACCACACCCGGCAACAAACGAACCTACCGCCTTTACGACAAGGATACAGGCAAGGCGATTGCCGACCTTATGACCCTTGCAAGCGAAAGTATAGACGAATCTCAGCCCTATGAGCTTTTTGACCCCGACTACACCTGGAAGCGCAAAACCGTTAACAACTTTACGGTGCGCGAGCTTCTTGAGCCCGTTTTTGCAAAGGGTAAGTGTGTATTCCAAAGAAAGAGTGTAAAGGAAATCAGAGATTACTGCACAGCTCAGGTTGAAACTCTTTGGGATGAGGTTACACGTTTTGAAAATCCTCACAACTACTATGTTGACCTTTCCCAGCCCTTATGGGACCTCAAGCGTGAAATGCTCAGCAAAAACGGCAAATAATAAAAGCTCAGACCCCCCGACAATACGTCAGGGGGTCTGATTTATGCAATAAAATCGAAAGACAAATCAAGCAACTCTGTGTGAGCCTTTTTTGCTTACAACCGTAAGCACGGGTGCCTCTGCCTCTTCATAAACATCTTCGGGAGCTCTCTTCTGAACCTTTGCCGCATATTCTGCCTGAGCCTCTCTCTGCTTACGGAGACGATAGTTGCGGATATGAATTCTGATTGCTCTTGCAAGCTTAACCTCAAAAGCAATAACCTTTTTTTCGTTTATAAATCCCACAATGAGAAGAACCACTGCGGCAAGTTCAAGGAATGTTTTTAATATTTCTAAGAATGTCATTTTGTATACCTCCTCGGGAGAACAGGTGAAACATTTGTTCTGTGACTATATTATAGCAGGTGAACATTCGTTTGTCAATACAAATGTTCGATTTTTTCGGATATTTTTTTACAGTGCTATTCTACCACAACATATGCCTGAAGTCAAACAAACCGACCACAATAAGTGCTATTTACGGCGAAACGCGGCACCTGCAAAAATATTTTTTGTGCTTTCAAAGGTGAACAAAAAAATTATTTCGGTCTGTTCTGTTAAATTTGTATGCGAAAAGTCACGGAAATATGCTTCTTTGTTGCCTCCCTTTCTTTATCTTGACTTCATTATATCCGCATATGTGTCCCATAAAAAGGACTTCGGCACAGATTGACAAAAAATATTTACGGAATATAATATAAATATAATTCTTTAAAAGGCGGTAATACATATGCAGAATATCCTTTATAATGTGTGGGGATTTTTCAGACAGACGGCTGTAAGACTCCATCTTTCCATCGGAAAAATTATTTATAAAGTCAGCGGAGGAAAGCTGCCCAAATCCCTTTTCTGCACAAGAGCAAACCCCGAAAAGGTTGGCACGGATGTCAAAATCATTTCAAGCGATAAGCATTCAACCACCATTGCAAAGGTTGACGAAAAGGGTAACATAAAGAGCGACGACTTTGTGATTGTCACAACAACAGACTTCCATTTCAGCGAAGACCACGAAATGAACACCAAAGCCGTTAACCGCTTTGTGCGCCACATCAAGGAAGTGAAGCCCGACCTTGTTATACTTACGGGCGACAACATTCTTTCAAAATATCAGCAGATTGACGCCATTCAGTTTGCCCGGATGATGGAGGAAATCGGTGTTTACTGGGCGGCAACCTTCGGCAACCACGAAACGAGAGAAGACAGGGGTTTCTACAAATGGCTTCTCTGGAAGAGCTTCTGCGATTACGACCACTGCCTTTGCAAATACGGTCCCGATGAGCTTTTCGGCTACGGCAACTACACCATAAATATTCTGGGTGAAGGCGGCAAGCTGAAAAAGACGCTTTTCCTTTTTGACTCGGGCAGAGATATTCTCGACAGAGATAAGGCGAAATACAAGCTCCCCGCAGATGCCAAGGGCTATGACTTCCTTAAAAACGAGCAGATCGATTTCTATAAGAATGAATCGGATAAGCTTACCGCACAGTACGGCAAGGCAGAGTCATTCCTCTATTTCCACATCCCCCTTGCGGAATATAACAATGTATTCAAATCCGATGAAAACGGCAGATATATTCCCTCGGGTGAAGGTGAAATTCTTTACGGCGAGCAGTACGAAAGCGTGGGCTCATCCTGCTACAACAGCGGAATGTTTGATGCGATTCTCAAAAAAGGCGGCCAGGCGGTTTTCTGCGGTCATGACCACGTCAATGACTGGTGCGCAATTTACAAAGGCGTTCATCTTGTTTACAATCTTCCCGGCGGCTATGCCGTCTATAACCTGGGCGACAAAACAGGCAAGCCCGAAACCGAATGGGTCGAGGGTGTAACGGTTACGTCAATACATAACGACGGCACATTTGACATTCACCCCAGATACAACAGAATTTATCTTTAAGGTGAGATTAATTTGATAATTTATCTTATAGTTCTTGCGGCAATATGCCTTTACGGAATTCGTTGCAAAGGCAAAAACGGATTTGAAGATTATATGTCGCCGCAGAAAACAGGTTCAATAAAAGGTATATTTGTAGTAATTGTTCTTTATTCACACATCAGACAGTACATCGCATATGACCCTTCCCCATTCAACGCTCCCTTTCAGAAATTTCTGTGGGAAGTGGGGCAGCTTATGGTTGTTGCCTTCCTTTTCTATTCAGGCTACGGTGTTGCTCTGGGTCTTAAAAATAAAGACGGTTATGCAAAAACTCTGCCCAAAAGCAGAATACTGAAAGTATTCATACATTTTGATATCGCGGTTCTGCTTTTCTGGGTTACAGGGCTTATCCTGGGCAAAAACTATCCCGTAAAACGTGTGCTCCTTTCCCTTATCGGTATGGATGCCCTCGGAAACAGCGTGTGGTTCATTTTTGACATAATAATTCTTTACTTCATTACATTTGTTGTTTTTGCCGTTGCAAAAAAGCATATGATTGCAGGCACCGCGGTGCTGACCCTGCTTACAGTCGGTGCAACGGCAGGAATTTACCTCTGGAAAGGCGAGCAGAACTGGTGGTATGACACAATAATGTGTTTCCCTCTGGGTATGTGGTATGCACTTGCAAAGCCCCGCATTGACAAAGCTTTGCTTCACCATCCCGTCAAGTGGGCAATAACAACGGCGATTACTCTTGCCGCATTCCTTGCTCTGCATCACTTTTCCGACGGCGGATACAGAATTATATTCATTATTGAATCCCTTGTTTTTGCGCTGCTTGTTTCATTTATTTCAATGCGACTCAGCATCAACAACGGAATTCTTCAATGGTTCGGCAAAAGAGTTTTCGGTATTTATATTCTGCAAAGAATACCGATGATGATTCTATATCACTATGGTGCGCAGAAAAATCCGTTTCTTTTTGCTGCCGTCAGCTTTGCGGCAACCATTGTTATGGCAGAAATATTTGAAAGAGCAACAGATAAACTTGACAATGCCCTGGGTCTGAACAAAAAACGAAAAAACAAATAAGTAAAACCGGCTTGAATATTCAAGCCGGTTTCTTTTTATCCTCTGCTTTTTACAAGCTCTTTGTAGTGATTACCCTTATGTTCAAAATCTTTATAAACATTATAGCTGGACGCGGCAGGTGACATTATGCAGCTTTTGCCGGGAAGTGTATACCTGAACGCCGCATCGACCGCCTGCTCCATATCCTCGGCAAGGATAATATTCTTCCTGCAGCCTCTTTCAAGCAGAATATTGCAGAGGTTTATGCCTGTATCGGGCAGACCGATAAGGTTTTTAACCTTGCAGGCTTCAAGGTATTTCACAAAGCCCGAATAATCAATGCCTCTGTCCATACCTCCGAAAATAAGAGTATCAACATCGCCAAGCGCCTCAACGGCACATTCAACCGCATGGGGAATGGTGGCAATTGCATCGTTATAGAATTTGATTCCCTGATATTCACCGATGGGCTCCATACGGTTTTCAATACCCTTGAAATTCCTGACGGCTTCGAGAATATCCTCGTTGCTTACGCCGATACATCTTGCGGCAGTTGCTGCAAGGCAGACATTCTGTCTGTTATGCAGACCCTTAAGCCTTTCGTTTGCGGCTGCGGCTTCAATAATCTCGGCATCCTCGTCACTGCCGTCAAGGAAGACTTTAAGCACCGTTGACTCTACCGCAGAGAAGTTGTGGTATTTATCAAAATCCTGCTGAGCATTACAGATAAAATAATCGCAGCCCGTCTGGTGGCGGAGAATATTGAGCTTTGCACCCACATAACCGCCGAAGCCGTTATAATGGTCAAGATGCTCGGGATAAATATTGGTCATAACCGCAACATGAGGCGAAGCCGTTGTGAATTCAAGCTGATGTGACGACATTTCAATAACCGCAACCTCGGTTTCACCCTCTGCAAGGTTATCAAGCACAGGCACGCCGATGTTGCCGATAAGGCTTACGGTTTTGCCCGACTGCTTCACCATTTCATAGATAAGGGTTGAGGTTGTTGTTTTGCCTTTTGTGCCCGTTATGCCCACGCATATGCACTTTGAGAAACGGAGAAACAAATCCGTCTGGCAGGTAACCTCAACACCCTCGGGCACGGTCACATCTCGGAAAGACATGCCGGGGGTTTTGACTATAACGTCATAGTCACCCATTGCGTCAAGGTAGTTTTCTCCGCAGTGAAGGGTAACGTTTTCATCGTTAAGGTCAAGGTCGCGGCGGTCTGCTATTCCGATATGCTTATCGGGCAAATTACGCCTGATTACATCGTAGGTTGAGCGGCCTTCCCTGCCGAAGCCCAGAATAAGCACCCTGCGGCTGTTAAAATATTCAATCAACTGCTGAAACATAATATTTTTCTCCCGAATTAAACTTACATGTTATTATAGCAGACATTTACCGCATATTCAAGAAAAAAAGGTCTGCTTTTGCAGACCTCTTTTTATACTCTTTTTTAGAAACCGAAGTTTGCTTCAAGCCACTGGCTTACTGCTGCCCAGATGGGATTCCATATGGGAGCGAAGAATGTAAGAAGCGTTGCGAGAAAATCAAGGTTGAGTGTTTTAAGGTCAAGGTTTGCAATCATCTCAAAAAACGTAAAAATAAGCTCCTGAAGTCCTGTGGTATCGATATTCATTGAATTATCCCCCTTTTTTATTATGTATGCATTTCCGCACACACATTATAAACCATCAAACATTTATTGTCAACTGCCAATAAATGAACATTTTGTTACTTATAATAATTCTGCCCTGCGTACAGCGGATAGCTTTCGTTACCCCTGACAACGCCTGTGCCTAAATAATTGAAATCCTTTTCCAGCATATTATTTCTGTGGCCCGATGAATTATACCAGCCGTGGGCAAGTCCGAAAGCATCCTGCCGGCCTGCCGCCAGATTTTCGCCGCACTTTGTGTATTCCACGCCGCCGTTTTTCAGCCTTTGTGCGCTTGTGACACCCTCGGGCGTATCGTGGCTGAAATAGTTCCGTGCCGACATATCCTTGCAGTGCTTACGCACGCAGTCTGCCGCCTTATGGGAATATTCAAGAGCAGGAATTCCGTTTATTGCCCTAATTGCATTGGTGATGTGAAAAATCAGCCTTTCCTGACCGTCAAGGTTTTCGAGTTCGGACGGAGTATAGTCAAACCCGTTGAAGCCCGCCTTGAAGGCATAAACCCTGCCGCCGTTTTTACTGTCGGCATACTCCGTAACACTCACATTGCCGATTTGCTTTTCACCGCCCGTGCGGATTGAATAGGATTTGCTGCCGTCCGTGACAAAAGTATTTTTCACGCAGGTGTAAAACCCGAAAAATCTGCCGTTGAGAAGTCTGAACACCGCAAACTCACGGTAATCATCCGCATAAATAAGGCTTGTCACCGTGCCGCCGTCAATGAGATTTTCCGTAACCGTTTCGGTGGGATTACCCAACAGCCCGATTATCTTTTGCTTATCGGCACCGAAATCAATCCTTTTCAGACCGATAACAACACTGTCACCGCTTTGCACGGGCAATGTTTGGGTTACCGTCTGCGTTACGGTTGTTGTTACATATCGGGTTGCGGGTACTGAAGTTGTTGTTTCTGTTTCGGGAATTTTTGTTGTTGTGGGTTTTGCGGTTGTGGGTTGAGTTACGGTCTGTGTAACAGACTTTTCGGTTACTTTTACCGTTGTTGAATCTGAAGTCTGCACTGCGGTTGTTTCTGCTGTTATCTCTGCCGTTTCGCTGAAAGAGTATTCCGATACATACACCGTTGTTGTTTCAGCCGTAACATTAACTGTTTTTATTTTTGCACATCCCCCTGCAACCGCAAAGGTAAGGAGAATGCAAAAAACTTGTTTTAATCTGTTCATTCCACGCAGTAGTCCTGATATCTGTCAATCATGGTTACATCTGCAACAAGCTCAAAATAAAGCCCGTCTGCCCTGTATTCTTCAACATTTATAACACTGTCCTTGCGGAGAATTGCCGCCGCACCGCCGTCGGAATAGGGAATAAGCATTTTTGCCCTTGCCCTTGTGGGAGGCAATGCCTTTGAAACCGCATCAAGCAATTTATCGAAGCCCTTTTCTTCAAGTGCGGATATCATAACCGCATCCGGTTCATGAAGCAGATTATCCATTGCCCCGGGCTTGTCGCATTTATTAAAAACGGTTATGACGGGCTTACCTGCACAGCCAAGCTCATCAAGAAGCTCTCTTGTAACGCTGATATGCTCGCCGCATTCGGGGTCGGAAGCATCACACACATTGAGAATAACCTTTGCACAAGCGGCTTCTTCAAGGGTTGATTTGAAAGCCTCAACAAGATGATGGGGCAGACGGCGGATAAATCCTACCGTATCAATAAGCATAACCTTTCTGCCGTCGGGAAGCGTCAGTGCTCTTGAAGTGGGGTCAAGGGTTGCAAAAAGCTTATCCTGAGCAAGCACGCCTGCCTGAGTGAGCGCATTCATAAGGGTTGACTTGCCTGCGTTTGTATAGCCTACGATAACAACGGTTTCAACCCCGTCCTTTTCACGCCTTGCCCTTGCAAGACTGCGCCTTTTTTCAAGGGCTTCAAACTCTTCTTCAAGAGATTTGATTCTGCGTCTGATGTGACGCTTGTCGGATTCAAGCTTGGTTTCACCGGGGCCTCTCGTACCGATACCGCCGCCAAGCCTTGAAAGCTTGATGCCCTGACCCGTAAGCCTGGGCAGTGAATAACGAAGCTGGGCAAGCTCAACCTGAAGCTTACCTTCGTTGCTTCTTGCTCTCTCTGCAAATATATCGAGAATAAGGGTTGTTCTGTCAATAACCCTTATTTTTGTTGCCTTTTCAATGTTGCGAAGCTGTGCGGGAGAAAGCTCACTGTCTGCAATAACAAGGTCAATTTCATTGTTTTCGCAGAATTCACCCAGCTCTTCCAGCCTGCCCGAGCCGAGAAACAGCGCGTTATCGGGCTTATCCCTTTTCTGCCACAGCCTGCCCACTACCTCAGCACCTGCGGTTTTTGCAAGCTCTTCAAGCTCGTCAAGGGATACCTCGCAGTCATATTCACCCGTGTCAACGGCAATAAGCACCGCCTTTTCGGGTTCCTGTTTGTTTTCATAAAATTCCATAATTTCACCTTAAAAAAATCAGCCGCAGAATTTTGCGGCTGACAATTTGTTTTAGTTAATTTTAACCGAATCAGCGGCAATGATTGCACCTTCACCTTCGTAGGTGATTGTTACGCTGTCGCCTTTATTGAGAATAACAACGGTTTCATCCTTTGCTGCAGTGATTGAGAAGTAAGCAGCATTGGAATCGAGCTTGATATAGTAGTAGCTGTCGCCGCCCTTTACAGCCGTTCTGATTTCGGTGATTGCACCTGTTGCGGTAAGCTTCTGAACAACGGGTTCTTCGGTGGTATCATCGGGATTAACGGGGTCAACAACCTGACTGGGGTCGATATCAACCTTGATGCCGCTTTCTTCAAGTGCGGCTACATAGCTTGCAAGGCACTTTGAAAGGTCTGTGCCCGTAGCACCCATCTTGTTGTTGTTATACTGTGCAACGTTAATCAGCGCATACTGCTGAACGATGTTGTTGGTGGGGTCTTTGAGTGACATAAAGTAGGTGGGTTCGCCGCCGATATTAAGAAGCAGAGGGAAGGTTGCACTGTAACCAAGGTCCTTGACGCGGCCTTCTGCTGCCTGCTGTGCCGAATACTCGGTACCGCCGGTAACTCTGTAATAAACAGCTTCCTTTGTTCTCTGATTTACAAGAACGAAGCCTGTAATTGACTGGTCAGATGTAACGGAGGTAACGCCTGTATACATCCATACGTCGTCATCTTTTGCAAGGTAGTTGTAGTTTGCGGTTGTGGTGATAACACCCTTCTGACCGAGAATTGAGTTCCAGAAGCCGTCCTGATACTTGCCGTAGAAGTTATACTGCTGAACAAGAAGGTCCGAATCGTAAATTCTGTCAAGCCACTGAAGCGATGCTTCGTTCTTGATTTCTTCGATTGAATAATATGCGCTTTCGCCTGTTGCACTGTCTGCCTTTACAACAACCGCACCGATAACATCCTTACCGCCGAAAAGACCGATTGTGTTATCAAGACGTGCACAAATCCAGTAGGGATTGCCTTCGTCGTCGATTTCAAAGGTTGCCTCTGCAAACATATATGTGGGATATTCAAAACGAAGATGACGCTTGAGAAGCTTGTTGAAATGCTCGGCAGGTGAATACTTGATGCCGTTTTCAACCTCAATAAACTGAGTTGATTCGTTAGCCATATCGATAACAACATAACCGGGCAGACCGTTCTTTGTGTTGGTGAACCACTTGATGATGTTATCGTATTTGAGAGGTGCAACCCTTACAGGAGTATCCTTATAGTTAATCTGGGTATACTGAGGATAGATAGCAAACTGTGAAACATAACCCTTTTCTTCAAGAACACCCAGTGCTCTTGTTGCAAGCTGTGCGGCGGCGTCTTCGTCAAGCTTGGGAATAACGCTGAAGCTGCCTGCATCCTCTTCGGGAATTTCTTCGGAGAAGTTGCTGTCTGTTCTTACACCGATGATTTCGCTGTAACTTGATGCTCTGAAAAATTCGCTTGATACAACGTAGCCGATACCTACGGCAACAACAAGAATGCCGATAATCACACCGGGTACTATTGCGTGCTTTTTGACATAGGGAATGTATTCGGGCTTTGCCATAACATTTGCAAAAAGTCCGTTGAATACAACATATGAAGCGGCAACCATACCTACATAGAGATAAAAATCATAGGCCTTGACATTGATTGCAGGCATCATAACATAAAATGCAACCACTGCAAAAACCAGGGTGCAGAGTATGCTGATAACGGTTTTGAGAGCAGCCTTTTCGGGAGGTATAACTATCTCCTTCTTGCCGCTGTTTTTCTTGGAAAAATCAACTTTAATGGGATCCATTGGTCCAACTCCTTAAATGTGTTATCATACAGTATAACCTATTTATCAAAATAATACAAGTATTTTTTGTTAACAATGCGATTTGACACACATTTGACTTTTATGTTATTATCATTAATGTGAAAAATATTACAGATACGAGGTGCTTTTTATGTTTCCGGATTATATTGATACCATCGCTCACGTAATCAAAGCTGACGAAGAAGTGGGCCTTGCAATGCAGGCAGAGCTTAACAGACAGAGAAGAAATCTCGAACTTATCGCTTCCGAAAACATCGTATCCCCCGCAGTTATGGCGGCAATGGGCAGTGTGCTCACAAATAAATACGCCGAGGGCTATCCTTCAAAGAGATACTACGGCGGCTGCGAAAGCGTTGACGTAGTTGAAAACATTGCTATCGAAAGAGCAAAAAAGCTTTTCGGTGCCGAGGCTGCAAACGTTCAGCCCCATTCAGGTGCTCAGGCAAATATGGCGGCTTATGCAGCTATCCTTGAACCCGGCGATGTTGTTATGGGTATGAATCTTGCCCACGGCGGACACCTCACTCACGGTTCACCCGTTAACGCAAGCGGTAAGCTTTATAAATTTGTTCCCTACGGCGTAAGCGACGACGGATTTATTGACTACGACGAGCTTGAAAAAACCGCAAACGAAGTAAAGCCCAAGCTTATCGTTGCAGGTGCTTCGGCATATCCCAGAGTTATCGACTTTGAGCGTATCGGTAAAATTGCGAAGTCAGTCGGCGCATACTTTATGGTTGATATGGCTCACATTGCAGGTCTTGTTGCCGCAGGTCTTCATCCCTCACCCGTACCCTATGCGGATATCGTTACAACAACAACCCACAAGACCCTCAGAGGTCCCAGAGGCGGTCTTATTCTTTCAACCGCAGAGCTTGCTCCCGCCATCAACAAAGCAATCTTCCCCGGCAATCAGGGCGGTCCTCTCATGCACATCATTGCCGCAAAGGCAGTCTGCTTCGGCGAAGCACTTGACCCCTCATTCAAGATATATCAGGAAAACATCGTGAAGAATGCCGCCGCACTTGCAAAGGGACTTCTTTCAAGAGGTATCAATCTTGTTTCGGGCGGTACTGACAACCACCTTATGCTTGTTGACCTGCGTTCAATGGGTATCACCGGCAAGGAGCTTGAACACAGACTTGACGAAGTATATATCACCGCAAACAAGAACGCAATTCCCAACGACCCCGAGAAGCCCTTCGTTACAAGCGGTGTAAGACTGGGTACAGCCGCAGTTACATCAAGAGGTCTTAACGAAGAAGATATGGATAAGATTGCAGAATTCATTTATCTTTGCGCTACGGATTTTGAAAACAGTGCAGATAAAATCCGTGCAGGTGTCAACGAAATCTGCGAACGTTACCCCATCTACGAATAATTGATTGAAAATGCCGAAAATGAGGAGTTGTAAAAACAGCCCCTCATTTTTTTATTTCTGTTTTAATTACTTTATAAGAGTTACAGTCAATATAATATTCAACCTTTTTGCCGTTTACCGTGCATCGGGCATAAATGCAGAGTCTTTCTCTGCCGTCAACATCCGCAAGGCAAAGAAAGGATTTTTCAAGGCTTGCTCCGTGGGGCAGAAGAAAGCTTATATCCGGCACCGTACCGCCGTAAATATCGGTGCGGTAATTTTTTATATAATTTTCGCCGTCAAAATAAGTAATCCTTCCGCTTGAAAGGCATACCTCAGCCGTAACGGCACTTGTGAGAAGCAAAACCCCGTTAACCTCGGGCACAAGCACAACCCTTGCAGTGAAAGTCTGCAAATCGGTATCAAAAACCGTCAGAGTGCCGTATCCGCACATTACGGCAAATTCCTTTGCCTTTGACACTATGTCGGATTCATTAAGCACCTTTTCTCCGCTGTCTACGGGATTTATAAGCTTTATCAACATTCCGCCCTGCCTGCTTATAAGTGCCGAAGTGTCACTGTGATAAAGGCTGTATGCCTCTCCGTCACCGTCTTCACTCCGCCACAAAACCGCCAATGTGCCCGTAAGCCTTTCAGCTTCATTTCTTGCCTGTTCAAGGGTAACGGTATGTTTACCCCAAAGAAACTTGCCTCCGTATTCCGCTGAAACAGACGATGTGAAAAGCTCATTCTCTCTGCCGTCTGAATAATCCAATAAATCTTCAAAATATGCCTTTTCTTCGGCGGTATAAATACTGCCGTATTCCCTCATACGGTATTCACCGTTCATCACCGCAACGGAAAGGTCGCTGAGGTGATAGTATATTTCCTCCGCATAATCGGAAAGCTCCGATGCCTTTTTCCTTTTATCCTCACCTGCGGAATAACTCTCTGAAAAATCATAAACATATTCTATGAATGTGTTTATATTTTCAATCCGTGCAGGCTCAAAGCAAAGGGTACAGCCCTTTGCACCCAAAGCCCGTGAGCTGACATAATATGCAGTTTCCGCAACACTCTCCCCTGCAGAAACGGAAAGCAGGCTGAGCCCGCCGCTGATTTCGTGCATATATTCGCAAAGAGAGGTCAGACTCTCAAAACGAAGCCTTTCAAGCTTTGCCTCGTAGGTAGCCTTTGCGCGGAATGACGCATAGCCCGTTGCGGCAATAACCACGCACACCGCAACAAGATACGAAACCGTTCTTATAAATTTTCTGCGTTTTACGGACATAAAAAATCACCCTTTACTTTAAGTGTGAAGAGTGATTGATTATTTATACAAGGAAATTTATTTCACAATAAGGCTTTCACCTGTCATCTGTGCAGGCTGTGCAATGCCCATAATATCAAGCATTGTGGGAGCGATATCGCAAAGCTTGCCGCCGTTTTCCTTAAGCTTGCAGTCGTGACCTACAACAACGAAGGGAACGGGATTTGTTGTGTGTGCGGTGAAGGGTGAACCGTCAGGCTCATACATCTTATCTGCATTACCGTGGTCGGCAGTTATAAGCATTACGCCGCCCTTTGCGGAAACAGCATCGCAAATCTTGCCTACGCAGGTGTCAACAGCCTCAACTGCGGCAACCGCAGCCTCAAATACGCCTGTGTGACCAACCATATCGCAGTTAGCGTAGTTGAGAATAATAACATCATACTTATCTGTATCAATAGCCTCAACAAGCTTTTCGGTAACTTCATATGCACTCATTTCGGGCTGCATATCGTAGGTTGCAACAGCAGGTGACTTAACAAGAATTCTGTCTTCGCCTTCATACTGCTTTTCAACACCGCCGTTGAAGAAGAATGTTACGTGAGCATATTTTTCGGTTTCTGCAATTCTGAGCTGTGTAAGACCGTTTGATGAAAGATATTCACCGAAAGTATTGTCAAGCGTCTGGGGCTTGAATGCAACGTGAACGTTGGGCATTGTTGCATCATACTGAGTCATACATACGTAGTAGAGATTTTTAAGCTGTTCACGCTCAAATCCGTTGAATTCGCCGTCAACAAAAGCTCTTGTGATTTCTCTTGCTCTGTCGGGACGGAAGTTGAAGAATACAACTGAATCGTTATCTGAAACGGGCTGTGCATCCTTTGAAACAGCAGGAACAATGAATTCATCGGTAACATCGTTCTTGTATGATTCTTCCATCATTTCGCAGCCACAGTCAAATTTAACGCCTTCGCACTTTGTCATTGCATCGTATGCCTTGACAACTCTTTCCCAACGGTTATCTCTGTCCATTGCATAATATCTGCCGATGATGGTTGCAATTTTGCCAACACCGATTTCCGCAAGGTTCTTGTAGAGGTCAGCAACAAAATCCTTACCCGATGTGGGAGGAACATCTCTGCCGTCCATAAGACAGTGTACAAAAACCTTCTCAACGCCCATATTCTTTGCCATTCTTACGATGCCGTAAAGATGTGTGTTGTGGCTGTGAACGCCGCCGTCTGAAAGCAGACCCATAAGGTGAAGTGCGGAATTATTCTTTTTGCAGTTTTCCATTGCGCCGACAAGAGCTTCGTTCTCAAAGAAATCGCCGTCATTGATTGACTTTGTGATTCTTGTAAGCTCCTGATAAACAACTCTGCCTGCACCGATGTTGGTATGTCCAACCTCGCTGTTACCCATCTGACCGTCGGGCAGACCTACATCCATACCCGAAGCACCGATATATGTCATGGGGTTTTCAGCCATAATCTTATCAAGATTGGGAGTTTTTGCGGCACAAATGGCATTACCGTAGTCGCTGTCATTTTTGCCGAAGCCGTCCATAATGCAAAGAAGAACGGGTTTCTTGCTCATAATATATCTTCCTTTCATCAAATACAGGGGTCGCATTACGACCCCTGCAATCGGTTATTTCTTATTTTGAAGCTGCTGCAACAATAGCTGCGAACTTCTCTGCAACAAGTGATGCGCCGCCGATAAGACCGCCGTCAACATCATACTGAGCAAGGAGCTCTGCTGCGTTTGCATCGTTCATTGAACCGCCGTACTGGATAACAAACTTATCAGCTGCATCCTTTGTGTAAAGCTCAGCAATAAGAGCACGGATAACAGCGCAAACTTCGTTTGCCTGCTCGGGAGTAGCGGTAAGACCTGTGCCGATAGCCCATACGGGTTCGTAAGCGATGATGATGTTTGCAAGCTCAGCTTCCGATACACCTGAAAGTGCAACCTTTGTCTGAAGTCTTACAACCTCTGCCGTGATGCCGAGCTCTCTTTCCTTGAGAACTTCGCCTACGCAAAGGATAACCTTAAGACCTGCATTGAGAGCAGCTCTTACACGGTCACGGACTGTTTCGTCTGTTTCGCCGAAATACTGTCTTCTTTCTGAGTGGCCGATGATAACATAGGGAACGCCTGCTGCCTTAAGCATTTCAGCAGAAACTTCGCCTGTGAATGCGCCTTTTTCTGCCCAGTGGCAGTTTTCGGCACCGATTTTGATGTTTGAGCCCTCAGCAGCTTCCATAGCTGCATAGAGGTCAATGTAGGGAGCACAGATAACAACGTCGCAATCAGCATCTGCAACGAGGGGCTTCATAGCTTCGATGAGAGCCTTTGTCTGCTCGGGATTGTTGTTCATTTTCCAGTTACCTGCAATAACAGGTCTGCGAAGTGATTTATCCATGGATTCTACGTCCTTTCGATATAAAAATCATTTTTCGGTTTTCGAAATGATAACAGAAATTTTGCAAAATTTATTTATCGTTAACTGCTTCGATGCCGGGAAGAGCTTTTCCTTCAAGGAATTCAAGTGATGCACCGCCGCCTGTTGAGATGTGAGTCATCTTATCGCCGAAGCCGAGTGTGTTAACAGCTGCTGCTGAGTCGCCGCCGCCGATGATTGTAACTGCATCTGTTTCAGCAAGTGCCTTTGCAACTGAGATTGTACCTGCCGCAAGAGTGGGGTTCTCGAATACGCCCATGGGTCCGTTCCATACAACGGTCTTTGCACTCTTCACTGCTTCTGCATAAAGCTCTGCTGTCTTGGGACCGATGTCAAGGCCTTCCTTGTCAGCGGGGATTGCATCTGCTGCGAAAACTTCTGTATCGATGGGAGCATCGATGGGGTTGGGGAAGCCTGCTGCTGTAACAACGTCAACGGGAAGAAGAATCTTAACGCCCTTTGCCTCTGCCTTTGCAAGCATATCCTTGCAGTAATCAATCTTGCTTTCGTCAAGAAGTGAGTTGCCTACGCCGTAGCCCTTTGCAGCAAGGAATGTGTAAGCCATACCGCCGCCGATGATGAGTGTGTCAGCCTTGTTGAGAAGGTTTTCGATAACGTTGAGCTTATCTGCAACCTTTGCACCGCCGAGGATTGTAACGAAGGGTCTTTCGGGGTCTTCAACTGCGTTACCGAGATACTTGAGCTCCTTACCCATAAGGTAGCCTACTGCTGCTTCTTCAACATAAGCTGTTACGCCTACTGTTGAGCAGTGTGCTCTGTGAGCTGCGCCGAATGCATCGTTAACATACATTTCGCAAAGGCTTGCAAGATCCTTTGAGAATGCTTCGCCGTTCTTTGTTTCTTCTGCACGGAAACGGGTGTTTTCAAGAAGAACTACATCGCCGTCGTTCATAGCGGCAACAGCAGCCTTTGCATTTTCGCCTACAACTGTATCGTCAGCAGCAAAAACAACTTCCTTGCCGAGCTTTTCGCTGAGTCTCTTTGCTACGGGAGCAAGTGAGAACTTTGCTTCGGGGCCGTTCTTGGGCTTGCCGAGGTGTGAGCAAAGAATAACCTTTGCGCCGTCATTTATAAGTTTCTGAATGGTGGGAAGAGCAGCGTTGATTCTGTTTTCGTCTGTGATAACGCCTTCCTTGAGAGGAACGTTAAAGTCGCAGCGAACAAGCACCTTCTTGCCCTTTGCATTGATGTCGTCAACTGTTTTTTTGTTAAGTAAGCTCATTTTTTTCAATCCTTTCAAAAATTTTGTAGGAACATACTTTACCAATTACTTATTTTATAATATTATGTCAAATTTTTCAAGCATTATTTATCGGCAAAACGCCGAATATATATGATATTACGGAGCATTTTTCGGCTTGACTTTACAATGGGTTTTTGATAAAATAAGTGAGTTAAATAAAAATGTCTTCGTAGCTCAGCAGGATAGAGCGTTCGCCTCCTAATTGTTTGTTATGTCAATCACTTTTTGATGAAAAGTGATTGACAACAAGTTAATACAGTATCATACAATTCCATAAATTCCACACATGCCTCCTTAGTTCAATGGATAGAATAAGCCCCTCCTAA
>SVOC01000025.1 GCA_015066625.1 Oscillospiraceae bacterium
GTAAGCGTAGTGATACGTTCAGCTTGGCAATACTAATAGGTCGAGGGCTTGACCAATGTTTAAATCTCTTGTTTCCGTTTCTTTTCCTTATCTCTTCCCTTTGTTCAGTTTTCAGGGTGTATTTGAACACCGGATTTAACCGTCTCTGATGAGACGGTTTTTTTGTTTTATAAACACTTGTGCATTTTAAAATAACACTTTTGCATTAGAATTAAAAACAGTTGACAAATTATTCTTATATTGCTACAATAAATAAAAATTACTGAAAGGCAGGTGGACAAGATGACAATGATGATTAATACAATGAATCGGAGAGCCGTTTTGTCCGTTTGCGATTGATGTTATTTATATCTTTCTGTGAATGCAAGGCATCTCCGTTTCGGAGGTGCATTTGTTTTTTGAGGAGGTTATTGAAATGATATTTGAAGAAAAGAAAATTATATTAAAAAATGGCATGGAAGCTATATTAAAAACCCCTGAAATTGAAGATGCCGAAATGTTACTTAACAGTATCAAAACTGCAAGCGATGAAACAGAGTTTCTTTCTCGCACAATTGAAGATTGGGAGAGTGTTACTGTAGAAAGTGAAGAGAAATTTATTCATAATGTTCGTGAAAGTCAGAACACATTGTTTATTGCTTGTTATGTTGATGGTGTAATTGCAGGCAACTGTGACATTACTTTTATGACCGGCAGCAAGACTTCTCATATAGCAACAGTAGGTATCGCTCTTCAGAAAAAATTTTGGAATATTGGTATTGGTTCAGAAATGTTTAAAGAACTGGTAAAAGCTGCAGAAGAACATAACGGTACAGAAATTGTTGACCTTGAATTTATCGAGGAGAACAACCGCGCTAAAGCACTTTATGAGAAATTTGGTTTTGAAGTTATATCTTTAAAGCCGAAAATCTTCAAACTAAAAGACGGAACATATCAGAACGTGGTTTATATGCAGAAATATTTGTAAAAGGATGATATTATGAAATTAGTTATAATATTCGGCAATCTGGCTGTCGGTAAAATGACGGTTGGGCAAGAGCTTGCAAAAATCACCGACCTCAAACTGTTTCATAATCACATGACTATCGAACCCGTTATAGAAATTTTCGGATATTATGAGGGTAAAACGGTACACAGATTGCGTCAGGTTTTCTTTGAGGAGTTTTCAAAAAGCAATAACTACGGAATGATATTCACCTATGTATGGGCATTTGATCATCAAGGCGATTGGGACTACATAAAATACGTTTCCGATTTGTTCAAAGAGCAAGATGCAGAAGTTTATTATGTTGAGCTCGTTGCTTCACAGGAGATAAGGCTTGAACGAAACTCAACCGAAAACCGTCTTAACAACAAACCGTCAAAGCGAAATCTTGAATTTGCAAGAAAAGATTTGCTTGATACAGATAAAAAATACCGTACCGAAAGCTATGACGGTGAAATAACGTTCCCGAATTATATTAAAATTGATAATTCAAATCTGGCACCCGATGTTGTTGCTGAAATGATAAAAGAAAGATTCAGATTATAAAGAGTGTGTGACAAATCGTCACATATTGCTGTGATAAATGAGGTGCACGGATATGAAATCTCATATTCAATATAAAAACGACAGACCTTATATATGCATCGACGGTAATTTGTATCCACCGCTTGCGTATACAACATATTTTGAAGAAAAGGGCGAGTATTCCGATTTTATAAAAAGCGGATACAGAATGTTTTTCGTGAATGTTTCTTTCACGGATTTGCCCATAAACAACTTCACGGGTTTTACTCCGTTTAGAACAGGTGTTTTTGAGGGGGATATTCCCGATTATTCTGAATTTGACGGTACCGTAAAACGTATCCTTTCGGAGTGCCCCGATGCGATGATTTTCCCCAGAATCAATATTGCAATGTCTCGAAAATGGATCAAAAAAAATTCTTATGAAACCGTTGAAACTCCCACAGGCAGAAGAGAATCTCTTTGCTCCGATTCGTTCCGTTGTGACGGTGCAGAGCTTCTTAAAAAGCTTGTTTCGCATATCCGCACTGCGGATTATTCGGGCAGAATTGCGGGGTATCAGCTTTGCGGAGGCACGACTCAAGAGTGGATGCATCACGACCTTTTTGGTTCGTTTTCTGAAATGAGCCTAAAAAAATTCCGTGTATGGATGAATAAAAAATACGGGATATCAGATGTTCCGCTACTTTCAAAAGAAGATTTTGAGGGCGGGGTTTTTAATGAAACGGCAAGCCGATACGGTGAGTTCTGCTGCGAATCGGCGGCAAAAACCGTTGAGCATTTTTCAAAAGTCCTGAAAGAGTATACAAACGGCGAACAGATTATTGGCGTTTTCTACGGATACAATGCCTTTGTCGGTGATTATATTTTCGGTCTGCACGGTCTGCAATTTATAATCGATTCGCCTTATATTGACTTCTTTTCGTCGCCCTGCTGTTATGATGAAAACAGAAATCTCGGTTTTGACTGGGGTGATATGCTTACCGTTGATTCATTGAAAATTCATAATAGGCTTTACTTTGTAGAGTGTGACATAAGGACACATCTTACACGCAGTATGCAGTCCTCACGCCCCGGTATGTATCCCGATGATATTTATAACCTCAGAGATGCCAACGGCAACAAAACCGTTTGGTGCGGTCCCGATACACTTGAGCTTTCGCTTTCTGCAATACGGAAAGCATTTGTTCATCAGCTTACAAAAGGCTCCGGTATCTGGTGGTTTGATATGTGGGGCGGCTGGTATCACGATGAGAAAATTATGTGTGAAATGAAAAAAATGAAGGCTATATCCGAAGCGGCAAAAGAAAAAAATGATAGAAATCATCCTTCTGCACAGACCGTTGTTTTTGTTGATGAAAAAGCATATCTGAATATTCCACGAGGAAATCACCTTTGTAACTGCGTGAATCACACGAGAGTAAAAATGGGTAATACGGGCATTCCTTTTGATTTGTGTATGGTTGAGGATGCAGAAAAAATTCTTCATAAATACCGTGCGGCAATATTCACTGCTCCCATACCTTCCAACGACGGGGAAAATGCCGTTGGTTTGTGTGAAAAATTAAATATTCCGTATATACAGACAAGTGCCGAAAAGCCGTTTTACAGTGTTTCAGAGCTTCGGGATTTTCTTGTTTTGTCAGGTGTTCATTGCTATAATGCAGATGGTTGTGTTATTTATTGCGGAGGAGGTTTTTTGGGAATTCATTCGGTCATTGACGGTGAAGTTAAAATAATTCTGCCTGAAAAATACAGGGTAAAACCTCTTTTTGGTACGGATTTAACCGAAAACGAAACGGATGTAATTCTGCTTGATATGAATAAATATGATACTGCTGTTTTTGAACTTATTTAGCCGAGGGTAATTATGAATAATCAAAATATATTTGACAACGAAATATTTTTTAACGGTTACAAGGCACTTCGTGACAGCGATTGCAACGCAAATGATTTGATTGAACAGCCTGCTATGAGAAAAATGCTGCCCGATTTGAAGGGTAAATCCGTTCTTGATTTAGGCTGCGGTTACGGACACAACTGCATTGATTTTGTCAGCAGAGGTGCAATAAGGGTTGTCGGTATCGATATATCCGAAAAGATGCTTGCTGTTGCGAAGTCTGAATCTGCACACGACAAAATCGATTTTCGCCAGATGAGTATGACGGATATCGGTATGCTCGGTGAGAGGTTTGATTTCATATATAGTTCTTTGGCTTTTCATTATGTTAAAGATTTTGAGGCTTTTGCAAAAAATATGCTTTCAGTACTCAACGATGGCGGTCAGCTTTTGTTCTCGCAGGAACATCCGATTATAACCGCAACCGTTGACGGAGCAGGTCATTTCAACAAAGATGAAAATGGCAACAGGATTTCCTATACATTTTCAAATTACAACCAATCGGGAGAACGCAGAATCCATTGGTATGTTGACGGAGTTATAAAATATCACCGAACTTTCAGTGATATTATCAATGCACTTGCAAAAGCAGGGTTTGTTATCAAAGAAGTCTGTGAACCCGTACCCGAAGAATGGGCAATTCAAAAACTGCCGACAATGGCAAAGGAATATATTAAACCCAACTTTTTGATAGTAAAGGCGAAAAAAGAGAAAGAGGTGAATTGTTTTGGATAATAAATTAAAACAGATCGGTTTTAAAATCATGAATCACGATGAATTTCGTATATATTCAAAATGGTCTGTAAAGGCTTATGCGGAGCACTTGATAAAATCAGGCGATGAGAGATTCAGATTTAAAGCGTTGAGAGCAGCAAAAAGTGAGTTTCGCGATGTATTCCCTGAAGGCGCAGATTCCGCCGATAATTATCTTTATGTTGTAGTGAATGAAAAGAATGAGAAAATCGGTGTTATCGGTTATCAGAAAAGCCCGTTTGAAGAAAACGCCGCATTTGTTACAGAGAACGTAATCAAAGAGGAATACAGAGGCAAAGGCTACGGAAAAAGCGCATTTGTGAAGCTTCAGGAGGATGCCCGTGAAAAAGGCTTTTCAAAAATGGTGCTCAATGTTTTCAAGCATACTCCCATATCGTTTTCAATGTATGAGAAAAACGGATTTAAAGTAATCGAAGATCATGGCGGAAGTGCGATAATGGAGAAGTGTTTTAATAATGAAAACAGTTGATTTTAAACCAATGAGTCCGGAAGCTGCACAACAAATCTGTTCTTGGAAATACGAACCGCCATACGATGTTTATGATTATCTGACCTATGAAGACGCTGTCAGAAAACAGTCAGCAATAATCAGACCCGAAAATGCAGATAATTACCTCTGCTTTTGGAATAATGAAAAACTTGTTGCATATACGAGCATAATCTCTGAAGGGGAAAAGGTGTTTATAGGTATCGGTATTGCACCGCAATTTTGCGGACAAGGATTGGGTAACACTTATTTGGATAAAACAGTCCTTGAAGCACGGAAAAGATATCCTGACAAACAGATTTGGGTACAGGTGCGTTCCTGGAATGAACGTGCGGTAAAATGCTATCTGAGAAGCGGTTTTGTTGAGAAATACAGAGATACCGTCACTGACAGATTCAATAAAACAGCAGATTTTATTTTTATGAAATATGAAGGTACAGTTTCGTTCAGTTATCTCAATAAGCCTGATTTTCCTGATATTGCAAATAAGATTTTCAGTATCCTTGCCGATAATATGACGGTAATCGCACCTACGGGCAACACGAGAGAGGATGATTATAAATGTTGGTACGGATGTGTATCCGATGGTCTGAATCGTGACGAAAGACAAATTATTCTTATAAAGGACAACAATAATATCATAGGATTCTTTCAGTATTACATAAATGAAGATACTTTTATGATGGAAGAAATTCAGTTTAAGTCTGAATATCAGGGCAAAGGTGTTTTCAGAGCGTTATACAGCTTTGTTATTCCGCATATAAGGAATGATATTGAGTTCGTTGAAGCCTATGCAAGTATCGGCAACAGCAAATCAATCGGGATTCTTGAAAAATTCGGGTTGATAAATATCGGTCTTAATAAAAACGGAAGAAGCTGTCATTTCAAAGGCAAATTTGCGGATTTGATAAAATGGTATAATTCAAAGGAAAAATAATATGAGAATTGCAGTTTTGGGTTATGCAGGCAGCGGCAAAACATATCTGTCTGATTACATAGCAAAAAAGAGAAAAATGCCTGTTCTTCACCTTGATTCAATCAAGTGGGATAAGGAATGGAAACCCGTTGATGATGCCCTTGTTTTACCGCAGGTTTCTGAATTTATGAAAAAAGAAGACTGGATAATTGACGGGTATTATGATTATCTGCTTTTTGATGAACGGCTTGAACAGGCAGATAAAATAATTCTGCTCCTTCTTCCGAGGAGGACCTGCTTTTATCAGGCACTGAAAAGAACGGCTTCACGGAGAAAAGAAGGCTATAAAAACGACTTTAATCTGTGGTTTATAAAGTTCACTCTGTTCGGGTGCAGGAATAAAGAAAGACAGCAGGTTTATGCGGATATTGCCAAGAAGTACAGAAGTAAAACATATGTTGTGAGAAGCAGACAACAAATGAGGAAATTATTTTTTGAAGGGATATAAAAATGATTGAAGTTATAAATCAGTATGCAAAAACATATTCAGACCCTCCCGAAGGTGTCCGCAGAGCAGGCAGAGGGCTTATTGTCCGTGACGGCAAGGTGCTTTTATCTTACGAAAAGAATACCGATGTTTATATGAGCCCCGGCGGCGGTATTGAGCAGGGAGAAAGCATAGAAGAATGCTGTGTCCGTGAGCTCAGGGAAGAAACGGGCTATGAGGTCAGGATTCTCAGACCGCTTATTGTAATAAACGAATACTGCTTTGAAACTCTTTATGAGAGCAATTATTTTGCTTGCGAAATAACGGGGAAGTGTGATAACTCACTGACGGATGTTGAGGTTGAGCACGGTCTTATGCCTGTGTGGGTCGAGATTGCAAAGGCTCTTGAAATATTCGGTGCATATGCATCAAAAAGAGAGGATATCGGCAGCCTTTATCTCCGTGAATTTACGGTGCTTAATAAATATCTCAAAACAAAAGCAGCCGCTTTGTAACTTTTTGTTGCAAAGCGGTTTAATGTTTGTTAGAATTATAATAGTTTAACCGAAAGGGGAATTGCTATGAAAAACTATGATGTTGTTATTGTGGGCGCTTCAACCGCAGGCAGCTATTTTGCACGCAGAATGGCTGAAAGAGGCTTCAGTGTACTTATGCTTGATAAAAGCTCACGGGATAAAATCAGCCCCGAATATGATATTTTTCATATGGAAAAGAAGGAAATGGAGCGTTTCGGTCTGCCCGAGGTGAAGGAAGGCGACGGAATCTGCGAGTTTGTTTTCAGTGATCAGGATATGCTTTCTGCTTACAGCAATTACCCCAAGCCTGCACCTACAGAGGTTGTGGGTATGCATAAGCACGATTATATTGTTCTTATGAACGATTGGGCTGCCGAGGCAGGCACAGATGTTGTTTACGATGCGGCTTATGACAGCCTTGTTTATGATGAAAACGGCAAAATCTGCGGTGTTACATATGTTAAGGACGGCGAAAAAGTAACGGTAAACTGCCGCCTTGTTGCAGATTGTTCGGGTATTCCTGCCGTTGTAAGACGCAGTCTGCCCGACGGTTACGGTATTGAAAAATTCGAGCTTACTTCCGATGATATTCTTTATGTAATTCTTCGATATGTTGATTTTACCGAGAAAAAGGGCAGATGGCTCCGTTCGCAGTTCTGGCTTGCGTATAAAAGCTGGCTTGCACCCAGTGCAGGAAGTGATGCAATTCTGGGTATCGGTGCCTGCTTCGGCTTTGATTATGTTGAAAAATGCTTTGCATTCTTCGAGAAAAACGCAAAGCTTCCGTCTTACACGGTTAAACGCATTGAAAAAGGCAGAACGCCCTATCACAGAGCACCCTATTCATTTGTTTCTGACGGATTTATCGCAATGGGTGATGCGGCTTGCCTCACAAAACCCAACTGCGGTGAAGGGTGTACGGCGTCGCTTGTTTTGGAGCAGATTGCGGTTGACGTTGCATCAAAGGCAATGGAAAACGGCGCATATCCTACACGCGAAGCTCTCTGGAGCATAAACAAGCTTTATAACAACACTCAGGGCAAGGAATTTGCAAGTCTTATGGCACTTCTGACAGGCGTTGTAAGGCACAGTCCCAAGGCAAACGAATTCCTTTTCAAGCACGATGTTATTTTCAGTGAAAAGATTCTCGGCGGAATGGGTAAAGAGCTTGAACTTACCGCAGGCGATATTCTTAAAATCGTTGCGTTTGTTATTGTGGGCATAGTTACGGGTCATATTAAAATTTCTGAAATCAAAAGTATTCTTGACGGTCTTGTAAACAGCGGCAAGCTTACGGAGCATTATGAAAAATTCCCCGAAACTCCCGAAGGCTTTGAAGCCTGGGTAAGGGAAGCGGAGGCACTCTGGAAAAAAGCAGGCAAGCTTTCTGACTGGAAACCCGAATTATAATAAGTATGAACAGAGCGGAAACTTATGTCAGACAAAAGCTTTTTGAAATGCAGGATTTGAGCTACCGTGATTTTCATTCAAGGCTTATGCCTACTGTTGAGAAGGAGCTTATTATCGGAGTACGTACACCGGAGCTGAGAAAATTTGCAAAGGAGTTTTCAAAATCACCGTTTGCAGCAAAATTTCTCGAAACACTTCCTCATAAATACTATGAGGAAAATAATCTTCACGCTTTTCTTATTGAACAAATCGGTGATTACGGTAAATGCATTGCGGAGCTTAACAGATTTTTGCCTTATGTTGATAACTGGGCAACCTGCGATATGATGCGACCCAAAGTTTTCAAAAAGCATTTGCCTGAACTTCTTGACCAAATAAAAATATGGCTGAAATCCGATGATGTATACACACTCCGTTTCGGTATAGAAATGCTTATGTGTCACTACCTTGACGGTAATTTCAGTGAGGAATATCCCCGATGGGTATCGGAAATCAGAAGCGATGAATACTATATCAGAATGATGGTTGCCTGGTATTTTGCAACGGCACTTTCAAAACAGTATGAAGCCGTTATTCCTTATCTTGAAAAGAAAAAGCTTGATTCCGATACGCATAAAAAAGCGATACGCAAGGCACTTGAAAGCTACCGTATTCCTGCTGATAAAAAGGCGTATTTGCGTATGCTTTGAAAGGTGAGTGAGAATTTTGAAAAAATTAATTTCGGTTATTATTCTTGTTTCTGTTATATTTGGATGTTTTGCCGTGAATGTATATGCGGATGAAAATTATCCTTTCAAAACAACCGACGGCATAGTGCGTGACCCTTATGTGCTTGTTTATGGCGGCAAATATTATCTTTACGGCACCTGTCTTTCAAACGGCAAAGGCTATGGCTGTGTTGTAAGCGAAGACTTGGAAAACTGGTCGTATCCCGTGCAGGTTTATACACCTAACGACAGCTCCGACGAATTTGCGGATTTCTGGGCGCCCGAATGTCATTATTATAACGGCAGTTTTTATCTTTTTGCTACATACCGTTCACAGTCAAGCGGTAAAAGAGGAACGGCGATTTATAAGTCGTCATCACCCTTGGGACCTTTTGAGATGATTACGGACGGTCATATCACACCAAAGGAAATTGACTGTATTGACGGCACTCTTTACATTGACAAAAGCGGTCAGCCCTGGATGGTCTATGTGAACGAATGGACTTCAAGCCCCGATGAGGTTGGCGAAATGGCAGCGGCAAAGCTCAGCGACGATTTCACGCATTTCATAAGTGAACCCATTGTGCTTTTCAGAGCAAGAAAGCATATATGGACAACAGGCAGTGTTACAGACGGTCCCTGCCTTTACCGCACAGAGAGCGGCAGGCTTATTATGTTGTGGTCAAATCTTTCTAAATCGGGAGGCTATGCTGTGGGTATGGCTGTTTCCGATAATGGCGAGATAGACGGTAACTGGATTCACTACCCCGAAGCTTTCTATGAAAGAGGCTCATATTTTGAGTATGACGGCGGACACCCCATGATTTTCAAAACCCTTGAAGGTCAGCTTATGATGTCAATTCATTCACCTAACGGAGAAGAAAACGGTGTTGTTGAAACCGCAACATTTCTTCCTGTTGAAGACACGGGGGATATGCTTGCCATTAAGGATAAATATACATTCGGCGATATATTTTACAGAGCGTTTTTTGAAATTTACTATAACATAATCAGTCTTTGGTATAAAATATTTTAAGGAGATATTAATATGTATTACAGAATTGAAAACGAATTTTTTACCTGCGAAATCGATGATATGGGTGCCCAGCTTCATTCACTGAAATCAAAAGATAACGGCACGGAGTATATCTGGCAGGGCAACCCCGATATATGGTACGGTCAGGCACCCGTTCTTTTCCCCGTTATAGGTCAGCTTATCAATGATAAGTATTTTTATAACGGCAAGGAATACACAATGCAGAAACACGGCATTGCAAGAAAACTGCCCTTCAAGGTTAAGGAATGTGAAGGTGCGAAAGCCGTTTTCAGCCTTGAAAGTGATGAGAAAACCCTTGCAAGCTATCCCTTTGATTTTGAGTATCTTGTTACCTTTGAGCTTAAGGGCAAAGCACTTATCAACACAATGACAGTTATCAACAAAACCGACGGTGAAATGTATTTTTCCGTTGGCGCACACCCCGGCTTCAACTGTAAAGTAGGAGATATCATTGAATTTGAACAGCCCGAAACCCTTGCAACTGAACGCATTGACAAAGAGAATCTTATCATAGACGAAAAATTCCCCCTGATTGAAAATTCAAGGGAAATCGTTATTACAAAAGAGATTTTTGAACCCGATGCACTTATTCTTTCCGGTATGAAGTCAAAGAAGCTTCGCATCAAGGGTGAAAATGAAATTGAGTTTACTTTCGGTGATTGCCCCTTCCTCGGAATATGGGCAAAGCCCGGTGCACCCTATGTTTGCATTGAGCCCTGGTACGGCGTGAATGACGGAAGAGAAGTCAAGGACGATATTTCAAAGAAACGCGGTATTCAGCATCTTGACAAAGGTGAAACCTTTGAGTTTAATTGGATTGCAGAGATTTTATAAAACATAAACGGCTTTGGGTTATCCAAAGCCGTTTTGCTGTATCAGTTATTAAAGAAATTTTCTGCATATCTTACAGCCGCCATTGCATCGGTGCCGAAATAATCTGCATTAATCATACGGGCATATTCCTCCGTCATAACCGCACCGCCCACCATAACTTTGCATTGGGGTGCGATTTGATTAAGAAGTTTTATTGTTTCTTCCATTGCAGGTACGGTTGTTGTCATCAGTGCGCTTAAACCCACAAGCTTCACGTCGTGCTTTTTTACGGCTTCGGCTATTTTTTCGGGAGCAACATCCTTGCCAAGGTCAATAATCTCATAGCCGTAATTTTCAAGAAGTACCTTAACGATGTTTTTACCTATGTCGTGAACATCGCCCTTCACGGTTGCAATAACTATTTTGCCTTTGCCGCTTTCGCCCGAGGGAATGGCTGATTTAATTGCATCAAAGGCTTCTTTTGCTGCCTGAGCGCTCATAAGAAGCTGAGGTAAGTAAACTTTCTTTTCCTCAAAGCCCTTGCCTACCGTATTGAGAGCAGGGATAATCATTGTGTCGATTATTTCAAGAGGAGAATGGTTTTTCAGCATTTCGGCAGCCGCAACGCCTGCCTGCTCTTTCAGACCGCTGACTATGCAGCTGTCAAGACTTGTGTTATCTTTTTGAGCTGACTGCGCCTGAACGGGGGAGAGTGTATCTGCAAATTCAATATAACCTGCAAAGCTTTCGTCCTTGCCTGTCAATGCGGTGAAGCAGTGCCAAGCCTTCATCATTTCCGTGGAAAAGGGATTGATTATGGCACAGTCAAGACCGCATTGCATTGCCATTGTATAAAAAACAGCATTTATATCGGGTCTTGAAGGCAGACCGAAAGAGATGTTTGAAACACCCAGACTCGTTTTTATTCCCATTCCGTGCAGAGCTTTTACCGCTTCAAGGGTAATGTTTGCGCTCTGAGGGTCGCTTGAAACAGCCATTGCAAGGGGGTCAACAATAATATCGTTTTCGTCTATGCCGTATTCTTTGGCACGGGCGATGATTTTTTTGGCAATTTCAACTCTTCCCTGTGCTGTTTCGGGAATACCGTTTTCGTCAATGGTAACGGCAATAACCGCACCGCCGTATTTCTTCACAAGAGGGAAAACCGCTTTAATGCTTTCTTCCTTACCGCTGACGGAATTTATCAGGGGTTTGCCGTTATAGATACGCATTGCTTTTTCCATTGCAACGGGATCAACGGTATCAATCTGCAAGGGCAGGTCAATAACCGCCTGCAATGCCTTGATAACAGTAACCATCATTTCAGCTTCATTGATTTCGGGCAGACCTACATTGACATCAAGCACGGAAACACCTTTTTTATTCTGCGATATACCTTCGTTAAGAATGTAGTTTATATCATTTCTGCGAAGTGCTTCTTTAAAAAGCTTTTTGCCTGTGGGATTGATCCTCTCGCCGATAATAACGGGAACATCCCCGATTTTTACGGCGTGAGTATATGATGAAATAACGGTAAGATTCTTCTTTTCGGGAAGCACAAAAGGAAGATTTTTTGTTTTTTTAACAGTTTTTGCGATGTGTACGGGAGTTGTGCCGCAGCAGCCGCCGATTATTGTTGCGCCTGCTTTTACGATTTGGCACATTATATCCGCAAATTCATTGGGTTCAATATCATAAACGGTTTTGCCGTTTTCTGTTCTGGGCAGACCTGCATTGGGGTTAACGATAATCGGAACGCTTGAATTCCTTGCGAAATCAGGGATGATTTCAAGCATCTGACGGGGACCAAGTGAACAGTTTATGCCTATTGCATCCGCACCCAGACCTTCAAGCATTGCAATCATTGCCTCAGGGTCGGCGCCTGTCATAAGCTTTTTTGTTTCGTCATAAACGCAGGTAACGAAAACGGGCAAATCGCAGCTTTCTTTTGCCGCAAGCACAGCCGCCTTTGCTTCAAGGCTGTCGTTCATAGTTTCAATCAAAATAAGGTCTGCGCCCGCTTTTGCACCGAATTTTATTGCTTCACCGAAAACGGAAACCGCTTCTTCAAATTTCAAATCACCCAGAGGTTCAAGCATTTTACCCGTAGGACCGATATCAAGAGCAACATATGCATCGTAGCCTTCGCAGGCGGTTTTTGCGTTTTCGATTGCAGCAGTTATGATTTCTTCAAGGTTATCAAACCTGAATCTGTTTGCACCGAAGGTGCAGGATGTTATAATCTGTGCACCTGCTTCAAGATAAAGACGGTGCATTTCAATTATTTTCTCGGGGTTTGTGATGTTCCAATTTTCGGGCTTTTCGCCTGCTTTGAGTCCCCAGGATTGCAGAAGTGTGCCCGCACCGCCGTCACAGTATGTAATTGAAGTTTTGATTTTTTCAAGAATATTCATATTTAATTCCTCTTATCTGTAAGGACAGTTATTGTTTTTGCAAAGCATACAGCCCGGTCCCGTGCATTTGTTTTTCTCTTTGCCGATGCCGATAATTGCCGTAACGGATTTGACGGGTACCATCATCAGGTTTTCGGTAAGCCCCATACCGATATTTTTCTTTGTCTGCAAAAATTCAACAATATCTTTCTGATAGTCAAGCATAAGGTCGCCGTAGCCGGGGCTGAAACGGGGTCTTAAAAACTCGGATTTTTCAAAAGAAATGTTGATTTTATCGCAAAACGCCTCAATAGCCGCAGACCCTATGCAATCAGTTATTACACCTTTAAGGGGAGAAATTATACCGTTTCGCTCAATAAGTCGGTGAGCTTCAATTCCCGTTGTGGCCGCCATAATGTAAGCGTAATCACAGCCCGAAAGGTTTTTTGCAAGGGACTTGCTGCGGAATATTTTAAAACCGAGGTCCACATTATTATAAGCAATTTTTACTGGCACTTTTTCATAGCAGGCAATGAAATTTGCACAGTCCAGAAATTCATTTTCACAGCAGCAAACCATGCCGTCCGTTGAATTGTCGCAAGGTGCGGAATAATAGCCCATATATACGGCAACTTCATTTCTGTCTATATTTATTTCCGAAGAATCTGATTTGATTACTTTAATCATTTTTCTTCCGTCTCCGCTTTTTTCTTGAATATAATCAGCTTACTGAAAACATAGTTTATAATAATAACAACGATTCCCACAATGATTTTTGCAATAAAATCATTGACTGAAAGCAGTGTTACAAGCACAAACAGTGAAATGGTTTCGATTACAAATGAAAAAATTCTTGCTCCCATAAAGCCGGTGAATTCCTTGCCTGCAACGGAGGGTGCCCAGCTTTTTGAATCAAATACCCAAAGCTTATTTGTGACAAATGCAAAAATAACGCCCACAATCCAGGCAATGAAGTTTGCATCAAGGTAATCAGTACCGCCGATGAAAAGCTTATGAAGGGATGAATCTTCTGGGATGACTGTGTTGAAAATCCCTTCCCAACCGATTGAAATAAAAATCCGCTTGAAGATATAGAATGTGACAAGGTTAACAACGGTTGTCATCACACCGAACAATATATAAGTCACAATTTCCTTTGTAAAAAGTTTATCAATTATTCTGCCCAAAAAGCTTTCCTTTTTGAAAATTTTAAAGAGCAGTTCTTTGATTTTATCAATCATAGCAATCTCCGATTAATTTATTAGCCGCAAAGGTTATACTTATTTTAAATCAAAAGCATAATAAAGTCAATAAACCCTTGCATTTTCGGCACTTTATGATAAAATAATATGAGGTGAAATTATGGAGTATGGGCAATGCCTTAAAAACAGAATACATTTCATAGACGAAGTCCGTGGCTTTGCAGTACTGTGTATGATTATTTATCACGGTTTTTATCTGTTTGGTACGTTTTTTGACAATCAAGCGGCAATGGGGCTTTTCGAATTCTTTATGCCCGTTCAGCCGATTTTTGCAGGTGCGTTTATTTTTATCTGCGGAATGTCCTGTACATTTTCAAAAAACAATATCAAAAGAGGCTTGATACTTCTTGGTATTGCCCTGGGTATGACTCTTGTCACAACTCTGATTATGCCTGCCGTAGGCTTCACGGGGTGTGAAATATATTTTGGAATACTCCATTTCCTTTCAGTTTCGGTTTTGCTTTATTCAGTTTTGTCGAAACCGCTATTCGGCATAATGCCTTTTGCGGGGATTGTTGTATGTGCAGTTCTTTATGCGTTTACGAGCGGTATTGAAAAGGGTGCTCTCAGCTACGGCGAGCTTTTTTCATTAACTCTTCCCCAATCACTTTATAAAACCAATATTTTAATGCCTTTGGGTATTCACACAAAGGATTTCACCGCGGCGGATTATTTTCCTCTGTTTCCGCAGATATTCATTTTCTTTTCGGGTGTCTTTTCGGGAATATATTTATCTCAGAAAGGTTATCCCGATTGGAGTAAGAAAAAAAGTATTTCATTTCTTTCCTTCCTTGGTAGGAATGCGCTTTTGATTTATGTTGTTCATATGCCCGTTATTTATGCTTTGGGCTATGTTATAAATGTGATAATTTAATTTTGGATAGGAGATACAGTTATGAGTGAAGGATGTAGCGGCAACTGCTCAAGTTGCGCAAGCAATTGCGATTCAAGAAAAGAAGCACAGGATATGAGAATACCCTGCGGTCCTTTCAGTAATGTAAAAAAAGTTATCGGTGTTGTCAGCGGTAAAGGCGGCGTAGGTAAGTCGCTTGTGACTTCAATGCTTGCAAGTGCAATGCAGGCAAGAGGTAATTCCTGTGCCGTTCTCGATGCGGATATAACAGGTCCCTCAATTCCCAAATCATTCGGAATCAAAGAGAGGGCGAAGGCTGACGAAAGCGGACTTCTTCCCGAAGAAAGCAAGTCGGGCATAAAGATTATGTCAATCAACCTTCTTCTTGAAAATGAAGAATCACCCGTAGTGTGGAGGGGTCCCGTTATTTCAGGCGTTATTCAGCAGTTCTGGAAGGATGTTGCCTGGGGCGATGTTGACTATATGTTTGTTGATATGCCTCCCGGAACAGGCGATGTATCTCTTACCGTATTCCAGAATCTTCCTGTTGACGGTATTGTTATTGTCACAACACCTCAGGATCTTGTAACCATGATTGTCAAAAAGGCATTCAATATGGCAAAGCTGATGAATATTCCCGTTCTCGGCCTTGTTGAAAATATGAGTTATTTCGTATGCCCCGATTGCGGTAAGGAATATAAGATTTTCGGTGAAAGCAAGATTGATGAAATCGCGGCTGAGCTTGGTGTACCCGTTCTTGCAAAGCTTCCCATTGACCCCAAAACGGCAAACCTTGTTGATAAGGGTGCCATTGAGCTTGCAGACGATAAATATGTTGCCGAAGCTGTTGATTTTTTATCAAAGTTAGATTAAAATAGCAGTATAAATCTTTAGGAGTTGAAAAAAATGCTTGATATCAGATTCTTAAGAGAAAACCCCGATATCGTTAAGGAAAATATAAAGAAGAAATTCCAGGACAGTAAGCTTTCACTTGTTGATGAAGTTATTGAACTTGACGCAAAATCAAGAGCCGTCAAAACCGAGGCTGATAACCTGAGAGCGAACCGCAACAAGGTTTCAAAAGAAATCGGTATGCTTATGGCTCAGGGTAAAAAAGACGAAGCTATGGCCGCAAAGTCAAAGGTAACAGAATTTTCCGAAAGACTTGCAGAGTGTGAAAAGCTTGAAGCGGAATATGCCGAAAAGGTTAACAAGATAATGATGATTATTCCCAACATTATTGACCCCAGTGTACCTGTCGGTAAGGATGACAGCGAAAATGTTGAGGTTACAAAATACGGCGAGCCCGTTGTTCCCGAATTTGAAATTCCTTATCATACAGAGATTATGGAGCGTTTCAATGGTATTGATCTTGATGCCGCAAGAAGTGTTGCAGGTAACGGCTTTTACTATCTTATGGGCGATGTTGCGCGCCTTCATTCCGCCTGCATTTCATATGCAAGAGATTTTATGATTGACAGAGGCTTTTCTTACTGTGTTCCTCCATTTATGATTCGCAGCAACGTTGTAACAGGCGTTATGAGCTTTGCCGAAATGGATGCAATGATGTATAAGATTGAGGGTGAAGACCTTTATCTTATCGGTACAAGCGAGCATTCAATGATAGGTAAGTATATCGACACTATCGTTAATGAAGATACTCTTCCCCACACTCTCACAAGCTATTCACCCTGCTTCCGTAAGGAAAAGGGTGCACACGGCATTGAAGAGAGAGGTGTTTACAGAATTCATCAGTTTGAAAAGCAGGAAATGATTGTTGTATGTAAGCCTGAGGACAGCATGATGTGGTTTGAAAAGCTGTGGCAGAATACTGTTGACCTTTTCCGTTCACTTGATATTCCCGTCAGAACTCTCGAGTGTTGCTCAGGCGACCTTGCAGACCTTAAAGTGAAGTCCTTTGATGTTGAGGCATGGTCACCCAGACAGAAGAAATATTTTGAGGTCGGTTCCTGCTCAAACCTTGGCGATGCTCAGGCGCGCAGACTCAAAATCAGAGTCAACGGCAAGGATGGCAAATATTTTGCACATACTCTCAACAACACCGTTGTTGCACCTCCCAGAATGCTTATTGCATTCCTTGAGAATAACCTTAACGAAGACGGCAGCGTGAACATTCCCGTTGCACTCCGTCCCTATATGGGCGGCAAGGAAAAGCTTGTTCCCGTGAAATAAAAACAGAGCGGATTGCATTGGTTTTTACCTTTGCAATCCGCTTTTGCTGTTGATAAATATTATAATCCCAGAAGTCTTTGGAAGATGTTGACTACTTTGAGAACATAGTTTCTGAAGAAGTTTATGATATCGTCAATGAAAGTAACCGTCATTTTGCCTGTTCCGCTTCCGGGCTCACCGTCATACGACGAAGAAACGGAATTCATCCAGTAAATAATTCCGTTGGGGCTTTCAAGGTTAAGGGTGTTGCCATTGCCGTCTACGGTTACGGTGTTGGGGTATGTACTGCCGTCAAGCATATGAAAATCGTATGTTATAACCTTGGCAAGGTGATGATTGTCGCTTGCCGAGTTTCCGGCAGGTTCAATAACGCTATCAAGGCTTGAAAGTCTGCAATCTGCAGGGTTGTTGTTATATTTGCAGATGTTTTTCCAAAGAGGCTGAGTAACGGTTGTGTAGTTGACAAACGGGTCTTTTTTGCTGGCAATCATCCATATTGCAACATCTGAACATTGTCTGACTTCGGATGCCGAAACGCTGCCTGTTGAGGCAATGGGGAAGGCACCTGCAAAATATTCGGGGAAGGCAATAACCATATCCCAAGCCATTTCACCGCCTGCGGAAGAGCCGGTGATGAAAATTTTTGTGGTGTCAATGTTGTTACCGTGCTTTGCAATGAAATCATCGATTACAGCTCTGAGAGATTCGATAAGCGAAGAATTCCAGTAAACCAGTTGATCCTCCGGAGCACGGGGGAGAAGAATAAACGCACCGCCGCTTGTGAATCTGCTCTGAAGTTCTGCGGATGCCCAATAAGGCATATCGCTGTCATTGAGCTGATAGCCCTCATAGTCTGCGTGACCAATGCCGTGAAGAAATATCACAAGGGGATATTTGCCGCTGTCGTTTTTACCGACAGGTGAATAATAACAGTAGTCAAGAGCGTATCCGTTTTCTTCGGGCGCGATATCGTGCTCAAACTCATCGCGAAGTGCCTGAATTCCCGCAGATGTGGGAAGTGCCTCTTTTCTGTCTGCTGCCTGAACGCTGATGCACATAGCCGCAACCGTAATACATAAAACAAGCAGCACGGAAATTACTTTTCTGAATAATCTCATAATTTACACCTCAACCGTAACTTTGTATACTTTATTTTATACTTTTATTTATTGCAATGCAAGATGTTTTTGAACACATTTTTTAGATTTTAAATAAATTTATAAAATTTTCAGGGACCGCCATAAGGCAGTCCCCTATGATTTTATTCAGCTATGCCTATTCCCAGACTGACGGAAAGCGCTCTGTCAACTCTGTTCATATCATTTTCATCAAGAATGCCCATCTTTTCGCGAAGTCTTTTCTTGTCGAGGGTACGTACCTGTTCAAGCAGAACAATTGAATCTTTGGCAAGTCCGCACCCGTCAGCGTTAACACGGATATGTGTGGGCAGACTTGTTTTAAAACGCTGGCTGGTTATTGCGGCGGCTATAACGGTAGGGCTGAATTTGTTGCCCACATCATTCTGAACGATCAGAACAGGTCTTGTTCCGCCCTGCTCCGAGCCGATAACAGGGCTCAGGTCCGCATAATAGATTTCTCCCCGTTTAACGGTCAAAATTATCACTCTCCATTGCAGCTTTTTTGCTGTCAAGTTATCTCATAACTATTTTTGACACACGGCAGGCAAATTAATCGTATATTTGAAATCGGGGAGCAAAAAATTTCATTTTGCCTGTCCTTTACTTTATTATATTCAGGTGCTATAATAAAAGGTATCAGAAACCTGAAATAAAAAACGGAGATGATATCCGGTGAAAAAGATTTTGAGAAAGCTTACGGCAATGCTCTTATCCGTATTGCTGCTGTTTTCTTATGTAGTCCTTTCGGTTGCTGCGGCTGAAAATACTTTTTCTTATATTTATGTTGAAAATACCGGCAGCGAAGGCGGGGTAATCAGTTACAGATACACTGACGAAAACGGCAACGAAATAATTCCCGAAGAAAGGCTGAGCTGTCAGTCTGCAAGTCTGCCTTCATCATATAATGCCGTGAGTGAAGGTCTTGTTACAAGGGTAAAAAGCCAGGGCGAATCAGGTGTTTGCTGGGCATTTTCTGCAATGAGCCTTATGGAAAGTGACAGCATTGCCAAAGGCTATAAAACACTCAAAACAGCCGATTTTTCTGAGGCACATCATACTTGGTTTACGGGCAGGGGACGCGCGGAAAATGAAAATGACCTTGCTTACGGCGACGGATATTATATCGAAGAGCCTTATCTTCGCGGCGGAAACTGGAAGATTTCGGCGGCATCCCTTGCGAGATGGATGGGTGCTGCAAATGAAAGCGACTTTCCTTTTTATGACGGAAGTCTTGAAAATATGGGTAATTACGCCGAAAGTGAAAGATATAACACATCGGCAGGCGTTATAATCGAATCTGCTCAGTCACTTACGACAACCGAAGATATCAAGCAGTGGATAACAGACCACGGCTCGGTAACTGCGGCTTTCTATTATGATGATAATTGCTACAATTATTCAACCGCCTCCTACTGCACCTCGACATCGGGAACGATTAATCACCAGATTACTGTTGTCGGTTGGGATGACAATTATTCCGCTTCAAATTTCGGTTCTGCCTGCACGCCGTCAGGCAACGGTGCGTGGATCTGTAAAAACAGTTGGACTTCCTATTGGGGTGACGGCGGATATTTCCGCATATCCTATTACGATGCATCTCTTTCTTCGTTTGCGGGATTTACCGTGCAGAAGTCGGATGATTACTACAGAAACTATACCTACAACGGCGCGGAATGGTACAGCGCTCTGGGTATAACAAAACCTCTGCAGGTAGCAAATGTTTTCACTGCCCAAGGATATGAAAGCCTTTCCGCAATAGCCGTGCAGACCTACGGCAGTGACATTCAGATGAAAGCCACGGTTTATAAAAACATAAGAGCAGGTTACACATCTCCCATAAACGGTACGGCAGCTTGTACCGTGGAAACGGTTATAAAGAATGAAGGTTATCATACAGTTTATCTTGATTCTCCCGTAGACCTTAAGCCCGGTGAAACCTTTTCGGTTGTGGTAAGATACTATAATCCCAACGGCACAACATATATTCCTGTTGAAAAAAACACACCTGACGGTTTGGTATACAGCAGCAGAGAAGGTGAAAGCTTTATCGATGTTGCGGGTACGGGCAATAACTGGAGGGCGGCTTCTTCTCAGGGCGCGCATAATTTTTATATCCAGGCACTGACAAAATGCAATCATCAGCTCAAAACCGAAGGCAGTGAGGCAACCTGCACCGAGGACGGCAGTGAAAAAATATACTGCACTCAATGCGGCAAGATCGAGGCACAGCGTATTCTGAATGCAACGGGTCACAGCTACGGCGAATGGTCGGAGTTTGCTTATGATATAAGAGAGGGCAGACGCATAAGCAAGTGTATCTGCGGTAACTGCGGCGACTGTATGCAAAGAGCATTTTACAGCAGTAATGTTATTACTTTTGACAGTTTTATAGAGTTACTGTTCAATAAATTCAGGTTAATAATTATGCAGATTTTCAGTATATAAAAATTACCGCACTCAACCGAGTGCGGTAATTTTTTACTGGTTTTGATTACAAATTATTACAGCGCGGTATCGATTAATTACAGTTTGATATCAAACCTGTAATTTATCTTTACAACTGTGAAAATGATGTTAAAATGGAAATATAAGAAATTTAAAAACACAGCCCAAACCGTAATATGCTTGGTCTTACAGGTGAAAGGGATCGGGAATACCCGGAATATCAGCCTCAGGAGGTAATCAAAATGAAAAAAACATTAAAATCAATCGTCGCCGCAATTCTCGCACTCGTTGTGCTTCTTTGTTCGATGCCTGCGTTTGCGGCAGAGGAAGGTGAAACCGTAAAATGGTATGGCACCTGTTCCCGCAGTGATGAATATTACTGCGCAGGTGAGCTTGAAGAAGGTAAAGTTGAATTTAATGAAGATATACCTGACAGCATTTTTTATACCTTTGATGCAGCAGAAGAAGGCTATTATTTATTGACAAGAGAAAACGGCTGGCTTGCATTTTTTGAACCACAAGAAATCAAATCAGACGGATATTACGGTGAAAAATATGGTGAGGTTAATATCGGTATAATCAGTGAAACCGGACACTTTGCGGATTTGTATTATCTTGAAGAAGGCGAGCATATCTTCGGTGTTACCTATGGTGAAGGTACGGCATCCCCCTCATCTCTTGCAGAATGCGGCGGATTTTCATTCGGATATTGCGGCAAAGAAGTGGTTGACCTCGGATTTGATGAATATGCTCTCAATGATTACATCATTGATACTATACGTTGGGACGAATATTCGGGCGTTGAAAGCGGATATCCGTATTATTTATATATGAGCGGTGTATCTGTAATTTTTGAAACCGAAAAAACAGTTACGGTTGATCGAAATGCGTTTTCTCTTGTTTCTCAAGAAGAACTTAAAGAAGGCGCTAATAATTTTACAATACGCTTTCTCGGCTATGAAGAAAATGTTACCATAACAGCTTATCCGTTGTCACACTTTATTGAATCGGCAGAGCTTAGTAATGTTGAGAAAAATCT
>SVOC01000026.1 GCA_015066625.1 Oscillospiraceae bacterium
TGCCTTAATAGCTCAGTCGGTAGAGCACGCGGCTGTTAACCGCGGTGTCACAGGTTCGAGTCCTGTTTGAGGCGCCAGCAAAAAGAATCATCCATTCGGATGGTTCTTTTTGTTTACCCTGAAATATATGGTTTGAAATTGTTACACCGTAACATTAACAACGTGTTGCGGCTGTTAACTGAATCAAGCGTTGCCGCCGCCTGTGGCGGATGAAGGCAATGCTTGATTAGGAAGAAACACAGAGCAGTGCGATGCGCTCCAAGCGAGCAATGCGACAATGTTTCTGACCGAGCGTGTCACAGGTTCGTGTCCTGTTTGACGCGCTGGGATTAAGAGGACATCTTTGATGTCCTCTTAATTTTTTACCTGTTTATTATTTTAATTTATTGACATTTAGGTGTTGGTGATATATAATGTTTTCGATAAATTTTTATAGGAGTGTGTATAAAATGCCATTAGTAAATGCAAAAGAAATGCTTACAAAAGCAAAGGCCGGTCACTATGCAGTTGGTCAATTCAATATCAATAACCTTGAATGGACAAAGTCAATTCTTCTTACTGCTCAGGAAATGAACTCTCCTGTTATCCTTGGTGTATCTGAAGGCGCAGGTAAATATATGTGTGGTTACAAGACTGTTGTTGGTATGGTTGAAGGTATGATCGAAGGCCTTAACATTACAGTTCCTGTTGCTCTTCATCTTGACCACGGTTCATACGAAGGTGCAAAGGCTTGTATTGAAGCAGGTTTCAGCTCAATTATGTTTGACGGTTCTCACTATCCTATCGATGAAAATATCGAAAAGACAAAGGAATTGGTTGCAATCTGTGAAGAAAAAGGCCTTTCAATTGAAGCTGAAGTTGGCTCAATCGGTGGCGAAGAAGACGGTGTTGTCGGTGCAGGTGAATGTGCTGATCCTAACGAATGCAAGATGATTGCTGACCTTGGCGTTACAATGCTTGCAGCAGGTATCGGTAACATCCACGGCAAGTATCCTGAAAATTGGGCAGGTCTTTCATTCGATACTCTTGCAGCAGTTCAGGAAAAGACAGGCACAATGCCTCTCGTTCTTCACGGCGGCACAGGCATCCCTGCTGATATGATTAAGAAGGCAATCTCTCTCGGTGTTTCTAAGATCAATGTTAACACAGAATGTCAGCTTGCATTCCAGGAAGCAACAAGAAAGTACATCGAAGAAGGCAAGGATCTTGTAGGCAAGGGCTTTGACCCCAGAAAGCTTCTTGCTCCCGGTGCAGAAGCAATCAAGGCTTGTGTCAGAGAAAAGATTGAACTCTTCGGTTCAGCAAACAAAGCATAATTTTTTCTAAAATTGAAGCGGAGCAGCTTAATCGCTGCTCCGTTTTTATATGTGAAGAATGTAATAATAACTATTCAGGTCTGTATGATGAAAGAATTTCAGATATATCCTGTCTGTAAAGATTACTGCCGAGAATATCACCGTTTGCGCTGAAACAGATTGCGTGTATATCTTCTGGGTCTTCCTGATAAGGATTGGTGTTTTCTTTTGTAAAATCAAAATACTCATAGAAATATTTAAGTGCATTTCCGCTTGGAATAATCATATTTCCTTCGCCGATTTCAATTCCCATAGAGATGAACTCCTTGAGTATTTCTTTTGTTATTTCGTTGTATGTATTTTGATGGTCGGGGCTGACCAGCCAGGCGGGGTTAAGTTTCAAAGTTATATCGGATTGGTTGACTGCTTTTGCGAATGAGATAACATATTCAAGTGGGATTGTTTCCTGATGAAACGCATCTGCAGAAATAAGAATTTCATTTACTCCGCTGTTGATAAGAGCTTGACCGATTTGATTTATTTTGTCATAATCTTTGCTGAAAAAACCGTTGGTTATAAGCTGTCTTTTCGGAATATTCATTTCTTTTGCCGCTTTGTGTATTTCACAGACCGTTTCGGGATATAGCAGGGGTTCACCGCCGAAGGTCATAACGGATTTTATGTTATATCCCTTTGAAATTTTGTAAACAGCGTCAGCCGCATAAGCTTTGTTTATATTTTCCGTGCCGATGTGTTCGCCTTGAGAACAATGCTTGCATTTACCCGTGCAGGCGGAAGTGACAACGAATTCTATGCGGTTAAGATTTCTGAGATATTTGTTCATACTGAAGCTCCGATTTGATATTAATATAATGATTATACACGATTTGATTATATATGGCAATACCGCCTCTGCACTGATACGAGGCGGCATTTTTTAATTGTGCAGGTATATATTCTGTATGGTGTTCAGGGTATATCCTATAAGATTTTTGCCGTCGATGTTTTCTTTAAACAAGCTGACAGCACTTATTTGTCTGTTCCCGTAGGTTGTGTAATAATAAATTCCGCTGTCTGCGCAGCAGCAAGAGGTATAAACGGTGAATTCATATTTGCCGTTATCGAGAATACAGCAGCCTTTTGTCTGCTCAACGGTGTTCATTGTATGGAAGAATTGGTTTACGCTTTCGTCTTCCGTTTTGTATTTCACACTGTTAAGATTTGCAAATGCACTGCGTATGAATCTTGACTGTGACGATAAATCCCCCGGCATACCCATTGCCCCCATTCCTCGGCTGTATTTCTCAAGATTCAGATTGTCGGAAAATTTATTTTGAGGTTCGCGGGGTGAAAGATGCATATAGTTGTTGAGAGAAAAAAGTTGTTTATCGAAAGGCGGATTGTTTGTCAGAACATGGGCGGGATTTTCATATATGCGTAATCCGTCTGAAACAGCTTCAACGGTTACGGTCTGCTTTCTGTCTGCAATTATCCAGTGCAGCTGCGAAACGGGCAGATTTTCACTGAATGAATCGTCGGTAATGTTGGTGTTTTTTAAAAGTTTAACCGCATCTTCAACACTCTTGCATTTGCCGAGAATCCAGGGGATAAGCTCAAACTGTGCAATATTATTTTTTTCGTGAACGGGTTTGCGATAAACTGCATTGCCTGTGAAGTTAAGCCCTGCTATACACAGACCTTTTTCATTCATTGCATCGTAATACAGTGGGTATCCTTTTGAGATGTGTGCCATTCCGATAACGGCAAAATGGCTGTCGATGCGGCCTTCATACCGAAATGACAGCGGGTAATTGCGGGGAGTAACGGTTATTTTTTCGCCGTAGGTAATGTCGTTGTCCAAGGTGCGTCCGAAATAAAGGGTGTTTGTTCTGTAAGCTGCTGCCGTGCACATAAAAATTCTCCTGATTGATTTAATAATGTTATATTTTATTCTTTATTTATTTCAAAATTCCCGAAATATTATAAATTTCATAAATGAAAATCCGTATCTTGTTGAATTGAATTTTTCAGTATGCTAAAATCATTGACAAAAGGGGAGATGAAATGTGAATTTTCTGAATGTCAGCAATTCATATCTTACGGCACAATTCAAAAGACTTTTGCCTTCGGAGTTTAACATAAGCATCAGAAATATAAAATTTATAGGCGGCGGAAGCTACGGCAAGGTGTTTAAAACGGAGCTTTCAGACGGCAGAATAATTGCTTTGAAGGCGTTCCGGATTGACGGTAATCAGCTTAAAGAAGCATCGCAGGTAAAAATACTGTCGGGTGCAACAAGTGTTAAAATGCCGGAAATTTTGTTTACTTACGGTAACGGAGAAATTGCTTTTCTCGGGATGACTTTTATAGATGGATGTAACGCACTTAATCCATTGCTTTTGTTAAAAAATAAAAGGGTTAAAAGTGAGTTTGCCGAAAATGTTATAAACGGAATGCTTCAGTGGCATTCCGTTAAAGGCGAAAAATTCGGGGATATTGAAAATCCCGTTTATTCAAGCTGGTATGAATTTTACAAAACAGAAAAGCTGCAACCCGTACTCAACGGCCTGATAAAGCTTGCCGATGAAGGGAAGTACAGCAAAAAGCTTCTTGATTTTATGTTAAAGGCAACTGAGATATATGAAAAGGTTTATGCAGAGCCTGAAAATCCCGTTCTTATTCACGGTGATCTTAATATTATGAACATAATGGTAAATCCCGGGAATTTGATGCTTAACGGTTTTATTGACCCTACGGGTTCAGCCTGGGCAGACAGAGAATATGACCTGTTCCAGCTCAGAAATATGTGGGGCGACTGTTACAGGCTGTATGAAACATATAAATCAAAGACGGAGTTAAAGGATTACAGCGATTTCAGAGTGGCTTATTATGCCGCGATAAACGAGGCTTCGTGCAGACTCAACGGTGCAATTCACATACCTCTCTGGGAAATCCGGTGTAACAACATGTTGAAAAAAGAAATGTCAAAGTTTGAATAATACGGTGATAAAATGAATTTGGGTGAGCTGATAAACATAAAAACTACTGAAGAAGCTGAAATTCTCGGTATGGGCGAAAAGCATACGCCTTACCGTGCTGAAATAATGCTTTTTTCCTGTGTTCAGCAAGGCGATGTCGCAAAGCTGATGGATGAACTTAAAAAACTTGATTTATCAGTGATTACGGGCAAGATGTCTGATGATGGGATAATGCAGCATAAGTATACTGCGGTCAGTGCCATAACCCTTGCAACAAGGTATGCAATTCAGGGCGGAGTCAGCGAAAAAACCGCATATGATTTTTCTGACAGGGTGATTATGCTTATTGATAATCTTAACTCAAAGGCGGATATTATGCTTTGCCTTGCAAATGAAATATTAAAGCTTACCCAAATGGTGAATAAAAGCAAAAAGCACCCGTCTCATTCGCCTTATGTAAAAAAGTGTGTTGCTTTTATAAACGAAAATATCGGTGATAAGCTCAGTGTTTCTTCTCTGGCATCGTATTGCGGAATATCAGCTGACTATCTTTCGCGGATATTCAAAGAAGAAATGGGCGAATCCTTGGGCTCATATATTGTCAGAAAGAAGCTTGAAGCCGCAAAGATTATGCTTTTGAAAGGTATGACAAATGAAGAAATATGCCAAAGTCTCTCTTTTTCTTCTGCATCATATTTTATAACGGTTTTTAAAAAATATTATCATATGACACCCGGTGAATATATAAAACTCTGATTGAATTACCTCTTTTCTTGTGTTATAATTACACTCGGAAAGGGGTTATTTGCTTTGAAAAAGATTGATAATTCCGTATGTGTTATTCTCTTCGCTGGTGTAATTCTTACTGCGGCAGTGCTTCTGGCAGGGCATTTTGATTCGCCGAGGTATTACGATTTGCTTGAAAGAGTGCGTGAAGATGATGCTGTTACATTATCTCCGTTAATTGCGGAAGAAAATAAAATTGATATCAACAGTGCGGATATTGAAGAATTGCAGAAATTATACGGTGTAGGTGAAAAGAGAGCGCAGGCAATAGTTGATTACAGAAAAGATAACGGCGGATTCTTTGCGGTATATGAGCTTGCGAATATAAGCGGAATGTCCGAAAACATTATTGAAAAGAATAAAAACCTAATTACTTTAGGGGCATATACAGAGGTGTGTTATGAGAAAGAGTCTGATTGAAAAAGCTAATGAAAATATTATTGTTGTTGCCCACAGAGGTGCTTCGGGTGGTAATATTCCCTGCAACACCATGGCGGCCTATGAAATCGCACTTAAGCAGGGTGCGGATATGATTGAGGTTGATGTAAGCTGCAGCAGAGACGGCAAGCTTTTTCTTTTTCATCCCGGTATGGAAACGGAGCATCTGAATAAGCGTATTAATCTTAAGCTGATGAGATATGAAAACATCCGGAAGCTTCACTATGCAAATTATGACAGAACACCTACTCAATTCACAATTGCCGGTTTTGATGATTTCCTTGAACAGTTCAAAGGCAGATGCTTCATAAATATTGATAAATTCTGGGATAATCCGGAGAAAATTTATGAGTGCATAAAGCGTCACGGAATGACAGAGCAGGTGCTTGTTAAAAGTAAGCCTTCGAAAAAGGTTTTTGATGTGCTCAGGCAGCTTTGCCCCGAGCTTCCCTATATTCCTATTGTTTCCGAACAACATCCCATGCACAAGGAGCTTATGGATATGGGTATCAATTACATAGGTGCAGAGGTGCTTTTCAAAAAAGATGATTCATACCTTGCAAGTGATGAGTTTATTGATATGATGCACCGTGACGGAAAGTATGTATGGATGAATGCTATAATATACGACTATAAGGAACAGCTTTCGGGCGGTCACAGCGATGATTCTGCACTGACCGTATCCGAAGATTACGGCTGGGGCTGGATGGCAGATAAGGGTGTGGATTTTATCCAGACCGATTGGACAATGATGCTTGTAGATTACCTTAAACGCACCGATAAATATTACAAATAAAAATCAGGCGGTATGAAAAAAACATACTGCCTGATTTCTTTATTTTGTTCTTAATCCTTTTGGATAGTGGTTTTTTGCTCTGCCGTTTACAACCTTTACGCCGCCTGCGGTGCATCCGTCAACTGTTACCGCCGCCCAGCCGTTTTCACAGTTTGTTTCAAACTCCTCACCGTGAAGATATTTCTTTATTTCATCACTGTCGGGGGAAAGGTTGATTTTTCGCTTGAAACTCTTGCCTGATGCCATAAAAAACTGATGATGCGGCATAACATAATTTTTTCTGACTTCTCCGATTGTAACACCGCAGGAGAAGGCAACACCCTTGCCGACTTCAAATTCAGGGTCAAAATAAACGGGATTTCCATTATACATAATAACTTTTTCTTTGTCATAGCAGGTAAGTGTGTCATCAAGAAAATCAAAAACCGTTTTGTCAACTTTGTCTTTCTTTGAGGGTAGGGGAGATTTTAATTTTACGGGTTCGGGAGTACTGTGAAGCACTGCCATAAACTGACCTTCGCCCTTGCTTATGTGGGGATAAAATCGTCTTGCATACGACATATTATCGCATTTGCAGCCGTCAAACACTATGCCGTCGGATGTGTTTGCTGCAACAGCGGGTTTAACGGGAACGAGTTCAAATTCAGGATGTCTTTTAAGAAAAGCATCGACTGTCATTTCATTTTCTTCAAGTGAGAAAGTGCAGGTTGCATAGACAATATATCCGCCGTTCCTTAAAGCAAGTGCGGCATTATCGAGAATTTCACTTTGCCTTTGAGCACATTTAAGCACATTTTCAGTGCTCCATTCCTCAATGGCAATATCCTCTTTTCTGAACATTCCTTCACCCGAACAAGGTGCATCAACCATTATCATATCAAAAGTTTTGGGGAATGTTTTTGCAAGTCTTGAGGTATCCATACAGGTTGTAACGGTATTTTCAAGTCCCAGTCTTTCTATGTTGCCTGTAAGTATCCTGCAGCGTGACGGAATGATTTCGTTTGAAACAAGAATACCGTTTTTACCGAGTTTGTTTTTTAACTGAGTGCTTTTTCCGCCGGGTGCGGCACACATATCAAGAATAATCCAACCGGGGTCAATGTCGATGCATTCGGCAGGTGCCATTGCACCGGGCTCCTGCACATAAATCATACCTGCGTGGTGATAGGGGTGATTGCCGATTTTATCGTAATCAAGATAAAATCCGTTTTCAACATAAGGTATCTTGCCTGATGAAAATACATTCAGTTTTTCAAAGTCTTCAAGGCTTATTTTATCCGTATTGACTCTGAAACCTCTGACGGGCTCGGAATTAACCGCTTCAATATAAGCCTCGTAGTCATTGCCGAGAAGCTTTTTCATTCTCTCTGTATATTCATTGGGTAGGTTTTTCATTGTTATTCTCCGTCTGAGTTCATTTCGCTGTTAAGCATACACATTGATACGGCGGTTATTGCCGCGGTTTCTGTTCTGAGTATTCGTTTTCCAAGGGAAACCGTAACGCCGCCCGCATCAAGTGCGTGATTAATTTCACTTTCTTCAAATCCGCCCTCGGGTCCGATGATAATACCGATTGATTTGCGGTTAACCGCATTTTTTAAAGCATTTACGGTGTCAGCCATACCGTTTTTGCTTTCGTAGGGTACTATGAACATATCAAGCTCTGATGCCATTGCAACAGCGGATTTATAGGGGATGGCATCGTATATCTCGGGAATGACGGTGCGTTTGCTTTGCTTTGCCGCACTTTCGGCTATTGCCTGCCAGCGTGCAGTTTTGCTTTTTTTCTTTTTATCGTCAAGCTTTACGACGCATCTGTTCATTTCAACGGGGATAACCGCATATACGCCCAGCTCAACCGTTTTTTGGATTATAAGCTCCATTTTATCGCTTTTTGGAAGCCCCTGAAAAAGATATATTTTTACGGGAAGCTCCGTATTCTGAAAGTTTTCTTCCGTGATTTCGGCTATAACCGAGTCGCCCTCAAAAGCTTTGAGAGTACACAGGTCGCTTCTGCCTTCTGAGCTTACAAGGAAAGTATCGCCTTCGCTCATTCTGAGAACATTCTTTATATGGTTATAGTCGTTACCGCCGATTATATAGCAGTTTCTGTGCTTTGATGAACCTTCAACAAAAAAATTATGCATTAAATCACCGTCTTTCAGATGCATTATATCAAAAGTTCAGCCGCTTTACAATTAAAATTATGAAATTATTTCAATTTGGTATTGTGAAAAACTGCGGTTGTTGATATAATGTAAAAAAACAATCCGAAAGGAGCTTTTTATGAAAAAGACTCAATGGTATAAGGATGCGGTATGTTATCAGATCTGGCCCCGTTCATTCTGCGACGGCAACGGTGACGGTATAGGCGACCTTGAAGGCGTGCTTTCAAAGCTTGATTATCTTAAAGAACTTGGTGTTACCTGTATTTGGTTTTCACCGCTTTACTGCTCACCCAATGCCGATTTCGGCTACGATATTTCAGACTATAAAAACATTTCTCCCGATTACGGTGATAATGAACTTTTCAAGAAGGTTCTTGATGAAGCCCATGCAAGAGGAATGAAGGTTATTATGGACCTTGTTGTTAACCATTCATCCGATGAACACGAGTGGTTCAAGAAGGGTATTGATAAGAACAGCAAATATCACGATTACTATATCTGGCGTGACGGCAAGGGCAAGAAACTGCCCAATAACTGGTCTTCACTCTTTGAAGGTAAGGCTTGGGAATATAACGAGGAAAACGGTCAGTATTACCTTCATCTTTTCTCAAAGAAGCAGCCTGACCTTAATATGGATAACCCTGCAGTGCGTGAAGAAGTCAAGGATATTATGAAATTCTGGCTTGATATGGGTGTTGACGGTTTCCGTGAAGATGTTATTACTTTCGTATCAAAGAGAAAGGGGCTCCCCAACGGTTTCCCCATTCCTCAGGCTTGCGGTATGGAGCATTATGCAGACGGTCCCAATATTCATAAGTATCTTACCGAATTCCGTCAGGTGCTCAATCAGTATGATTGCTTTGTTGTAGGCGAAGCACCCATGATGACCGTAAAAAAGGCACTTAAATACATAAATGAAGGCCCCGATCAGGAACTGGATATGATGTTCCACTTCCAGCACATGGGTGCCGACTGTCTCTTTATGGATTGTCTTTCATTCCCCTTCAAGCTTAAAACACTCAAAAAGGCATTTTCAACCTGGCAGACAGGTCTTTACGGCAAAAGCTGGAATGCTCTTTATATGGAAAATCATGATCATCCCAGAATCATCAACCGATACGGCAGCGTGAAATACAGAACCGAAAGTGCAAAGGTTATTGCCAACTCATATATGCTTCAGTGCGGTACACCCTTTATTTATCAGGGTCAGGAAATCGGTATGGTAAATATTGATTTGCCCAATGTTGAAGACTATCAGGATGTTTTTGCAGTAAACAACTATAAGACACTCCGTCTTTTCGGTTTTTCGGATGAAAAGGCAAAGCAGCGCCTTAAAACATCAAGCCGAGGCAACGCAAGAACTCCCGTTCAGTGGGATGACAGTGAAAACGCAGGTTTTACAACCGGAACTCCCTGGATGCCCGTTAACCCCAAATACAAAGAGGGTATTAACGCAAAAGCTGAAATGGGAAACCCCGATTCAATCTTCAATCACTATAAGGCACTGATTAAATTCCGTAAGGAAAATCCCGTTGCGGTTCACGGTGCTTATAAAGAATACAACAAGTCAAGCAAGGAGTTATATGTTTTTGAAAGAACATATGAAGGCAAGCGTATGCTCGTTATCTGCAACTACTCCGATAAAGCTGTTGAATTCAAGGCGCCCGCAGGCTACGATCTAAGTAAGGGTAAGGTTATGCTTTGCAGCTATAAGGATAACCCCGTTAACAATAACGGCTTTACCACAAGATCCTACGAAACCAGAGTTTACCTTTACGATTAATTATACTTTTCGAGACAGAAATCAATAAGGTTTTGAACGGAATCTTTCCGCCGTCTCTGCGTTGAAAATTTTTGAAATAGCCTCGTATGTCAAAGAGAAAAATGCCCGAATGTGCGTGATGTTGTTGCATTTCAGACTAATAGGATTTCTGTTTCAAAAAGTATACTATCCCCGATGTTTCATCGGGGATAATATTTTAAAAAACAACAGCATACAATATTCAAGTAAAAAATATGAAAGGCTGTTGTGATGATTAAAACCAAAAATCTGTTTGATTTATCCCATACGCAGGCAGGCGGATATCTGTCGGGCTATGAATACCCCTGGCAGGCTTTGAAAGGAATAAAAGATTTTGTTACTGCGTACGGCAATGAACTTAATAAAAGCGAGTATGACGAAATCAAACCCTGTGTGTGGATTCATAAATCTGCAACCGTTGCACCTACGGCATATATCGGTGCACACTGCATTATCGGACCGGAAACAGAAATCAGACACTGTGCTTTTATAAGAGGTTACGTTTTGGTCGGCAGGGGATGTGTAATCGGAAATTCCACGGAGCTTAAAAATGTTATTCTGTTTGATGAAGTTCAGGTTCCTCATTACAATTATGTGGGTGACAGTATTCTCGGATATAAAGCTCATATGGGTGCAGGCTCAATTACATCAAATGTAAAATCTGACCGTACTTCGGTAACAGTAAACACGGGCTGTGAAAAAATCGGCACGGGACTTAAAAAGTTTGGTGCGATGCTTGGAGATTATGTGGAAATCGGATGTAACACGGTCCTTAATCCGGGTACGGTGATAGGTAAAAATTCAAATGTTTATCCCTTATCCTGTGTAAGAGGATTTGTTGCAGGGAACAGTATTTATAAAACAGGCGGCATAATTGTTCCTAAACAAAATCTGTGAGGTGATTTGATGGGTAAATATTTCGGTACAGACGGTTTTCGCGGTGAAGCAAACAAAACTCTTGATGCAGACCATGCCTATAAGGTCGGGCGTTTTTTAGGCGGACATTACAAAGAAAAAAAGAAAGCGGCAGGAGATATAAAGCCGCCTAAAATTGTTATCGGAAAAGATACCAGAAGGTCAAGCTATATGTTTGAATATGCCCTTGTGGCGGGGCTTACCGCTTCGGGTGCGGATGCCTACCTTCTTCACGTTACAACAACTCCGTCGGTTGCATACATCACAAAAGTTGACGGATTTGACTGCGGAATTATGATATCCGCAAGCCATAATCCCTATTATGACAACGGAATAAAAATAATTAATTCAAGTGGCGAAAAGCTTGACGATGAAACAATAGAGCTCATTGAAAAATATATTGACGGCGGAAGCGAAATGCCCTTTGCAACAGGCGATGAAATCGGTAAAACCGTTGATTATATTTCGGGCAGAAACAGATATATCGGCTATCTTATTTCTCTGGGAATGCATTCATTCAGAGGTTTTAAAATCGGTCTTGACTGTGCAAACGGAAGCTCCTGGAGTATTGCAAAGGCCGTTTTTGAGGCACTGGGAGCAAAAACCTATGTTATAAACGCAGAACCAAGCGGATTTAATATTAACCGCGATGCAGGCTCAACCCATATTGAAGGGCTTCAGAAATTTGTTGTTGAAAATTCTCTTGATGCAGGCTTTGCTTACGACGGTGATGCAGACCGATGCCTTTGTGTTGACGAAAAAGGCAATGTTCTGACAGGCGACCATATTCTTTATGTCTGCGGTAAATATCTTAAAGAATCGGGCGACCTTTACAACAATACCGTTGTAACAACCGTTATGTCAAATTTCGGGCTTTACAAGGCTTTTGATAAACTGGGAATTGATTATGCCAAAACCGCTGTGGGCGATAAATATGTTTATGAATATATGATGAAAAACGGTAACCGTCTCGGCGGCGAAGAATCAGGGCACATCATATTTTCAAAGTACGCTACAACAGGTGACGGCATACTGACCAGTCTTAAAATGATGGAGGTTATGATTTCAAAAAAACAGCCTTTGAGCAAGTTGGCGGAAGGCTTCGAAATGTACCCTCAGGTTCTTATCAACGTTAAGGTGAGCGATAAGCCTGCGGTGAAAAATGACCCCGATGTTATGTCGGCGGTTGAAACTGCCGAGAAAAAGCTGAATAATTCAGGCAGAATTCTTGTGAGAGAATCGGGCACGGAACCGGTTATAAGGGTTATGGTTGAAGCGCCCGAATATGATCTTTGCCGTGAATGTGCCGAAAGTATTGTAAAAATAATCAAAGATAAAGGATATGCAACAGAATAAAAAGGAAGTGTTAAAATGGCTGTAAGACTTAACGAAGACAAAGAAATGGTAAAAATCATCAGGGAAGGATTAAAGAAAAAAGGCGGATACTGCCCTTGCAGAATGGAAATCAAAGAAGAATATAAATGTATATGCAGGGAATTCAGAGAGCAGATTGCAGACCCCGATTTTGAGGGCTACTGCCACTGTATGTTATACTACAAGACAAAAGATTAAGGAGCTGTTTGCACAGCTCCTTTTTTACCTGCAGTACCCGGGATTGCTTGACAAACCTTAGTTTTCGTGATAATATCAAAAAGTATAATAAATGCAGCTGTGGCGGAATTGGCAGACGCGCCAGATTTAGGATCTGGTATCTTTGATGTGCAGGTTCAAGCCCTGTCAGCTGCACCACACCAACATAATCCGAACTTTTCACCGATTGGTGATGAGCTCGGATTTTCATTTTTATACATTAATCCAGTGTAGTATATAATCAATCGTCGTTTTGCACACAAATCGGGGCTTATTTTTGTATAATAATTTTTTGAAAATATATTTCCAACAGTTTAAAATAATGGTAAAATATATTGAGCATTTTTATAGTGTTGAAAGGAGAACACAAAAAATGAAAAAATTCATAGCAATTATTCTTGCAATGGCACTTGTTGTTTCGGTGCTTGCAATTCCCGCAAGTGCTCAGCAAGCAGTTCCTCAGGTTGTTGCAGAGGAGACAAATGATATGGAAAGTGCATTTGCAGAAGGTACAAACAGCCTTGTTGTGTTTGTTACCGGTATCGGTCAGAGTTATTCTTATCTTTTTGATGAGAGCTACACGCAGGAAGGTGCTTTTGAAAACGGCACACTTCAGGATTTCGAAAACTACGCACCTCTTATTGCAGAGGGTAAGTATCAGTCAAGATGGAACCTTTTCAACAGCTTTGACGAGGCTTTTTCTGATACAAGCACAATTATGACTCTTGTAGGCGTTGTTCTTGAGCTCCTTTTCTCATCCGTTATCAGAACAACTGTTATCGATAAAGCTAAGGTTGAGAAGGTTATAAGAGATCTTTTCCGTTTCAATCTTGTTGGTGAAGACGGTAATGCCGACCCAAGAGTTGTTACACCCAGATACCCCATTCCCGTTTCAGAATTTCCCGGTATCATTGATGATAGCGGCAACTTCGAAAGCGAAGCTAAAAACCGTTTCTATTCATCAATTCCCTGTAAGGATATCGCACTTGAAAAATTCGGCGAAAACTATGAAGATTATCTTTATGTTTTCAACTACAATGCATTCTCATACACTTCAAAGAATGTTGAAGCTCTTCACGAGTTTGTTAATACAATCATCGCGAACAACAAAGTCGGTGCAGAAGACATCGTTCTTGTTCCCATGAGTATGGGTGCTTCTGTTGTTACCGCATATATGGATGCTTACCCTGCAAGAGCAGATAACCACATCAGAAGAGTTGTAAGCATCGTTGGCGCATGGGACGGCAGTGATGTTGTTGCTGACCTTCTTTCACAGAAATACTGTGAAAATTCAGCAGATCTCTTCTACAACGGACTTCTTTCAGATCTTATCGGCGAGCCCTGGGGTTATGTTGTAAACATAGCTCTCCGTCTTTTCCCCAAGCGTGTTCTGAGAGGTTTTGTTGATATGGCTCTCGGTGCAATTGCAACAGAACTTTTCTGCGCAACTCCTTCTCTTTGCAACCTTATACCCGTTGATAAATTTGACGATATCAAGCATCTTATCAAATCAGAGGTTGTATTGGCTGAGGCACAGAGCTTCCAGGATGCAAAGAAGCGTGTTAACACTACAATGTCAAACCTTGAATCAGAGGGTGTAACCTTCTCATTTATTTCAGGCTACGGTCTTCCCTTCGGCGCAATCACATCCGATTACTCAGCATTCGGATTTATGGAGAGTGCACCTCTCACAAACTCGGACGAAATCATCAACATCAGCTCAACTGCTCCCGGTACATCATTTGTTACCTACGGCACAAAATTTGAGGATACCGAAGGCAGAATTCTTTCACCTGACGGTTCGCTTGATATTTCAACCACTTACCGTAAGGATTCATCATGGTTCTTCTATGAGCAGAAGCACGAGCTTGAATATAACAACACAGCTCTTGCTCTTGCACTTGAGCTTGCAACAGGTAATATAAAGACCGTTTCAGATTGTGATAATCTTGAAGAAGACGGCTATTACTTCCCCCAGTTCAACGGTGCAAGAAATCTCAAGGACTATAAGAGAAGCTATCTTTCCGACCTCGAAAGATACTGTGAAGAGACCGGTTATGTTCTCACAGCGGAGCAGCAGGCGGTTCTTGATAAGGCAGAGGAGATGACCGAGAATACCGTGAACGATTACGAAGCAGATAATGCAATTCTTAATGAAGTGCATGATATGCTTGTTGAAATCGGTGTTTATGCCGCAGATGAAGAACCCGGATTTATGGATAAAGCTCTCAACACCGTTCTGAAAGGCGCAAACGATATTACATACAAAGTTTTCGGAGCAAAGGGCTTCCTTGATTTCTTTACAAAGTAATTTATTTAAGTTTCAGGGCTCATCATTGCGTGAGCCCTTTTACTTGTACGAAAGGCGGATATTATGAAAACAACATTTAAAAGAATTTCTGCTTTGATTATGGCAGTGCTTATTTTTGTAACGGCGTTTGTTCCTTCATATGCTGCAACAGATCTTCTCTGGGAAGCAAGCTGGGAAAAGGAATATGAAAATGCTGTTATACTCTTCCCCGGAAGCGATAACAGCGAAATGAATGTTTCATGGTATTCCGAAACCGAAAGCCAGCCCAGAGTCGTTGTGAGCGAAGGTATCTCATTAACAGGAGATACGGAAACATTTACGGGCTACTGCGTTGAAACCTATGACGGTGATTTTTCGAATAAAGTTACAATCACAGGTCTTGAAGCTGGCAAAACATACTATTACAGATGCTACAGCGAAGGCTTTGAATCTGCAATTTATTCTTTTAAAACCGATGAGGATGAAAATGAATTCACAGCCATTTATATGACCGATATTCATATCACACATAAGAATAACGATGTTCTTGATGAAGAAGAACTCAAAAGAACATCAGGTATTTTTAACGATACACTCAATGAAGCATATATCAGACATATCCCTTCTCTTCTTCTTTCGGCAGGTGACCAGGCTTCAGAAGGTCTTGAAAGCGAATACAAGGGCTTGGCATCATCTCTTGTTCTTAAAAAAATTCCCGTTGCAACAACAATAGGCAATCACGACCGCAAGGGTGTAGCTTATAAAACCTTTACCAATATGCCCAATCAGGACGATGCAATGGTTTCATCATATATCGGTGATGACTATTGGTTCAGAAAAGGGGATGTGCTTTTCCTTGTAGTGGACAGCAATAACGCAAGCGGTATGGACCACAGAAGCTTTGTCAAGGATGCAGTTAAGGCAAACCCCGATGCAAAATGGAAGGTTATGATGGCTCATCACGACCTTTACAGCGGCAGACTTCCAAACAGAGAAAGCGAGAATCAGCTTCTCAGATGGGTGTGGGGACCCATTGCCGATGAATTCGGCATCGACCTTTTCCTTCTCGGACACAGCCATTATTACACTGTTTCAAATCCCATTTACAATCAGAAATCCGTTGCGGATTATCAGCCTGTTATGAAAGATAATGAAGGTACGGTGTATATGGTATCAGGCTCAATCACTCGCCCCAGAGATGACGATGAAATCGGTCTGAATGAAGAATGGATTGGCTATGCAAATGTACCTGATGACAGAATAATCTACAATGTGCTTGATTTCACGAAGGACTCAATCACTGTTTCATCGTATTATGCTGGAGAAAGGGATGCATTTAATTCCTACAAAATTATTAAGACCACCTATGAAGGCGGACATCCCGATGTGATTATTCCTTCACCCATTGACGGGCTTGTAAGATTTATCGGTACAATTTATGCTCTGTTCAATAATATCGGTGTTTACAGTGATCTTACGGAAAAATACGGATTTGATGTAAGTTTCTTTGATATTGTATTTGCATAATTGACAAAAACAAGACCTCGGACAGCTTTTGTCCGAGGTCTTTCTGCATATATTAAAGTCCGGTTTTCTCTGCGATATACTTTCTTGCAAGGCAAGCATACTCGTAGGGATTTGCCTTTGCGGGGTCCTGCTCAGCTTCAACAACAACCCAGCCTTCATATCCCGCTTCATCAAGGATATCGAATACGGGAGTGAAGTCGAAATCACCGTCACCGGGAACGGTAAACGAGCCGGCTCTTACGCAATCAAGGAAGCTCCAGCCTTTTTCTTTGCCTTCATTGATAACATCCTGACGAATGCTCTTGAGGTGAACATGCTTTACACGGTTAACATACTTTTTTAGTACGCCGATTGCATCTTCACCTGAGAACGAAAGATGACCGGTATCGTAAAGAAGATATACAAGGTCGGGGTCTGTGATTTCCATAAGCTTGTCAATTTCAGCTTCGGTCTGAACACCTGTGCCCATATGATGATGAACTGTGAAGTACATTCCTTTTTCTTTGGCAAGTCTGCCCATTTCATTGAAGCCCTTTGCGATAAGCTCCCACTGTTCGTCTGTATATACGGGTTTATCGCCGAAAATGCTCAGGCTCTTGCCCTGAATTGAATTGCCCTGCTCGGAAGCACCGATAACCTTTGCACCCAGAGCGTGAAGAAAATCTCTGTGCTTGATAAAAGCTTCAATTGTTGCCTCATATCCTTCTGAAAGAAGAAGTGATGAAAACCAGGCATTGCAGATTCTGAGACCTCTAACATCAAGCTTATGCTTGAGAGTTTCAATATCCTTGGGATATTTGTTGCCGATTTCACTGCCTTTGAAGCCGCTGAGTGCCATTTCGCTGACACACTGCTCAAAGGTGTTTTCTGCGCCGAGATCGGGCAGGTCATCGTTTGTCCAGGCGATAGGCGCTATCGCAAGGCTTACTTTTTCTTTATTAAGCATTCTGAAAACCTCCGTTATCAATAAAGTCTTGCTTTTTCTATGTTAGCCTTCATATCTTCATATGCGGCCTGAACATTCTCGCTTGTGGAAACCTCCGCAACGCCTACACGCCACCAGGCATCGTAGCCGTCACTCATACTGCCGTGAACAACTTTGATATCAAAGAGGCAGGGGAGGGTCTGAGTCTTAGAATCCTTGATTGCTTCACGAAGCTCGGAAACATTTGTTACTCTGTATGCTTTGCAGCCGTAGCCTTCTGCAATTTTAGCGAAGTCAATGGGAACAATGGCACCGTCAAGCATGCCCGTAAGAGGATTTCTTGCCTGAAATCTTGTTCCGAATGTATCGGTGCCCTGATTGTTCTGAAGGTTTTCTATGCAGCCCCAGCCTGAGTTATCAAAGAGCATAACGTTAATCTTTGTGCCTTCCATAACAGCGGTGTAAAGCTCACTGTGAAGCATAAGGAAGCTGCCGTCACCAACCATTGTGTAAACTTCTCTGTCAGGCTCTGCAAGCTTAACGCCGAGAGCACCGCAGATTTCATAACCCATGCAGGAGAAACCGTATTCCATATGGTATGTATTGGGTACTGATGAACGCCACAGTCTCTGCATACAGCCGGGAAGGCTTCCCGATGAGCCGATTGCAACGGCATTTTTATCAACAAGTCTGTTTATTTCACCGAGTGCTCTCATCTGTGAAAGACCTTCTGCAAGATGTGTGCCGTAGCAGCGGTCAACCTCCGCAACATATTCCTGCTTTATCTGCGCAAGCTCGCTGCTGTCCCATGCGGAATAATATTCTCTTGCGGAAAGAGCACCCATAATGTCAAGCAGTGCGGTTTTGGCATCTGCAATAACAGCTGTAGAATCCATTTTGAATGCATCAAAGGAGCATACGTTAATTGAAAGCATTTTTACGTTGGGGTTATGAAAGCCCCATTTTGAAGCGGTTGTGAAGTCTGTAAGACGGGTTCCTACTGCAATAACAAGGTCAGCCTGCTTTGCAACTGCATTTGCGGCAGGACCGCCCGTAACGCCGATACCGCCCATATTAAGAGGAAGGTCCCAACGGATGTTGCCTTTACCTGCCTGTGTTTCGCCGATGGGAATATTGAATTTCTCTGCAAAGAATTGTGCAGTTTCCCAGGCTTCTGAATATGTAACACCGCCGCCTACGATAAGCAGAGGTTTTTCGCTTGCCATGATTGCATCGGCAGCAGCTTCAATTTCGCGCTGTGTAGGTGAGCGTCTGTCGAGATACCAAACTCTCTTTTTCAGAAAATAATCGGGGTAGTCAAATGCTTCGCCTTCAACATCCTGAGGCATAGCAAGGCAAACCGCACCTGTTTCAGCAGGGTCTGTAAGAACACGCATTGCATTGATGCAAGCGGTCATAAGCTGTTCGGGTCTTGATATTCTGTCCCAATATCTGCACACTGCTTTGAAAGCATCGTTTGCTGTAACAGTGTAGTTTGTGGGCTGTTCAATCTGCTGTAAAACGGGGTCGGGCTGACGGCAGGCAAATGTATCACCGGGAAGCAGAAGCAGGGGAATTCTGTTTGCGGTTGCAGTACCTGCGGCAGTTACCATATTAAGTGCGCCGGGTCCGATTGACGAAGTGCAGGCAATAATCTGGCGGCGGTTTTTCTGCTTGGCAAATGCCATTGCAGCGTGTGCCATTCCTTGCTCATTGTGACCCTGATAGAATTTAAGATTGTGACCGCCTTGTTCAAGCGCCTGACCTATACCGACAACGCATCCGTGACCGAATATGCCGAAAATACCGTCAACAAATTTCGTTTCAACACCGTCAAAGCTGATGTACTGATTGTCAAGGAATTTGACAAGTGCCTGTGACATAGTGAGTTTCATATTATTTTCTCCTTATATCTTATTTCTGTGGAGGCCACATATCTGCTTCTTTTTCGCTGTCTGTAACCCAGAGATGTTCTTCGATAAAAGTGGGCGTTATATACGGATTTCCGTCAAGATGTCTGATAACCCACAGATACCAGAGTGCATAACCGGGAGCGGTTGTCTGAGGATGAGTTTCCTGCTCGGTAATGAATACTGTTGAATTCTGATGTGTTTTGACAACATCTTCGCCCAGCTCCGCAAAACCGTAACCGTTTTCGGGAAGGAATTTATAAAAATAAATTTCGGGCTGGGGATGGTAGTGGGGAGGATAGCTTGACCATTTGCCGGGGAAGCCGATAACCTCGCCTACAACAAGATTAGCGTATGGTGCATTTGAATAATCAATAACGGTACGCACAATTCTGGTTGATGCCTCTCTCATTGTGCCTGCACCCCTGTTTTCACTTCTGCATTCTTCGGGAGTGTAAAGCTTTGAGGGGAAGGTGCGTTCATTTTCTGTTCGGTGAACAGCAATTTCGGTATCGCCGTGAGCCTTGAAAGTAACCTGGACACCGTTTGCAACGTGAAGCACCCAAGGGTCATAATCAAAGCAATCAGGTCTGTCCACTGTTACGGAATTGCCTTCCCATTCAAATGTCATTTTACCGCTGATAAGCAGATATGCTCTTTCAAGCTGCTGATTCTCGATGAAAACATCGCCTTCTTTGAGTTTTAGTATACCGAAATCCATAAGGCTGTTGTGGATTTTGTCGTCAATGGTTGTTATTTCGTGATAACCGTAGTCGTAGCACTGCGGACCTCTTATATGTTTCATAAACCGTCCTTTCTGAGGCATAATAACCCCACAATGGTAAATTAAATCGTATTTATAACATTATATACCATATATAGTTCCTTTTCAAGCGGTTTGACACAAAATGAAAAGAGAAAATATGAAAAATTTTCATAAAAAAGGCTTGACAACTTACGATAAATGATATATTATATTTAAGCTGTCTGAAAAGACGGCATATGATCCATTAGCTCAGCAGGCAGAGCACTTGACTTTTAATCAAGGTGTCCGGAGTTCGAATCTCCGATGGATCA
>SVOC01000029.1 GCA_015066625.1 Oscillospiraceae bacterium
GAAATCTCCTCTGTAATCAATTTCTTTATTCTTTCAAACTAAAACTCCGATTGATTCAATTCAACAAATTGGAATTTATCGTTCTGATTTCAGCAAAGCATAATAACTGATGTCGCAAATACCCTGATTATTCTTATCGGCACTACGCAGAGTGCCTTCATATTTCATTCCGCATTTTTGCATTACTTTGCCCGAGTTTGGATTTCTCGTATCGTGTCTTGATTCAATGCGATTAACATTTACAACATCAAATAAATAATCCATAACCGCTTTGAGTGCTTCAGAGGTAACGCCTTGATGCCACCAGTTTCTTCCGATACAATATCCAATATGCACCATCGAAACATCTTCGTTGATTAATACAACATCAATACCTCCAATCGGTTCATCACCGTTATCTTTTAAAACAATAGCCCAATGATAATAATTATCATCAGAATACTGTTTCAGCCAAGCCTTTACTGCTTGTTTGCTTACCTTTTCGTTTGGATGAACTTGCCACGTTAAATATTTTGCTACTTCCGGGTCAGATGCCCAATTCTTATACACAGCATCAGAATCTTCTTTGACAAATCTTCTCAGAATCAATCTTTCTGTTTCTAATCTTTGCGTTCCGCAGTGTCTCATAAAAAATCCTCCCTTACACAGGTTAAATAAAACAATACACTTGGTCAAATTCTTATATCGTGTTGATTATATCATATAAGATTTAACATTTCTACAGGGTGAGTTTGTATAAAGCTTTTCACGAAAAAATAACGAATAAGAAGCAGAAAGCAAGACCGGTATTACTATGTTTCTTGCTTCTTGGTGTGAATGTTCATAATGAATTAATATCATTCTGTATATAACACAACAGGTCCGTATAAACCACCCGATACAGAGTCTTTTGCCGAATTTTTTTCTCCTTCAAAATACGGAGATAATTCTTCTGTATTCCATTTATCAAAATAATCGGTGTGCATATACCAATTTGCGGATGTATTGGTTACAACTATTTTCAATTTATTCTCTTTATCAAGCAAGCCTGCGGGTATTTTTAAGCTATACGGAGGCATCAAAGATGTTCCCAAAAGCCGGTCATTGAGATATACAGAAGCTGCAAAACGCACATCGCCAAGGTTAATTTCGCCTTCTTTACCCGCTTTATCATCGGGGAGCATAAATGTTGTTTCATAAACACCACTGCCTGAGTAAGCACTGCCGATTAAATAAGACCAATCATCAAGCTTAACAGGAATTGCTTTTTCGGAATGTGTTATGTTTTCAAATCCGTTTTCATTACAAATAAGCTCGGTTTCTTTACGGAACAGAAAATCATTCCGGATTTCGGTTTTTGTTCTGAATTCTTTTTTGTTCTCTGCATCATAATTTTCGTCTGTCAGTAATATCACAGCCGTTTCACCTATGGCAAGAGATAGCTTCAGAACACCGTTTTCAGTTTGTAAATGCTGTAATTTACCGTTTTCCAAATCAAGCAGATAGCCATTTGATGAAGGTAAGTGAATTCTGTAATCTCCATTCTCTCCCGTTTCTCTGAACAGGCATAAAATTTCTGCGTTCTCCGCTTTTCTGTGCATTGCACGCAAGCCGCTGCCCTCAGTTTTGATTACAGCTTTGAGGTTTGAGATCTCATAAGAAACTATTCCGCCACATTTGATAAAACTGTTCAATGCTTTTTGTGTGGCATCGGGAATATAAGCATCTTTGGGAATGATAATATGTTTATATTTCGCTCTTCCGATGTGCATACAGCCGTTGTGGGTTATTTTCGCAACCTTTATAACATCATCGTCAACGATATCAAAATCCACTGTCATATCTTCAAGCTCTCTGCCGAGATTATCGAAATTTTCGGCTACAGCTTCCGCATTCAGCCCGCCCTGAAAATCGGAAACGGGATAATAAAGTCCTGTTTCGCATACCCGTTCTCCGAGAGAAGATACGTAAGACAACCGTTCTGTATAACGGTTAAACTGACCGAGATAACGGCAAAACACCTGATTCTCCGTAAAAATCGGCAGTTCCTGTGCAAGAAGCTGACCTTTGCGACCGAGCGGAAAATTAAACGGATTGAAAATGTTTATTCCACGCACAGCCTGATAACCTACGGTATATCTCATTATATCGTAAGTCAGTCCGGGACCCGCTACGCCGAAAACTTCACTCATCGCAAGTTTTGTGCCGTTATGTGCGGCGGCAGACGAAGCATATCTCGGGAAAAATCCGTTGTAGGCATTCATATCATTCTTACCTGCGGTTTTGTTTTCGGGGTAAAGCTGGCGCCATATAACATCTATGCCGGGAATATCAAAGCACCGCAGAGCACGCATCAGATTGAAGTTTCCGCCGCCGTTCATACATCCGAGAGGATTATGGTCTTTATCCAGATGTCCCGTAAATGCAATACCGTTTTCATTTGCCCATTTTTTGCAAGGGAAAAGATAATTCTCGCAGAACATACTGCTGCATAAATCATACCAACGGTGCAATATATAAACATTTTCTTCCGTAACCGCTGTTCTTTTTGCAATGAGCGGAAGATGCGGCAATATTGATTCGCCGTACTCAGCTTCATATTTCTCTGCCAGCTCTTTATTGAAAGCCATCGACGGTGCTTTGGGTTCATCCGTAAATACGGCTGTAACCGTTTTGCCAAGCTCATTTTTTAAAAATGCGGCATAATTTTTGTGAGTGATTTCAATAAAATATTCCGTTGCTTCCTTGTTCAGTAAATCGGGATAATCGGAGTTCTCTTTTTCTGCAAAATATTCAGTTGCAACCGTATCTTCGGTGAATATGTAACCGTCTTCAATAATTTCCCTGTCGTTCAAAAAAGCTGCAAGAACATCGGGCGTTGACTTTTTATACAATTCTCCCTCAGAGAATGATCGCTCGTAAAATTTCAGCACCTGCCGGGCATATTCGGGATGATCCTCCAAAACTTTTCCGCATGCACTGCCTGAGGGCCAACCGCCCTCATCATAAATCCAACAGGTCATATCAAGGGATTTTCCCTTCTCTATGGCATAGGCACAAAGCTCAAAGTATTCCGCAGACAGATAGTCAGGTGTGAGGCTTGTTGGCATACTGTCAGGTCGGAACTCCTTCGGTTCGGGAAGAATATAAAATGCTCTTATGCCAAGTTTTTGCATTTCAGCAAGCTGAACGTCTATAATTTCACGAGTACAGATGTGGTTCCATACCCAGATATATACAGGAGTATAGGAAACATCGGGAGAAATGAAACAGCTTAAATCAAATTTATCATTGTTATTCATTATTCAATACCTTTGAAGCCTCACACATTTGCATTGTATCTGCCCTGCTTTTTCAAGTGATTAACAAAGCACTTCAGAGCGATAACCATCGTTACATAGAGTACGGCAAGCAGAACAGGATATACCTTTATCCCAAACAGTCCGCTTATAAGACTGACTGCGGGGGGTGCCAACATAACGCCGATATATGCAAAAGCAATCTGTGAACCCATGATTGATTGTGATACTTCTTTTCCGAAATTGTGCGGTGTCAGGTGTATCATATTCGGATAAACAGAACCGTTACCCAATCCTACAAGGAACAAACCGATAACAGTAACTGCACCGTGTAAGGGAAGAAGCATAATCGCAACGGCAGGTGCAAGAATGGCTGTGCCTATACCGATACGCTTCCATGTGCTGATTTTATCGGCAAGCAGACCTGAAACAAAACGCCCGATTGACATACCGACATAATATATTGTCAGTGCAAGTGCTCCATGCTCTGTCTCAAATCCTTTTTCTTCTACAAGATATGTGCTTCCCCATACTCCGCAGGCATATTCAATTGCATTTGTGACAAGCATAATAATCCATACCTGTCGCACCTCTGCCTTTTTAGCCATCTGCAAAAGAGTAAGGCTTATACCTTTTTCTTCCGCCTCTTCAGCCGAAGAGGTCTTTTTCCACAAAGGAACGGACACTGTCAGCAAAATTGTAATAACCAGCTGCACATAAAAAGCATAGCGGTAACCGCCGCGCCAGCCTATGCCGCTTAACGCATGTGACATAAGATAGGGGCTGAGAGATACTCCTACACCGTAAAAGCAATGGAGAAAATTCATATGACTCGCTTTGCAGTGAAGTGCCACATAATTATTAAGTCCGGAATCTATAGCACCTGCACCAAGTCCGAGAACAACGGCAAGCGGAATCATAAACCAAAAAGACGGTGCAAAAGAAAAGCCAAGCAATGCCGCCGCAGTCATAGCTGTACTGAAAGCTGTAACCTTAGCAGTTCCCAATTTATTAAGTATTCTTGCGCTGAACATACTTGATAAAACAGTGCAGCCGGAAATCAGAAATGTGATAACACTTACTGCTTCAACAGGTGTATTCATTTCCGTATGTACGGCAGGCCATGCAGAGCCGATGAGTGAATCAGGCACTCCGAGACCTATAAACGCAATATAAATTACAACGAGAAGTATAGTTGCCACAATTAAACCTCCGTAAAAAACGTCGAATAAAACCTGCTGTATATTGATTTATCCGGCGTATGCTCCCGGCAGCGAGATGACCGGCATAGTTAAAGCAGGCAGCAAAGCCATATATTTCCTATACATTGCTTGTCATCCTTTCATACAAATTCTTATTTAT
>SVOC01000030.1 GCA_015066625.1 Oscillospiraceae bacterium
AGCAATCACATTATACCATGGATTTATATGAGTTACTTTATTTTCTTAAACTGTTGCACTTGATAGTATAATTCACCCAATAAAAAATGAGGCTGTCTTACGACAGCCTCTTATTTTTATTTGCTTGAATCGTTTTGACGAATTTCAACTCGTCTTACCTTACCGCTGAATGTTTTGGGGAGCTCGTCCACAAATTCAATGATTCTGGGGTATTTGTAAGGTGCAGTATTTGTTTTAACATAAGTCTGAAGCTCTTTGATTAGCTCGGGTGAACCTTCAAAGCCTTCACGGAGAACAACGGTTGCCTTGACAACAAAACCTCTTACGGGGTCGGGGACACCCGTAACCGCAACTTCAAGCACAGAAGGATGTTCAAGCATAACGCTTTCAATCTCAAAGGGTCCGATTCTGTAACCCGATGATTTGATAACGTCGTCGTTTCTGCCAAAGTAAACAAATCTGCCCTGTTCATCTCTGTATGCAAGGTCGCCCGTGTGGAAAAAGCCGCCTCTGTATGCCTCAGCGGTATCTTCTTCGTTGAAGTTGTAGCTTGCTACAACGCCGCAGGGATGTGCTTCGGGTGATTCCGCCTTAATGCAGATTTCGCCGATTGTACCTCGCTGACAGTGGTTACCGTCTTCATCAAGAATATGAACTTTAAGACCGGGCGCGGGGAAACCTATTGCACCGGGCACGGGCTTTGTCCAGGGATAAAGCGTGCAGATGCTTACGGGAGTTTCGCTCATACCGAAGCCTTCATGAATTTCAAGCCCTGTTGCTTCCTTCCACTTATTGAAGATATCCGCATTGAGTGCTTCACCTGCGGTACAGCAGTGGGTGATTGATGAAAGGTCGTATTTGCTTACGTCATTCTGAAGCATAAGACGGTACATTGTGGGAGGGACGCAGAAGGTGGTAATCTGATATTTCTCAAGCTTTGAAAGAATATCCGCACCGTCAAACTTATCAAAATCATAAACAAAGTTTGCGGTTTCTCCCATCCACTGTCCGTAATATTTACCCCAGAGTGATTTTGCCCAGCCTGAATCGGAAACGGTAAAATGCATTCCGCCGTCAACAACTCTGTGCCAGAAAACACCTGTCATAATGTGACCGAGGGGATACTTGAAATCGTGCGCAATGATTTTCGGGTAACCTGTTGTGCCTGATGAAAAGTTGATAATCATTGTGTCATCAACTGTTGTTGCGGCATCGCCGGTGGGTCTTGTCCAATCCTCACTTGCGTTTTCAAAGCCTTCCTCAAAGTCAATCCAGCCTTCAACGGACTTGTGCTTCGTAACAAACTTCTTTTCGATTGTTTCATATTCATCTTTTCTGTCGTCAAAATACTCGGTGCAGTTGTCGTCACCGGTAATAACGGCATACTTTATTTTAGCCTTGTTACAGCGGTAGACGTAATCCTTGCCTTTGAGCATATTTGAAGCAGGTACCATAATTGCACCGATTTTGTTAAGTGCAAGAGTGATAACCCAGAAAAGATAGCTTCTTTTAAGAATAAGCAGCACGGGGTCGCCTTTTTTTACACCCTGTGAAACAAAATAGTTTGCAGCCTTATCTGAAAGACGCTTCATATCGCCGAAGGTGAAACGCCTTTCATCCTGATCATTTGAAACGTAAAGAAGAGCAAGCTTATCGGGTTTTTCCGTACCGAGTACATCAATTACATCGTAAGCAAAATTGAAGCTTTGCTCATATGTAATTTTAAAGTTTTCATGACAGTCTTTAAGAGATACAAATGAATCTCTTGACCTGCCTATAAATTTTTCATAAATCGCCATTATTCCGACTCCTGATTATTTTAGTTATCCTTATTTAAGCACAAGCGCGATGAACTGTGCCTGAGTGTCGCCCACATTTTTATGAGCGTGAGGAATGGTGGAATCGAAATATGCGCTGTCGCCCTCGTTGAGCTCATAGCAGATATCACCGATGTAAAGGTGAAGACTGCCTGAAAGAACATAGTCAAATTCCTGACCTTCGTGTTCGTCCATTACGGGAGGATTTCCCGAAGGGTCAATGGTAACAAGGAAGGGCTCTGCCTTCTTATTACGGAAGGTGTAGGCAAGGTGTGAAAATTCATAGCCGGGGTTTCTGTTGACAACATAACCCTTGCCTTTTTTAACCACCGTGCAGGAAGTAAGTCTGGGGGATTCGCCGCTGATGATATCAAGAATATCAACACCGAGTATAAGCGCAATGTTATTGAGTGTGCTTATGGCAAAGTCATATTCACCGTGCTCAAAAGCATTGTAGTTTTCCTCGGAAATTTCAAGCTTTTCAGCCATTTCTGCGGCAGAAAGATCGCAGGTTTCACGCAGGGAAGCAACTCGCAGGCCAATTTCTTTTAATTCAAGCATGTGGGTTTCTCCTAACTGTATTAATTAGTAATTGTATCCAAGCTCAACTGCTTTGATGTTAAGCTCAATAAGGTTCTGCTTTTTAGCGGGAACGAGCTTTTTCATTGTTGTTTCAACGTTTTCATAGGGCATTACTCCTGCCTTGGCAATAACGTGACCTATCATAATCATGTTAGCAAGACCGGGAAGGTTTTCGTCTGAAGCAAGCTTTGTAGCGGGAATGTAGTATACTTCAACATCGTCTCTTTCAACCTTACGGTCAATAAGCGAACTGTCAACAAAGATTTTTGCACCGGGAACGGCTGAGCTTTCAAACTTATCAAGTGAAGGCAGGTTCATCGCAACAAGAACGTTGGGATTTGAAACGATGGGTGAGCCGATTTTTGTGTCGCTGAGGATGATTGAGCAGTTACAGGTACCGCCTCTCATTTCGGGACCGTATGAAGGGAGCCAGCTTACCTCACGGTCTTCAAGAAGTCCGTCATAAGCAAGGAACTTACCCGAGAAAAGGATACCCTGACCGCCGAAGCCTGCAAGAAGTATTTCGTGTGTCATATTATTCGGCCTCCTTTTCTGCTGTCTTATCCTTATAAACACCGAGGGGATAGTAAGGAATCATGTTTTCTTCAAGCCATTCAAGAGCTTTATCAGGCTTGAGACCCCAGTTTGTGGGGCAGGTTGAAAGAACTTCAACAAGTGAGAAGCCCTTGCCTTCAAGCTGATTCTGAAAAGCCTTCTTGATTGCCTTCTTTGCGTTCTTTACATTCTTTACATTGTTTACGGCAACTCTTTCAAGGTATGTTGCACCGTCAACATTTGAAAGAAGCTCGCAAACTTTAACGGGAAGACCTACCTGCTCGGGATTTCTGCCGTAGGGTGAGGTCTGTGTAACCTGACCGGGCAGGGTAGTGGGAGCCATCTGACCGCCTGTCATACCGTAAATTGCGTTGTTGACAAAAATGATTGTGATGTTTTCGCCTCTTGCGGCTGAGTGAACAGTTTCGGCAGTACCGATAGCGGCAAGGTCGCCGTCGCCCTGATAAGTGAAAACAATGTTTTCGGGCAGTGAACGCTTAACGCCTGTTGCAACTGCGGGAGCTCTGCCGTGAGCAGCCTCAATCATATCGCAGTTAAAATAATTGTATGCAAATACCGAACAGCCGACGGGAGCAACACCTACTGTTCTGCCTTCGATACCGAGTTCATCAATAACCTCGGCAACAAGGCGGTGAATAATTCCGTGTGTGCAGCCGGGGCAATAATGAAGGGGCACATCTGCAAGTGCCTTGGGTTTTTCAAAAACTACCATTATTTGTCACCTCCAACAGAATTTGCTTTGTTGATAGAATTAAGAACGTCCTCTGTTGTGGGGATCATACCACCTACACGGTTGCAGAGGAGAACGGGTTTTTTGCAGCGGATTGAAAGCTCAACATCTTCAATCATCTGACCCATTGAAAGCTCGACGCTGATAAATGCCTTAACCTTATCTGCGGCGGCATTGAGAACAGCCTTGGGGAAGGGCCAGAGGGTGATGGGTCTTATCATACCGACCTTGATACCCTGTTCGCGGGCTTTGTCAATAGCGTTCTGTGAAACACGGGCTGCAACGCCGTATGCTACGATACAGATTTCAGCGTCTTCCATTTTGTATTCGTCATACATAACTTCATTTGCTTCAATCTGTGCATAACGCTCGTAACGCTCAAAATTATATTTTTCAAGCTCTTCGGGCTGAATAAACAGAGAGTTTACAACGTTGTGTTCACGCTCGCACTTTGTTCCGCAAGCAGCCCATGATGACTTGTCATATTCTTTTACTTCGCCCATATCAAGTGAAACGGGTTCCATCATCTGACCCATTGTGCCGTCTGAAAGAAGCATTGCGGGCATTCTGTATTTATCGGCAAGGTCAAAGCCTTTGAATGTAAGGTCAACCATTTCCTGAACGGAAGAAGGAGCAAGAACGATGAGTTTGAAGTCGCCGTGACCTGCACTCTTTGTTGCCTGGAAGTAGTCTGACTGTGAGGGCTGAATACCGCCGAGACCGGGGCCGCCTCTCTG
>SVOC01000014.1 GCA_015066625.1 Oscillospiraceae bacterium
ATATGTTTATAACCGAAGGATACCGCATATCCGATGATGAAATAAAAAATTATGTGGAAACACATAAATACGATATGATAGGTGCAATAGCTGCCGAATACGGTGATTTTGAGTCGGAGTACAAGATATTTGTCAAAGGTTACAGGCACATAAATCTGGGTTCGGTTAACACGCTGAAAATGAATTTTGTTGATTTACCCATAATGCGGGGCGATAAAATAATTGCCCTTGCAACACTTTATGAATATGAGGGCGAACTCAGAAATGACCTTTCGGTGAGGGGAGTGGGCATTGATGAAATAGGGGATATCTTCAATGAAAATCCCGATGACGAGCTTGTTTTTCTGTATTACGGAATGAGAGAAATTGTTGTTACGCCCTCAAACCGTATTTACAGCACCGGCAGTGCCTCGGAAGCAAGCCTCGGTCTGGATTACAGCATTGATTATTACGGTAATTACAAAACAGAATATAATACATTTTCACTTGCCGATCTTAAAAATAAGTCCAATTATATTACCGTAGTACCGTTGCCGGAGGAAGAAATTACCGGTTATACACCCGAACAAACCGAAACTGAAGCTGAAACGGAATCGTTTGAATTACCGACGCTTGAAAATACATCGACTGCTGATATTACGCTTGATGAAATTATATCGAAGGAAATAATTTCGGTTGAATGGGGTAACAGCTACAATTTGTTGATGAATAAACCATTGAAAAAAACTACCTCGGAGCAAGCAGAAAGAATGATTGATTCTATTTCACGTATGAAGCTTGTAAAGGCCGAAAAAGTGGTTTATATGGCAGGCGGCGGCTGGCTTGCAAGGCTGAACTATGCAGACGGCACATATGCGATTGTTTGTGTCAGGGGTTCGAATCAGGTTGTCTTTGAAACCTCAGAAGGTGTTAGCATTATTTATGATGATTTGTCGGGTAATGCAACGGTGTTTGAAAATTATCTGATAAGCCTTGTTGAATAAAGAAACTCCCGTGAAATCAATCTGAATTTCACGGGAGCGATTTTCATTTAAGTCTTTCGGCAATCATTTCCTTAACGGTATCGATAACCTTATCAACCTCAACTTTAAGGCTTACAGTCTTATCTCTTGTAACAACCTCGCATACACCTTCTTTAAGGTTTCTGGGGCTTACGATAACTCTTACGGGAACACCAAGAAGGTCAGCATCGGAGAACATTGCACCTGGACGGATGTTTCTGTCATCATAGATAACTTCCATTCTGTCGTCAAGCATCTTCCGGTAAAGGTCGTCGGATACACCCTTGCATTCCTCGTCATCGGCTCTCAGACAGCAAATCTGAACGTGCCAGGGAGCAATGCTCATGGGCCAGATGGGGCCGTATTCATCGTGATGTGCTTCACATACGGATGCGGCAAGTCTGCCGACGCCTATGCCGTAGCAGCCCATAATGGGATACTGAAGGTTGCCTTCGCTGTCGAGATACTGCATACCCATTGATTTTGTATATTTTGTGCCCAGCTGGAAGATGTTACCTACCTCAATACCTCTTGAAATCGAGATTGCGTGCTTACCGCACTTGGGGCAGATGCCGCCTTCCTTGATTTTTGCAAGGTCGATATATTCAACTTCACCGATGTCACGGCTGATTTTGAGTCCTGTATAGTGGTGGTCAGCCTGGTTTGCACCGCAGGAAAGGTTATGGGTGTTTTCGAGGGATTTGTCGAAAAGAACGGTGAACTTTTCTCTGTCCATACCAAAGGGACCTATAAAGCCAGCAAAAAGTCCGCAATCGTCGGTGATGATTGCAGGGTGAACTGCTTCGCCGAGATAGTTGGTAAGCTTTGTTTCGTTGATATCAAGGTCGCCTCTGATGAAGATAACAACATATTCATCTGTCATATTCTTCTGATATACAACGGCTTTGCAGCTTTCTTCAAGGGGAGTTTTCAGGAAGTTGCAGATATCTTCAATTGTATGGATGTCAGGTGTATATACGAGTTCAAGCTCCTTTGATTCACCTTCAATTTTGTTTTCAATGATGCTTTCGGCTGCTTCCATATTTGCTCTGTAATCACATTCGGAGCAAACTGCGATTGAATCTTCGCCGATGGGGGAGAGAAGCATATATTCGTGTGAAATGCTGCCGCCCATCATACCAGAGTCGGAAGCAACAGTGATAACCTCGGGGATACCTGCTCTTGCGAAGATGCGTTCATATGCCTTATAGCAGATGTCATAATATCTTTCAAGGTCTTCCTGAGATGTATGGAATGAATATGCATCCTTCATTGTGAATTCACGAACACGGATAAGACCGCCTCTGGGTCTTGCTTCGTCACGGAATTTGGTCTGCACCTGGTAAATCATAAAGGGGTATCTTGTATAGCTGTTTGCGTATTCTCTTACAAGCTGGACGGCGGCCTCTTCATGGGTCATACCGAGAACCATGGGTGAGTCATTTCTGTCCTTGAAACGCATAAGCTCGCTGCCGATGCTTTCGTATCTGCCGGATTCCGCCCAAAGAGAAGCAGGCATAACAACGGGGAACTGAACTTCCTGACCGTCGATTGCATCCATTTCTTCGCGAATGATGTTTTCAATTTTTCTTGTGATTCTTCTCAGGGGCATAAATGAAGAATAAATGCCGTTGGCAACGCCCTTCATGTAGCCGCCTCTGAGCATAAGCGCATGGCTGTCTATGACGCAATCCGAGGGTTTTTCTTTAAAACGTTCGCCTGCAAGTTTGTCAATTTTCATGTTTTTACCTCCAAAAAAAATGCCCAAGCCCTAAGGCTTGGGACAAACAAAATAGTCTGCGGTACCACCCAAGTTCAGATTAATGATAATCTGCTCTCTTAAATCCGATAACGGGGAATTAACCGTCGGCGCTTACTTGATTCTGCGCCGAGGCTCAAAGACGGGTTGGGCGGGCTGAATTAAGGGCTTTCACCGACCGCCCTCTCTCTGTAAAAACAGAATCCGCTTACTGTTTCTTTTCACTGCCTTTTTAAATATCGGCTAATATTTTACATCAAAGGCGTAAAATTGTCAATCGATTTTTAAATTTTACTGTTTTTTTATACAAAACCGAACAAATGACGGTGCATATGTAAGAAAACTGTTACATTTGCTGTTGAACTGTTTTCATAAATATGGTAAAATATTTTATAGATTCTGGAAAAGGAGATGAACGGAATGAGTGGGGGACTTAATGTTATAACCGGCGGTAAAGGATATGTCGGCTTTGCACTTGTAAAAGAACTTGAAGCAAGAGGCGAAAAAATGCGTCTTCTCCTTCGTACGGACAGCCCTTATTTTGACGGCATCGAATGTGAAAAATTTATGGGAGATGTTACTGACCCCGAGCAGCTTGTTCAGGCTTTTGAGGGTGCGGAAACGGTTTATCATATTGCCGGAATAGTTGATATAAGCGGCACAAAGGATAAGCAGGTGTGGAATGTCAATTTTGAGGGAACAAAGAATGTTGTTGCCGCCTGTAAAAAATGCGGAGTAAAAAATCTTATATATTGTTCATCGGTTGATGCGATTCCCGCAGGCGAGGGTAATGAGGTTCTTACCGAAATCAGTAAGTTTGACCCCGATTTGCTTGAAGGTACATACGCAAAATCAAAAGCTTGCGCTACTCAGTATGTGCTTGACAGTGCAGATGAAAACCTTAAAGTGTGCGTTGTTCATCCAAGCTGCTGTCTCGGTCCTCACGATAATAACAACACTTCAAGCGTAGGCTCAATGATAAGCCTTTTTCTGAAAGGTCTTTTCCCTGTTACTCTTGATTTCGGCGCGTATAACTTTGTTGATGTAAGAGATGTTGCAAAGGGCATGGCGGCTGCTGCCGAAAAGGGAAGAAACGGTGAATGCTACATACTCAGCGGTTATGTCCACACCATTGATGAATTCATAAGAACCCTTGCTTATGTGTGCGATAAAAGATCGCCTGAGTTAAAGCTGCGCAAAAGTATGATTCTTGCACTTCTTCCCTTCATTGAAAAGGCATTTGAAGTTCTTAAAATGCCTCCTGTGCTAAATGAATATTCAATTCGTAAGCTTTGCGAAAACTGCAATTTTTCCTGTGATAAGGCAAGGGCAGAGCTTGGTTATGAGCCTATGAGCCTTGAAGAATCGCTTGAGGGCACTGTTAAATGGATGTTAGAGCGTGAAATTGATGAAAAAGAACGTGAGGCTCAGGAAGAAGCTTATGAGGAATTCAGCAAAGAGCTTGATAAGCTTGATAAAAAGATGAAAAAAGAACAGGAAAAGTTCAATAAAAAGATTGGTAAAATTGAAGAAAAGACAAAAAAAGAGCTGAAAAAACTGAACAAAGAAACAAACGAATAATTTAAAGGCTTGTACGGTTGATTCCGTACAAGCCTTTCTCTGTATTTTTTATTCTTCAATTATGCCGTAATATCTTGCAAACCAGTAGGGGAGAAGATATGTGCTGGGGCTGCAAGCACTTCGTCCGTGGCCATCATCAACACGGAAGGGGTTACTGTCGTAATTACGAATAACTCTGGAATCAATGTCAAGAGCTTCTTTGAGCTGAGTGGGCTCACCCCATTTTTCCTGTTCGGTGTCATAGACAAGACCTTTTCTTGCTGAGTTGAAAAGAGGTCTGTTAAGGAAATCAAGGGGGAAGTCACGGAGTGTTTTTGCAGCGATGTCAAGGTCACAGTTATCATCCGAGAATGCACCGTAAACAAGATTGAAGAGGACGCAGTGTTCGGGTCTTTCATATTCCCAATGATGCTTAAGTCCCATAAGCAGATATTTTCTGATTGCGGGGTCTTTTTCAATGCGGAGAATGGTCATTGTGCTTAGGAAGCCGAGGTTATCGTCAATATGGCAGGTGTGACCGTCATCCTTTTTGTGCTGTGCCGCATTGAGGAGGTAATGCTCGTCAATGGCAAGGCGGAGAAATTCTTTTCTGTATTTCTCGTCGCCCGAAACGTGGTATGCAACATTGAGGAATGTAAGCATCTCAAGGGAGTTAATGCACTTCTCCCATATCCACATATTGTTTCTGTTAAGCTGTTCGGGATCCCAGTTTGCCCAGGTTGTAGGCAGACCGTCAACATCGCAGAGTCTGTAATTATTTTCAAGAATGTGGTCTGTTATATCGCAGATGATTTCCTTGATGTATTCTTTTTCCTCATCATTTGCACAGAAATCATAGTAAAGGGAGAAACCGAAGTAGTGACCCGTCATTTCATCGCTTGATGTTTCGCCCAGCCATTCGCATTCGCCGTTGGGTGCAGGATGCCATTCAGCACCGTCGCGCTTTACAACAGTGCCGTAGCCGTCTTCGCCCTCAAAGCGTACTGCTCTTGCGGTAAAGCCCTTTACTCCTGTTACCTTTGTAAGGTAACCCATGGCCTTCATCGAGCGTCTTGCGGCTTCGAGAATTTTTTCATCCTTTGTAACCGCATAAGCATATGCGAGAGCTCCGATGTAGGTTTGAGTCCAGAGGCCGTCGTTATCGGTTATGCAGGGTGAACCGGTATTTATGTCGCAATCTTTAATCTTGTTGAGCCCCGTAACATAGCCGAGGGTTCTTACATATTTTTCTTCGGTAAATTTAAAGCAGTAATCCGCTTTCTCTTCAAGAGTCATTTCGGTTTCGGTGATTTTGCTTACACCCGAATCTGTTGCGGTCCAGATTGTGTTTCCGCAGGCGATTGCGGCGTTGATTTTGCTTTCACAAGCCCAACGGGTTGCGGGCAGATATTTGCGTGAGCCGTTTTTGAGAATGATAAGACCCGCTTCGGATGAAAGGATAACTCTGCCGTCATCGGCAAAGAAAATGTTGAAGATTTCTTCTTCGGGAAGTGCGTTGAGTTCACTGTGACCGAACCAGTTGCACTTGCAGTCAAATATGTAAACACCTTTATCCGTGCCCAGCCAGAGGAAGCCTGTGCCGTTATCAAACGCAAGGCAGTTTATTCTGAGTTCAGGCATATTTGAGTGCTCGGGGAATATGCTCATCCAGTGTTTTCTTTTACCGTTTACAATGCTGAGAGCTCTGTTTTTTGCGGCGGTGATTTTAGTGTCTGAAATTGCAAGGCAATCCGCATCAATTTCGTTGTGGAAGAATCTTTCAAACTTTCCGTTTTCAAGCTTGTAAAGTGCGTTTGAAGCAAGCAGATAAACACCGTCGGTTCCGCTCATTGCACGGATTTCGCCGTCGAAGCTCTGCATTTCTTCAATTTTGCCGTCTGTAACCGAGTAAACGGTATTTTCTGTTGCAAAGTAAACCGTGCCCTCTGCCGAAGTGTAAGCCGTCTTTACAGCACCGCAGGGGAACGAACCTATTGTGCCGTCAGCCTTTGTGTAATTAAGACCGCCGTCTGTGCCGATGTAAACCGCTCCGTTTCTGTCACAGGCAAGACAATAAGCCTTGTCACTGAGCAGACCGTTGCCTGCACCGAAATATTCACAGGTGCGCTGGGGAAATTTTTTGCTCTTATAGCTGCCTTTTCTTTCCATTTTTGTTCCTCCTTAATAAACCGTAATGGATGTCTGAGTGTATTTGTCAGAATTTTTTTCTCTGATAATAACCATTCTTTCGCCGGGTTCGCAGCTTTCTTCGATTGTGAAATCCCAGCTTGCGATACCCGAGGAATCCGCCCTTGTTGCTTCAAGACCGCCGTATGCGGCTTTTTTTGTTTCAGTTTCATAAAATTCAATGGTGTACGAAGCACCGGGAGTGCCCATAATTATAACCGAAGCATTATTGCCTTTCAGCACGGGCGATGTCTTTGAAAGGATGTTAATGCCGTTTGCGATTTCTTCAAGCTTATCTGATTGATTTCTCCGGGCGGTTGTTTCTGCTGAAGTCTTTGTGCTTCCGGCATCTTCCGGCTTTTCGGTTTTTTCAATCTTCTGACGTGTAGGTACGGGCGGCGCAACGTGAACATATTCCGAAACGGGCTCCATTGTGAATACGGCATTGTTGTATGTGTAGCCGTTGCTTTTTGTTGTGCTTACCTGTCCTGCGGTTGTGGTTGCCGTGTCCGGCACATCCTTTTTGCAGGCAGTGAATAAAAGTATTCCTGCCGACAGTGCGAGAATCACTGCGGTGTATATTTTAAGTTTGTTCATTCCGTTACCTCATTTTAACTGATATTTCTCCCGAGGAGAGGGTTTCTTCAATTCCGTCACTGCGGCAAACAATCAGATTGCAAAGGCTGTTTATTCCTTTTACGGTTGCGGTGAATTCAGTGCCGTTTTTTGTGTATGACACTTCTTTCCCGATAACAAAAAGTCTTTTTTCGTATTCGTCGAGAATATATTTGCTGTCGGTAAGCGATAAAAACTGCTCCGATATCATCAGAGCAAGCTCTGTTTTGTTGCAGTCAATATTAATACTGCCCGGATTGGGGATATCAGAAGGGAAATCATTTGTTGTGAGATTGATTCCTATGCCCAATGCGATATATTTTTTTCCGTTATGCAGAAAGCTTTCTGCAAGGATTCCGCAGACCTTGAGCATTCCTATATAAACATCGTTTACCCATTTGATCTGAGGGTTTATTCCGTAGCTTTCAAGCGCGTTACAGACTGCTACTGCCGCGGCGGGTGTGATAAGCTCGCATTCATCGGGTGCCTCAAAAACAAGTGTCATATACAGCCCGGTTTTGTCGGGTGAATAAAAGCTTTTGCCGTGTCTTCCTCTGCCTGCGGTCTGCTTGTCTGCAGTGATAAGAGAGGGCAGGGTAAGGGCTTGAATATTCTGTTTTGCATAGGTGTTTGTTGAGCCGACAGTGCCGAGGGTTACAAGAGTTATGGGTTTCATTTTTCTCTGCTCCGGTTAGAATTTATTTTATTCTACCATACGCAAAAAATAATTTCAACAGTTTACTTAAATAAAGCATTTTGGTATTGACAGTAAAAAGTAAAAGGTTTAAAATTACTTTTAATAAGGAAAGGCGGTGAGACCGTGAAAATTCTTCAAAAAGGGTTCAATTATTCGCAGGACGGTCCGGGTAACCGCCTTGTTTATCATCTGCAGGGCTGTAATTTTGCCTGCAAATGGTGTTCCAATGCAGACAGCATACCGCCCGAAAACCCCAACGCAAAGGATTACACGGTTGATGAGGTGTATGACGAGATAATGCGCAGCCGTATGATGTTTTTTGACGGTGGAGGAGTCACCTTCACGGGCGGTGAGGTGTGTATGCAGGCAGAAGAACTTGTTTCATTGCTGAAAAAACTGAAAGAGGACGGAATTCACACTGCCGTTGAAACAAATGCATCATATTATTCCTTGCGTGAAGCGGCGGAGTACATAGATTACCTTATTACGGATTTCAAGCATTATGACGATGATCTCCACCGGAAGTGGATCGGCTCGTCAAACAAATCCGTCAAAGAAAACATTGAATATTTCCTTGCAAGCGGCAGGCAGATTCATATAAGAATACCCGTTATTCACGGAGTGAACGATACTCCCGACGGCTTTGCGGAATATTTCAGACGGTTTGATACATCCAATGCGGTTTTTGAGTTTCTTTCTTATCACGAATACGGCAAGGATAAGTGGAAGGGCAATTATGAAATCGAAAACGGCTTTGTGCCGTCTGACAAAATAAAGGAGTTTACACATAAATTCAACATCTGCGGAATGAAAACCGTTGTAACATAAGGAGAATGAAAATGAATACAATTCTTGACAGCGTAAAAATCACCGAAATGGCAAAGAAGCTTTTTGCCGAAAAGAGAGCAGGCAACCGACTTGACGGTTGGTTTATTGCAAAAGAAGCCGAGCTCCGTCTTTCAAAGGAGTTTGAGGGCGAGAATGAAGAAGTGAAAAAGGCTCTCATACTCAGAGAAATCGTTAAGACACTTCCCATATATCTGAGCGATTATCAGCTTTTTGCAGGTACTCAGGACGATGCTTTTGCAAGGAGCTACGCTTTGATTAACCCTGCATTCAAGGTTGAAGAGTTCAGCGGTTACTGCGACCCTGCGGCTGTTTTCGGCGATATTGAACCCAACGGCGAATTCACTGCAGAAAGAATCGGTGCGGCAAGAGATGAATTTGCCAAAACCGAATACGCTGTAAAGCTGGGTGAGGTTTACGGCAAAAACGAGTGCTATACCAAGGAAGTTATCTTCTTCTTCGAGCAGGTTACGGGTCATCTTATTCCCGATATGCGTTATGCAATCAAAAACGGCGTCAAGGCAATGATTGAAAAGATTGAGGGTAAGGAAGGCAACGGCTACAAGGCTTTCAGAATTGCTCTTGAAAGTGCAATCATTCTTGCAAACCGTTATGCAGACCTTGCGGCTGAGCAGGCAAAAACCGCTTCAGCCGAAAGAAAAGCACAGCTTGAAATAATGGAAAAGACTCTTCGCAAGGTGCCCGAAAACGGTGCGGAAAATCTTTGCGAAGCAATTCAGGCATTCATCATTATGTGGCAGATTATGTGCCTCGAACAGACTCCCAATCCCTTTGCATTCTCCGTGGGTAATGCAGACAGATTTTTTGAGCCTTACAGAAACGGTCTTGACCGTGACACGGTTGCATCACTTTTCAAGCATTTCCTTGTGTTCTTCAATGTTGCGGACAGAAGCTGGGCTATTTCGCAGAATATCATTATCAGCGGCCGAGATATTGACGGAAACGACCTTACAAACGATTCATCATATGCTCTTATGGATGCATATTACGATATGAACCTTCCTCAGCCTATTCTTTCCGTTAAGCTTCATAAGAATACTCCCCGGAAGCTTTATGAGGAAATGGGCAGATTCCTTTTCACACCCGGTGCACTTACTCCTTCATTCTTCAACGATGATTCGCTTTTTGCAGTGCTTTCGTCGAAGGGCGTTGCGGATTGCGACCTTGCGGATATTTCAATAGCGGGATGTCAGGAGCCTCTTGTTATGGGTAAGGATAACGGCAACACCACCAACAGCTGGCTTAACCTTCCCAAGATTCTTGAAATGACACTTACGGGCGGTGTTTCAACAATAACAGGCGAAAAGCTTGTTGATGTTGAGCCTTGCAGTCTTGAAAACGTGCGTGAGGCTTTCTGGCAGAATGTTGAGCGTTTTGTTGCCGCAATGGGCGAAGCAGCAAACGGTGCATCGGCAGCGCTTTCAACTCAGAGAGTACCTTTCCTTTCCTGCCTTATGGGCGGCCTTGAAAACGGTATTGATGCAAGAGATACAAAGGCGCAGGGTACTGAGTATAACGGCAGCGGATGCCTTATTCACGGTGTATCCGTTATTGCCGACAGCTTTGCCGCTATCGATAAGCTTCTTGCGGAAAGACCCGAAGATGCGGATAAGCTGGTTGATGCACTTAAAGCAGATTTCAACGGCTACGAGGATTTGAGAGAATTCCTTCTTTCGGCAGATAAATTCGGCAACAATATCGAAGGTGTTGACCGTGAAGCAGGTGAGATTGCTTCAAGGGTTGCGGATATTGTTTCGTCAACCAAGAATTATCTGGGCAATTCCTTCAGACCCGATTTCAGCTCACCTTCAACCCATCTTCTTTACGGTTATTGGGTAGGTGCAACTCCCGATGGCAGAAAATCAAGAGATATGCTTGGTTACGGCGTTGACCCTCTTTACGGCAGTGCGGAAAACGGTCTTGGCTTCCGTATGCTTTCAAATATGAAGATGCCCTTTGAAAAGATGAACGGCGGCTACGCTTCACATCTCGGCATCGACCCCAAATATTTCACATCGGATAACACGGAAGGCAAGGGTGTTGAATTCAGGGATAAGGTTATCAATCCCTTGTTCTTCAATCCTATGAAAGACGGTGTTTCACCTTTCTATCTGTATGTCAATGTTACCACTGCCGAAATTCTCAGAAAGGTGCTTGCAGACCCCAAAAAGTATGCGCCCAGCGGTGTTTACATTATGAGAATTCACGGTACATTTGTTAACTTCCTTGATCTTTCACCTGCAATTCAGCAGGATATCATTACAAGACTTGACCCCAAGTCAACCGTTCTTTGCTGAGGTGACGGAATGAAAATTATCGGACTTGATATCGGCACAACAAGCATATGCGGTGTTTGTGTCAATGCCGCAAACGGCGAAATACTGAAATCCGTCACTAAATCGAACAATTCATTTATCGCAACCGATAAAAGCTATGAAAAAATTCAGAATCCCGAGGTTATAATGGAAACCGTTCATGCAGTTGTTGATGAACTGGGTCTGAATGAAGTTTCGGCAATAGGCTTTTCGGGTCAGATGCACGGTGTTGTTTACACCGATGCAGAGGGTAAAGCGGTAAGCCCTCTCTACATCTGGCAGGATGAACGTGCCGCTGAGGAATACAAAGACGGCAAATCCTATGCACAGACTATCGGATGTTTTGCAGGCTACGGTCTTGCAACGGATTTCTATAATGAAATAAACGGTATTATCCCCGAAAATGCGGTAACTCTTTGCACCATAGCCGATTATGCGGCAATGTGCCTTTGCGGCTTGAAAAAGCCCGTTGTTCATATCACAAATGCGGCAAGTCTGGGCTGCTTTGATGTTAAAGAAAACCGTTTTACGGTTGAGAATCCCCGTCTGCCCGAGGTGACTGCCGATTTCAAAGCGGTTGGAACATATAAAGATATTCCCGTTTGTGTTGCTTTGGGCGATAATCAGGCAAGCTTCATCGGTTCGGTTTCTGACGGGGATGATGCACTTATAAATGTGGGTACAGGTTCGCAGATTTCCTGGCTTACCTCCGTGCCTGTTGAAGGCGGTGCGGTTGAAAACAGACCCTTCGACGGTAAGCGGTTTCTTGCGGCAGGCTGTGCCCTTTGCGGCGGCAGGGCTTTTGCAATGCTTGAAGGCTTTTTCAGGCAGATAGCAGGCAGTGAAAATGCTGTTTACGGCTATATTGACAGCCTTCTTGAAAGCAAAACCGAAACTACCCTCAGAGCTGATTGCCGTTTCTGCGGAACAAGAAATGACCCGTCGCAGCGTGGTTCTTTCACCAACATTTCCGAGGAAAATTTTACACCCGCCGATTTTGCACTGGCAGTGCTCAACGGTATGTCCGATGAGCTTTACCGGATGTATGAGCAGGGCGGCAAGAAGGCGAAAGGTCTTGTGTGTTCGGGTAACGGAATGAGAAAGAACAAGGCTTTACGCAGAATAACATCCGAAATGTTCGGCTGTGAAATAAAAATTCCTCTTTATGCAGAGGAAGCATCATACGGTGCGGCACTTGCGGCGGCTGTTGCGGCAGGCAAATTCAAAAATATTGATGAGGCATGCAGCCTTATCGGATATGCGGAGAATTGATTATGTTTTACAATAAACCTATTTTCTTTGAAAAGAACAGAGTATTCAGAGTTTATACCGGAGGAAAGCTTTTTTCGGATTTCTTCGGTGATGAGTCAACAGACGGCTTCTATCCCGAAGAATGGGTAGCCTCAAGTGTCAGAGCACTTAACGAAGGCAGCACCGATGAATATGAAGGTGTTTCAAAAATAAGAGATACCGATATCTATCTTAGTGATGCAATTGAAAAATACAAAACGGAAATTCTCGGCAGCAGAGATGACCTGGGAATTCTCACAAAGATTCTCGACAGTGCAATAAGACTTCCCGTGCAGGCACATCCCGATAAGGCTTTTTCCGAAAAGTATTTTTCATCAAAATACGGCAAGGAAGAAAGCTGGATTATTCTTGCAACACGCCCCGATGCAAAAATCTTTTTCGGCTTCAAAGACGGTGTAACTCTTGAAGATTTTGAAAAAGCCATTGATGAGAGCGAAAACGGCGGCGACGCTATGGAAAATCTGCTTTGCTCAATCAATGTCAAGGCGGGGGATGTAATTTACATTCCTGCAAAAATGGTTCACGCCATCGGCAAGGGCTGCCTGCTTCTTGAGGTGCAGGAGCCTACGGATTTTACAATTCAGCCCGAACGCTGGTGCGGTGAATATAAACTGTCGGATAAAGAGATGTATCTCGGTCTTGACCGTGAAAAGGCCCTTGAATGCTTTGATATGGGCAAAAAATATCCTGCTCCGCTGACACCCAAAACAATCAGCGAAGCCGACGGCATAAAGTATGATGCAATAATCGATGAAACAATTACTTTAAGCTTTGCGGTAAGAAGTGTTACCTTGACCGGCGGCAGCTTTGAGCTTCACAGGGGAGCGGCGGTTTATGTTGTAACCGAAGGTAACGGTGAAATTATCGGTGACGGCTATAACACCGCGGTAAAAAAAGGTGATTATTTCCTTATGCCCGAAAATGCTAAAAACAAATTTTCGGTAACGGGAAATCTTAAATTGGTTGAATGTTATGCATAATAGCAACAATAATATAACAAGGGAGGTAGTTTATGAACACAAATGCAATGTTTAAAATCGGCTACGGTCTTTATATTCTGACCGCCAAAGAAAACGGATTTGATAACGGATGTGTAATCAACACCGTTACTCAGGTTACATCAAATCCCAACAGAATAACCGTTGCCGTCAACAAGGCAAACAAAACCCACGATATGATTCTCGCAACAAATGAATTCAATGTGAGTATTCTTACCACGGGTGCAAAATTCGAGCTTTTCAAAGCTTTCGGTTTCAGAAGCGGTAAAGATGTTGATAAGTTTGAAGACTTCAATGCAAAAAAGAGAAGCGAAAACGGTCTTTATTACATCACCGATTCAACAAATGCCTATATTTCCGCAAAGGTTGTTACCGCAACCGACCTTGGTACACACACGCTTTTCCTTGCGGATGTTACCGATTGCGAAATTCTTTCGGAAGTGCCGAGTGTAACTTATGATTATTATCATAAGTATATCAAGCCGAAGCCCGAAATCAAAAAGACTGCAAAGGTTTATTACCGCTGTAAGATATGCGGTTATATTTACGAAGGCGATGAACTTCCCGCAGATTTTATCTGCCCTCTTTGCAAGCATCCCGCTTCAGATTTTGAAAGAGTTGAGGCGGTTGAAGAAAATACAAACAAAGGAGAAATAACAATGAATCTTAAGGGTACAAAAACAGAACAGAATCTTATGACTGCTTTTGCTGGCGAGTCACAGGCAAGAAACAAGTACACATACTTTGCATCGGTTGCAAAGAAGGAAGGCTTTGAGCAGATTTCGGCTATTTTCACCGAAACAGCCAACAACGAGAAAGAGCATGCAAAAATGTGGTTCAAGGCTCTCGGAGAGCTTGGCGATACAGCGCAGAATCTTCTTCACGCTGCAGAAGGCGAAAACTATGAGTGGACCGATATGTACGCTACATTTGCAAAAGAAGCTGATGAAGAAGGCTTCACAGAGCTTGCAGAAAAATTCCGTATGGTAGCCGCTATCGAAAAGACACACGAAGAAAGATACCGCGCACTTCTCAGCAATGTTGAAATGCAGAAGGTATTTGAAAAGGCAGAAGAAACAATGTGGGAATGCCGTAACTGCGGTCACCTTGTAATGGGCAAGAAGGCTCCCGAGGTTTGCCCCGTTTGTGCTCATCCTCAGGCTTACTTCGAAGTAAGAAAAGAAAACTATTAATTATCTGTTATCTCCGGGAACATTTTGTTCCCGGAATTTTTTTTGCAAATTTTTGATGAACATTCAAAAATACTGTTGCTATTTTCCCATTTAAAATATATAATTAAAATGTAAATTAAAATAGGAGAGTATGGACTTATGAAAAAGTTTATCAGAATTATTGCACTTTGCCTTGCATTTGTATTTGTTTTCGGTGCCTGCGGTAATACGGAAAAGCCCGTTACAGACGATGACGGAGCAGCACAGTCAACCCAAAAATCAAGTGTGTCAGGTAATTCAAAGGTTAAGTTCACAATGGAAAACGGCGGTGAGTTCGTTATTGAGCTTCACCCCGAATACGCACCGCAGACCGTTGAAAATTTTTTGAAGCTTGTTTCGGAAGGCTTCTATGACGGGCTTACCTTCCACAGAGTTCTTGACGGTTTTATGGCTCAGGGCGGTGACCCGGACGGTGACGGCACAGGCGGAAGTCCCGATAAGATTTACGGCGAATTCGCTTCAAACGGCTATATGAATAACAAGCTTTCGCACACAAGAGGTGTTGTTTCAATGGCACGCCGCGGCGATTCAATGAATTCTGCATCATCCCAGTTCTTTATCTGCTATGCGGATGCAACCTACCTTGACGGTGATTATGCCGCATTCGGTACTGTTACCGAGGGTATGGAAGTTGTTGATTCTTTCCTCGATGTTGCAAGAACGTACGGCAGCGACGGTAAGCTTTCAAGGCCCGTAACACCGATTGTTATTGAAAAGGCAGAGGTGATATGATTGGCAAACAACATTGTTTTTAAAGGGTATAAGGCAAGCGAAATCGAGTTTGTCAACAAGTGCGAAAACGGTGCAAAGCTTGAATTTGAAACCAAGTATTCCTACAATGTGAAATATTCACCCAACAACACTTGTCTTGGCGAATTTACCGTTGAAGTGAATGACAAGGCAGATAAAGAAAGATTTAAAATCAAAGCGGTTATTCACGGCGTTTTCACATTCAACCCCGAAATCAAAAAGGAAGTGCTTCACGTTCAGACCTTCAAGGAGCTTTTTCCCTACGCAAGAACAATGATATCATCCCTTACGGTCAATGCGGGTGTACCGCCCGTTATAATTCCCAATTTTGACATTGAATCACAAAGCATTTACAAGTTCGGTAAGAACTGCTGAGAAAGGAAAGCGGAAAATATGGATATTATGGATCTCGCCTCAAAAGGTATCGTGGCAATAACAAAATCATTCGGTAAAAAGGTTTGCAAAAACGGAACGGCACCCGAAATAGAAAAAGTTGTCCCCGCAGTTATCAGCGGCAGCGGATACAGAGCAGGATTTGCAACAGACGAAATTATGCCCGACCTTGAAAGCGGCAAAACCTACTGGATTGCCGGTCACGGCTCAGGTCACAAAATGGAGGGTGTTCTTTCACCTGTATACATAAGCGCGGTATGGATTGATTGCGGCAACGACGAAGGTATGCTCTGGCTTGGTGCGGATATTGTCGGTATGACAAGAGTTGAAGTCAATAAAATCCGTTCAATGATTATGGCTTCACCCAATATCAAAGGCTGCAAGTGCATCAATTTCAGCTGTACCCACAGCCATTCCGGTATTGATACCCTTGGCTACTGGGGCAAGCCCAATCTTGTCAGCATTCCCTCAGACGGTAAAGACCCCGAATATATGGATATGCTTATGGATAAGGCAGTCAAGGTTGCTGAAGAGGCATATGCCGCAAGAAAGAACGGCAAGCTTTACACCGGTGATATCAAGATTGAAGACGGCCTTCAGACTCGCAGAGGCTTCCTTGATAAGCACGAAATTCTCACAAGATTCCGCTTTGTACCCGATGACGGCAGTGCCGAAACCTGGATTATGAATTTCGGTGCACATCCCAATTCACTGGGCGGCTCAAACCGTATGCTCAGCGGCGAATATCCTTATTTTATGCGCGAACAGATTAAAGCTGAAAACGGTGCAAACGTACTTTTCGGTATCGGTGCCATCGGTGCTATGGATGCGGCAGAGCTTGACGAAAAAGACAATGTGAACTGCATAAAGCTGCAGGCAAAAATGATTGCAGATGCGGCATTGAAGATTGATAACGACAAAGAATTACAGCCCGAAATGAAGATTATGCAGCAGCCCTTCTATCTTCCCGTAGGCAACTATGTTCTTACTCTGCTTGCAATGCGTCATGTTATGAGCTTCAAGGCATATCCCTGCAAAGAAAGCGACATCGGTATTGCAATGATGACCGAAATGACCTATATGTCAATCGGGGGAAAGAAAGTTCTTCTTCTTCCCGGCGAAAGCTTTGTTTCAACTGTTTACGGCGGATATAAATCAGCGGAAACCTCACCTACGGGTAAAGGCGGCGAAATCAATCCCACACCTCTTGCAGAGATTGCAGGGGAGCCCGAAATGGTTGTTTTCGGCGTTTCAAACGATATGACGGGTTATGTCGTACCTCCCAATGATTTCATCCTTAACCCCACACAGCCCTATCTCAACGGCTATAAGGATAAGTTTGATCTTAACCATTACCACGAAACAAACTCAATGGGTATCGGAGCACAGAAATCCATTGCAGATGCTTTTGCCGATATGGTAAGCAGATTCTGATATGCTTGCGGCAATATATTCGGCGGTAATTCTGGTTGCAACAACTCTCGGCGCCTTTGTGGGCTTGGGCGGGGGAGTGATAATAAAGCCGGTTCTGGATTTTATAGGTGCAGAGCCCAGAATGCAGGTTGATTTTCTTTCCTCAATTGCGGTTTTTACTATGTCCGTTGTTTCGACCCTGCGTTACATAAAGAACAAGGTCGAATTCAGAAAAGGTATCATTCTGTTTATTTCCTTCGGCTCAATAGCGGGCGGTTGGCTGGGCAGTAAATCAATGGATTTGCTCAGCACCGCAATTCCGCAGGAAACGGTAAGGTGCGTTCAGGCTTTTGTGCTTGCAGCTTTGCTTCTGGGAGTATGTTTTTATGTAAGCAAAGAGCGTAAATCCTTTCACATAAAAAACAATGCCGCAATTCTGCTTGTGGGTCTGATGCTTGGCTTTTTTGCATCATTTCTCGGCATAGGCGGCGGACCTGTCAATGTTGCGGTGCTCACCTTGTTTTTCTCTCTGAGTGTCAAGGAATCGGCGGTGTATTCCGTTGCAATTATATTTTTTTCACAGCTTTCAAAACTTGCAACACTGTTTGTTTCAACGGGAATCGACCCTTATGCACATCAGTGGAAAACACTGGTATTTATTCTGCCTGCGGCAATATTGGGTGGAATTATCGGCTCAAAATTCAACCGCAGATTTGACGATAAGCTTATCCGTAAAATATTTTCAGCGGTTATGATTTTGCTTGTGGCACTGAATGTTTACAACGGTATAAGTTATATTTGAAAGTACATCCCCTCGGAATTCAAATTGAACTCCGAGGGGATGTTTGTTTATTCGTATTTTGCTCTTTCGCCGCCGATGTATTTGGGTCTTGTTTTTGCAGCTGAGAGCCTTGCTTCGCCTATGGTGTTGCATTCAAGTCTGAGGGGCACGGCAACTCTTTTAAGGTGCATACCGATAAGTGTTGTGCCGATGTCAATGCCCGCATCCGCTTTGATTTCTTCAACCGCAACGGGGTTTTTCATAGTCTGCCGGGCGGCTGTTGCAAATGAGCCTCCTGCACGGGGATGGGGCACAACGCAGACCTGTTCAAGACCAAGCATATCAGCCTTTTCTTTTTCTATGATAATTGCTCTGTTAAGGTGCTCACAGCACTGTGCGGCAATGTATATTCCTTTTTCAGAGAAGGCGGCGTTAAGACCGTTGAATATTTCCTGAGCCACATCAAGAGTACCGCTTGTGCCGATTTTTTCGCCGATAACCTCACTTGTTGAGCAGCCGATAACAACAACATCTCCGCTGCCGATACCCGATTTTTCAATAAGCTCTGCCGCGGCAGAATATGCTTGATTATATATTTCGTTCATTATGAATTATCCTTTCCCGAAGAAATCCGAAAGAGTCTTGCTTCTTTTGATTGCGGCATCAAGTGCGGTGCTTAAAGCGAATGCGGCAACAATACCTGCCACACCCTGAATAATGTTGGGGACAACGCTTCCTGCGGCAGCCATTCCGTATTTAAGAATAACCGCTTCATATGCAAAATATCCGCCAACCATAATAACCTCCGCTGTCAGACCGCTGAGGATTTTTGCACCGATGCGTGTTTTTTTGCTCAATGATTTGAAAATAAGGCAGGCAAAAACAGCCATAAGAGCCTTGATAACAAAGGTTGCGGGTGCATACTGCGAATAACCGGCAAGCATATCTGCAAGCGCAGAACCGAGACCGGCGGCAAGTGCACCGTAGCCGTAACCAAGATACATACCTGCAATAAGCACAAAGCAGTCACCGAGGTTAACATATCCGCCCGTAGCAGGTGACGGAATCTGGACAATAAAAGTTGCAACGCAGATTACAGCTGTGAAAAGTGCTGCTACAACGGTTTTGGTTAATCTCTGAAATTTCATTTTTGCCTCCTCTTATTTTTTCGTTTTCATAAAGTATAATCCAAACAGGAATTAATTTCAAGGTTTGTTTTGTTGTCATTTTTACCATAAATATGCTTTCATTACCTTGAAAAAATGATAATATTGTGATATAAATTAAGTATTAATCCGTTAAGGAGGGTATTATGAAAATAAAAGCATATCACAAGGACCTTGCAAGCCTTCACATAGGCTGTGAAAAACCCAGAGCGTATTTCATTCCCTACCACAGCGAAGAAGCCGCTTTTGAGGGTAACAGAGAAAAATCAGGTTATTACACAAGCCTTTGCGGTGAGTGGAATTTTAAGTTTTACAGTTCATTTGAAGATATCGGTCAAGATTTTCTCAATGTGAATTTTGCCGATACAATTCCCGTGCCCAAGTGCTGGCAGACTCAACTGGGAAAAGGCTATGATGTGCCTCTTTACAGCAATCTTTTTTATCCTTTTCCTCTTGATCCGCCTTTCGTGCCTGATGAAAACCCTGCAGGCCATTACAACAAAAAGGTTAACATTGAAAAGAAAGACGGCAAACGCTATTTTATTAATTTCGAAGGTGTTGCATCCTGCTTTTACCTTTATGTCAACGGCGAATTTGCCGCTTACAGTCAGGTAAGCCACTGCACAAGTGAAATCAATATTACGGATAAGCTTGTAAACGGCGAGAATACATTTGATGTTGTGGTTGTCAAATGGTGTGACGGCAGTTACCTTGAAGACCAGGATTTCTTCCGCCTTTCGGGTATTTTCAGAGAAGTATATATCCTTGAACGCAGCAGCAAGGTAAAGGATGTCTATGTTAAAACAAGCCTTGCAGATGACCTTCTTTCGGGCAGAATTACCGCTGATATAATCGGCGAGTATGATTTCAATTATAAGCTTGTTTCGCCCGACGGTGAAGCAGTTGCAACGGGCAGTGGCGATATGGATATCGCACTTGAAAATCCTGCACTCTGGAGCAGTGAAAAGCCCTTGCTCTATACCCTTATCATAGAATGTGACGGCGAATATATTCCGTTCAAAGTCGGCTTCAAGCGTATTGATTTCAGAGGCAATGTTGCTTATGTGAATAATCAGCCCATCAAGCTTTACGGCGTTAACCGTCACGATTCAAATCCCGAAACCGGTTATTACTGTGATATGGAGCATATGCTTGCGGATATTCACATCATCATGCAAGGTAACTGTAACTGTGTCCGCACATCACATTATCCCAATGACCCCAGATTCCTTGAACTTTGCGATGAATACGGTCTTATGGTTGTTGATGAAGCGGATATCGAAACTCACGGCATGGGCTTTGAATACCGTGACACCTGGGATTGGATGAGATGGTCAAAGCTTTCAACCGATGATGAATGGGAGCCTGCTTATGTTGACAGAGCGGAGCGCCTTTTTGAACGTGACAAAAACCACGCTTGTGTTATTATGTGGTCACTTGGCAACGAATCAGGCTGCGGTAAAAACCACAGAGCAATGGGTAAATACATAAAGAGCCGTGACCCCAAAGCTATTGTTCACTATGAGAACGCACATCTTGAATTCAAGGCTGTGCCCGTAGGTGAAAATTACAGTGATATTTCGGATGTTGAGAGCAGAATGTATGCTCCTCTCGAATATACTGCCGAATACTGCGAAAACAAGAATTCAAAGAAGCCTTTCTATTTCTGCGAATTCTGCTGCTCAATGTCAACGGGCAATATTCACGCTCACTGCGATTGGTTCAGAAAATATCCTGCAATCTGGGGCGGCTGCTTCTGGGAGCTTACCGACCACGCAATAGCTGTCAATGACGGTAAGGGATACCGTTACGGCGGCGATTTCGGTGATTATCCTCACAACAGTGTTTGCTGTATTGACGGCGTAGTGTTCCCTGACAGAACTCTCAGACCCGGCTTTGCAGATATGAAGAAGGGCTATGAGCCTTTTGAGGTTAAATACGCTAACGGCAAAATCACCGTTCTTAACAGAAGATTTTTTGAAACACTTTCCGATATGTATATCGACTGGGCACTTGAAGTGAATGGTGAAAGTGTTCTCAGCGGCAGAATCGATGATACGGATATTGCACCTCAGGGCACAAAAGAATATACACTTTTTGACAGCGTACCTGTCAGCGGCTGTTGTTATCTCACACTTAAATTCCGTCTGAAGGCGGCAACAAAGTGGGCAGATGCAGGCTTTGAAACAGGCTTTGCACAGTTCGATTTATCCGCCGTATGCGAGAAGAATGCGGTCAATGCAGACCTTCCGTCGATTGATGAAGGTGACAGATTTGTAAAAATTGAAAGCAACGGCGTTTGCTATACATTCGATAAGCCCTACGGCAGAATTTCGTCAATTATCTGCGGCGGCAAAGAAATGCTTTCACAGCCCGTACAGGTTGAAATCTGGAAGTCACACGGCTACAATCAGCTTGGTGATGCTGACGACAGAAGAAGTGCCGCAATGCAGGCTGCCGTTCAGAAAACATATTCCGCGACCGTTTCAAACGATGCGGATTGCGTGAAAATTACCTGTGCCGTTTCAATCGGAGGACCTGCCGTAGTGCCTATAATTAAAGGCGAAACCGTTTACAAATTCTACGGCGACGGCAGTGCGGTTATGGGCTTTAACGGTGAGTTCAGACCTCTCCTTGCAGAGATGAATATGCACCTGCCCAGATTCGGCTTCCGCTTTGCGGTCAAGGGTAACTGCGAGAATATGGAATACTTCGGAAAAGGCCCTGTTGAAACATATTCAGATCGCCATCTGGGAGCATATTACGGCAAGTTTAACACTACAGTAACAGACAATTTCGTTCCTTACATCAGACCTATTGAAAACGGTTCTCATTTCGGCACAAAGTATGGTGTTGTAAGCAACAGCGAAGGCGACGGTATGATTTTTGCACCCGTAAGCGAAAATGCATTCTGTTTCAATGCAAGCCATTTCACTCCCCATATGCTTGAAGAAACAATGCATAACGATGAGCTTGTACCCGCCGAAGATACATTCGTATACACCGATTACCGCATTGACCCCAGAAGCGGTCACGGCATTTATGATGAGCTTGAACCCGAGCGTAAGTGGGGATTTGAGCCCTTTGAGTTTGCGGTTGCATTCAGGCCCTTTGAGGGCGGAATCAATCCCTTTGATTTCATCGGTAAAAAAAGATAAATGCTGAAATTTGAGATTGATGAAAAGTCCTCGTGGGAAAAAATTAAAGAAAGCACCTTGCCTGTTGTGGTTTACGGAATGGGCAACGGTGCAGATAAGGTTATCGATGAATTCAACCGTCTGGGTATACCCGTCAAAGGTGTTACCGCCAGTGACGATTTCATCAGAGGTCAGAGCTTCAGAGGATTTACGGTAAAAAAGCTTTCCGAATTTGAAGGAGAGTTTATTGTTGCCGTTGCATTTGCAACCTGTATTCCCGAGGTAATGAACCGTATTTATTCCCTTTGTGAAAAATACAGGGTTATTGTGCCTTGCGTTCCCGTTTTTGGCGATGAAATCTTCAACCGTGACTTTATCGAACTCAACGAAGACAGAATAAATGCGGCATACGACCTTTTTGATGATGAGTCAAAAAAATTTTTTGCAGGCTGTGTCAACTTTATGTTCGGCGGCGAGCTTGAAGTGCTGAAAGAAATTACCACCGATAAAGACGAAATTTTCGGCGGTGTATTCTCAATGGGCAAAAACGAGAGCTTTCTTGATTTGGGTGCATACAGAGGGGATACGGTTGAGGAATTCCTGCATTACTGCGGCAGTGAATACGGCGAAATAATTGCACTTGAACCAGACAGACGAACCTTTAAAAAGCTCTGTGCTTATCTTGAAAATGTGCCCCGTTCAACAGCTGTGCAAAAGGCAATTTACAGTGAAAAAACCGTTTTGACATTCAGCAGTAAGGCGGGCAGACAGTCAACAATTTCCGATAATGGTGAGCAGATTGAAGCAACAACCATTGACGAAATCTGCAAGGATAAAGAAATAACCTATATCAAAATGGATGTTGAGGGTGCAGAGAAAGAGGCACTTGACGGTGCCGTTGATACGCTTAAAAGCAAAAAGCCAAAGCTTAATATTGCTCTGTATCACAGAAGTGCAGATATATTTGAACTGCCGCTTAAAATTGCGAAAGTCAACCCGAGTTATAAATTCCATATTCGCAGACATCCTTATATTCCTTGCTGGGATATGAATTTATACTGCATCTGATATTGACAAAGTAAATAAACAATGCTATCCTATACATAGATACTCGATGTATCGAAAATCTATGTATAGGAGTTTTTTTATGAAGATAAGTAAAGAGCTTGCCAAAGGCAGTACGGGTCTCCTTGTGCTGAGTGTAATTTCAAAGCGTGATATGTACGGATATCAGATAATAAAGACTATTGAAAACGCAAGCGAGGAAGTGTTTACCCTTAATGAAGGTACACTTTATCCCATTCTTCATTCTCTTGAAGCGGAAGGCAGTCTTGAAGCTTATTGGAGTGAGTGTGAGGGCAGAAAGCGTAAGTACTATAAGATAACTGAAAAGGGGCTTAAGGAGCTTTCGGGAAGAGAACAGGAGTGGAATACATTCTCAACAGCCGTCAAAAAGGTTTTGGGGGGTGCGGAGCTTGCAAGAACATAAATTTGACGATGTGCTCAATTACCTTTGCTCGGGAATAATGTCAAAAAGTGAAAGGCAGAGTGTCCGAGACGAGCTTTACGACCACCTTATGTGCAGATATGAAACCAATATTGCGGTAGGCATGAGCGAAGATGAAGCCGAAGAAAAGGCAGTTGAGGCACTGGGAAATAAATCAGCACTAAAAGACAAATTTCAAAAGGTGCATTGGTACTATCCTGCACAAAGTTTAAGAACAGCGTTTTACATTCTTATTCTTTCGATGACTTTGCCGCTTATTTCCGTTTTGTTATCTTCCGGAGACAATATGTATGCAGTGGGTATGATTGCAAGTGTTATTTCGATAGTTGTTGAAATAACCGCACTCTATATGTTCAGAACTGCTAACGGATGGTTTGAGAATTCATTTAAAATCGGTATTGCTTCATCGGTTATGTCTGTTTTGCAGCTTGTATCCGAGCCGTTTTTATTACAATGGCAAGAAGCAAATATGTGGCTTTCTTTTGCAGTTTTATTATTCTCGACGGTAAAATATTATTTGATTTACAAAGGTGTCAAAGAACTTGTCAAACCGTATGACGGTGGTAAGACGGTGAGTCAAGGCTTTGTATTCTACTTTCAGACTTTTATTTTTGGCTTAAATGTACCGTCGGGCGTAAACAACGATGTTTTCTCAGTTGTTTATTCTGTTATCTGTTTTTTTTCCTTTGTTGCGTATATGCTCAAGGCGTCGGATATTCTTTACAGAAGTGACCACGAATATAAAATTGATATTTCATTAACCAAAAGGTGGCTGGTCGCCCTTTCGGCGTTATTAATTATTTTTGCCGTAATATTTACAGGTAATTTTGTGTATTCAAAAACTAAAATCAATAAATCTCACAATATTCCTTATTCAACAGAAGATGTGAAAATGGAACAACAGGAGTATGAACGGATTTTAGAGAATATTTCTTCCTACGGCATTGACAAAAATCTGGTATCGTTATTTCCAAAGAGTGAAGTGTCAAAATACGCGGGGGTAATCAATAAATCCGAGCTTTACGAAAGTGCACGCCTCCTCTGGGATCACTATAATAAAACCATAGAAGATTCCGAAGCTTATGATTTTGACAGAAACCAACAGAGTTTTTATGATTATTGTATGGTCAGAAATTATGCGGTTCCGTTGGGATATTCGGATGACGGTGAGCAGCTTGTCAGATTTATAAAAGTGTTCAGGGTTCCTGAAGAAACGAGCAGGAAATACTATAAGGACATCGTGTTATTTGACGATTACCTTGAAAACATCTATATGATGTTACCTGATTTTAAAGAAGAAAAGTACGGCGGTGACCTGCTGGTTGCTTTAAAACTTGAAGACGGCAAGCTTTATCAACGTGATTTAAAGCTGGTCAACGGAAAATATGATTCTAAAAACGAATTAAACAGACCTGTCAGAGGCTTTATGTTTGATGTTGAACCGGGTGTTACAATCATTTATGCTGCGACCAAGAAGATTAAGGATATCGGTTCTACTGTTGCTGATGTGAATTTTACATATTATCATCAGAAATCTTTATTTATTTTTCCGTTGAGAAATGTGGAGGAACTGTTTAAAATTGAAGCCTTTTCGGATATTCCGAGTTACGAAATTTGTAAATATGAATCCTCATTGCATTACTACGTTATGCCGGAATGTGAGTATTACGTACCGTCAGAAAACAGCAAATGACTGAGAAGTGAAAACCGTTTAGAGGAGGGATGAAATGGAGAAAAGATTTGACGATGTGCTCAATTACCTTTGTTCGGGGATAATGTCAAAAGCCGAAAGGCAGAGTGTCCGAGACGAGCTTTATGACCACCTTATGTGCAAATATGAAACCAATATTGCTGTGGGTATGAGCGAGGACGAAGCCGAAGAAAAGGCGGTTGAAGCACTGGGCGATAAGTCCATGCTTAAATTCAAGCTTTCTCAGGTTCATTCCTATGCACCGAAACCTACACTGAAAAAGGCAATGAATCTTCTGATACTGGGCTATATTCTTGTTTCATTTCACATTTCATTCTTTACGGGAATGAAAGAAATAACTACATTCATCGGTAATGTTTGTTTGATTGTTGCTTTGTTCAGTTTAGGCAAAGCAAATAAAAAATTAAAGTTTTCATTTGTCGTAAAAGCGGTTTCATTAATAATTTCTTTTGGTTGTAAAGCCGCCGAACCCATATACAATCTGCCCATTCCTGTTACGGCATCAACAGGCGTTGTGTCGTTGGTTTTATCGTTTCTTTGCATTGTATTTCTCATATTGGGGCTTAAAGAGCTTGTAAAGCCTTATCTTGACGGCTATCCCAAAAAGATACCGTTTGATTCGGGCACGGCTGTGAATCTTTTGTGGGTTGCGGTTAACACTTTTATTTTTACGGGTTTTGCCCTTGACGGAAAAACCTCTGCCGAATTTGAAAGCATAATATTGCTTTGCTTCGGCTTGGCGGTTATAATCTTTAACCTTCTTATTTTCGTAAGGTCGTCAAAACTTCTCTGGAACAGTGATCACGAATACAAAATTGAAGATTCATCTGCAAAGAAATGGATTGCCGCAGTTCTTGCGGTTATAATTGCAATCGTTCCCACCGTTGCCGTTGATTTTGCTCTTGCAGGTCAGAAGGCTGAAACCTCGGTTTATTCGGTTGATGACACTGATATGCCGCAAGCCGAATATGAACGCATATGTTTAAATCTTCTTTCATACGGTATTCCCGAAAAAATCGTTTACAGTCTGCCCGAAAGCGAAATTCTGAAATATTCGGACAGTATCAATAAAAACGATTATGATGAAGAAACTCTGAAATATCTGGGTGACCCTTGCTATTCTCACGACGCTGAAATCTGTAACGACGTGAATGCAGTGTTTTCTGTCTGTGCTGTGGGTATGGCGGATTCTGACGGTTATCCTTATGTTCGTATTATCTCGTGGGTTGAATATCTCAGCACGGGCAAAGGCTATGACGACGCACTGTTCTGGGGATGTCTGCAAAAAAATCTGATACTCTATAATTCCTACGAAGCATACGGAGGGGATTTATTGTTGATTTTATCTGAGGAAAATGGTAATATAATAAAAAATGAACCCCTTGATATTTACACAGATAAAAACGGTCTGACAGACAGAATGACGGGTGTGAGGTTTGAGAGCAAAGAGAAGATGATCCTTATCCACGCTGAAACTTTCGGCCTTTCAAGCAATAAGGGCGTCACATATGCAAACTATTATCTTCAACTTGCACACAGAGTTTCGCCGTTCACCTTGTTTTACCGTTCACCTCTGACTGTTAAAGAAAATAATGTCCGTCAGAACGGAATGGGGTATATGCTGTGTAATGAAAATACCATGATAAGCTGGTGTTCACCCGATTCAGCGGAGGAATAAAAATGAGAAACGACGAAATGTATTTGCAGCTTTATATAATCCGTCACGCAGAAAGTCAGGGCAATGTTGACCCTGACGGAGATTTTGATAAATCAAATCCTTTGCTCACTCCCCACGGTGAAGCCCAGGCAAAGGCATTGGGCGAGCGATTCACGGGTCTTGAAAGCTACACTCTTTATGCCAGCCCTCTTACCAGAGCAAGAAAAACTGCAAAGTGCATTTCCGATGAAATGATAATTGATTCCGATTTGCTTGAATGGGGTGTAAGACAGACCGAAAACGGCTTTGAGGATTTTGCTGAAAGTCCGGAAGAAGCCTTTGAGAGAGCAAAAAAGGTTATTGAAAGGCTGAAATCAAGGCACAACAAGAAAGAAAATGTGATTATCGTAACCCACGGTATGTTTACTCAATTTCTTCTTAAAGCCGCACTTGAAATAAGCGATACAATGCGTTTTTCTGTTTACAACGCATCTGTTTCAAAAGTTAATTTCAGTTACGATTATCCTCCCAAGCTTGCCTTGCAGAATGATGTATCACATTTGAAAGAAACAGACGGTGAAAAACTCTTCTGGATGTAAAAAAATATGCCTCCCGGTCAAATGACCCGGAGGCGTTTTGCTTTTTAAAGTTTAATCATCTGCATATCCCTGCAGATTTTATCAAGTGTCTTTTCGTCCATGTTGTCATTGCCGTCAAGTTTTACGGTGTAATATGCCGAAACATTTCCCGAAAGGGGATAGATTACATTAAGGTCAACCGTTTCGCTGCCGGGTGCATCCACATAGGTGATTGCATATGTTACATCCTTGTATTCATGCTTCACACCTTTGGTAATATCGTTTTCGTCAAAGTCCATTGAAAGACCGCCGATAACGGTTGCCACGTCATCTTTATGATATCTGATATGAACGGTAATACCCGAATATGTGAAGCCGCTTTTGCCTTCAACGGAAGCGTCAAGGGAATAAGCGATGTTGTTATCGGCAACATGGAATGTGATATCATCCGTGTTTTCGTAGTCTGCAAGCATTTCGGGCAGATATCTCATATAATCGGGTATCTGCGAATTGGTTGTTTCTATGTAATTTGTGAAAAATTCAACATTTTTTGATGTGCCGCAGGCAGTGAGCATAACGGCACAGAGAACAATGCATAAAACGGATTTCATTAATTTCATATTAACACTCCTTACGGCATATAGGGATTATCGTCGAATTCGTAGTCTTCAGGCATTATGAAAGGACGGAAGTAGTTGATAGTGTAGTCAATTCCCCACTGACCCTTTTTGCCGTGCCAATATTCTGAATGAGGCTCGATGGAAAGCATACCGTTGTAATCCTTGGTATAAAGAATATCCATTGCCGCGCCCCAGTTTATGCAGTCAAGACCTGCGGGTGCATCGTCATAAACATCGTTATCAAAATACACACAGCCTTTAAGGTGGAAATGATAGAATCTGTGACCCCAGTCACGCATTTCGGCAAGGTAGTTGCCGTTATCGTAAATACAGTGTGAAATATCGTATTTTATGCCAAGCTCAGGCAGAGCAGAAAGCACGATTTCCCAGACCTTGGGCTCAACAATGAAATTTTCCCAGCGGCAGTTGTAAACTGCAATCTTAACGCCTTTATCCTTTGCAAAATCAATCAGGTTACGGAGATAATCAATTGCGATGTTGCAGTTTTCATAAAAGCTTTTACCCTCAACATAGTTTACACCGCAGTTATAAACGGGGCAGCCGATGATTGAAGCTGCTTCAATAAGGTTTTTGTCATTCTGAAAAGCTTCGGGAAGTATATCACCGTTATCGTCAATGCGTGTCATACCCCATCTGCCCATTGAGCCCACGGCAACGCCGTATTTTTCGCTGTAGCCTTTGATTTCGTGAGCCTGAGCGAGGAATTCAGCGGAATCGTAATTATAATTAACGCAGAATTCAACTGCTTCAAGACCTTTTTCGTGAACGTATTTGATACATCCTTCGCTCCAGCCGTTTATGATACCGAGTTTCATTTAATCATTCCTTTCAATAAACACAGTGTTTTTCTCTATAAGCTCAACGGGATGATATGAGAGCTTTGATTTTCTCAACCCTTCATCGCCGCAGTCTTCTTCACGGTTGACATATTTCACGTCATCGCCCTCGGCATACATATGAAGAAACTGATTTGTCAGCATCTGATATGCCCCTGCATAGGAAATATCCGCCTTTTCAATATGGCTGAAAAGGGTATCGCCTACGGTTTCGCCGATGGAATATGCAATTATTTTTTTGCCGACTCTCAGTGCGCCGCCCTGCATTGCGTAGGCATTGTATTTTTCAAGAACTTCCATACACATCTGAAGTTCAAGCATGGCACTTTCGTCTTTGTCGGCACCGAAGGTGAAATTTTTTGTGAATTCAATAAGCTCGGGAATGTTATCGCCCGAAATCGGTTCAAAGCTCCAATCGGTGTATAGCTTTTTGAATTTATTTATGTGGTTTCTGGGTGTGCCGTATTTTCTGCCCGAAAGGTTAAGCATAGCCTCTTTTTCGTAAAGATAGTCAAACCAATCTCTGTCTGCATTTGCACTTATTTTACCGAAGCGTTCGTCAAGCAGCGGTAATTCAGCTTTGTTGACGGAGCAGAAAACAAGAGGGATGCCAAGCTCTTTGCAGTGTGCTTCCAACGCATCAAATGCGCCGTTTACGTTTTTGCCTATGGGGAATGAAAAACACACTTCATCCTTGAATCTGCTGGAAAATATTATTGTTCCGTCAATAACCGCAAAGCTGTTTTCAAAGTAGTCGCGCCACATTGCGGTTGCGCCTGCCGACCTGTCGCACTGCCTTGACGGATATGCCGAAAAATATGCTTTGAGAACAGGGATATCGGTCAGTTCAATTTTTTTGAAATTAATCATATTTCCTCTTTTTTTAAATTTATTTTCTGAATTATTATACCACCGCAAAACTCGGATGTAAATATAATAAATGTTAATTTTTATGTTGCATATGCTTTTCCTTTCTGTTATATTATAGATAATCTTTTTATTTATGAGGTGCCATATGATAAAGCCGTATAAGCTTAAATCACATCTGTGCAGGTTCTGCACCTTTTATAAGGCAGGGGATGAAAAGATACCCCATGCTCTTTTTGAAACAGAAAATGAAAAACCGAATCTTGAAGGCTTTGCCTATCCGTTACCTTCTAAGAAAAGCGATTATACCTGCTTTGCAAAGACGGGCGAAATTGAATGGTACGGCGCATCAAACGGTCTGACACGCTACGATGCAAATGCAGAACGCGAAGAAGATATCGTTATGTATTTCAGCGCTCCCAGAGATTTGCTTGACAACAATGTCAGGGCTGTTATGCCCGACGGAGAGAATGTATGGGTGCTTACCGATACAGGCGCAGCATATATTGAAATGCGACTTGTGGGCGCGGAGGAAAAGGCTGATATCCTTCTTGAAGAAACACTTAAATATGTTGACCGCAGAGGTATGATAAGCCAGAAATATCTTTTTGAGGGCAGAAATCTTGAGTCAATCAAGCCCTACGGCCATTCCGATAATGACGGTACATTCACGGGTAATTTTGCTTTCGGTGAAATGTTCCGCTATGCAACATTCAGACGTGAAAAAGGGGAGGATCATCCCGATACTGTTAAGGCAAGAGCGATAGCAACGAGAGCGGTTGAAGCCTGCCTTCTTCTCCTTCATATTCACAGCAGAGGCGACGGCTTTGCCGCAAGAACATATCTTTGCGCGGACGAACCTGTTCCCGATGACGGACTTTTTTTCAGAATCACTGACGGTAAGGCTACCTGCCTTAAAACTACCGATTCGGAAAACAAGGGAGTTACGGGCGTGGTTATTGATGCATCCGCACCTGTTCCCGAAAGACTTGCAAAGCTTTACACAGAAAAGGGTTACACGATAAATGATGTAATATACAAAGCTGATACCAGCAGTGATGAAATAACACATCACTTCATCAATCTCCTTACTGCCCACGAAATTCTCGGCGATGATGCAGAGCTTGATGAAATTATTGTTTCATCAACAAAGAAGCTGATGATGCACATTATCGACCACGGCTATGAGCTTCACGATTTCACGGGTAAGCCTACCACATGGGCAAAGTGGAGCGTAAGCTATTTCAACACCGAGTTCGGATGGGTTGACGGTACTCTCAACTCTGCACAGCTTCTTATGTATCTGCTTGTTACGATGAAGGTTACGGGCGAAGAAGGCATCTGGCGTGAGCATTACGACCGCCTTATCAACGAGCTTGGTTATGCCGACAGAGCTGAAAAGCATTTTGACCGACTTTATCAGGCAAGCCTTTCAATGGGCTTTGATTACTTTGAAGATATTATGTACGGCGACCATATGCTTGCAACCCTTGCGTATTACGGAATCTGCACCCTTGAAAAGGATGAAAAGCTTCTTGCCAAATACAGAAAGGGTTATAAGGCTTGGAGAACATCCATTGAAAGAGAGCATAACCCCGGTTATGACCTGCTTTATGCGGTAGCCTGTCCTGACGAAGAAATTGACCTTGAACGCCACGCAGAGTGGTTTTACAGAACAAATGCAAGCCGTCTTGCAGCAGGTGTTTCGCTCAAAGGAAGACACGATGTTCCGGTTAAGAAGCTTCGTGCAGGTGCAGAAGAAATATCAACCCTTCTTCCTCCCGATGAAAGATTTATTTCGAAATATGACCGCAATCCTTTTGATTATAAAGATGAGGATTCGGGCGGCGTTATGTGTGTTGAAAGCTGTTATGTATACACACTGGCATATTGGTTCGGAAGATACCACGGATTCTTTGAATAATGAGGTGCGGATATGAACAATAAAATACATATTATCAGCAATGCACATCTTGACCCGATCTGGCTTTGGAGATGGCAGGAAGGCTGCGGCGAAGTGCTTCAGACATTCAGAAGTGCGGTTGAGAGAATTAAAGAATATAAAGGCATGATTTTTACCTGTTCATCAGCTTCGTATTATAAGTGGGTTGAAGAAATTGACCCCGAGCTTTTTGAGGAAATCAGAAAGCTTGTGAAAAAAGGCAAATGGGTGCCTGTGAACGGTTGGTGGGTTCAGCCCGACTGCAATATGCCTTCGGCAGAGAGCTTTGCCCGTCAGGCACTTTACAGCCAGCTTTACTATTACGAAAAATTCGGTGAAATCTGCAAGACGGGTTACAATGTTGACTCCTTCGGACACAATGCAATGCTTCCGCAGCTCCTTAATAACGGCGGTATGCGTTGCTATGTTATGATGCGCCCAGGTATGCATGAAAACCCCGAGATTCCAGAAAACCTTTTCTGGTGGGACAGCCCCGACGGTTCAAGAGTTCTTACTTACAGAATACCTTACAGCTATTGTGTAAACGGTAAGAGAGATATTGACAGAGAGCTGCCTTTGCTTAAAGAACGCATCAAAGATACCGGTCACGGAATGATGTTCTTTTTCGGTGTGGGTAATCACGGAGGCGGACCTACAAAGGGCGACCTTGATTATATACTTGAACTCAAAAAAGACGGATACGAGGAGCTTGAATATTCAAGTCCCGACGAATATTTTGAAGATATGTGTGCCGACAGACTTGACCTTCCCGTGTGGAGTGATGAAATGCAGCATCACGCAAGCGGCTGTTATTCGGCAACATCAATGGTGAAACAGCTTAACAGAAAAGCTGAGTACTGGCTTGCAAATGCGGAAAAATGGAATACCGTATCCGCAAAAATATCCAATCTGCCAAAGGCTACCGAAAGATTCGGTAAAGCGTGGCAGGAGGTATGCTTCAATCAGTTCCACGATATCTTTTGCGGCTGCTCAATTATGGAAGCATACGATGATGTCCGTGATTCAATGGGCTATGCAATGAAGATTGCCGCTGATGAGGAAAATAAGGCAATGCTTAAAATTGCACAGCAGGTTGATACATGGCTTGACGGCGTAACCGATGCACAGTCAAGTGTTGCACGACATCATTGCCGTAACCTTAAATTCCCCAGACCCGTTATTGTATTCAATCCCAATTCCTTTGAGGTTGAAACTCCCGTAAGAACCTACCATCCTTCAAGAAAGGTTGAGGATTCAGAGGGTAACGAAGTGCTTTTCCAGAATGTACGCTCATCACGTTCAAACGATTCACATCTTGATACCGTTTTCAACGCAAATGTTCCCGCACTGGGCTATGCTACCTATTGGTTGTGGCACGAGGATTCGGAATTTACCGAAAGAAGCACTCTCGACGGCGGTTTGTATGCCGACGGTCTTACGGTTGAAAACAAGCATATCAAGGTTGTGTTTGACGGCGAAACAGGCGGCATAAAGAGTCTTGTTTCAAAGGCAGACGGTACTGAGTTTGTGGGCGGCGAATTCTGTGTTCCCACGGTTGTCGATAACACTGAACCCGACACCTGGGCACATAATATATTCAAATTCGATAAAACAATCGGCACAATGAGTCTCAAATCCATTGAGCTTGTTGAGTGCGGTGCACTCAGGGCTGTTATGAGGGTTAAACATACCTGCGGCGGCTCATATCTTACTCAGGATTTTATTCTCGGTGCAGACAGCAAGCATATCAGGGTCAAGTGCCGTGTTCTCTGGCAGGAGCCTCTGACCATACTTAAAATGCCTGTTACCGTTGAAGGCGAGAATCCTGTTTCAACCTATGAAATTCCTGCCGGCTTTATCAAACGTCCCTGCAACGGCGAAGAAGAGCCTGCTCTTACCTGGGGCGATATTACCGCCGGAAGCGAAAACCGCAAGGGTGTAGCGATTATAAGCAATGCAAAATACAGCTATGACTGTCCCGGTAACACTCTCAGACTTACAATGCTGAGAAACTCAATTTTTGCCGACCATTATTCTGACCGTCCCGATGCTGATTTTAATTACTGTGACGAAGGTATCCACAGATTTGAATATGCTGTTTATCCTCATATGGGAGAAGCAGAGGAAAGCGATGTTCAGCGTCTTGCAACAGAGCTCAATTCAAAGCTTGTTGCAGTGCCTGTAAGCTATCATAAGGGAACAATGCCTCTCAGAAAGAGCTTTATCAGCATAAACAAGCCCAATATCCGTCTTGAAGCATTCAAGTTCTGCGAAGACGGCTCCGGTGATGTTGTTATGCGTCTTTGCGAAACAGACGGTAAGCCCGTTAAGGCTGCGATTGTCTGTGATATTGCAGAGGCAGGCTTCTATGCGGATTTCAGAAAGTTTGAAGTCAAAACCTTCCGTATAAACAGTGAAGGCTATGTAACCGAAACAAATTACCTTGAAGGTATAGTTGAAGAATAATTTTTTAAGACCTGCACTCCGGTGCAGGTCTTTTGTTGTTGAAATTAATATTTATGTGTGATAAAATACAGAGCAGCATATAATACTCACGAGGTGAATTTATGAGAATTCTTGAAGGTCTTAAACCCGAAAAGGTGTTTTATTATTTTGAGGAAATTTCGGCAATTCCCAGAGGCTCGGGAAAAACCGACGAAATAAGGGATTACTGTGCCGATTTTGCAAAAGCAAGAGGTCTTGAATATGTTATCGATGATGCAGGCAACATTATTATTTTCAAGCCTGCCTGCGGCAAAGAGGGTGAACCGGTTATTATTCAGGGTCATCTTGATATGGTGTGGGAAAAGGATGAAACCTGCCGTATTGACTTTGAAAAAGACGGTCTTGAGCTTTTTGTTGAAAACGGATATATAGGAGCAAAAGGTACAACTCTCGGTGCCGATGACGGCATTGCGGTTGCAATGTGCCTTGCCCTGCTTGATTCCGATGATATTGTTCATCCTCCGCTTGAAATAGTGTTTACAGCAGATGAAGAGGTTGGTATGACGGGTGCCACGGGTCTTGATTGTTCTGTACTCAAAGGCAAGCGTATGATTAACCTAGACTCCGAAGAAGACGGTGTTATGTGGGTAAGCTGTGCAGGCGGTGTCCGTGCCGATGTTTCTCTTGATATTGAATTTGCAGAAAATAAGCTTGATTGCTTTGAAATCAGCGTTTCGGGTCTTCACGGCGGTCATTCGGGTGCGGAAATCCATAACGGTTATGCAAATGCAAATAAAGTTCTGGGAAAAGTTCTTTCGGCACTTTACAAAAAAGCTGATTATGCTTTGTGCAGTATAAACGGCGGTGCCATGGATAACGCCATAACCCGTGATTCAAAATGCGTTGTTGCTTCGGATTCCGATGTATGCGGAATCATAAATGAAATTTCGGATGCAATTGCGGAAGAATACAAAAAAGCAGATCCCGATATAAAAATTTCCGCTTCACCCTGCGGCAAAACGGAAAAATTAATGAGTTCAGTATCCTCAAAGAATGTTATTGCGCTTCTCAATGACCTGCCCAGCGGCGTTATTGCAATGAGCAAGGATATTGAGGGTTTTGTTGAAACTTCACTTAATCTCGGTGTGCTTAAAACCGCAGGCAATGCAGTGTCATACAGCTTTGCCGTCAGAAGCGGCGTTGATGCGGAAAGAGATAAGCTTTGTGACAGCCTTAAAGAAATTGCACAAAAGTACTGTGCGAAAATCAGTTTCAGAACCCCGTATCCTGCCTGGGAATTCAAAGACGGCTCTGAGCTTCAGGAAATAATGAAGAAAATCTATTTTGACATCAACGGCAAAGAGCTTGTTGTAACAGGTATCCACGCAGGTCTTGAATGCGGAATGTTCTGCGGCAAAATCAAAGGTCTGGACTGCGTGTCACTCGGTCCCGAAATGCACGGTATTCATACCCCGAAGGAAAGGCTCAGCATTGAATCCTGCGAAAAACTGTGGCATTTCCTTCTTGCTGTTTTGAAAACAATCTGATGTCGCAAATCTTAATTAATCTGCCGAAGCTGAGATAAAAGTTGATTATCTCACTGGCATAAAGAATAAAAATATAACCCTTGACGGAATATCGGGGCAAAAGAAAATATACAAGACCTACGCAGAGTGCGGAGTCGATTATGTTATATCGCATGGAGCTTATCTGCTGGTCAAGGCCTTTGAGCATTCCGTCGGTTATCATATCGGTATACATTACGGGAACAAGCGGTGAGAGTATTCTTATATACATCACCGCTTCGTTTGATTTATAAACAAGCTTTGATATAAGCGGAGCGAAAAACACAAAAATCAAGGAACATATAATTGAAAAAAACAGTGATTTTTTCAGATATTTTTCAACTGTTTTATTGATTTTTTCTTTTTCGTTTTTCTCATTCATTGTTGCAAGCTCGGGCACAAGCAAAGCTGAAAGTGATGAAAGAATTGCACCCGGAAAAAGCAGTACGGGCAGTGCAAGACCGTGAATATTTCCGTATGCCGAAAGTGCTTCTTCGCTGCCTTCGCCCGATTTCTCGAAACCTTTGGGAATAAGCAAATGTTCAACCGTCAGCAGAATACTTCTTGCACAGGTGCCTGCCGCATCGGGCAGAGCAACTCTCAGCATTTTACCGATGTCAAGAATAGGTTTGTTGCTTTTTGCAGGTATTGCGCGGCGTTTCAGAAGTGATGACAATGTGAACGAAAAGATTTCTGCGGCGGTCATACCTGCAACTACGGCAATGCATGAATAAAGGCTCGATTTTTCTGCAGCAGTGCCGAGAATAAGTACGGTAAGAATGATTTTGAAAATCTGTTCAAGCATCTGTACTGCCGAATATTGCGGTATCTTTTCCACTGCGGTGAAGTATCCTCCCAAAGCCGAAGACATGGCAACAAAAGGCAGACTGAGTGAAAGAATTCGCAGAGGTAATGCCGTCTGTGAATCGGAAATCCAATGTATGCTTATAAAATCGGAAAGCGTAAACAGAAGAAATCCGATTAAACAGCCGCATATGCCTGCATAAGTCACGCACATTGCAACTGATTTGTTCATATCATTCTTTTTGAGGGTGTTTATTTCAACAGCTACTCTTGTTGTTGCAAGCCGTACTCCCGCACTTGAAAATGTAACCGTAAGTGAATAAACCGTCATCACAAGCTGAAAAAGACCCATGCCCGATGAGCCGATTTTTGCTGTCAGATAGGCATTGAACCCTACACCGGCAGCTCTCATAACAAGATTTACGGCGGTCATTATTGCTGTATGTTTTATCAGCTTGTTTTTTTTCATATTTGTTCCTTTCGAGGTTGCAAAAATAATTTGTTGTGATATAATTAAACAGGGTGATTTTATGAAGAATATGAAAAGAATATCTGCACTTTTGCTTGCGGCGGTGATGCTGCTTTGCATCTGTCCTTCATCATTTGCACAGGAAGGTGTGCCGGAAATGAAAGAATACGGCTTTGTTGACTGCAACGGTGCAAAAATCGAATACGGAATTTACGGCGATTTAAACGGTGAGCCCTTGCTCCTTCTTCCTCCCAACGGGGGAGATATGCACTGCTTCGATGACAGCGTTCTGCCTGAAATGTCAAAGCATTTCAAGGTTATTGCCGTTTCGCCCAGAGGTACGGGCAATTCGGATTGGATTGAAGGTACAATGAATTTTGAAACAATGAGTGATGACCTTGCAATAATCCTTGATTACCTCAAAATCGAAAAGACAAATATTTTCGGATTCAGTGACGGCGGCAATCTGGGTGTTGTATTTACTTTGAGATATCAGGATCGGGTAAAATCACTTGTTATAATGGGTTCAAATATTAATACTCTGGGTACAAATACCTTTGACCAGATTCAGATTACCTGGCAGTATTTTGTTCTCTGCGTTGAAGCTTGGATAACAGGCGACAGAGATACAAAAATACGCCGTGACATCAAAGGAATGATGGTTGGTCAGCCCAGCCTTACATTCAAGGATATTTCCGCAATAAAAGTTCCCGTGCTCAATATTTACGGTGAACACGATATGATTCAGCGCTGGCATTCAAGGCTGATTACAAAGTCAATCGAGGGTGCGGAAGAAATAATGATAATCGGCGGCGGACACAGCACCTGCTTTGAGTTTACGGATACAATCATCAACCCTGCTTTGCTTGATTTTTACGGCGTTACCGCATAAAAATTATATTGACAACACCGTGTTTGTATGATAGAATATCAAAAACTTAATATAAAGGTTTTGACGGGGAGGGCGGCATAAAGTGCGTTCTCAGAGAGTCGGCGGCAGGTGAGAGCCGATGAACAGCGTATGTCAGTTGTAGCCCCCGAGCCGAAGGGAAGAAAGCTTTAAGCGAGTAGAACCCTTCCGTGATTGCTGCGTTAATGCATAGGGCTTGTCAGAGCCCAAAGAGCGGCGCTTTTCGGCGCAATTTGAGTGGTACCGCGGGTATGATTTATTACTCGTCTCATTGATTTTATTATCTGTGAGGCGAGTTTTTTCGTTTCACAAAAAGAAAGGATTGATTTCAGAATGGCAAAAGAGCTTGCCAAGCAGTACGATCCCAAAAATGTTGAGGATCGTATTTACGACTTCTGGCTGAAGGGAAAGTATTTCCACGCCAAAACAGAAAATGACAAAAAACCTTACACAATCGTTATTCCTCCTCCCAACATCACGGGTCAGCTTCATATGGGTCACGCCCTTGACAACACTCTGCAGGATATCCTTATCCGCTGGAGAAGAATGCAGGGTTATGACGCTCTTTGGCTTCCAGGCACAGACCACGCTTCAATCGCAACCGAAGCAAAGATTGTTGAAGCTATGGCAGCGGAAGGTCTTACAAAGGATGATCTCGGCAGAGACGGTTTCCTTGTCCGCGCATGGGATTGGAAAGAAAAGTACGGCGGACGCATCATTGAACAGCTTAAGAAGATGGGCTCGTCCTGTGACTGGGACAGAGAGCGTTTCACTCTTGACGAAGGCTGCAGCAGAGCGGTTCGTGAAGTATTCGTAAGACTTTACGAAAAAGACCTTATTTACAGAGGCAACAGAATGGTTAACTGGTGCCCCTACTGTAATACATCAATCTCCGATGCTGAGGTTGATTATGACGAGCAGGACGGTAACTTCTGGCATCTTCTTTACACCGTTAAAGAAACAGGCGAGCAGCTTGAACTTGCTACCACCAGACCCGAAACAATGCTCGGTGATACAGCAGTTGCAATTAACGCAGAGGATGAAAGATATGCACATCTTCACGGCTGCCACGTAATTCTTCCTCTTCTCAATAAAGAAATTCCCATTGTTTGCGACGAGCACGCAGATATGACAAAGGGTACCGGTGTTGTTAAGATTACACCTGCCCATGACCCCAACGACTTCGAGGTCGGCAGACGCCATAACCTGCCTATGGTAAGAACATTTACCTATGACGGTTATATGACAGGCGCGGCAGATAAGGCTGTTTATGATGAGCTTGTTGCAAGCGGCAAGGCTGCGGCAGATGAGCCCGAAGTTCTTGATTGCGGAAAGTATGCAGGTATGACTACCGCAGAGGCAAGAAAGGCAATCCTCAAAGACCTTGAAGAAGGCGGATATATCAAGTATATCGAGCCCATCAAGCACGAGGTCGGCACCTGCTACCGTTGCCACACCAACATTGAGCCCATGATTTCAAAGCAGTGGTTTGTTCGTATGGAACCCCTTGCAAAGCCTGCTATTGAAGCTGTAGAAAAGGGCGAAACTGTTTTTGTTCCCGAAAGATTTACAAAGAACTATATGAACTGGATGAGAGGTACCCGTGACTGGTGTATCTCCCGTCAGCTCTGGTGGGGTCACCGTATTCCTGCCTGGTACTGTGCGGATTGCGGCGCGGCTACCGTTTCAAAGACCGATATCGATTGCTGTCCTCACTGTTCAAGCAAGAATATTGAGCAGGACGGCGATACACTTGATACCTGGTTCTCATCAGCTCTCTGGCCCTTCTCAACCCTTGGCTGGCCCGATGAAACAAGCGACCTCAAACACTACTACCCCACAAGTACACTTGTTACAGGCTACGATATCATCGGTTTCTGGGTAAGCCGTATGATATTCTCGGCTCTTGAATATACAGGTCAGGTTCCCTTCGATACCGTTCTTATTCACGGTCTTGTCAGAGATGCTCAGGGCAGAAAGATGTCAAAGTCACTTGGTAACGGTATTGATCCTCTTGAAATCATTGATCAGTACGGTGCAGATGCTCTCAGACTTACTCTTGCAACAGGTAACAGCCCCGGAAACGATATGAGATTCTCAGACGAAAAGGTAAGTGCAAGCCGTAACTTTGCAAATAAGCTGTGGAACGCATCAAGATTCATTCTTATGAACATCGGTGATGATGAAATTCCCTGTCAGCTTCCCGCAGAGCTTGCTCTTGAAGATAAGTGGGTTATCAGCCTTGTTAACCGTCTTGCAAAGGAAGTTACCGATAATCTTGAAAAGTTTGAACTCGGTATTGCCATTGCGAAGCTTTATGATTTTATCTGGGATGTATTCTGCGATTGGTACATTGAAATTGCAAAAATCCGTCTTCAGAAGGGTGGAGATGAAGCACAGACCGCAAAGCAGGTTCTTGTCTGGGTTATGGATAAAATCCTTAAACTTCTTCATCCCTTTATGCCTTTTATTACAGAAGAAATCTGGCAGACAATTCCTCACAACGGCGAATCAATTATGATTTCCGCCTGGCCTGAATTTGACGATGCACTTTCATTCTCGGCGGAAGAAGCTGAAATGGAACGCATTATGACTGCTGTACGTGCAATCCGTAACCGCAGAGCAGAGATGAATGTACCTCCTTCAAAGAAGGCGAAGGTTTATATTGCGACATCCTATAAGTCAACCTTTGAGCAGGGCGGTGTATTTATGCAGCGACTTGCAAGCGCATCAGAGGTTGAGGTTGCAGACAGCTTTGAGCTTGAGGGTGCGGTTTGCATCGTTACTCAGGATGCAAAGATTTACATTCCTATGGGTGAACTTGTTGATTTTGAAGCTGAAAAAGCAAGACTCAACAAGGAGCTTGAAGCAGTGCAGAAGGACCTTGATTTTGTAAACAACAAGCTTTCAAATGAAAACTTTGTTGCCAAGGCTCCCGCAAATGTTGTTGCGGCACAGCGTGAGGCTGCTGCAAAATATGCAGAAAAAATTGCAATGCTCAAAGAAAGTATCGCAAAGTTAGGTTAAAATCATTACGAGCCCGAGGTGTGTCCTCGGGCTCAAAAAGCAGGTGTGACTATGAATTGCAACGAGGCAATAGAATATATTCATTCTCTCGAAAAATTTGGCATAAAGCCCGGTATGGAGCGTATCCGCGCCCTTTGTGCGGAGCTTGGCAATCCTCAGGAAAAACTCAAAATAATTCATGTTGCAGGCACTAACGGCAAAGGTTCAACCTCAACAATCATTTCCAACATTCTCCGTCAGAGCGGGTATAATACGGGTCTGTTTATTTCACCCTATGTTACCGATTTCCGCGAAAGAATACAGTATAACGGCAATATGATTGAGAAAAACGAGCTTGCAGAGTGCGTTGAAAAAGTAAAAGAAGCCATAGATAAGCTTGCCTTGCAGGATATACAGCCTACGGAATTTGAAGCGATTACAGCGGCGGCTTTCCTTTATTTTAAAAAGAAAAACTGTGATTTCGTTGTGCTTGAAGTGGGTCTGGGAGGCAGGCTTGATTCAACCAATGTCATTGTTGCACCTTATGTCAGCGTCATAACAAGCATATCTCTCGATCACACCGCAATCCTCGGCGATACCGTTGAAGAAATTGCTGCGGAAAAATGCGGTATAATCAAATTCGGTGCGGAAACCGTTGCCTACCCGTTTCAGGATGAAAAGGCAATGGCGGTTATCCGTGAAACCTGCAAAAACAAACTCAATGAACTCCGTGTTCCCGATATAAGCAAACTCACCGTAAAAGAAGAACGGCTTGAAGGTACTTGCGCCGTGTATGACGGTATGGAATTCCTTCTTCCTCTTGCAGGCGAACATATGATATACAATGCCTGCACCGCCATCGAAGCTGTGCGCTCACTGTCAAGGCTTGCCGTTGAAATTCCCGATGATGCGATTATCGGGGGTATCGAAAAATCTGTTATGCCTGCACGTACGGAGCTGATAAAGAAAAAGCCCGTTATCATTCTTGACGGCGGTCACAATGAAGGCTGTGCAAATGCTCTCAGCACTTCTATAAAGAAACATCTTGCAGGCAAAAGAATAATTATGCTCAGCTCAATGATGGCAGATAAAGATTATAAATCATACCTGAGCATAGTTGCACCTCTTGCACAGACGTTTATCGCCACAAAAGCGGATGTTCCCAGAGCACTCGGCAGTGATGAACTTTGCGAAAGCGCAAAGGCATACTGCGACAACTGCTATTCCGTTGCTGACCCTGTTAAAGCCGTTGCGGCGGCAAGGAATATTATGCAGTCTGACGATGTGCTTATTGTGTGCGGTTCATTCTACCTTGCAGGTGAAATCAGAGATTGCTTGCTTAATTTTTGAATAATATAATTTTCGACCGATATTTTATTACAAATCCCTTATCCTATGCGGTAAGGGATATTTTTTTGCAAAGGAGTGTAAAAATGGCAATAAAGATTTCATCAACTCCCGTCAGGGTTACCGTTGAACTCAGCGGAGAAATAGATCATCACAATGCCGCTGCGTTAAGGCTTGAAGCCGATGAAGCCATCCAGAAGGCTCTTGCACCAAATGTGCGCCTTGACTTCGGAGAAGTGACTTTTATGGACAGCTCGGGCATAGGCTTTGTGCTGGGCAGATACAGAATAGCTGAAAGCTACGGCGGTAATATTGAGGTAGTCAATCTGTCGGGCAGGAATTATTCCATGATGAAGCTTGCAGGGCTGGACAGGCTCGTAACATTAAAAAGGAAGTGAAGAAATGAAAGCGATTAATGAAATGAGATTGCAGATTGAAAGCAGGTCAGTAAATGAGGCGTTTGCCAGGGCAACTGTAGCTGCATTTGCGGCACAGCTTGATCCCAATATTGAAGAAATATCCGATATCAAAACTGCCGTCAGCGAGGCTGTCACAAACTGCATTGTCCATGCCTATAAGGAAAGTGTGGGCAGAATTTACATATGGGCGGCAATTTATGAAAACGGCTGCTTTAAAGTGAAAATCAGAGATAAAGGCTGCGGAATTGAAGATATAAAGCAGGCAATGGAGCCGCTATTTACAACTCTCGGCGGCGAGAGAGCAGGTCTGGGTTTTGCGGTTATGGAAAGCTTTTGCGACAGAATCAAGGTAATCTCAAAGGTTGGTAAGGGTACAACGGTAACCCTGGAAAAGCACTTTAAAGGGCGTGACGCAGATAATGACCGCGGCTAATGAAAAAAGAAATAAGCTGGTTGAAAATAATCTTGGTCTTGTTCATTCCTGTGCAAACCGTTTCAGGGGCAGGGGAGCCGAATATGACGATTTGTTTCAGGCGGGCTGTGTAGGTCTTATCAAAGCGGCGGATAATTTTGATGAATCGAGAGGCTTTTCTTTTTCGACCTATGCCGTGCCCGTTATTCTCGGGGAGATACGGCGCATATTCCGTGACGGAGGTACGGTAAAAGTAGGTCGGGCAATAAAAGAAAAATCAAGGACTGCATTAAAGAAAAAAGAAGAGATCTCCGTTGAGCTGGGCAGAGAGCCCACCATAGGGGAGCTTGCCGAATGTCTCGGTATTGATACTGCCGAAACGGCAATGCTGCTCAATGCGTCGTTACCTGCAGTTTCGCTTACGGTAGGCGAAGACGGTGAAAACCAGCTTGAAATTCCTGTTGATTCTCCCGAAAATGAAATATCGGATTTGCTTGCACTGCGTCAGGTGCTTCTGAAGCTTGATGAGCGTGACAGAAAAATGATAGAGCTTCGGTATTTCAGAGGGCTTACTCAATCAAAAACCGCAATTCGGCTCGGTATGACACAGGTGCAGGTTTCAAGGCGCGAAAAGGCGGTGCTTGAAGGTATGAGAAAAAAATTAATTTAGCATTGACAAAACTCTTCAATAAATGTAAACTTAATTGCGGCAGGGTTCTGCCGCTTATTTTTATTTTTGGAGTGATTTATGTGATTAAAGGTATTCCCAACGGTGTATACCCCACAATGGTAACCCCTTTCACCAAAGATAACAAGGTAGATTATAACGGTGTTCTGCAGATTATTGAATGGTATGAAAAAAACGGTGTTGACGGCATATTTGCAATCTGCCAGTCCAGCGAAATATTCTTTCTCTCATTTGAGGAAAGACTTGAACTGCTCAGATTCATTATGAAAAACAAGCCTGCCGATATGGTTGTTGTTGCATCGGGTCACACCGCAGATGAGCTTGACAGACAGATTTATGAAGCAAATGCATTTATAAATGAAGGCATTGATGCATATGTTTTTATTGCAAACCGTTTTGCAAAGCAGGATGAGGATGACTCTGTATTTATTCGCAACTACGAAAAAATGGTTTCTTCGATTCCCGAAATAGGTTTGGGAATTTATGAGTGTCCTTACCCTTACAAGCGTATTATGACCCCCGAAACCCTCAGGCACTGTGCTCTTGACGGCAGACTTAAATTCCTCAAAGATACCTGTTGCCGTATTGGAAAAATTGAAGCAAAACTCAAAGCGGTTGAGGGTCTCGGACTTAAAATATACAATGCAAACTCTGCAACTCTTCTTGAATCTCTCAGAGCAGGCTGTGCAGGCTTTTCAGGCGTTATGGCAAACTTCCATCCTGAAATGTATTCCTGGCTTTGCAAGAATTATGAAAAAGAGCCCGAAAAAGCAGAGAAGGTGCAGGCTTTCCTTGCCTTTGCTTCACTTGCCGAGTGTCAGATGTATCCCGTAAATGCAAAGTATCATATGGGTCTCTGCGGTCTTGATGTAGGCTATGATTGCCGTGTGAAGGATGCATCTTTATTCACAGAAGGTAACAAAAAAGAGATAAATCAGATGTATATAGTTGAAAAAATGTTCAAAGAAATGCTCGGAATCTGATTTTTGTTACAAATTTATACATAATGAACCGAAAATGTGGTTGATTTGTAAACTTTTATATGTTAAAATTATCATGTAGCAATTTGACAAAATAAACTTTTTGGAGGAATTCAAAATGGCACAGAAAAAGACCGTATTCCTGACCGGTGCTTCGGGTACAATGGGTTGGGAAGGCTTCAATCAGCTTTACGCAAAGAAGGATAAGTTCAACATCGTTGTTCTTCTCCGTGACAGCGAAAAGAACAGAAAGCAGTTTGCTCCCTATATGAACGATCCTTCGGTTAAGATTGTTTGGGGCGACCTCAAAAGGTATGAAAGCGTTCTTGAATGTGTAAACGGTGCGGATTATGTTCTTCATGTCGGCGGTATGGTATCACCCGCTGCTGACTATTATCCCATCAACACAATCAAAACAAACGTTGGTGCTGCAAAGAATATCGTTGCTGCCGTTAAGGCTCAGCCCGATCCCGATGCAGTAAAGGTTGTTTACATCGGTACAGTTGCCGAGACCGGTGAAAGAGATGATCCCATCCATTGGGCACGTACAGGCGACCCTGTTAAAATCAGCATTTATGACCACTATGCAACATCAAAGGTTCTTGCAGAATCAGTTTTTGCAGAGTCAGGTCTCAAGTACTGGGTATCACTCCGTCAGTCAGGTATCCTTTACCCCGAAATTCTTAAAAATATGGAACCCATTATGTATCACGTTGTTATCAACGGTGTTCTTGAATGGGCAACAGTTGAAGATTCAGGCCGTCTTCTTGTTAATGTTTGCGGTGACGATGTTCCCGAAGAATTCTGGAGAAGATTCTATAATATCGGTTCAGGTGCTCAGTACAGAATTACAAACATGGAATTTGAACAGCTTCTTCTCGGCGATTGCGGTCTCGGTCTCGGTGATCCCAAAAAGCTCTTTGACCCCGATTGGTTCATTACCCGCAACTTCCACGGTCAGTGGTACCTTGACTCTGATGTTCTCGAGAATTATCTTCATTTCAGAGCCTATACTCCCATCAAGGATTATTTCAAGAGCATGATGAACAGAGTTGAATGGTTCTATAAGCTTGCTAAGCTTGCAAAGCCCTTCGCATTTGCTGTTAAGCCCTTTATGAAGAAGATTGCTCAGACTCCCGTCTACGGTACACTCTGGTGGAAAGCAAACAACGTTGAACCCAGAATCAACGCTTATGTAGGCTCAATGGAGAAGTGGAATTCAATCGGCAGCGATTGGAGCAAGGTTAAGGTTTACCGTCCCAATGATGATCCCTCAAAGGCTCTCGTTCTTGATCACGGTTATGATGAAACCAAGGACTTTGATTCACTTACTCTCGAAGACCTTCAGAAGGCAGCTGCATTCAGAGGCGGCGAATGCCTTGCAACAGAAATCGTTGATATGTATACTCCCATTCTCTGGAAGTGTGCTCACGGTCACGAGTTCATGATGTCACCCAACCTTGTTCTCCGCGGCGGTCACTGGTGCCCCGAAGAGCTTCCCTCAACACTTGAAAAGTGCGAGCAGAAGAAATTCCGTTGGGCATATGATGACGAAGCTAAGGTTAACCCCTTCTTTGCACAGGTTTGGTATCCTCTTCATGACAAGAGCGAAAACAACGTATACACCGAAGAAATCTACAAGGATTTCAAGGAATACAAGAACTGATTTTAATACTTACAAAGGCGTCTTTCCTTGTGAAAGGCGCCATTTTTCTTGTTTTATAAAAATTGTTATTGTAACAGCAGAAGTAATGTGATAAAATAAAACCATCAAATAAAAATGAGGCAGTATTGGTTTTATGAAAATATTCAAATCTGTTTTTTGTATATTAATTTGCATATGTGTGTTTGTTCTTCCTTCCTGCAAGGGAGCAGGCGGTTCATCTGAACTCAGAATCGGTGTTGAGGGAATTACAGGCGAATTCAATCCTTTTTATGCCAAAACAGATGCTGACAGAAATATTGTTATGCAGATGTTCAGAAGCATTCAGCGCCCCGACGGCAACAACAGGCTTGTAAATTCCAGTGGCGGTATTTCATACGAATATATCGGCGATACTCAGGTTGAATATACCGTTTCCATAAGTAAAGATCTGAGATTTTCTGACGGAACAAACATTACGATTGATGATGTTATATTCTTCTATCATTTTATAGCAGACGCCTCCTATGACGGATACTATAAAAACTGGTATCTCAATGATATCGAAGGTCTTAAAGAATTTTATTTTGATGATAAAAATTATGAAGCTTCAATAAGAAAAATTGAAGAAAAAATTGAAAAGAACTACACGTTAACGACCATTGAAACCTCCGATTATTTAAAATATCTTACGGAAACAATGCTTGAAGGCAAGTTTGACGGTAATCTTGACAGCATATCGCCCTCGGGTGCAAGCTGGGAAGAATATCTTTTAAAGCTTGGCTACGGTGAGGCGCTTAAAGACCTTGGCAGCAATCCTTCGCAGGATAAGATTATAAAGCTTGTTGCAACGGCTGAGGCGGAGAGCAATCCTCTTGCCTATAACCCCGAAAATTGGTACAGAGAAAAGCTGTATGCTCAGTATATTGAAGACAATTACAATAACGGTACGGATGTTGAAAGCATTTCTGGAATCAAGAAGGTTGACGACTACACCTGCACGGTGCTTTTTAATTCACGAAATATAAATGCTGTTTCTCAGCTCAATGCTTTGCTTGTTTCAAAAACAGCTTTTTCGGCTGAATATGTCAAGGGCGAAGCGGAAAAGGTCAGGCAGCTCGGCAGCTTCAATGTTGCCTCCGGACCTTATGTGCTTACAGACTATGACCTCGGTGTTGCCGTGCTTTCATACAACACAAATTACGGGGAATCCTGTGATTTTTCATCTCTTGAGTTTATTGATATATCCGATGAAAAAGACCTTGTAAAGCTTGTTACATCAGGCAAAACGGATATTATTGAAACTTATGCAACGGCAGACGATGTTAACAGGCTTTCAGATAAAGATGTCAGTTATTTTATAGAAGACTGCGACTACTATGTTTCTCTGTTTCTTAACACACGGACCCTGGATTTATCTGCAAGAAAGGCACTGATTGGCGTTTGTGATGTTAATGAAGCCGTTGAAGCTCAGATAGGCTCATATTATACCAGACCTCTCAGACCCTTAAGCGTCAGATTTGACGAATATCCGTCGCAGATAACCGAGCCTTATCACAGTGAAAGTGCCTTCACCGTATACAATATGGGTACTTCGGAAAAAATTAAGGAAGTTGATTTATATTATTGCGGCAGTGAGGATGATCTTGCATATATTGCCGTTACCGAATATAAAAATGTGCTTTCCGAAAAAGGATTAACGCTCAATATAGTTGTTACAGATGAAAAGAACCTGAATGCAGCCATTCTGTCGGGCAAGGCGGATATGTGGGTTGAAAAAGTGTATGACGGGGCATCCTGTGACAAGTTTGATTATTACAACAGTGTGGGTCAGAATAACAAAACAGGAATAAACCGAGCAGAAATTGATACGCTTACCGCTTCAATCCGTTCAGCTACCGGTTATTCCAATAAGGCGGGTATGACCGCTCAGCTTATGGAGCTTGTTATGGAGGAGGCTGTTGAATGTCCTTTGTATCAGCAACAGAAAATGACGGTTTACAACACGGAAACCGTAAGTCCCGATTCCTTTGATAATCTGGCGGATATGGACGGTTTCACTTATGTGATTCCCTTGCTTAAAAAGATGTAAGGAGTTTTGAATATGGGAAGTATTTTTTCGGCAGCACTGCTTGCGGCAGGTGCGGCGGCAGCTGCAAAGTTTATCAAAAACAAAGATATCGATGACCTTAACCCTCAGACTCTTGCAAAAAAAGCCGTGAATTCAGTAAAGCTTACCTGCGACACCTCTGTTCCTTACGATAACGGTGCGGCACTTACTCCGCCTATGGGTTGGTCAAGCTGGAATCTTTTCAGAAACAGGATAAATGAAAACCTGATTTATGAAACGGCAAAGGCTGTTAAAGAAAGCGGTCTGGCGGATTGCGGTTATCAATACATCAACATTGACGATTGCTGGCAGTCCTCAATGAGAGATGAAAACGGCAAACTTCAGGGCGATTTCGGCTCATTTCCAAGCGGTATAAAGGCACTTGTTGAAAAGGTTAACGGGCTTGGGCTTAAACTTGGTATTTACAGCTCTAACGGTACACTTACCTGCGAAGATTTACCTGCAAGCCTGGGGTATGAAGCAATAGATGCCGATACCTTTGCCGAGTGGGGAATTGAATATTTCAAATATGATTTTTGCCATAATGTTCCGATACCCACACAAGCGCCTAAAATCGAAAAAATTGTTGTTGCCGAGGCGGGTACTGCAAACGGCAAAGAATACGGTCCCGATGAAGCCGTGCTCACGGGTGAGGCAAAGCTTATTGATGACGAAAAGCTTGTCAGCGGTAAATACATAAGCGGTCTGTCATCAAATATGGGATGCTGCGAATTTCCTTGTGTTTATGCGGAGAAAGACGGTGAATACATTCTTACTCTTTGCATACGAAAAAAGAGCAACAATAATAAATACGCTGAAATCCTTGTGAACGGAACGGATTTGTATAAAACTTTTCTTCCTGCAACAAAGTCCTTCACGGCAGAGGGCAGGCATCAGATTAAAATCCGTCTGAACGAAGGCCTCAACAGTATCAGAATATACAATCCCGTGGCTTCGAGGCAGGACAGCGCGGCTATTCAGTATGCCGATATGGGCAGAGAACTGAAAAGGGCTGCAAGAGAGTATGCCGAAAAGAACGGTTGCGAGGAGAAGCCGATTGTATTCTCCATTTGCGAATGGGGACGAAACTTTCCTTGGAATTGGGGAGCACACGCAGGCAATCTGTGGAGAACAACTCCCGATATTATGCCTAAGTGGTCTTCGATTCTCGGTATATATGAGTTTAATGTGCTTCTTTATAAGCATTCAGGGGCAGGTAGCTGGAATGACCCTGATATGCTTGAAGTGGGCAACGGAAATCTTACCTTTGAAGAGAATAAATCACACTTTACTCTTTGGTGTATGATGGCAGCTCCGCTTATTCTCGGCAACGATATCCGCAAATTTATTCTTGATGACGGTACGGTTGATACAGAAAATCCCACATATAAAATCCTGACCAACAAGGATGTTATTGCTGTTGACCAGGATCCTCTCGGTGTACAGTGCCGCAGATTCAGAACAAACGGTCCGGAGGATGTGCTTGTCAAGCCTCTTGTAAATGGCGAATTTGCTGTTTGTCTTTTTAACAAAGCAAGCAGCGAAACCGAAATAAGTTTTGATATCGGTGAAATAATCAATAAAAATTTTGTTAATACGCCAATATCACAAGAATATTTGTTGACCGATTTGTGGAGCAAAGAAGAATTTACAGCATACGGCGGATTTTCTGCTGCGGTACCCGGTCACGGAATCAGATTATTTAAGGTAACGGTGAAATAAAATGTGTTTGAAAGATTTATTTAGAAAGAGCAAAAACGGAGCAGGGGATTATTCAATTCCTATGGTCCGACTTGACGTAATGCCCGAGGACACTCCCGATGAGCTTGAATATCTTTACGAGCTTTCGGTTGTTGATAATGAACTTGATTATCTTGGGCATCCCGATGCCGTTCTGCTTAAAGACGGAAGCATACTTGACGTTTATCCTTCGGGGCACGGTAAAGGTGCTATCAGAAGCAGCATAAGCCGTGACGGCGGCGTTACGTACGGCTATGAAATCGAAAATATGCCGAAGTCATGGGAAACTTCGAGAGAAACTCCTACGGTATACCGCCTTGAATTTGCTGACGGTACTCCCGATAAAATACTTCTGATTTCAGGCAATCCCAACTGGCATGACGGAAACGGTACAATCGGCGGCTTCAATTTTTCGCTTTCGGATGATGAAGGCAAAACCTGGAGCGAATTCGAGCTTTGTTTTTCAAAGAAACATGATTTTACCGTAATTCCCATTGTTTCAATGGCATCACTTACCAGACTCAAAGAAAACGGTGTATTCGTTGATAAGTGGATGGCATTTTTCCATAATCCCGACTTTGTCAACTACAAAACAATCCTTTCATTTGTTGACGGTAAGCCCGTATGGAGTAAGCCCGAGCCTTATTTTTCACAGCACAGAGCCATTGAAAAGAAAGCAAATATGTGCGAGGTAGAGGTAGTTCGTTCCGATTGCGGGAAAGGTGATGAGCTTTGCCTTATCGCAAGAAGTAACAATAAAAACTATAACAGCCTTCTTTCGTTTTCTCAGGATGAAGGTAAAACCTGGTCGGCACCCGTTTTTGCACCTTCTGCGCTGAACGGCGAAAGACACAAGGCGGATTACACATCAGACGGCAGACTTTTCATTACTTTCCGTTCAATCGAAAGATGTGAAGAGAAAATTAAAAAGAATTCCATCGAGAAGATGAAAAACTGGTACAGCGAAGGCTGGGTTGCCTGGGTAGGTACATATGATGACCTTAAAAACGGCACGGAGGGTCAGTACAGAATCAAGCTTGCCCACACATATCTCGATAAGCAGACAGAGCCTTCTATCTGTGCAAATGCAGATACGGGCTATTGCGGTAATGTGGTGCTTGATGACGGCACAATAGTAACATCAACCTACGGTCAGTTCGGTGAAAAGAAAAATGACGGAAAATATAAGACATATGTTGCATCAAAACGTCTTAAGCTTTCCGATGTGGAAAAACTTATTAAATAATTTTCTGAAAGGAGAAATTGAATATGGGACTTATTAAAGCAGGTATTGGTGCACTCGGCGGTGTGCTGGCAGATCAGTGGAAGGAATTTTTCTACTGTGATTCACTTGAAAATGATGTGCTTATGGTGAAAGGACAGAAGCGTGTAGGCGGACGTTCTTCCAACACCAAAGGCAGCGACAATATCATTTCAAACGGTTCGGGTATTGCCGTTGCAGACGGTCAGTGCATGATTATCGTTGAGCAGGGCAAGGTTGTTGAAGTCTGTGCAGAGCCGGGTGAATTCACATATGATTCATCGACAGAACCCAGCATTTTCTCGGGTAAACTCGGTGACAGCATCAAGGAAACATTCAAGCTTATCGGAAAAAGATTTACATACGGCGGCGATACAGGCAAGGATCAGAGAGTTTATTATTTCAACACAAAAGAAATTCTTGATAACAAGTTCGGCACACCCAATCCCTTTATGTTTGAAGTTGTGAATAAAAGATTGGGTATGAGCAGAACTGTTCAGGTGAGATGCAACGGTATTTATTCATACAGAATCAGCGATCCCATTCTTTTCTATACGAAGATTGCAGGCAATGTAAGCGACGAATACAGAAGAGATGAAATTGATATGCAGCTCAAAACAGAGTTTATTTCCGCTCTCCAGCCTGCATTTGCAAGGCTTACAGAGCTTGAACTCAGACCTGCTCAGATTCCTGCACACACAACAGAGCTTAAGGATGCAATGAATGCGGCACTTAAGGTTGAGTGGACAGACCGCAGAGGTATCTCTGTTGAATCCATCGCACTTAATCCCATTACCCTCACAGAAGAGGATATGAAGAAAATCAATCAGATGGAAGATGCCGCAACACTTGGTTCAAATCCCTTTATGATGGCAGGAAGAATGACAGATGCTCAGGCAAATGCCATGGAAGCTGCTGCAGCTAATGAAGGCGGTGCAATGACAGGTTTTATGGGTATGGGTATGGCGATGAATGCAAACGGCGGCTTCAATGCACAGCAGATGTATCAGGCAGGTGTTCAGCAGACGGCACAGCAGCAGACTGCACAGAATACCTGGAAGTGTGCCTGCGGTGCAACCGTAAGCGGTAATTTCTGCACTGAATGCGGGGCAAAGAAACCCTCCGATGAAGGCTGGACCTGTTCCTGCGGAGCAGTAAACAAAGGCAAGTTCTGCCCCAACTGCGGAGCGAAAAAGCCCGAAGGCGCACCTCTTTATCAGTGCGATAAATGCGGCTGGAAGCCCGAGGATCCCAAGAATCCTCCCAAGTTCTGTCCCGAGTGCGGTGACAGATTCGATGAGAATGATGTAAAATGATAAAGTAATAACTCCCTCGATACTGTGATGTATCGGGGGAGTTGTTTGTATATCATACTATAACTTTTTCTGGCTGACCGCCATTTTCCATAGATTTATCTGCAAGAAATACAACGAGATGACCGAGAAGTGAATCGCTTATATCCGTGCAGGATACCGAGGGCTTTTCTCCTCTTGCGTATGCAACAAAATCACGCACAAGGTCAAGGTCACCGCCGCCGTGGCTGTCGTTATCGATTTTCACATCATAAACCGTATCTTTGTGTTCACAGCCGGGTCTGGGGTCGATTTCAGAAACAGTGAATACACCTTTTTCAAAATCGCCTTCAATTACACCTTTTGTACCTGTGATATGAATTGTGCGTGTGCCGTAGCTTGTGCCGCCAATCATATTGTGTGTTCCCGTGGCACCGCTTTCAAAAAGCACGCTGACGGTCTGATGGTCAACCACATTGTTGTCGCTCTTAAATGCGCAAACACCGTAAGGGCTGGTTTTAAGCAGTTCGATTTTATCTTCAATCGTCGGATTTTCGATATGTTCAAGTGCATCCCATACATAGAAGGACCATCTGTCCGGGTGGTCAATATAAAGTCTTTTTGCGGAGTAAAGACATTCTTCGGAAAGAGGGCAGTCAACAAGACATCTTGTACCTGAGTTTTCCGGTGCATTTTCTTTTGTGAACTGCATATTGCAGCCGAAGCTTGAAACAACAGCAGGTTTTGTTTCGCTCATAAGCCACATCATTATATCAAGGTCGTGACAGCATTTTGCAAGCAGCATTGAGCTGTGGCATCTGTCTGAATTGTTCCATTTGCCTCTTACGTGGCTTGTAGACATATGATGGTAGCTGACATATTCATTTGTTGAAATGCCGATTATTCTGCCGATTTCGCCTGACATAATGATGTCTTTGATTTTTCTGTAAAAAGGTGCATATCTGAGCACAAAGCACACCATAACCTTTCTGCCGTATTTCTCGGCAGCGGCAACAAGCTCTTTTGCCTCAGCTTCGTTTACGGAAAAGGGTTTTTCAAGAAGCACATCATATCCCGCCTTGAGAAGAGGAATTGTGGTTGAAACGTGAATATGGTCCATTGTACCGTTAATGACTGCATCCGCAAATTTGGGTACGGCAGTTATTTCATCGGATGTTTTAAAACATCTTTCAGCAGGAATATTGAATTGCTTTGCGATGGCATTTCGTCTTGTTTCGTCGGGGTCTGCAATGCCTACAATTTCCATTTTGTCTTTTTCGATATTGGCAAGCTGTGCGTAGGTGAGGCTTCTGTGTCCGCCGCCTACGATGATAGTTTTCAGGGGTCTTGTTTCCATAGTGTTTTTAAACGCTTTCTTCTATTGTGATTTTGATTTCGTTGCTTTCATTTGTCATCTTTTCGTTCATTTCGCGTCTTCTTACCATAAGCTCGTTATACATACGGTTTCTTACATCACCCGAAAGAGGGTAGAGGAATTTTGGTATAACGGCAAGTATACCCGTAAGCTGGGGAATACCGGTGCAGAGTGCGAAAAGCCACCATTTTGTTTTGTCGCTCTGAGTTCCGATTGCAATGCCCTGTTCATAGCCGATTGCACTGAGGATAAGGCTTTTTACGGAGTTCATTATAATGTTCTGTATCTTGGTAATAAGGTTTCGCGCAACGCCGATTGTGGCCTCAACGCGGTATCCGTTCTTCCATTCGCAATAGTCCATAGCTTCGTTGTAAAGCTCGGCTTTTACAACTTTTCTGATACCGAATGCCCATTTGTCAAACCACGCCTGAATGCCGAAAAGAATGCACATAAGCAAACGCTTTTTGTAGTTCTTTTTTATTGAACCGATAACAAAGAGAAGTATAATCCAGAATCTTGTGTAGAGGTCTTCAAATACCCATATTGCTTTGGTTGAAAATTTTTCTCTGATGGGCTTTACAAAAGCATAGCTTATTGAACCGTTCATACTTGAAGGAATGTTTAACAAGGTCTGAAGTGATGCCGAGCCCAGAACGTCAATGAAATAGTTAGTGCTGCTTGAACCTACGCTGAATCCGCCGAGGAAATCGGAAAGGGTAATCAGCAGAACGGGGTAGTTGTTTACAACGGCTTTAAGACCCTGTAAAACGCTGGGAGCCTCAATGGACTGCATAACTCTTTCTCTTGAAACAAGGAAGAAATAAAGTGTAAAAGCAGATGAGATAATGCTTGTGCCCAGACCCATTGCAAGGAATACATTCTGCAGCTTCCATTTAAGGAAGCCGTTGTTGATAAGGTCAATAAGGACGCCCATTATGTAGTTGGGCATATCCTCGCCCATATAGCCCGTCAGCAGTTCCGCAAGGGTTATCAGTCTCGCTCGGTCATTCGGGTGCGGTGTGACGGTTGTCATATAGCCTGCCTTTGCGATGCTTGTGAATGTACCTGCCGTTTCATTTACAACATTGAATGCAAAATAATAAATAAGCTTTGGCAGATGTGTACCCGAAGTTCCGGGAAAGAAAAAGGGGATGAACCAATAAAGCGCTCCCAATAATGTCATAGGTATCTGGAAAGATACCAGATAAGGTCTGAATTTACCCCATCTTGTTCTTGTTTTATCAACAACAGCGGCAATGATGGGGTCGTTTATTATATCCCACGCACCTGTGAAAAGGCTTACAAGTGCGTTTGTTTTGAAGTCGATTTTTACAACGTCCCAGATAAATCTGTCGGTGTATTGTCCTATGTTGAATGCGTTTGAAAAGTCATTCAGCAGGTAAGCGATGGTTTCTTTGGCACCTACATATTTTCTGTCATAAACTTTGAACTCGGAATGAGTTCGGTTAGGTTGTTCACTCATATTGACGCCTCCCAAGTTATTGAAAGAAAGGCGTTGCGGCAAAATTCCGCAACGCCCGCTTGAACGACGATGGATTAAAGACCTTTGACAGCTTCTTTGAGTGCTGCCATTTCATCCTTGCTGAGAGTAACGCCCTTGCCCATCTTTTCATGGTCAGGCGCCCACTCACGGATATCATACTTAGGATCTCTTCCGTTCCAGCTGATAAGATTGAGTTCCTTTGTCCATCCCTTGGGATTTTCTGAAAGAACTGCTACGGATTCAACAATTTCATAAGTAAACTCGGGCATGGTGTTGCTCCTTTCATTATTTATACAAGTTCATTATAATATAAAGTTTTTTAATTGTAAATATATTTATATAAAAAATTTTCCGTAATCTATAGTTATTTTGAAGAAATATGGGCGAAATCCGCCTTGAAGTCATAAGTTGGACAGGTGATGAATATATTGTGGTGATAAATATAACGGGAGGAATAATATGAACCTTAACTGTGAAACACAAAAAGCAGGCTTCTGCGAAACTGTTTTTGAGTCAACTGCGGAGCAATCTCTTGATGCGGATATTTCTCTGCCCGATTACTGCCCTGAAATTCAGCGCATACTTAAATGCACGGTATCGCCCAACGTTACCTCGGTGCAGAATAATTCGGGCAGGGTTACAGCAGATGTTAATGCCGCCGTAAGAGTAATTTATGCCGATGAAAACGGAAAGATTGCGGCGTATGAGCAAAACTATCCGTTGCAGAAATTTATTGAATCAAACAAAATTACCTCAGACTCGGCAGTAAGCGTAACGGTTAATACGGACTATGTGAATTGCAGAGCGGTGAATTCGCGCAGAGTTGATATCAGAGGCATTCTTACCTTTTTATTCAGGGCAATCAACAAGAGAGAGGAGCACATTCTTTGCGGTGTCAGCGGCGGAGGAATGCAGGTGTCCTCATCCGAATACAGCTTCGCTTCGGTGACGGGAGTGTGCGAGAGAGCTTTTTCAATGAGCGAGGTTGTTGAGCTTGATGACAGCCGCGAGCCCGTTTCAAGAATAATCAATGTTTCTTCAAATGTTTCGGCAAACGATGTGAAGGTAATAAACAACAAGGCACTGATAAAAGGGGATTGCAATGTTAAAATTTATTATGTAACAGAAAGCGGCTCCGTTGAAAGCGTTGAACACTCCATGCCCATGAGTCAGATCGTTGAGCTTGAAGGTCTGAACGAAAAAAGCATAAGCAGTCTTGCTCTCAATGTCTGCTCATGTGAAGCGGCGGCAAAGTCAAATACATCGGGAGATATGCGTCTTATCGATTTAAATATGCGTATAACTGCTTTTATGGTTGCCTTTGATGAAATTCCTCTTTCGCTTATCGATGACGCTTATTCAACGGAATATGAGGTAAAAAACACGGCAAAGAACACAGAGGTTTTTGAGTATAACGATAACATTGCAGGTGTGTTCACAAATAAGGTTGTTTTTGAAAGTATAGGTGTCAGCGTTGACTGTGTGCTTGCCGTGTGGTGTTCCGATGTAAAATATAATTTCGGCTGCAAGGACGGTCAGTTTGTTGCAAGCGGAACCTACAATGCGAATATTTTATATAAAGATTCCGATAACGAACCCGGTGTTGTTCAGAAACTCGTTGATTTTGAATATGTATCAAAACTTCCCGTAAAAGCAGAAAAGATACTCAGCTACGGCTGTGTATCTGTTCTCGGATGCTCCTGTTCCGTTACGGGCGACAGCCGTCTTGAACTGAAAACCGAGATGTCTGTAAATGCAACCGCTCTTACAAGCAGCATGAAAAAATACATAGGTTCAACGGAACTTTCAGGTGAGCGTGCAAAAAACAAAAAGCCCTGTGCCCTTACAATTTATTTTTGCAATGGGAATGAAAACCTCTGGAATATTGCAAAAAAATATGCAACTACTGTTGAGGCAATTATGTCTGAAAACGGAATTAATGACGGATGCGTTGAAAGCGGCAGAATGCTTCTTATTCCCGGTGTATAAAAAATGACCTTCTTTCGGTATAAATCCGCTCATTATTTAAAAAATAATGTAGAATAATACCGAGAGAAGGAAAGAGAATATGAAAATATTTTATGTTACCGATGACAGCTATTCAAAGGAAATAGAGGAGTTTGACGGCACAGTGCTCATAGATTTCTTTGCCGATTGGTGTGCACCCTGCAAAATGCTTTCTCCCATAATCGAAGATGTTGCCGAGGATGTATCCGACAGAGTCAAGGTGTGCAAGGTAAATGTGGAATCGGAAACGGAGCTTGCCAAAAAATTCGGAATAATGACTATTCCCACACTGGTTGTTATGGAAAACGGTTCTGTAAAAAACAGAAGCGTAGGAGTAACGGGAAAACGTGCAATCATGGATATGCTTGAACAAAAACAGTGAAAAGTGTGTTGTTTTAGACAAAGAGTGAACATTGTATACCAGTTGTGTGTTGACTTGAAACTATGTCTTGATGTATAATTTTTTTGCAGTAAACACTGTAAAAATTAAACAGGAGGACAAAAACAATGGAATTTATAACTGAAATCCTTGCAATGGTTGAGAAGATTCTTGCTTATTTCAACGAAGCAGAAGCAGCAGGTGTTGTTGAAATCATTAAGAATTCACTTGCAGCAATTTTTGCAGGTATTCCCATGCCTTTCTGATTTGAAATCTATCAAAAAAGCCGACCCTTGGGTACCCAAGGGTCGGCTTTTGCTATTCAAAATTCTTCTTTTATTGCTTCAATTACATTATCAACATCGGATTTGACAACGAGCAGTGAAATTTCTATTTCGGATGTGGTTATCATTCTTACATCCGCACTAACGCTTGCTGCCGCTTTGAATATTCTTGCCGATACACCGGGAGTACCGCGCATTTCTTCACCGCTGACGGTGATTTTGCAGTTGCCGCTGCTGACGCTGATTTTTGTCTTGGGTGACCTTGTGCGAAGCTCTGAGGCGATAGACAGCACAGGAACAAAATCCTTATCGTTAACCGTGAAAGAGAATCCCGAACCGGAACCGCTTGAAGGGAACTGAGAAATCATATCCACATCAATTCCTGCATCTGCAATCATTTTAAAAACCTCTGCCATATGTTCAATATCGGCAGGTGCATCGCAAAGTGAAAAAAGCGTTACATCTTCGGTTACAAAAATATTATCAACAAGCTTCATTTTTATTCCTCCGCTTATTAAAGCATATCCGACATTTTATAAAGTCCTGCAGGTTTGCCGCAGATGAATTTTGCGGCGCTGACGGCACCTGTTGCAAAAAGCTCCTTGCTTCTTGCGGAGTGGGATATTGTGATAATCTCATCAAGCCCTGCAAAAATCACCTGATGTTCACCTGTTATTGTACCGCCTCTTACTGCGTGAATGCCGATTTCTTTCTTAGTTCTCTTTTCGCGCTTTGAATGGCGGTCATATTCGTATACAACGCCGTTATCAAGCTCTTCTTTGATGGAATCGGCAATCATGAGTGCGGTGCCGCTGGGAGCATCAATTTTTTGGTTGTGGTGCATTTCCACAATTTCAATATCAAAAGAATCACCGAGAACATTTGCCGCCTTTTTTGCAAGTTCACAAACAAGATTAACGCCAAGTGACATATTGGCACTGAAGAATACGGGTATCTTCTTTGATGCATCTCTGATGAGATTAATCTGCGAATCACTGAGACCTGTGGTTGAAATTACGGCAGGAATTGAATTCTTAACCGCATATTCAAGCAGACCCGACAGTGCGGCGGGGTTTGAAAAATCAATGATTACATCAACTTTTTCCGTAATATCGTTTGTTACGTTGGCAGGTGCTGAGAAAACGGGATAGCCCGCAGAAGCTTCGGTAAAAATATCAATACCGCCTGCGATTTTGCAGTCTGTGCTTTCTGCAACACATCTTGTAACCGCTTTACCCATTTTTCCGTTGCAGCCGCTTAATAAAATTCCTGTCATTTCGGATTACCTCTTGATTACTTTACAAGTCCGTGTCTTGCAAGTGTATTTCTGAGTGTTTCTCTTGCGGTATCAGTCATTCTGAAAAGGGGAAGTCTGCAATCGCCCACATCCATACCCATCATATTCATTGCTTCCTTAACCGGGATAGGATTAACATCAATGAAAAGGTCATGGCAAAGGTCGATGTATTCAAGCTGAAGCTTGCGGCTTTCTTCGTACTTTCCTTCGAGGTAAAGTGCGGGAATATTGTGTGCAACTTCAGGTGCGATATTTGAAAGCACCGAAATTGAACCCTTGCCGCCAAGTGACATAAGCGCCGTAACCTGGTCGTCGTTGCCTGAGTAAACGGAGAAATCCTCACCGCAGAGAGCGATTGTTCTTGCAACGGATGAAATATCACCGTTAGCTTCCTTAGTGCCCACGATTCTTTCGTGCTTTGAAAGCTCAAGGTATGTTTCGGGAAGAATGTTCACACCTGTTCTTGAAGGAACATTGTAAAGAATGATGGGAGCACTTACCCTGTCGGCAATATAGTTGAAATGCTGAACAAGACCCCTCTGTGAAGTTTTGTTATAGTAAGGAGTAACGGAAAGGAGTGCGTCAACACCTGCTTTTTCAGCCTCGTTTGAAAGCTTTACCGCATAGTTTGTGTCGTTGCTTCCCGTACCGGCGATAACGGGAATTCTCTTGTTTACAACATCAACGGTGAACTTTATTGCGTTTGAATGTTCTTCGTGGTCAAGAGTTGAGCCTTCACCTGTTGTTCCGCAAATAATGATTGCGTCAGTTTTGTTGGCAATCTGGAATTCAAGAAGCTCGGCAAGCTTATCGTAATTGATTTTATTATCTTTTGTAAAAGGTGTAACGATAGCAACGCCTGCGCCCGTAAATACAGTCTGCTTCATTGTCTGACTCCTTTCATCAGTTGAATTTTGGTGTGATGTAGCCCTGAGCGCAAAGCTGTTCAGCCATAAGAACAGCACCGCCTGCGGCGCCTCTCAGTGTGTTGTGTGAAAGGCAAACGAACTTGTAGTCATACTGTGTATCTTCTCTGAGACGGCCGATTGAAACAGCCATACCGTTTTCAAGGTTTCTCTGAAGCTTTGTCTGGGGAAGGTTATCCTCTTCAAAGTAGTTGAGGAACTGTTTGGGTGCACTGGGAAGCTCTGCCTCCTGGGGATAGCCCTTGAACTCTTTCCAGATTTCCTTCATTTCGTCCATAGAGGGTTTGTTTTCGAATCTTACGAACACTGCAGCCATGTGACCGTCTGATGCAGGAACACGAAGGCACTGTGCAGTGAAGTTGGGAGCCTTTGCGGGAACAATTTCATCACCGACAATTTCACCCCAGATTTTGAGGGGTTCTTTTTCTGATTTCTCTTCTTCACCGCCGATGTAGGGGATTACATTATCAACCATTTCGGGCCATGTATCGAAGGTTTTACCTGCACCTGAAATAGCCTGATATGTGCAAACGAGAACATCCTTTACACCAAACTTGTTGAGGGGGTAAAGTGCGGGAACATAGCTCTGAAGTGAGCAGTTTGACTTAACGGAAATGAATCCTCTTTCTGTACCCAGACGCTTTTTCTGTGAATCAATAATTTTAGCGTGGTCTGTGTTGAGCTCGGGAACGATCATGGGAACGTCGGGGGTCATTCTGTGAGCACTGTTGTTTGAAACAACGGGGCACTCTGCCTTTGCGTATGCTTCTTCAAGTGCTTTGATTTCGTCTTTCTTCATATCAACCGCACAGAAAATGAAATCAACCGATGCGGCGATTTTTTCGATATCTGCAGTTGCGTCCATAACAACGATATCAGCCATCTTTTCGGGGATATCTGTTGCCATACACCATTTGCTGCCTACGGCATCCTTATATTTTTTACCCGCTGAACGGGGACTTGCTGCGAGAACCTTAACATCGAACCAAGGGTGATTGTCAAGAAGAGTAGCAAATCTCTGACCTACCATACCTGTTGCGCCGACGATGCCGACTTTGTAATTCTTCATAAGTTTTAACCTCTTTTCGGATAATCTGTTCAAATTTTTGTGGAATATGCGCCTTGACAAAAACTTCTCATAATAATATTATAGATAATAACACATACGACAATATAAATCAAATGATTATTTATACAAAGATATCGGATTTTTTGAGAGAATTTTGAGGTTTTTAATGAAAAGAAGCGATTTTTACTATGAATTACCCAAAGAGCTGATTGCACAGACTCCCGTTGAACCCCGTGACAGTTCAAGAATGCTTGCGGTTAACAGGCAGACGGGTGAGCTTTTTCACAGGGTGTTCAGTGATATAACCGAGTATTTCAGACCCGGTGACTGTCTTATTCTCAATAACACCAGAGTGCTTCCCGCGAGAATGTACGGCGAAAGAATCGACACGGGTTCCGTTGTTGAATTCCTTCTGCTCAATCAGAGAAGCTTTGATACCTGGGAGGTTATTACAGGTCCGGGAAAAAAGGCGAGAGTAGGTCATAAATTCACCTTTGCAGACGGTATTCTGACAGCAGAAATCATTGAGGTTCTTGCAGACGGCAACCGTATTGCAAAGTTCGGGTTTGAAGGCAACTTCTTTGAAGTGATTGATAAGGTTGGCGAGATGCCTTTGCCTCACTACATAACCGAAAGACTTGAAGATAAAGAACGCTATCAGACCGTTTATGCCAAGGAGCAGGGCAGTGCCGCCGCACCTACGGCAGGGCTGCATTTCACGCCCGAGCTTATGGAAAAAATCAGGTCAATGGGTGTTGAAATAGGCTTTGTAACCCTTCATGTAGGTCTGGGTACTTTCAGACCCGTTAAGGCAGACAACATAGAAGAGCATCATATGCATTCCGAGCATTATCATCTTCCCGCCGAAACGGCAGAGCTTATAAACAGAACGAAAGCTGACGGCGGCAGAGTTTTTGCGGTGGGAACAACCTGCTGCAGAACCCTTGAATCCGTTGCAACTTTCAGAGGCGAAATCTGTGAGGATGACGGTTGGACAAACATATTCATTTATCCCGGATATGAGTTCAAATGTATTGACTGCCTTGTTACCAACTTTCATCTTCCCGAAAGCACGCTGATTATGCTTGTCAGTGCATTCTGCGGCTATGAAAACACAATGAACGCGTATAAAGTTGCCGTTGAAGAAAAATACAGATTCTTCAGTTTCGGCGATGCCTGCGTATTTTACGGAGAATAAGCTATGTATAAACTTATCAAAAAAGAAGGCAATGCAAGACGTGGTGAATTCGTTACCGTTCACGGTACGGTGCAGACACCTGCATTTATGAATGTTGCAACCTGCGGTGCAATCAAGGGAGCCCTTTCTTCAACAGATTTGAAGGAAATCGGCTGTCAGGTTATGCTTTCAAATACATATCATCTTCATGTGCGCCCCGGTGACGGTCTTGTTCGTGATATGGGCGGACTTCACAAGTTTACGGGCTGGGAGGGACCTATCCTTACGGATAGCGGCGGATTTCAGGTTTTTTCACTTGCATCTCTTCGTAAAATCAATGAGGAAGGCGTGAATTTTCAGTCCCATGTTGACGGAAAGCACATTTTTATGGGTCCCGAGGAGAGCATGCAGATTCAGTCAAATCTCGGCTCAACAATAGCCATGGCTTTTGACGAATGTGTTGAAAACCCTGCAAAATACGAATATGCAAAGCAATCCTGCGAAAGAACCGTAAGATGGCTTGAACGTTGCAAGGCGGAGATGAAAAGACTTAATTCTCTTCCTGATACAATAAATAAAAACCAGCTTCTTTTCGGTATTAATCAGGGCAGTACATACGACGACCTTCGCGTTGAAAATATGAAGCAGATTGCTCAGCTTGACCTTGACGGCTATGCAATCGGCGGCCTTGCGGTAGGCGAACCCAAAGAGGATATGTATCGCATTATTTCTGCAGTAGAACCTCATATGCCTGCGGATAAAATCCGATATCTTATGGGTGTCGGCACTCCCGGCAACATCATTGAAGCGGTTTACAGAGGCGTTGATTTGTTTGATTGCGTTATGCCAAGCAGAAATGCAAGGCACGGACATCTTTTTACAAAGAAGGGTATTATCAATCTCAACAACAAAAAGTATGAGCGTGATTCACTGCCTATTGACCCTGAATGTAACTGTCCTGTTTGTTCCAAGTTTTCAAGGGCATATATCCGTCATCTTTTCAAAGCGAAGGAAATGCTTGCAATGCGTCTTTGCGTAATGCATAATCTTCACTTCTATAATATGCTTATGCAGGATATCCGTGACGCTCTCGATAACGGCACATTCGAGCAGTTCCGCAACGAAAATGCAGATTTGCTTGATACAAGAATCTGATTATTGAAATAATTTTTGATTTAACTATTGCATATTTGATTTGATTACTGTATAATACTTGCATTACACTTTGGAGGTTATTTTAATGAATCTTATTTATTTACTTGCTCCTGCCGGTGCTGCAAACGGCGCAACAGGTGCAGCAGGCGGCAATCAGTGGACTTTTATCATAATGATTGGCGTTATGGTTCTCATGATGTTCTTTATGAACCGTTCACAGAAAAAAAAGCAGAAAGAAGAGCAGGCTAAGCGTGACAACGTTCAGATTGGTGATGAAATCACAACAATCGGCGGTATTATGGGCAGAGTTATCACCGTTAAGGAAGATTCTCTTATCATCGAAACAGGCGCAGACAGAAACAAGATGAAGATTGCAAAGTGGGCTATCTCAACAAACAACACAGCAGATGAAAAAGCTGCTGCTGAAAGAGAAGCTGCAAAGGCTGCTGCCGAAGCTGAAAAGCAGAAGAGAATGGAAGAAGCTGCTGAAAACAGCAAGTCAAAGAGAAAGAAGACCAAGAAAAAGGACGACACCTTTGATTCCTGATTGAATAAATAACATACTCCTTTCATATTATTGGATTAGCCGTAATATGAGAGGAGTTTTTTTATGTCAGGTAAAAATAAAAGCACAAGAAGAAACGAGGTAAGCGGTAATAACTACATCAGAATACTCGTGGGGTCGGCGGTTTCCGTGATAATGTTTTTTGTGCTTCTTGCATTGTTTGCATTGTTTTCTCTGAAAAACGGTGCGAACAGTTCACTGTATTTTCCGGCAGGTGTTGCCTTTGCTTTGCTGTCGGGGATTGCAGGCGGGTTTGCCGCTGTTAGACCGATAAAGCAAAAAGGTGTGCCCTACGGAGCTCTTTCAGGCTTTATATCGTCGCTTTTCTGTGCCGCAGTGCTTTTTGTTGTTAACGGTAACAAGGCAGGCAGCGGTCTGTTTATTCTGGCTGGGCTGATGCTTCTCGGCGGTGCGGCAGGGGGAATCGGTGCGGTTAATCTGAAATTCAAAAAGAAATACTGATATGAAAAAAATTGCTCTGTTGCTTTTGTCGGTTATTTTTCTTGCGTCCTGCTCGGTGCAGGAGAAGGTTAATGTCAATCTTCTGACCGAAAGATTATGTCAATATGATGAACTCTTTGTCATAAATGAATTTCTTTCATTTTCGCAAGAGAACTCCAATACCGTATTCTTTGCATACGGCGAGGAGAAAGGTTTTGTTATGGAAACCCGTGCAGACGGGCAGGGGAATACAGAAAAAATCAACCTTGCCTGCACCTGCACAGACAAGATTGATTTGTTTACTCAATGTGTAAAAAGTGTTATATCCGTTTATGCACCGGATGAAGACGGCAGTGAAATAATGAATGAATTATTCGCGGATAAACAGCTGAACAGCGGAATGCTTTATTACGAAACAAAGTGGTATTCTTATTCTGCACGGTTATCGGATGACTGTCTGTATTTTTCTGTTGAAAACAGAAAGCTTTCGCCGCGGAGCGAGGTCGCACTCAGCCTTAAACAGAATGACATAATTGAATATTAAAAATCACGGTCAATAACCATTTGCTTATAATCCAGAAATTCAAATCCAAGGCTTTTGTAAAGCTTTATTGCACCTGCGTTATCTTCGCCTACTTCAAGACGTAATCTTCTGATTTTACCCTTTAATTCATTCTGAAGGTATTCAAAAAAATTTCTGCCGATTCCTTCACTTCTGCAGAAATCTTCAACATAAAGCTCTTCAATCCAGGCGGCAATACCGCCTACCTCTGTTTCAAACTTGAGAGATACAATGGCATATCCTACGGGCGAATTGTTTCTTTCAAACATAATTCCTTTTACCAACTCGGGTGTTTTGAAGGCTGCGTCAAAGCAGCTCAGCATAACATCATCGGGCGGAGTGTGGAGCGTTGCCGGGGGAGCGTAGAATTTTTTTACCATTCTGAAAAAATCCTGTCTGTCAGTTTCTCTGAAGGGTCTGAAAACCGTTTCCATATGTATGTAATCCTTTCCTTTACTGAAATTATTCGGTAAAATGAGTATAATTAAAAATATTTTGCAATAATTTTCAGTTAATCCGAAAAAATTTTTGTATTAGCCTTGACTATTTTGTTGTTTTTGGTATTATAGAATTGTAAAATATTTGAACGGGTTGATTGAATGGATGCTGTTGATATCAGGATAATCGAATGCCTTAAAGCTAATTCGAGAGAAAATGCTTCGGTTATCGGCAATAAAGTTAATATGTCCGTTTCTGCCGTTATTGAGCGAATCAAAAAGCTTGAATCAAGCGGTATTATCAAGCAGTATACGGCTGTGCTTAATAAAGAAATGCTGGGTATGGATTTAACCGCATTTATCTTTGTAAATCTTGAGCATCCCAAATTTTGCGGAGTGTTTTCGGAGTTTGTGAGCAAGCATCCTCAGATTGTTGAGTGCCACAGCATAACGGGTGAGCATACATATATTCTCAAGGCTTGCGTTGAGAATGCAAAGGGGCTCGAAAAGCTTCTTACGGAAGTCAGCTCCGTCAGCGGCGTTGTTTCAACCGAAACACAGATTGTCCTTTCAACCGAAAAGGAAGTATATTCACCTGAAATCAGTGATGAAGTCTGATTTTTGCCTCCCTTTACGGGAGGCTTTTTTTATTCCTCGATTTTTATGTTATTTGTGTAAATATATTCGATGAGATAGTCTTTGGTTGCTTCAATGTCAAGGGCTTCAACCCACTGACCGTTAATGGTTTTCGGTGTCATATGCTCATCAATGGGAACTCTGTTCTGCTCGATATCAAATGCAATAATGCCGGCTCCTGCTTTGTATGCGAATGCGGTTATTTCAAGGGGTGACATATCTGTCTGAATGAGAGGGAATACCTGACGCATCGTATCAATCAGCTTGGGAATTCCTGCTTTTTTTGCCTGATTAATAAGTGCGGTGATAACCTTTCTCTGGCGATATGTTCTCATATAATCGCTGTCAAGCTTTCTTATTCTGCAATAAACAAGTGCCTCGTCTCCGTTAAGACGGACACTGTCGCCGTAATCCACATTCTGCCGTGTTGTGCTGTTTATGAAATTTGCTTCTTTTTTTGTTACTTCAACCTCAACACCGCCCAGACTGTCGATAATCTGAGTGAACATATCAAAATCAACCATAACAAAATGGTCAATATCAACCCCGAAATTATATTCAATTGTATCGCATACAAGCTGAGGTCCGCCATAGGAGCAGGCGGCGTTAAGCTTTGCTTTCTTACCCTTCGAAGGGATTTCGACCCAGCTGTCACGCAGGAAAGATGTAAGCTTTATTTTTGCGTGTGCAAAGTCAACCGAAACAAGTATCATTGAGTCGGAACGTGATGATGATTCTGCATTTCCGTCAACGCCCAGAAGCAGAATATTTGTTACAAATGGGCTGGTTTTAAGTTGAGATGAAGAAATGTATTTGTTTTTTTCAAGGTCATTGCGTGTGTATCCCGAAGCGGCGGCAAAAAAGAAAATGAATATCGAACTCAGAATGAAAATTGCGGCAACAACCTTTGCAATAAACCTTAGAAAACGGTGTTTCTTCTTTTTCTGAGGAGGCTCATTATCCTCGGGAGGAGAAGAGAGAAATTCATCTTCAGGTATTTCAACAATAAAATCCTGAGAATTCTTTCGTTTTTTTGAAATATATATGTCGTCCATTGGCTTGTCCTTTCAGTGTTTTATATAATTTTATATCAAAACCAAGGCGCATACAATATCTAAAATGTAAATTATTTTAAATATGTCATCAATTTGTTTGACATTTTGCAAAAGGTGATTTACAATAATACGGAGCACGTGTGCTGAGACGGTCGGGCAGTCGCGGGCAGCTTTGCTGCGTGAGGAAAGTCCGAGCTTCACAGAGCGGGATAACGGCTAACGGCCGCCGAGGGTGACCTTAGGGAAAGTGCAACAGAGATATACCGCCTGCTTTATGCAGGTAAGGGTGGAAAGGCGAGGTAAGAGCTCACCGGCGTGCGGGGAACCGCACGGCCCTGCAAACCCTATCCGAAGCAACACCGACGGGAGGAGGAGCTTTGCTCCGGCGTTTGCTCGACGATACTCCGACGGGTGGCTTAAACCTTGCGGCAACGTAAGGTGTAGACAGATGATTGCCTTAAATGACAGAACTCGGCTTACAGACCGTCTCGGCACTGCTTAATTTTATTTCTTATGGTTGTTATGGATGAATTGATAACAATTACAGGTACTGTTGAATATATAACATACCGCAATACCGAAAACGGCTACACTGTGCTTGATTTTTCAAGTGACGGTGAACTTTTTACTGCTACGGGGAATGTGGGTGAGCTTTATAACGGTGAAAAAGTGTCTTTCACGGGCAAATGGATGGTTCATCCCACCTTCGGCAAGCAGTTTAAATTTGAAATGTGCCGCCGTGAAATGCCTCAGACTGCCGCAGATATGCTTTCATATTTGTCGTCGGGCATTGTTAAAGGTGTAAAAGAAAAAACTGCGCAGAAGATAGTTGAGCGTTTCGGCGAAGATACATTTTACATTATAGAAAATCATCCCGAAAGACTTGCTGAAATTAAAGGCATTTCAAAAGAAAGAGCCTGCGAAATATCATCGGAATTCCGACGCCGCGCCGCAGAGCGTGAGGCACTGATATCCCTTGAAAAGTACGGAATCACAACCGCAGAGTGCCTTAAAGTGTTCAAAGTTTTCGGTTCAAGGTCGGTTGAAACCGTTGAACGGAATCCTTACTTACTTTGCAGCGAGGGTGTGGGCATAACATTTGAAAAAGCCTGCAGTATTGCAAGCCGCTTACCTGTTCCTCCTGCCGATGAATACAGAGTTGATGCAGGCATTCTCTACGTTGTCAGACATAATCTTTACAACGGTCACACCTGCTTACCGAGAGAAAAGCTTATTCCCCCTTGTTGCGACTTGCTTGATGTCAGTGCAGATACCGTTGATATACGAATTGATTATCTTATTGAAACCCGTCAGCTGGTGTCGGATAATCTCAGTTCAAAAGACTTTATTTTCCTTCCCGATATATATAACGCGGAAAAGAATGCGGCAAATTCCATTCTTTTTATGAAAAGATTTGCACCAAAATGCCTTGATAATATTGATGAACAGATTGATAAATCCGAGCTGATAAGCGGTGTTTGCTATAATGAGCGTCAGCGTCTTGCAATAAGGCTTGCGGTTGAAAAGGGTATTCTTGTTCTTACCGGCGGTCCCGGTACGGGCAAAACCACAACACTCAGAGGCATATTGAAGGTGTTTGAAAATCAGGGTCTTGAGGTTGCACTTGCCGCACCTACAGGCAGAGCCGCAAAGCGGATGAGTGAGTTGACGGGCAGAGAGGCAAAAACCATTCACCGTCTTCTTGAAGTTGAATGGGATAACAGCGACAGACCTGTCTTTCAAAGGAACAAAAGAAATCCGCTGAGTGCAGGTGCTGTTATTATTGATGAGCTGTCGATGGTTGATGTTGTTCTGTTTTCAAGCCTTCTTGATGCATTGCCCATCGGTTGCAGGCTTGTTATGGTGGGGGATTCGGATCAGCTTCCTCCTGTGGGTGCAGGCAATGTTCTGCACGATATAATCAATTCAAAAGCGTTACCCGTAGTTGAGCTCAAAGATGTTTTCCGTCAGGCGATGGAAAGCCTGATAGTTACAAATGCCCATAAAATCGTAAACGGTGAATTGCCCGAAATATCACGGACCGATAAGGATTTCTTCTTTCTTGAAAGAACTTCTCCCTTTGTTACCGCAAAAACCGTTGCAGAGCTTTGTGCGGAAAGACTTCCCAAGGCTTACGGCTATTCTCCCACTGAGGATATACAAGTGCTTTGCCCTTCAAGAAAAGGTGATGCAGGCACTGTTCATATCAATAAAATTCTTCAGTCGGCGCTTAATCCTCCTGCCAAGCATAAGCGTGAGCATACTTTCGGTCAGTGTACTCTCAGAGAAGGCGATAAACTTATGCAGATAAAAAATAACTATAATATTCCTTGGACAAGCGGTGAAAAAGACGGTCTGGGAGTTTTTAACGGTGATATAGGAATGCTTGAAAAAATCGACGAAGGCGCACATTTGCTTTATGTCAGATACGACGACAGATTGGCAGAGTATCCTTTTGAAAGCCGCACGGAGCTTGAACACGCATATGCGGTAACGGTGCATAAAAGTCAGGGTAATGAATTTGATGCCGTTGTTATGCCCGTTGCAGGTGTGGTTGAACAGCTTGCATACAGAAACCTGCTTTATACCGCCGTTACGAGAGCGAAAAAAATGATGGTTCTTGTAGGCACAAGAAGTACGGTTGAAAGAATGGTTGCAAATAACAGTAAGGCAAAGCGTTATTCGGCACTGAAGAACTTCATTATGTTGGGTGACGGCTGATGATAAAGATTTTTGATGCATTTTTGACCGCACTTTTTCCTCGCCGTTGTGCTTACTGCGGCAGGGTTATAAAATCTGAAAAGAAGTGCTGTGATGATTGTGCAGGCACTCTGCCCCGTATTGAAGGCGAGATTTGCCGTAAATGCGGCAGAGAGAAAAAAGAGTGTTCTTGCAGGAAAGCCGAAAAATACTATGACGGTCTGGCTGCACCATTCTATTTCACGGGTAATGTGAGAAAAGGTATTCACGCATATAAGTTCAGACATTGGCGCAGCAGTGCAAAAGCCTTCGGTTATGAAATGGCAAAAACGGTTAACGAAAGGTTTGCTGATATCCATTTCGATTATGTTACTGCAGTTCCTCTTACCGATAAAAGCAGACGGGAAAGAGGTTATAACCAATGTGAGCTTCTTGCAGATGAACTTAGCAGGCATCTTTGCATTGAACACAGAAAAGGCGTTCTGTCAAAAATTTATGAAACCCGTAAACAACACACAATTTCGTCTGTTTTCAGAAAAGGAAATCTCAGCGGTGTATTTGAGGTCAATAATCCCGCAGAGGTTGAAGACAAAACGATTCTTCTTGTTGACGATATTTCAACAACCGGTGAAACATTTAACGAGTGTTCAAAAATGCTGTGGCTTTACGGTGCAAAATCCGTGTATTGTATTTCAACTGCATTGACTCCGAAAAAGAAAAAATAACCATTACATTATATAGAAAGGTGGTGTAATCCGATGCTCGGTGCAAATATAGGTATTGACCTTGGCACAACTTCCATAGTTGCTTTTGTTGAAGGTAAGGGTGTTGTAATGTCAGAGCCCAGTGCGGCGGCATATGAAAAAGAAAGCGGCAAGCTTCTGGCAGTCGGCAGGCGTGCCTGGGATATGATAGGTAAAAATCCCGATTCAATCAGAGTTGTCAAGCCTATGGAGCACGGCGTTGTGTCGGATTTTACCGCAACAAAGCATATTCTGAAATATATTCTTTCAAAGATATGTAAAAATATGATCTTCAAGCCCAATGTTGTTATCTGTGTTCCGTCGATGGCAACAAGTCTTGAAAAAAGAACAATTCTTGATTTGGTTACATCCGCAGGTGCCGCAAAAGCCTGCCTCATAGAAGAACCCCTTGCAGCTGCACTGGGTGCAGGAATAAAAAGCACAAGACCCGTAGGAGCTATGGTTGTGGATATCGGCGGCGGTACTACCGATATTGCCGTTATCACCATGGGATGTATTTCAGTTTCTCGTTCCATTAAAGTTGCAGGCAATACTTTTGATGAGGCTATAGCAAGGCAGATAAGGCGTGAGCGTGACGTTATAATCGGCGATAAAACCGCTGAAATGCTGAAAAAGCAAATCGGTTATTCGTTTTTGCGTGATGTTGAACTGGGTATGACCGTCAAAGGCAAACACTTTATAACCAATCTTCCCGTCAGTATCGAAGTGAGTTCAACCGAAGTTTATCTTGCAATGAGACCTCATCTTGAAGCAATAGCTGAGGCTGTACGCTCTGTTCTTGAGCTTACTCCGCCTGAGCTTTCTGCCGATATCTGCGAATCGGGTATTTACCTTACCGGCGGCGGTGCACTTCTTAAAGGTATTGATAAAATGATTGAGAAGAAAACCGGTATTAAAACCTTTGTTGCAAAGGATGCCCTGAACTGTGTTGCTCTCGGTACGGGAGAGGCGCTTGCTCATATCGATATTCTCAGCCAGAACGGATATGTTTTCAAAGCCCGTGATGAAATCGGCGGACTTGAACCCGAATTAAGTGAATAAGCTTAAAAAAACCGTCCCATAATGTTGTCAAAGACATAAAGGACGGTTTTGTTTATGAAAAAAATAAGGATGATTGAAGTATCTGTTGCGTTAGGGCTTGTATTCACATTGCTTTTTTCTGTTGTCAGTTTCGGCTTATCCTGTAACAATATAAGAGATGAAGTTGTAAGATTGCATATTCTCGCCAATTCCGATTCGGATATTGACCAGCATGTGAAGCTTGTCGTCAGGGATAAACTGCTTCAGAGCGGTAACGAATTGTTTTCGGGAGATATGACGGCGGAAACCGCATTCAGCAGGCTTTCAGACAACAAAGAAACCATTGAAGCATACATTAATAATATACTGAGTGAAGAAGGTTTTGATTATTGTGCCGAGGTTTGTCTTGTGAAAGAGTATTATCCCACCAGAGCATACGAGAGCTTTACGATGCCGGCAGGGGAGTATTTATCTCTTAAGATTATTCTCGGCAACGGTGAAGGTCATAACTGGTGGTGTGTTATGTTTCCGCCTCTTTGTCTGCCTGCAGCATCTCAGAATACTGATATAAATGCTGTTTTTGATGATAATTGTGTTAAAATAGTCAAATCTTCGGATAAATATGAAATACGATTTAAAATTGTGGAGATTTTCGAGAGGCTCCGCAGCAGGAAAAGTTATAATTAATGTATAACAGTAACATTTGTACAAAAAATCAATATTGAGTTCATCAATATTATACAAAATGGTAAAGTTGAAAAAAATCCGAAATTTTTTCAAAAAAGGTGTTGACAAACGGAAAGAGATTTGGTAATATAGTCGAGCACTCGCAAGTGAGCGGAGTGCAACGCACCT